>CAZLTL010000017.1:0-53956 GCA_964562525.1 uncultured bacterium
GCGGCATTCAGTCGATTGAAATGGACGGAAAGCCCGCACGACGCGCGGAAGGCATTTTACTTGTCAACGACAGCGCGAATCATTCCATCCGCATTGTTCTGGGATAAAGCTTCTTATCTCCTGATTAGTGACACGCTCCACCCGCCTTGCAACAGCTGACGAACGAGTAACCCCGATCTCCCCTCGAGCCAAAACCTCCAAAATTAAAGGTGAACACCTTATAGAGCCCCCCGAATGCTCAATCTAACATGAGCGTGAAATTAAACGCTCTTCAACGAATTCAAAAAGCATCAGCTGATTAATTAACAGAAGCTTCTTCAAGCTCCTCAAGGAGAAATAAATATGAAACTGACATTGAAACAACTTTTTTTTACGGTCGCAGTTCTTGCTATTGCATTCCCTGCTCTCGCAGAGGACAAGACCGCCAATTTAAAAAGCACGGATGCAGGCTATTCCGCCCAAAACACATCTGAGGGTATGAATCGCCAAGGCTTGGCAGGAGGCCAAACTGCGTCGGGCATGCATCCTGAAGTCTCGACAGGAGATCAAACTTCGGACGTTGTGAATCGTGAAGCCTTGGCAGAAACCCCCACTTCGATCAACGTGAACACTCCGGCTTTATCCGCAGTCCCCGCATCGGAAAACACATCTTTCGATGCCGATGATAGTGACACAGCGCAAAGAGAGCCAAACAATACCGCCATGAACGCTCGTGACCGCGACCGGACTAGCATCACCCCGCTGGATCAAGGCAACAGCCGAGCCGACACCGAAACAACCGCCGCCATCCGCAAAGATGTCTTGGCTCTGAAAGGAATTTCGGTTGACGGTCAGAATGTGAAGATCATCACGCAAAATGGCAAGGTTACATTGCGCGGCCCCGTCAAAACACCCGAAGAGAAAAGCTTGATTCAAGAAATCGCCGGCAATCAAGTCGAACCGCAAAATGTAGATAACCAGTTGGAGGTGGTTGGACAGCTTCAGCGTGTTTAATAATTACAAAATGAACCCCTAAGAAAGAGAGCTTATTATGTCAAAGAAATCTGTATTTTGTATCTCAAATGGCCGTGACCAAGCTGATCAAATTGTAAATCAGCTGAAGGATTCCGGATTTTCCAACAATGATATCTCAGCGTTATTTGCCGATCAGGGAACAACTCATGATTTCGCTCACACGAAAAGCACGAAAGCCCCCGAAGGTACGGTGACAGGTGCTAGCACAGGCGGCGTCGTGGGTGGTGCCTTAGGCTGGATCGCAGGAATCGGCGCGATTGCGATTCCGGGTGTCGGACCTTTCATTGCCGCAGGACCGATTGTTGCCGCCTTGAGCGGTGCCGCAATCGGCGCAGCCGCGGGAGGAATCGCGGGTGGTTTGATTGGTTTGGGGATACCCGAGCTAGAAGCAAAACGCTACGAAGGTAAAATCAAGGAAGGCAATGTTCTGATTTCGGTGCATACTGAAAACTCCCAGCAAATCACGCAAGCCAAGGACATCTTCTCCAAGGCAGGCGCGCATGATGTCTGCGTAACGGGAGAATCACATTCACCGAAGCAAAGCAAGAAAGTCCATCGCGAAAACGTATCATCGCAGCCTGTTGACTATGCTTACGCAAAAAACGACAAAGACACAGATTATTGATCGATTCATCCCCTTCCTGCGGCTGATCATTCAGCCGCAGGAATGCTGGATTGTCCCTCAATGATAATCAGAAGTAACATGGGTTACTTTTGATTATCATCCTCGTTAATCAAATAACACATAAGTGGTCAATGCGAAAAGTCTAGGATGCCCTCACAAATTGGCTATCCCAGTAAAGCTCTTGTGAGTGAAGCGGAGTCAGCGGCTCATACGGCTTTTCATTTGGCAAATTGAGCGAATCACGGGATATCTTCCCTGCTGATTGAAGCTCATTACCCAATACCCACGCATGAATCATGGACTCAACAACCTTGTATTTCTTTCTAGACAATGGATCCTCCTGCCCTAAGGCATAAGAGTAAAAGCAGATTCCGTGCCAACCCGAGAAAGCCAAAAGAGCTCAATGTAAGACAATTATGTAGACAAAAACACAAATGTATCAAATTTAGGGATATACAGGATTGTCTAGAGGTAATACAGGAACGTATAAAAACTTTTCAAACATGGCACAGAAACTGCTTTTGCCAAGGTGCTTAGCCTCGCGTTGGGGTTGATTCTTTTCACAGTCAGTTCACAGGAGGAAAAAATGAAGCTTGGAACGAAGTGCTTTATGTCCGCTTTGTTCGTTTTACCGCTTTTGGGGTTAGCAGCTCCATTGGGATGGGCGGAAGACGGTACATCAGCAGAAATGTTTACGATTAACAATACCTGGATGATGGTAGCCACCTTTTTGGTGTTTGTCATGCATCTTGGCTTTGCAACGCTTGAAGCCGGTCTTTGCCGCTCCAAGAACACCGTCAACATTCTCTTTAAAAATACCGTAATCCCCGCGATTGGGCTTTTAACCTATGCTCTCATAGGTTTCAACCTGATGTACCCGGGAGATTTTTCTATCGGTAAATTTTTTGGATTTGCCGGATTTGGAATCGGTACCGATGAAGCAGGTATCACAAGCGCCTACAATGCCGGCTACACTTACTGGACAGACTTTCTGTTTCAGGGAATGTTTGCAGCAACTTGCGCAACCATCGTATCGGGAGCTGTTGCCGAACGCGTGAAGCTTTCTAGCTTTCTTGTTTTCTCCGCACTGTATGTCGGACTTGCCTATCCCATCATGGGGTCATGGAAGTGGGGCTATGGTTGGTTGAATGACATGAAGTTTTACGACTTCGCCGGCTCAACACTCGTTCACTCTGTGGGCGGCTGGGCAGCCTTGGTCGGAGCAATTATCCTTGGACCTCGTGTCGGAAAATATGTAAACGGTAAAATCCGTCCGGTCATGGGTCACAGCATGCCTCTCGCTGTTATCGGAACCTTTCTCCTTTGGCTTGGTTGGTTTGGATTTAACGGCGGATCTGTTCTTTCGGCAAATCCGGGACCGGTTTCGTATGTGCTCGTAACAACTTGTTTGGGCGCCTCAGCTGGTATGCTGAGCAGCATGGTCACCTCTTGGTTTGTACAAAAGAAGCCGGATCTTTCTATGATCTTAAACGGCTGTTTAGCGGGTCTTGTCGCTATTACTGCCGGAGCTGATACAGTGAGTATCACATCCTCAATCATCATCGGTTTAATCGCCGGCGTACTGGTTGTTCTTTCAGTACTCGGAATTGATAAACTTAAAATTGATGATCCAGTCGGTGCACTTTCAGTTCACTTGGTGAACGGTGTTTGGGGCACGCTTGCAGTCGGCATCTTCAGTACCAACCCGGATCATACTTTTATGATTCAGTTGATTGGTGTGGTAGCTTATGCAATCGGATCTCTCGTATTCGCCACCGTGATCTTTCTGATTGTGAAAGCAGTCATGGGACTCCGCGTCAGTGAACACGAAGAATTGCGTGGGCTTGATGTTGGCGAACACGGAATGGAAGCCTATTCGGGATTCCAAACCTACACAACAACATAACCTACCGGAAAAAGGAGACCAAAAAATGAAACTCATTATTGCGTACATCCAGCCGGAGGCCTTACCTGCCGTAAAGCAAGCGCTTTACGAAAAGGAAATCTTCCGCATGTCGGTAACCAATGCCATGGGCTGTGGGCAGCAAAAAGGTTACCATGAAAATTATCGCGGCGCTGACGTCGAGGTAAACCTACTCAAGAAAGTCCGCGTTGAAATCGCGGTTAACAATGAGTTTGTTAAAACCACGACCGATGCGATCATTAAAGGTGCACGCTCCGGAAATATCGGCGATGGAAAAATCTTCATCACCGAATTAACGGAATGCATCCGAATCCGCACAGGTGAAACAGGAACAGCCGCTATCGGTTAATCCAAAGTTACCCCAAAAAAGGGCGGGCCGGAAACGGCCCGCCTTTTTTATTTACCTCAAACTCACCGCTCTATTTATAATACGCGCCATGGAAGACGAACCCATTCAGCTTTTACAGTTTTTTATCTGCGAAGATTTTGAGTTTGACGCGGAAGACGGCTACAAAGCTCAAAAGATCCGCAGCAACCTCTACGTCCCATCCTTCCCCTGCAAACTCGATCAGCTTTTTGTTGTAACTTGCTGGAAAAAAGACGCGCGCTTTCACAAAGAAGTTTTAGAGTATGAGCTTGAAGACGGCACCGTCATTAAAACGCCGCATATGGATATTGAACCCGTCACGAATCACGTACTTTTCCGCTGGCACAAGCACCGCTTCCCAAACAATCTGCAAATTAAGAAGGATTCTCTCCTCCATATCCGGGTCGTCCTAGACTGGGATAAAAAGTGGGAAACCTATCTGATGATTGAGAAGCGCGGATAGCCTTTTATATTTAGGCTTTGGGTTTCACGCAACCGCGTACACCATAAGAAAAAAAGAAACCGGCAGGCTTTTATTCCTGCCGGTTTCTTTTTGGAGAAAAACGATTAATCTATTTTCGTTGATGCGGTTGCGCGCAAGCGCAAAGCCTCAACAACTAACGAATACGTCGATGCTCGAACTTATCTTTCACATTACTTTCAAAATAGCGGCCATGTGAAGGCGCCTGCAAAAATTCTTCAAATATAGAGTGCGGTACTTCCTGATAACGGTACACGGGGCCGTCAATAAACTCGACCTGAAGCATGCGGTCCTTATGTTCATATCCAATCCATTCAATCTCACTTGAAATCACCATATGATTAATCATTTTTTTCTCCTTCTTAGGCATTGTTTCTGCCCATGGAGAGTAACGGAAAAAATGATAAAAACTTGAGCCCGGCATTCGGGCACAACTCTTCCCTTGTAATAAACAAGCCTGAGCCATGCCCGAATTACGCTGCTTTCGCCGTGTAAGCAACCGGACTTCTCCTGATATCTTCCAAAAGAGTGAAAACATCCGCCTGGGTCGCGCCGAACTCCAAGGCGATGTCGATCACTTGCTGGCAGATCTCATAATTCTCCGCTGTTAAGGCCTCCCGCAGGGTTAAAAGCGCAGTTAAAGCAACCGCATTCAACCTATTGGTACCCCTCCGTCTCTGAGGTATTTGAACCGTATTCATACTCATTCTCCTTTTTTCTTTTGATGTTATCGTCCACAGCTCGATTAACCGAAGCCATAAACGCAAAAAGCCCGTAGCGTTTTTCCCGCTACGGGCTTTAGTGTTTACCGGGTTTTACTAGGAACTAACCCTTAAACAACACCTCCGCCCACAACGGGATAACCCGCCACCGCCCACATGCGATGCATGCGAGACGGACAAATGGCGATCGCCACGAAGCGTTTCGTGGTTTTCGTCGTAAGCTGAATTTGTTTAAGGTTCTTCTTCATAGTAATTTCCTGCAATAATCGAAGGATAGCACAGTCAAAAGGTTTGTCAATAAAGTGTTTAATTTGTAGAGCGAAATTAAACTGCCGCGGCCTGAAGCAATTCCTGCGCATGCTTGAGGGCAATTGCGGTTTCCTCTTGCCCGCTCATCATTTGCGCTAATTCCTTCACACGAGCCTTCGCATCCAACTTCTCATAGCTGATTTTTGTTTTTCCCCCGCTCATTTGCTTAACAACCTTAAGGTGATGGGCGCCAAAAGCCGCAATTTGAGGTAAATGGGTAATTAAGAGCACCTGATGGTTCTCAGCGATTTCACGAAGTTTTTGACCTACAACACTGCCCAATCGCCCGCCGATATTGGCGTCAATTTCGTCAAAAACCAAAGTCGAAATACGATCGGAATCTCCCGCGACTTTTTTAATCGCGAGCATCACCCGCGAAGCTTCCCCGCCGGATGCAATGCGCGCCAAAGGCTGCGGCGGCAACCCGGCATTTGGTGCTAAGTCAAACTCGAGCGACTCAAGCCCCGCTGAAGAAGGCTCCGCGAGATTTGTCATGCGGCAGTCAAACTTGGCCTGCTTCATACCCAGCTCTTCCAATTCCGCACAAATTTTCTTTGAAAACTTTTGCGCGGCCGCTTGTCTTTGCACAGAAAGATCTTTTCCGGCAGCTTTCACGGCTTTCAAACTGGCTTGAATTTTTTTATCCAACTCTTTAAAGCTCAGCTCAGAATCTTCAAGCAAAATTAATTTATTTTTAGCGCTTTCATAAAAAGCACAAACGGCGTCAAGATTGCCACCATACTTTCTTTTTAAAATATCGAGCGCGTTCAAACGACTTTCCGCTTCACGCGCTGCTTTTTCGTCAAACGAAAGGCTGTCTTGATATTCGCGTGCCTGCGTGATCCATTCTTCAAGCTGAAGCTGAATACTCTCAAGCTCTTCACGCCGCTTGGTAAATTCAGGGTCTATTTTTTCTAAATCAATTAAGGGTTTAAAAGCACGGCTCATACGCGTTGATGCTGATTCCTCACCTTCATCCAAAGCATCTAAAAGATCGCGAATTTTTTCATGCAATTTTTCCGCGTGTGAGAAACGGATCCACTCCGACTTGAGTTCTTCATCTTCTCCCGGACGCGGCTTCACCCGTTCAATTTCTTGAACTTGAAATTTAAGTAAATCAAGTTGGGCTTCGCGATTTTGAACCGAATCAGTTAATTCTTGCTTGGATTGAAGCAAAGCTGCGTAATCGGAATAAACGGCGCGGTAAGCGTGAATCAGCTTTTCTGTTTTCGCGTAACGATCGAGCATTTCAAGCTGAGCCGCGGGCTGAAAAATCGCCTGAAAATCATATTGTCCATGCCAATCCACGAGAAATGAAGCCAGCTCACGAATTTTGGAAAGATTAACGAGGCGGCCGTTTAAAGTATTTTTGCTTTTTCCAGGGGCGGAAAATTCGCGGCGAAAAACAAGCAGGTCGTCGCCTTCTTCAATGTATTCCGAGAAGCGTTCCTGAAACAGCCGCGCTCCCAAAAGTACGCGTACGGAAGAACAATCAACGGCGGCTTCCAACAAACAAGGGAGAGAAGGATTTTTGAAGGGAATCGATTCAGCGCGGTCGCCAAAGCATAAACGCAGAGCATCAATTAGAATCGATTTGCCGGCGCCGGTCTCACCCGTCAAAACATTTAAGCCTTCGGCAAATTCAATGCGGATATCATCGATCAACGCATAGTTCTGTATTCGTACCTGCGATAACATAACGCTCGCCTCCGCAGTGCGGTTTGCCTGTGGTCATAGACCACGCCTTGTGGCTGAGTCCTTTTAAGGACTTAAACAAAAACGACTTTACTTCTCCTGAAGTAATTTCAAAAGGCTTTTGACGCCCGCAATCGGATCGGCGCCGATCTCGACCGCAAGAACCGGAATTTTCTTGGATGCGAAAGCCTGATAGTCTCCCAAAGCCTGCGCTTGTTTAAGCTGACTGAAGGAATATCCGGCAGAAGGCACTTCCAATTTTTTTGAGTCTTTCACAAAGAGCTCAATGAAACGGCCGGTGCGCGGACCGCCCTTGTAAAGCTGTCCAATGGAATGCAGATAGCGAGGACCAAAGCCGTAAAGCACAGGAACCTTCAAGGTTTCAGCCAAATAAGCCTGCACCTGATCCATAACAGCCATGGTCTTGGGATTGCGTTCAAAATACCCCAATAAAGCAACATAATCCCCTGTTTTAAGGCCTTTGAGGAAGTCTTGAATCAATTGCTTACCCTTTACCGAAACGGGTGCGATTGGCTCAGGCTGTGCCCAAGCTTTTCCGGCAGCAAGCTGCGCAAGCAATGCGCCGGTCATGTCTTTACTTTCTTTGACATTGGGTTCATCAAAAGGGTTCACAGCCATTTGACTGCTGGCGATACTGGTCGCAATTTCAAACTTCAGCATTTCTCCGCCGACATTGCTGAAATCAGACCAAGTAATTTCAATCACAGGGAAACCGGCTTTCTTCACTGCTTTCACGGCTTGATCGAGCTTTGCGGTCTTAACGCCGGGCTCTCTTAAAACCACAAAATAACGGTCTTCGCGATAAGCATCCGGTGCAAATGCAGGCTCGCCGACAATCGGAACAATTCCCTTACCCTGTTTACCGGTACTTTCCGCAATAAGTTGTTCCGCCCAATCACCAAAAATGCGCAGCTTAGGTGTTGTCCAAAAAGTGAGTTTATTTACGCCCGCTTCGGCAAGCTGACCCAAAATGATTCCCAAATAAATTCCGGGATTTTTTGCAAGATTTTCTTGATTACGCATTTCATGCAATGAAGCAACCGCGTCCTTCAAGAGCGCACGGATATCCAAACCGCATAATCCCGCACCCATCAAACCAAAAAACGATAAAGCCGAATAACGGCCGCCGATATCGGGCGGATTCAAAAAGGTTGATTCAAAACAATGTTCCGCAGCAAGCTGTTGCAAGCCGGAACCCGGATCCGTGATTGCCATAAAATGACTGCCGGTTTCGGTTTTGGAACCGCGATAAGCTTTCGAAACACGTCCGTAAAAATATTGAAACTGCGAAACCGTTTCAATCGTTCCGCCGGATTTACTTGCAACAATAAAAAAAGATTTCTTTAAATTGATTTTGGATTCTACCGCGGCAATCGCCTGCGGGTCGGTCGTATCCAAAAGATGAAACTTTAAAGCGGGAGTCGATGCGCGCGGTAAGACAATCGAAAAAACTTCCGCGGCCAGACTCGATCCCCCCATTCCCAGCAAAACAACATCTTTAATACCGCGGCTGATTAATTTTGCGCGCAATAAATCGATTTCGTAAACGCGGCTTAAAATCTTATCGCTGATTTCAACCCAACCCAAACGGTTACGAATGACTTTGATATGGCTTTCTTCAATCGACCAAAGCGAGGAATCTTTTTCAAGCCAGCGTGAATGCAAGCGGTCGCCCCCGGCCAAATCCACCGCGGAGCTTACGGCATCCTGAATTTCTTCCGGTAATTTCAGCGCGACTTTCGCGGGATTTTTTTTAGGAGAATGCTCGATTCGTTTTAATTCCAGCGTCCGCATCAAATCTTCAAAGGCTTGCTCAAACAATTTCACTCCGGCCTTCTTCAAATCAACACAAACCGCGTTAACATCAATCCCAAAACTGCGAAGACGGTCAATCACCGCACGCGCTTCGGTAACGCCCTCTTCAACCGCATCGGGAACCACTTTTGCGCCGTCTAAAACAGCTTTCCATGTGGGCTCAGGTAAAGTATTAACGGTTTCCTTGCCCACGAGCGGCTCCACATAACAAAGCGGCGAATAAGCGGGATTCTTCGGACTTGTGCTCGCCCAGAGAACTTTTTGCGGTGCCGCGCCGGCCTTAGCAAGTTTTTGCCAACGCGCAGAATTCAAAATCGTTTTGAATTCCTGATAAATCAATTTCGAATTTGCGACCGCGGCTTTTCCGCGCAAACTCTGAATCAAAATCAATTTCTCCTCATCCACAGTTCCTTTTAAAATCGATTCAAGCTTTTGATCAATCACAGCGTCAATACGGCTAACAAAGACGCTCGCCACGGAATGAACGGCCGCGAGAGACTTCTTTTGTTTGAGGCGTCTTTCCAATCCGCGCAAATAGGCTTCCGCGACTTGGCAATAATCTTGAATGGAAAACATCAAAGTGATATTCACATTGATGCCGTCCCCGATCAATTGCTCAATCACAGGCAAGCCTTCCGCTGTCGCCGGAACTTTGATCATCAAGTTAGGACGCTTCACAAGCTTAAATAGACGGCGAGCCTCGGTCAAAGTTTCTTCAGCGCGATAAGCGAGAACCGGCAATACTTCGAGACTGATATAGCCATGCTCGCGGTTTGATTTTTTGTAAACCGGCAGCATCAAATCGCACGCGCGCTGAATGTCAGAAATTGTTAAAGCATCATAAACTTCCAAAACACTTTTTCCCGAACGAAAAAGTGTGCGGATATCTTTTTCATAACCTTCGCCCGATGAAATCGCTTTTTGAAAAATCGACGGGTTCGATGTGACGCCCAAAAGACCCTTTTTCTGGACAAATTCTTTGAGCACGCCGGAGTTCAAAAGCTGGCGGCTGATGGTATCAAGCCAAGGACTTTGGCCGGCGGCTTGAAGGTCAAAACTGGAGAGCTGTTTAGCTTGGGTCTTTTGCATGGAATCCTCTTTAATTAATGGAATAAAAACGCGTTAAGAACTAATTTGCGAAGGCGAAAGTATATCAAAAAGAGGGTGTGCCGTCATCAGCCGCTATGCGGTCTCTGAAGCACGGGTTTGACGGCTATATTCTGCTAAAACATCCTTCACTTTTTGCATTAACTCGCGCAAACCTTCCTTCTTTTTCGAAGAAATACAAATTGAGCCCGGAAACTGAGATAACCACATTTTTTTCTGTTCGGGTGTCAACAAATCCGACTTATTTAAGGCAAAAATAGTGGGTTTTTCGGAGGCTTTAAGGGATGCAAGCACCTTTTCGACAACCTTCACTTGCTCCAGAGTATTCGGATTTGAAACGTCAATGACATGAATGACCGCATCAGCCTCTGTTACCTCTTCCAAGGTCGCATGAAAAGCTTCCACCAAATGATGCGGCAGGTCGCGAATAAACCCAACCGTATCGGTGACCAAAATACTGCCGATGCGGCCGTCCTGAAAAAGCCGAGTTTTCGGATCAAGCGTTGCGAATAATTGATCCATGGCGTAAGCCTCCGCTCCGGTCAGCGCATTCAGCAAAGTTGATTTTCCGGCATTGGTATAGCCGACTAAAACCGCCTGCACAAATTGTTTTTGTTTACGCCCTGCCCGCAGACGAGCGCGATGTTCTTTGAGCTTGAGCAACTCTTTTTTCACGCGGATAATTCTTTCGCGGATACGCCGGCGGTCAATTTCAATTTGCTGTTCCCCTTGCCCTCCCATCGCACCCGCTCCGCCGCCGGCCGCGCGCGAAAGCTTTTCCCATTGCATATCCACACGCGGCAATTGATATTCCAGCTGAGCTAATTCCACCTGCAATTTTCCATCGCTTGATTTTGCGCGGCGGGCAAAAATATCCAAAATCAGCAAGTTGCGGTCAATCACTTTGGCTTTATATTTTTTAAGCTGCGTCTCGAGGTTGCGGGTTTGAACCGGCGAAAGGTTCTGATTAAAAACAACCCGCTTCGCGCCGGTTTCGAGCAATTGCTGCGCAATTTCTTCCACTTTACCGGATCCGATAAAAAGTGAAGCGTTCGGACGGAAAAGCTTTGCATGCACTGCCGCAACAACATCTCCATTTGCAGAACGGATCAACTCCACCATTTCTTCAAGCTCTTCATCAATCAAAAAGCCTTTGCGAGTGGTCAACTCAACCAAAACTAAAACAACTTTTTCAATCGCCATAAATTAATTAATCCAACGAGTTCGCGTACTTAAGATGACTTGCAACATACTGAGCAAAAACTTCCGGCTCCGCATCCTGCGGCCAAAAAACCCAATGAATTCCACGCTCGCGCTTAAACCAAGTCCATTGACGTTTGGCGAGATTACGCGACGCTTGCTGGACCTTCTCTTTTGCAATTCGTAAGTTTTGATGCAAGTCGCCCTCCGCTTCCAAAGCTTCGACAATTTCCTTATATCCCACGGCCTGGGCCGCTGTTTTCGACATTCCGGAAGCCATCAACACTTCCACCTCGGCAATAAGTCCGCGCTGAAACATCACTTCAACTCGTTCATTAATTTTTTCATAAAGCCATTCCCTGTCGCGGTCTATTCCGAGCACCACCGGAGCAAACCCTAAGTCTTCCAGCGTTTCCCTTTTTTCGCGTACCGCAGACGGTATCTGTCCGGTAATCGAATGAATTTCAAGTGCGCGGATGACACGCACAGAATTCTGCTTATCCACCTTCGCATAAAATTCAGGGTCAAGTTTTTCAAGCTCGCGCGCCAGCGCTTCTAAACCTTCGGTTTCAAGCCGATGTTCAAAATGTTCCCGCACCGCTTCATTCTGCATTGAAACTTCCGGCAATCCTTCCAAAAGTCCGCGCACATAAAGCCCAGAACCGCCGGTGATAAAAGGAGTGTTTCCGCGCGCGCAAATTTCAGAAATTTTTTCGAGCGCATATTTCCGAAAATCATAAGCGCTAAAGGGTTTTGAAGCCGGAACTAAATCGAGCCCGAAATGAGGAATCCCCTGCATTTCCGCTGCGGTGATTTTAGCCGTTCCGATATTCATCCCTTCATAGACCTGCATTGAATCGGCGGAAATAATTTCACCCCGCATTCGCTTGGCAAGTTCAATCGCCAAAGCGGATTTACCGCAAGCCGTCGGACCTACGACGAATATAACCTTAGGCTTAGTTTTATTCTGTTTGAGCAAATCAGGTGAGAATTCAGGAATATCCCGATTCATTACATCGAGGTGGGCTGAGAAATCCCAAGAAGCTGCAGCCCATTACGCAAAACAATTTGGGTGGATTTGCAAAGCGCCAAACGAGCATCGGTTAACGCGGCATCTTCTGTGACAACGCGGCATTGGCTGTAAAACTTATGGAAGCTCGCCGAAAGCTGACGTAAATAATCCACAACGCGGTACGGCTCCAAAGTTTCTGCGGATTGACGTACATAATCCGGAAACTGAGAAAGTGTCGCGATCAAATCGCCTTCTTCCTGCGTCACCAACAAACTCACATCCGGGCTTGCGCTGATTTTCCGGTCGGCTTTATCAATCAAACTGCAAATGCGGGCATGCGCGTATTGAAGATAATAAACGGGATTATCCGCGGATTTTTCTTTCGCCACCTCCAAATCAAAATCCAAATGACTTTCCTGACGGCGCAAAACGAAAAACAACCGTGCTGCGTCAATTCCAACTTCTTCATAAAGCTCTTTATACGTGATAAATTCGCCCGCGCGCGTGGACATTTTAAGCGGCTCACCTTTGCGGTAAAGCGTCGAAAGCTGAACAATACCAACGTGAATTTTATCCGCGTCATAGCCCAAAACCTGACAGGCCGCTTTGAGACGAGGAATATACCCATGATGATCGGGGCCCCAAAGATTAACGATCTTGCGAAAACCGCGATTGTACTTGGTCATGTGATATGCGATATCCGGCGCGAGATAGGTATATTCACCCGTAGACTTTTTAACCACACGGTCTTTGTCATCGCCCAAATCCGTGGACCGAAACCAGACCGCGCCTTCGCTTTCAAAAATATAGCCGCGATCTTTAAGCAAGTTCAAAGCCTCTTCGACTTTGTTTTCAGTGTAAAGAGTCCGCTCGCTGTAAAAATTATCAAAGTGACAGCCGGTGGTTTCGAGATCTTGTTTAATCCAACCCATAATCGTATCTTTGGCGAAATCGGTACATTGCGCAGTCGCATCATCTTCGGACAATTTTAAAAGGGCGTCGCCTTTAAGTTTCACCAAATCTTTAGCCAAATCAAAAATATAAGACCCCTTATAACCATCCTCCGGCAATTCCCTCGGTTTGCCCAAATCAGTCGAATAACGCGCAAAAACACTTCCACCCAGCAATCGCATTTGGCGTCCGGCATCGTTCAGGTAATACTCAGCCTTCACATCAAATCCGGCCTTGCTCAAAATGCGCACCAAACAATCGCCAATGGCAGCTTGCCGGCCATGCGCAATAGTCAAAGGCCCGGTCGGATTCGCGCTGACAAATTCCACAACGGTTTTAAGACCTTTGCCAAAATCAGAAGAGCCATATTTTTCATCAGCCTGAATAATTTGATGAACCAAGGCCCCGCGCGCAGATTTATTCATTCTGAAATTCATAAAACCGGGCCCCGCGATTTCAATCTTATCTAAAATAGCGGATTGAGAAGCTTCAATTTGTTTTTGAATGGCGAGCGCGGTTTCACGCGGATTTTTTCCGACAATTTTTGAAATCTTCATCGCGACATTACAAGCCAAGTCGCCATGCGAAGGATCTTTGGGAGGTAAAAGCTCAAAATCAAAACCCGCGGGTAAATTGCCACCGCATAAGTCTTGCGCCGCTTTTAAAATAAGATTTTTAAGTTCAGTTTTCATACCAATGTCATTGCGAGCAAAGCAAAAGTTTAGTTTTCATTATTTATTTAAATCTTGTGATTTAAATCAAAAAGCGTTGGATACAAGGCGCAAGCAAGCGCCTGAGGAGGCGTATGCACTAATACGCCGCACGAAGAAGCGCAGCTTGCAACGCAGTAGACGACGCTTTTTCATTTAAATCCGCTTAGCGTCACCCCAGAGGCGTTCAAGAGCATAAAACTCACGAATATCCTTAAGAAACACATGCACCACCACCGAACCAAAGTCGAGCAAAACCCATTTGGATTCACGCAAGCCTTCAACCTGCCAAGCGGGCTCACCCTTCTTCTTCATTTCAGTTGTAATGTTTTCAGCGATCGCAGTCACATGGCGCTCGGTATTGCCATGCATAATAATAAAGTAATGCGCAAAACTGGATTGTTTTTTAACATCTAGAATTAAAACATCTTCCGCTTTTTTGTCTTCAGCCAATTCTCTGATCGTTGTTGCAATTTTTTTAGGCAGCACAAAATCTCCTCAAATTCATTCAAGTTAAACCGCGGCAATTATAGCAGAAAGCCCGCTTAAACTAGAAGCGAAGGATGGGCTCTGCGGATAAATACCTTCATGCTTCAAAAGCTTTGCTTTCCAGTCTTGTCCCCAGGCATATTGGCCTAAATCACCGTCCGCCCGGATCACGCGATGACAAGGAATAAAAACCGGAAAAGGATTTTGATTCATGGCATTACCCACGGCGCGGCTCGCACGCGGCGACCCCGCAAGCTGCGCGAGTTCCGAGTAGGAAATTGTTTTAGCTGGCAAACTTAAAAGAGCAATTAAGACTCTTTGCTGAAAACCGGAAACGGCCGAAAAATCATACCTCAAATTACGGAAATCATACGGGCGCTTCAAAAAATAATTGCGAAATTGCTCAACAGCAGCATCCAATAACTGCGAGCTCTCTTCCGTATCGGAAAAACTTGTTCCATTTTCAGGAAAAATGACGCGCGTAATTCCCTTTTCGTGGGCCTCGAACACAAACCGCCCCCAAGCAACTGAGATCCCTTTGCGGTAAACCAACACTAACTCCTCACAAAACGGTTAGTAATCGGCATGCGCCGTCCGAACCAAGCTTTTTCAGTCACACGCAAAATGGGAGGCGTTTGGCGCCGCTTATATTCGGCTAAATCTGTCTTACGCAGAGTGCTCAGCACGACCTCGGACGGAACCTTCTTTTTTGCCATTTGCTTGACAATGGCTTGAAGCGGCATATTTTTTTCGATGTAGCAGCAAAGAATTTCATCAAGCACGTCGTATTCGGGCAGCGAATCTTGATCCTTTTGATTGGGACGCAACTCTGCAGAAGGTGCTTTAATCAAAATCTCATTCGGAATCACATGCCGAATTGAATTACGGTAACGCGACAATTCATAAACTTGAGTTTTGTAGACATCCCCCAAGACCGCTAACCCACCGCACATATCACCATAAAGCGTGCAATACCCCATTGCTAGCTCGGACTTATTCCCTGTCGTCAAAACCAAACTGCCGTCATCATTTGAAATATACATGAGCTCAAGCCCGCGCAGCCGCGCCTGTAAATTTTCAACCGCTAGGCCAAGCGTTCCGTCCGCCGGAACAGCATCGCCATAACGCCGTTTTTGCTCACGATATTGCTTAAGTATAAAATCAAATTTCTCCTGAATCGGATAAACTCGGCATTGAATCCCAAGATTTTTGGCGAGCTCCATGGAGTCTTTCCATGAACCCTCCGAGGAATACTGGCTCGGCATCGTAATCCCGCGTACCGCGTCAGAGCCCAATGCATCAACTGCAATCGCCGCAACTAAAGCCGAGTCAATTCCGCCCGAAAGACCGATCACCGCTTTTTTGAATCCATTCTTACGGAAATAATCTTTTACGCCCAAAACCAAAGCCTGATACATCTCCTGCGTTGCATTTGTTTTAGCTGTCTTTACTGGCTTTAACTTAGCAAATTCAAAAACATAGCGACCTTCTTCAAAAAAAGGCGCTTGAAATATCTTTTTACCGGCTTTGTCATAAACCATGCTGGCACCGTCAAAAATCAAATCATCCTGCGCGCCGGTTTGATTCACGTAAACAATGGACAGCTTATACTTTTTGGACTGCCGGGCGAGTAATTCTTCACGGCGTGAGCGCACACCGGCAAAATAAGGCGATGCAGAAATATTAATCACAAAATCCGTCTTGGCTTTCTTAAGTTCGGCAAGCGGCTTGAGATCATAGCTGTCATCCCACAAATCTTCACAAATCATAACGCCGATTTTACCGAGCTTAGATTTAACAACGCCTGCTTTTTTCCCGGACTCGAAGAAAATATCTTCTAAAAAGACATCATAGGTCGGCAAAAGACGCTTGTGATAAGTCAGTAAAACTTTCCCACCCTCAATCCAAAACAACGAATTGTAAACTTTGCTGCGCGCAACTGAAGACGAGCTACTAACGACAGACGACTTTACGGAGTCAATACCGCCAATAACCATGGAAAGGTTAAGGGCTTTTGTTTCTGAAGCAATTCTTTGCACCGCTTCAGACGTAGCCGCCGCAAAGTCAGGATGATTGGCAAGATCCCATATCGGATAGCCGCAAAGCGCCATCTCAGGAAAAATAATCAAATCGGACTTTTCAGAGCTTGCTTGCCGAGCCCATTCCAAGATTTTTGCGGTATTGCCGGCAATGTCACCCACAACGGGGTTCATCTGCGCGAGCGTGATTTTAAGCTTTTTCATAAGAGGGGAATTTTAACCGATCTGGCGATGAGAACCAAGTAGAAGAAATAGCCTTCAGCTCTTCTTAAATGCAGTTACAGGTAATGTGAAACAAAAAAGCCGCCCGGGATTCCCGGGCGGCTTTCCTTCCCCACTTTTCGTATTCGATTACGCAGATTTCGCGACAGCCACTGCCGCTTGAATCTGAGCTGTTATAGCCTCAATCAAGCTCGAGCTGTCAATTGTTGCGCCAAATTTAATTGCGCCTTCAACGCCATCTTCGGTATAAACAACCAACCGACCGTCTGTCTTTTCAATCATTCGACGGGCAATCGCAGCATGAGCTTTCAAGTCAATTGAGTTAACACGGGTAATCTCAACGGCATTCTGCATAATTGCGGCCAATTGATCGCTATTAACTCCCATTCTTTCTAGAGCCGCATAGAAGCCAATATCATACTTTTGAAGCTTATCGTATCCAGTCAATCCAAGCTGATCGGCTGTCCATTGAGAAGCGAGATTGTTAAAAAGCACAATATGCTTACCATCTTCCATGGCTTCTTGAGCTAAAAATTGGCCTCTATCAAGAGAAATCTTGCTTGCATCAATAAATGCATAGTCCGCAATCGACGCATCACCAATCATAATATCAACTGCAACAGTTTCAGCCGGAAGAAGACTATCAATCTCAAAATCAATCACAGCAACAGCTTCAGGTGTTGGCAAAAGAGTGGTTTGAAGCCGAAGCTCAGCTGAAGCATCAAAAGACGCGCCGGTGTTAGCGGAAGCAACACTAATCTCCATCATATAATCGGTCATAGGCTTTGAAATGGCCAAAGCATCAACCAACTCAGATCGGCGATTTTCAGAGCGCATCTCAACGGGTGCATTGCGCTGTTCCGAACGGCTTACATTAATTTTTCCGAGCAGATTACCTTCACCATCAAGAAGAGTGAATAGAATTTGTTCCCCTAAAATAGGATCATTCTTACCGACAACCTTTTCTCGGACAACCTTATAGTCATAACCATCCGAGAAAGCAGCCCCAACCTGTTCCGCTGTAAAATCAATAACTAACTCCCCTTTTTCTTTACCCAAAACGCTGCTTTCACCAAGAACTGGATTTACACGCTCCACAATCAATCTAAAATGATTATTCGGAATTGGAGTTTGAAGATCAAACGTGAAAGTTTTTCGATCTTGCCCCTTAACAATTTCGATTTCAGCCTTTTTTTCTAAATCTAAATCTTCAGTACCAGGCATATCAAATGGGGCTTCTTCTTGTGTATTCGTCTTAAGCTCAACAGTCATTACTTTAAGATCTTCAAGATTCAAGGATTCGGGAGACTCGGGGGCAACATCTTTGCCAGCACCCCAATTAAAGACGCGCATCTTAACCAAGATAAACATGGCAACAATCGCAACAGCACCCGCCGGCAAAATTAAATGCAAGAATTTAAAGATTCGTGTCTCCTCCATAGTTCCCGTCAAAAACTGAGTCGGAACCGCCATATTCGAGCGAATTGAACCATCTGCTCCCGTACCGCCGGCAACAAAGCTGCTATAGTTTTCTGCTATAAAGTTATTATCAAACATGACAAGACTGCTCAAAACGGTTAGCCCAAAAAAAGTTCCAAACATAATATAGAAGCGCCAATTATTCTTACTCGCACTAACCGGAAAGCCCCAAACCACAGCTGCCACAGCACCAAACAAAAATGTCATAAAGAGAGTTAACGCACGCTGATAAGTACCTAAATTCATCAGACCAAAAGCCCAAGTCACACCCGGCAAAAAAGCACTCGCTGCGGTTAGTATAAAAAATGCAGAAAAAAGACGCCCAATATAACCTGTAAAATTCTTCATATAGGTGTCAGTAATATAAACATCACGCGAAGGTATGTTTCGTTCAAAATCACTCATGACCAAACGTTGCCCCGCCTTCAAACTACCCGCATACATAGCGTTACGCAAAGTCGCACGAGATTCTCGATAAATCGCAAGCACACCCACTGCAAAACTCGCTACCACCAAAGCAATACTACCCACCACAACTACCGGAATACTAAGACCCAATGCAGCAGCAATAATCGGCGCAGCTAAGCTCATCACCATAAAAGCAGCATTCAAAAAACTAACGGTAACGCTTAAGCCAAACCAACGCAATTCAGCTTGCTTGCTCGCTAATAAATCAACCCAATTTTGCTTATCTTCATCTGTGCTCGCCTTGCTTATCTTCACCTTAAGAGCACGAATATCTTTGAATAAATTTGACTTAGATGATGCTTTAGACCAAAAATTTAAACCCGCAACAAAAACAAGTCCGCCCAACAACAAAATGGGGCTCAAGCTTGTTGTGGCAGCCAAAATAAGCACCGTCATTGAAGTCCCAAATGAAATCATGGGAATTAAACGCTCATGAATTAATTTATACTTCGGGTACTCAGTAGCAAAAAGAGCAGAATCCCAACCCGGGTTTTTCCCCTTAATCGCAGCTTCACGATAACGCGACTTCGCCATTAAAAACTTACCAGCCGCAGTAAAAATAGCCGCCAACAAAACAAACGGTGAAAGCACTTTTTCGACCGTATTCACAATTAAGTTTCTAGCAAGCCCTTTTACTGCAGCAAAATAATTAGTCGGATAAAACTCTTTAAAGAAGGTGACAAAAGGCACCGCATAAGCATAAAAAATCAACATAGTCATAATCGAAAAATAAAGCGCAACCGCCAAACCTGATGCAACCGGTATAATCCAACCAGCCCATCCAGCAACAATACCTAGAATCAGAAATGAAGCAAATGCGAGGTCTTGAAAAATAGAGCGATCAGGGTCCTCATCAATTGCTTCAGCCGAAGACGAGTGAAGTTTTGAGCTCACAGCCTTATACAACGCATCAAAATTGCGTTTCAAAGATTGGGCAAACACATCAAACCCAAACCATTTTCCCCACTTAATCATGTCTGCTAATTCGCCTGCCTCTAACTTTTGCGTCATACCAGGGGTATCCTCTTGACGCCAACCAGCCATATACCGCCCCATATTAATTACGAACGCAATCACCGCGGCAATGGCAAATCCAGCCAACAGAGCCAATCCCAAAGAAAAGCCCAAACCAAGCCATAGGAAAAGCGTCCCTACAGCCCAAGAGACTGTTGAAACCAATGCGGGATACTGTGTCTGCATTGGGCCTTCCCAACGAACAACGGATCCAGCCAATATAACCGCCAGAGTCTGAAACCAATCCTCATTGTTATATTTCCCGATAATGGAACGAAGACCGTGCATCACTAAAATCGGGCTTAGAAGAATAAACTTATCCCAGTATCTGCCCATCGGAATCGCCCAATAACCTAGCTTCTCAACCGTAGCAACAGCCTTGGGATAAAGTTGAGATTTATTGAAAAGATCTTTCTGAATTAATTGACGAACTTCATCAAGACGATTGTTTAATTTCAACCGTTCATTTTCGTTAATTCCTTCCTGCTCGAGCTGTTTTCGCAGAGATATTTCTTCATCAATCAATTTTTTATCAGATGACAAGGGCTTTGGCGAGCCATCTTCACCGTAGAACTGACCCAGTTCTGGATGCCTCTTCAGTAGCTCTTTGACAGTTAAACCATTTGCCAAGGTGGCCAATACAACACGAAGATGCGGGACACGCAAATCCAAATAACTTTTAGTTAACTCACTATCTTTATTAGCCACCTTATTTTCATGTGCAAAATACTGAACATCTTGCCAAACTGTTTTCTTGAACATCTCTAAATACTTTTTCCATCCATCCGGATCACTATCACGATTCGGAACAGCAAGATTCCCGTGTGGATAGTACGCCTGCTTAATTTCCTCAATTCTCTCCTGAATTTTTTTAGATGCAGAAATCCTTTCAGCACCATAAAGCGCAACCAAAGTGCTTTCCATGCCATCTTCCCCACTCCAATTTAGCGGTGGGTTCAAAAACATAAAATAAGGGGTAAAAATTGACTTATGTTTAAGGAAGTGAGAGACAGATTTGCCCCACATGCGAATTGAGCCATACAAGCGCTGAAAGGCAACCTGCATAAAATTAAACATGGTAACTTGATTACCCAGCAAGTAAGTTTTTAAGGTTTCCTTTTCATTCCCTGTTGTCAGTGACGGCTGATAGATCAAAGGTGCTCCGTTGCTAATACGCCCATCAATCACAAGCCCATTCTCGTCTCGCGCCAATTCAGGATTATGAACAGCAGCTTTAAAAACAGTCAGTCCAATATGCTGATTCATTCCGTTGTCTGAATCATTCACCGCCGGAACCAGCACCCTGCCAATTAATTCACCCGTGCCAATACCGGGACCAAAGACATCGTCACGAAAATTATCAGAAAAAAGCATGTCCGTACGGATACTCTCCGGAACAAGACCTTCCTGAACAAGCTCATAAATCTCCGAGTTATAACTCGGGTGAGTAAAAAAAGGATTGAGCTGACCGTCAAACAGCTTGCCATTCACATCAGGGAAAAGCATCGGCAAATTCATACTCCGATAATCCACAGCGGCATCACCTGTATCGAAAAGGCGATCTGCCTTCCACTCTTGATTAGGCTTCATAGCAGCATTTTCATAAATAATTTTAACACGCCTGAGACGGCTAAAATAAAGGCTACGTCCTTCTTCAGTCTGCAAATCTAAATCTGATGCCAACATCCTCTGCAAGCGAACAACAAATGCGTTGAGATATTGAAAATTGGGAATAAGGTTGCCGTTGGCATCTTTGACAGCCTGTTTATTTCTGTCGCGCAGAAAAACTTTATTTCCTAATAAATCAATAACAACCATCTGCCAGTCTTGTGTGCCGGCTTTTTCACTTTCCTGAAGGGTCAACAGACGAACCTCCAAGTTTGCGTCCCACTCAAGAATATCCGCTTCTGAGGGTAAATTTGGATCAACTTCGCCATTTTCTGAAACAGCATCGTTATCACCGCGGAAAAAAGGATTAAAAGCAATGGCAACCATGTTGACTGAGCGCATATATTCATTCAAAATTGGCAGAACTTCCGAGCTAGTCCAATTTTTAATTTCATTCAAGCCACGCGCTTTCAATCTTTGATAGGCATTCAAAGCATGCTCCCGCAGCTCATTTTCTGGAGCATTCGGGTTAATGCGGCGAAGCCCTAAAACAATACGCTCCATAACATCTTCAGTCATTTCTCCGTCTTCAATTTTAAATGGATTTGAAATGAACAATCCCCAAAGACGACCAAATACACGAACAAAACTCAAAGCAAGCCAATAGCTTAGAAAAGCAGACACAGCCATCACAATCGCCGCTGAGGCAGTATGCATAGCCAATACAAAAGCCGAAATGCCCACCAGCGCCGCAAAACCATGCTCAAGTGATGTCCAAAAACGAGCAAAACCAGTTTCGTACGCAGCCAAATGGGATGACTCATGCCCATCCGAATCAACCCATTTAATGAAATAGTTAAACGCACCCCAAAATCCCACAACAGCAACAGAAGTTATTAGCGCAGCCATAGCTGATGAATAAAAATAGGCTATCATGGCAGGACCCAGAATTGTGACGGCAACAACAAAAACAGAAAATCTCCAAACTCCCGGGGTTTTTAAAGTAAGTTTTAACGAATCTAGTGAATTAATCACATGTCCAAAACGGCTATGCAAGTAGCCAAAAAGCACTCTCAGGCCGATCACAAGAGGTAACAGGGTCCAACTCGCAATCGAGAAGCCAAAAATCTTGGTTCGATTCTCTGTCAAAGAAGCTGCAACATTACCCCAAAAACTTCTCTTTTCTTCCAATTTTTCAATAACACCCGCCAATTGCTCATTCACTCGATTCATACGAACTGAACCAATTGACTTTTGAATTTCTTTGCGGAATTTTTCCTGAAGAGCCGGAAGCTTCGCCAAGGCATCAGCTTTTTTTTCTGCTGGCACACGAGCCAGGTAATCCTCGATGATAAGATCAAAAAGACGAACAGGATCATTTGAGGTCATATCACGGAAAAGCATGATTTCCAGCAAAGACACTTTTGAAAAACTGCCAATCGGCAAATAGCCCTTTTCCCAAGGCTTTAATGACGACAACTCAGAGAAAAGCTTATCCAATTCGTTCTTTTCGGTTTTGGCCGCATCCCACAAGCGATCAAGCGCCCCTAACTGATCACGGCTACTCATACGCTCAGTTAGCTTGCGTACAACCTCCTCTTCATCAAAGGAAAATGACTTACCATCTTCAGCGAACGCAGACATAAACACATCCCGTAAGTTACGGCTTACCAACTCAGCTGGATCTTTGTCGAGGGCAGCTTGAATACCTTTCAAAGTCTGAGCAACCTGTGCTTCTGAAAGCTCAAGATCAGGATCCGCAGGTACAAGATAAGCTACGCCCAACTTAACAAAATTATCAGTGCGAGCTAAAATTTTATCTAATTCATAAATTGCCGGATGGCGTGGATGTTTTTCTATCAAACCTTGAATCATCCCCTCAACCCCCGTCAACCAAGCACTAAATTCTTCATATGTCTTCTGCTTATCATTCATCTTACGAGCCCATTCAAAAAAGCTAGGAAACTCATAGGTTATTTTCTGAATCGCAGCATCAAGCTTTTCATCCGCAATCGGCTTTGAAATTTCTTTTAACTTAAGAATGAAAGAGGAGTAACGTTCTTCTAGCTTTTTAGCGAGCGCCAAATCACGGGTAAATGCATTAATCTCAGCTTCCATCCACTGACGAGCTTGATCTTCTGAAGGCAACGACGCTTTCAATCCTGCTTGATTTTTAGGGTCCGCCGCAAAGGATTTTAAAAACTCTTTATCACGCAAAAATCCATAATTCTTGAAAAGGTCCATGGTGAACGCATCTAAATCTCCGCGCTCGCCCTCAGCGAGAACATAATCACTCGGAAGACCTAATCCTTCATAAAATGCCCGCATTACTTTTAAGCGCATAGTCACACGCAATTCCCAAGCTGTTTCCATCGACCACCCATAAACGGTCATATCATGCACAAGCCCGCGAATAAAAATTCGAGGAGACTCCCCATTCAGGATCAAATTCCGATCCTCTTCGGATAAAGTTTTAACGAGCGCATCAAACCCTTGTTTAGATTCAGCAAACTGAAGAGCTGAATCAGCGGCTCGAACGTCAGCATCTTTAAGTTTCGTTGCGCGACCATCGAAAAACTGAACTGCCCAATCCTGATAGGGCTGTAACATCACTGCGCGCGCTCTATCTTCTCTACCGCTAACCTGAGCGATCTGATCCCTGTCTGTGGCATCCATCGCCAAGCGCTGAGCAAGGCCATCTTCAACTAATTTACGGGCTGAAAAATCAGCAAATTGATCAAACACACGCACATCCATTTTTTCCTGATCAACTCCCGAAGTGCGGAGCAGAAAATCGGACATTTTTTGCTGAAAATCCCGATAAAGAGGAATGATATAGCGCATAACCCTCTGTCGATCGCCTGCGCCAACAACTTTTTTATTCTTTATTTCATAGTCATCAAGGATACGATCAATCTTGTCATAGACAGAATCCACAAACAACTTTTGCTGAGGCCCAGGGAGAGTTCCAAAGTTTTCGGAGTATTGAACAGCCACCTCTTTATAACGCTCACCCATTCTTCCCAAGTTCATAAACACAAATTCATTGTAAACTGCCGCATCGCTCATATGCCGCTCAATCTCAGCATTCACGTTCCAATTGCGGCCTTGGCTCAACCAGCGGTCGACAACAAAACTTTGAACTGTGGGTGAAATGAAATAGTGGCCTAGCTTAATGGAGTCAACTTGTAAACTGTAGATATCATCGAACCATTTATCAAGAAAAGCCTGATCTTGATTCATTTGAATCATTCGTGTGGCAAATCCAATAGTTTCAAAATCATTAAACAGCCCATAAAAACCTACGATAAATTTTGATGCGCTACCAGCAAGTCGATAGCGATTTTGAAGTTCAACCTTAGCTTGACGGATGGCTTCATCACGCTCAGAGATTGACAAAGCATCATAATTCGGAAGAAAAACGACTGTGTTTTTTGCCATTTTATCGATAAATTCATTTACGTAAGCCGCTCCCCGATCGCCATTCAAAAAGCCATTTGAGGAACTTTCCTGTTCCTTTAAAAATTCAAACATTTTTGCTTTATATTCAACCTGTCGTGTCTCAACTATACCTTTGTAATAAATTACTTTGACTTGATCCTGCAAGGTCAGCTTCCCTTTATCAATATCAGTCAACCAAGCAGATACATCCGCATCATCCGGGGTCTTAGATTTCCCCTGCTCATCTTTATGTGTCATTTGATAAACTGCGACTAAAATATCGCGGCTGCGCATCTGCTGAAGAATCCAACCGGTCAACTCGGAGGCCTTTTGACGATCTTCCGTCTTCAAGCCCTGTAATCGGACAGCATCCATCGCAACCGTTAATGCATCTTCAAACCTCAGCTCTTTTCCATTCTTATCAATCACCGCCATCAAGTCTTTACGATGATATTCTGGCATCCATGAGTAAACTGAACCTTCTTTAATCTGTTCAATCAATTCTTTCGCAACAACTTCTTTTTGCTGCATTGATTTTCCAATAATGTCAAAAAACATTTCCGGAGTCATGTCAGGCAGTATGGATTTAACTTGACCATAAAATACTCCGACGTAATAGTCGATGGCATCTTGCTTGACTTGGCCGGTTGCACTACCTTCGGTTGCATCAAACGCTGCTTTGTAAATATCATAGCGAGCCTTGATGCGGGCTTGCATAATCTTGTTCACAGCATCTTCGTATTTAGCAGGATCAGTATCGGGAAGAACAACTCCGGACGGCACACCCGGCTCAGCGCTAACCAATAAGACTTTCTTATAATACGCCATCAAATGACGATAGGCGGCAGCAACCTCAGGTCCTTGCAGCTCTAATCCCACATCCCAATCTCCAACACTGCCTAAGTTATACTTCTTGCGCTGTTCCGGTGTTCCATCACCCTTAATTTGCTCACGAATTTGAATCGCATCATTCAAGATCATATTCATAATGTGGCCGCGCATTTGTTCGGGGGTTGCGCTCTTATAGTAATCAGAACCATTCAAATCATCTAAACCTTCAAAATATTCTTGAGGACTCATCACGCCATCATTCGGATCATCAGGCCGCTGGCTAATCCTGTACATTGTCATAAAAATATTCATTAACGTCTTATCGCGAATCGTACCGTCCTTATTAAAGATTCTCAGCCATTTATTATCCGGTCCGCCATTTGCGATAGAATCAACAATACTTGCAACAAAACCAGCTCGATCCTCGCGCCCCATTCCTTCAAACATCCCTGGATTGACCAAATCAAAACCAAAACTTTTACTTACTTCATCAATAAGCACAATATTGACATCATGGGCGCGGCGATGACGTTCGCTCAGAGGAACATCCGTAAAATCATCTCTCTCCGCCTGCGTGTTATAGCCGTAGCCCGAGTAAATTTGATCTACAATCGCTTTCGCGGTGCCAATGTATTCCGTGCGCCGTGCTTTTTTGATTTCTAAATCAAGGCGCCGCTTCAGCTCCTGCATGTCAAGGTTTTCACCATAATATTCAACCCATATTTTTTCATTTCCGGCAACCGCACCGCCCTCTAATTTGTTTTTTAGCTCCATAATGTGCGCCGGCTTCAAAACTTCTAAAATATATTTCTCATCAAATGTATAGGCTTTAATTGTCTTGAGGCGCTCTTCCCAGATACGAACCAACATGTATTTATATTCCAAAGCCTCCAACAACGATGGATCAACCCCGTTTTCAAGCGCACCTGCCAATGCCAACGCCATTAAGTCACCGTTAACAAATGCCAACACATCCGGATCATCAATTTCCATCAGCTTCGGCTGAATCGTCGTTTTTCCGTCTTCAACAGAAATTTCACCGAGCAAAATCGAACTAAACCGCGCGCCCAGTTCAGAGAACAATCGTGCGTACATATTTTCAGTGCGGTACCAACTCATACGCGCAGAGACGTTATCAAAATTCAAATAAGGTGCCGTCCATCGAATGCTGGTTAAAGTATCTGTATCGTTTAATAATTTTGAAAAATCAGTTTGTCCGGTTTGGGCGGCATGCATCAGCATCGAAAGCAAAAACCCAAGATCCTTGGGATCGTGCATCGAAATATTAATATTCTTATTTTCGTTGTTGGGGTTTCGAAAATGGACGAGCGCGCGGTGCGCATCATCCATTTGTTTTACAAAGTTCTCGATTACAAATTCGATAGTTTTGTCCAAGTCCTTCCCGGCCGGCACCGGGTCTCCGCGTGCGGAATCAGATCGTGCCGCCATCATTTCGGTCATACGTGCCAAAAGCATCGACAAGCCCAACAACCCCTCATCCACACCATCTTCTTTCAGCTGACGTGTGACTTCAGGCGTTTCTTGAAGCAATCCGGAAATATTCATACGTAGCATTTGCGAGTTAACAGGATTGTCTTTAACAAGCTGTACCAACTCCGGATTATTAACAACCGCGGCTAGAATTTTTTGCCAAGAGCCACGCGATTTGTCCGCTGCAGCAGAACTATGTTTAAAAATGCGGTCATGTCGCTGGAGCATAAGCGCAAAATAGGTGCGGGTCGTATCATGTACCTTGTCAGGGTCAAGACCGTAAGCACGTAAAAATTGATCTGCCTCAGAAGTCCATTTTTTTGCGGAGGCTTCATCTTTGGCGAAATCCTCAACGCGAGTTTCTCTTGAAACCAAAACGCCTGCCAACCGAGGATCCGCATCCTTCGCAGCACCTAACGTTAACTTGCCGGGCTCCCGATTATTGCGATATTGCTCAAACCAATCCATGGCACCTTCACGGTAACTACCGGGATTTGCCCACTCTTCAAAGGAAACCACGGTTCCTGATTCTGTCTTAGCGGGATCAAGTTTGATACCGTGCTTCTCAATAAAGTTTTTAACATCCATCTGAAGCCTCAGAAATAAACTTTGCTGCGCAAAGTAAGCATCATAAGCTGCATTAACCGCTTGCTGGGCACGATCCATTTGAATGCGAACATATCCGCTTTTCGGCGTTCGATCATCTGAAATCAACGACAAGGTGTAAGCCTCATTTTGATAGCGGCGCATTGTTAATTCACGCAGGCGATGTGCCAATTCAAGAGACTCTTGCAAGCGCTTCCATTCACCATTAAGATTTGCACGCTCTTGATCCGCCTTGAGCGCAAAGCTTGCGGCAACTTGCCGGTGAAAATCTTTAAAGACAGCAATATCGGGATTCGCAAGCACATAATAGGCTCCAATTTTCAGATCATACTGTCCGGCCGCATCATGCCCAAAAATAATTGCAAAGTTGAGACGATTATCTTCCTGCAATTGCACAAGCCCCATATTCGCGCGGCTAATTAATAAATTGCGCGCTTCTTCATCATTGCGGGCTTTTTCAATATCTTCTTTGGTAATGCTGATTCCATTCAAGAAATAAGACTGATCAACGCCCAATGTCTTCAAAAGCTTTTCATAGCTTCCAACAGATGCATCGAATGTCTTATGGCTTGTGTTTACTAATTTACGCAATTCTTGGGCAATCGCGTTCTTCTGCTGTTCAAGAGGCATGTTCTTACGGATTGAATCGATACCCGCGATAAAACGTCCGATTGCTGTATTTAAGGCATCGTCTGCTTGATGTCCGCTTACTTCACGGAAAGCTAATAACTCTTTGAAATAGCTGCTCGAAGTGACATCAAGCAATCCCGCCACCTCCTCCACACTCACGGCGCGACCTAAATCCGCCATAACTTGGGTGTAAAATTTCTCAACAAATTCACGCCGTCCGTACTCCACCGCAATTGCCGCTCCAGCAGCACGGATTTTTTCTTCATTTTTCTGAATAGCAATTTGCTTATCTTTATCTGCGGCACGGAACAAAAGGGTGTTCACTTCTTTCTGAGTCCGGTTCGCCGCGGGTGATGCAATATTAATCACAACGAACGAACCCTCATCATCATTCGGAGTAAAAACATCATGCAGAACACTGCTGATTGCACCCCTGTCAGACACACCCGGCAAAGCCTGACCTGCAACAATCGCTTTTTGGAACGACTCCATGCCGGCAAGAATCGTGGAGTAGCTTTCTTCTGAAAAACGCGCAGCATCAAAAGAACTAATTTGTTTTTGAATTTGTGCGCTTTGCTGCGAAAGAGCCTGAGGTAACTTCACTGCAGATTCATCAAAGGACATATTGAGCTGCTGCATACGAAGACGCAGTGTTGTAATCGCCAAATCCGTATCTTCTATATTTTTTTGAATCGCTAAAATTGTTTTTTGTCTTTCAATGTTGGTATTGCGAATATTGAAAAAAACGCGATTCAACCAATCCGAAACCTTGCCTTGCAGCCCACCGAAAACACTCTCTTGTTCGGCCTCGGCTTTTTCAAACGTCTTAAGCAATTCAACGTAAAGTCGGCGCTGTTCTTGAAGCCCCGCAAAGCTATCTGTCAAAACATCAGTTCCTTGTTCTTGCATCACAGCTTCAACATCTTTGTTTGCCTTCACAATCATTTCTACGCCTTCATAAATCTTTGCTAATATCTGAGATTGGCTTGCCTGGGATTGCCCAAAGAACATATTTCCAATCAAACGGAAAATAGAATTATCAATAATCGGTGAAACGCCGCTTGTTCCAAACTTAACACCAAAGCCGGGGTTCTTGTTCCCCTTCGCGACGTCCCAAGCTTTTTCCAGGGATATGAGGGCGCCATAAAGAGCACGAGTCTTTGTGGCAATGTGTGCAGCAGAAGATGTGTCATTCACCCAGCCCAATAGATCTCCATAAACGTAATACCAGTCATCGCGTCCATCCCAAACCCGTAAATGCTGCATCTTGTTCATCAAGGATCGCGACAAAAGATAATTTTCCGTAGCATCATTCATCGCCTCATTCAACTGTGTTAGAGCCGAGCGGACATTACCGGTAGAGGTTGTAACAACTTCTGCTTTTTCTAAAACAAGCTTAAACGCATCGCGGACTTTAGCCAGATCCTCAACCAGCCCATTGCGGAAAACTTGATACTCAGCAGCGGACATCTTTTTCTTTTGCTTTTTTAAATCTTCATCAATATTTTGAATTTGCTCATCCACCTCTTGAATGGCCTGCGATACACGCGCCGTAAGCTGATTGAGACGGGGGCGGCCATAATTTTCGGTAAGTCGGTTTTGACTATCTAAAACAGCTCCATCCGGATCCAAAACTCGATCTTCAACCATGCGATAAGCCGGATTTTTTTCAATGGCATCAAAACGGGCCAAAACAGCTTGCCCCGAGATCGGACTGCTGTCACCGTTTAAAGCACGAAATGCTTGCCCCACCAAAGCATATTGCATCTGAAGGTTTTTAAGATTTGCCTCAGCAGCAATCAATTTTGCATTCGCATTGTGAACATTCGCGTTCAACTTATGATCAAAATTAGGATCATTGCGATTCCAACCCGTGGCTTCTTCAGAGATTCTTACCGATTCCAATGTTCTTTGAACGTTATCCCGCGCCGCTTCAAGATTCTTTTCCGCAATCGCAATTTGCTCTTGCAAACTTTCACCCGCAGCTAATGCGCGATCGAGAAAATCGACAATCAATTTCATCGTCTCAAAACGCCGCTCATCGGATTGAGCCGCAGCATACTCCTTAGAAAGACGGGCCGCCTCTGCTGTAAAAACGGGCAGGTACAAAACAAACCCGATGTGCGCACCCGGACCGCTGATATCACCGCCACCGCTAGTTGAGGCCGAAAAACCTAAGTTAGCATCTGCAAAAACACGCACCCACTCCAAATAGACGCGATCAATCGCCTCTAAGCGAGCCAAAGCTTCGCCCACGGCCACTTCCGGATTTTTCGTAAGCGCATCAGAACCGCCAAAAATGCCTAAGCTCATACGGTAGCGGAGCTTATCCGCGTCCGTCTTTAAAGCTTTCCATGGATTAATAATCGCATCGGCTGTCTGAATGCGGCTATCCCGAACTTGATTCAAATTCCCGAGCAAATCATTGACAAAACTTTGCCCCTCGACATCTAACCCTGTTTCATCAAGCACCAAATCAATTGCGGCAGCATGTCCGCGATGTTTGTGATCGCTACGCATTTCTGCAATGACAGCACGGTGATCGCGAATCGCCTCATCCACATTCGGAAGTAAAATCATATCGAAGAGCAGTGAAGCTTCAATCGAATGAATCTCATCAACCAGCTGGGCTATTTCTTCATCTAAAACGGTCAGCTCATTGCCTTTGGTTTGGAGCAAAACCATTTGGCGACGCAAGGCCTGTCTCTCTTTAATTTGTTCTTCAAGCTGCTGAACCCGATATTCATACCCCTCCAATCGTCCGGCAATTTGCATGCGTTCTTTAACGAGGTTTTGGCGCTGATCATTAATTTCCTTAACTACCTTTGCAACTTCTGCATCGCTTTTGGCCTCACGTACTTTATCTTCCATCGCGCGCTTATTCGACCAATCCCAACGGAATGCAAAAATATCTAAATTAAAAAAGGCGCCAACTTCACTCGAAACACCCACCGAAAAACCTGAGCTCACTTCCCACTCCGCGCCTTTGATCCCCTTGGTGCCCACACGGCTATAGTCGGCCATCGACTTAAGCACCTCCAAAATTCCAAGGCGCACGGCAGCAGGAAGATTACGTTCATTCGTAGCAACCGAAGCCATAACTTCGTCTAAAGTCAGGGTTTGCGCTTGATCAACAAAATCCTCGAATTCTTTTTCAAGTTCAACAAGATACTCTTGCCGGCGATTAGCATCCTGGGCTGAATACCCTTTTGCTTTCAGCCATTTCTGAAAATCATAATTACTTCCTTTTCCGGACAAATCATAAAAGATTTTTGCGGATAATTGCCTAAGCTGAGACTCGGCTGCGACAATTTTCTCTTCATTACTCAATAAATTACTATTGGTATCTTGGTCATGCATAACGCTGGTCCAATTATCTCTTTCACCGGCAAGCGCCATTTCGCGGCTACCAAGCAAGCGCGCGTTTGAAGATTTATAGTAATGCTCTAAATTCCGGTTAATTTTCGCGATTTGCGTGAAAGCTTCGATTTTTGAAATCATATTGAATGAGGTATACAAACTCTCTTGCGCACGCGACCGGTTATATTCAGCTAAATAACGTTCACGATCTTCGATGCGTTCATTTCCGGTTCCAATCCTCGCAGCAAATCCAGCTTGAATGCCGCTCGTAATTCCCGCTTCAACAAAAAGGCTGGCATTTTTATAAAACTTTGAAAAATTTTGCCAGCGCTCCCACGTCGCTGCCTTCATCGCTTTTTCGGACGCTTCCCCCGGACCGCGGTAATCGTTGCTGTAAATCACTTGATCCACAAAAACGCTGCCATCGATCACTCGACCATTACCATTTAAGCGCTGATCAATTAAACGCGGCGGTCCATCCAAATCTCGCTGCATAAAATCAGCAAAACTCAAATAGCTGTCGCTACGTTTTAATCCCAATTCAATAAGGGGCTGTGCACCGGCAGCATTCGGTCCGGATAAAACAAAACGAGATACTAAATCTTTTAAAAATTGAACGGAGTTCTTTGCACCGGCTTCGCCGCGCACCATTGCATTAGGATCTGCATAACGGTGAACATCTTTGATTTTTGTATGATTCACCATTTGCTTCATCCAGTCTTCAACCGGAATCTCAACTGTAATTGAATCAACAACTACTCTATCACCGGAAAGAGAAGTAACCTTCTGAGTTGACGGTGGAACATCTCGATAAATCGGACGACTTTTGTCTTCCACATAAACCGTTTTTGTTTTTCCTCTGAATAACTTTCCTAAAAATGATTCAGTGGGCACTTCTTTTTTAACTTTCTCGTAACCAATAATTTCTCTTTGCCCGGGAACTTCAATTGTCGAAGTCTTTGTGCCTCGTTGAGTAAGTTCATACGGAACTTCGATTTTGATTGTTTTTCCTTTTGCGTTACGAATCAAATCAATAAAGCGAGTTCCGCCTAAATCGATTTTTTGATAGTCGATCCCATAGTCGATCCCCTTGGCTTTCAGAGCACGCGCAGCTCGATCAATCGCAAACCAACGCAAATAGTTATACTCACCGCCGGTATATAAGGTCGCCGCGTCAATAAAATTGATATCCTCCGCATTTTGAACTTGCGAATTACGTCCATAAGCCCCAGATTCAAGTGCTTGGCGTAAAATATTTCTTCCATCTCGCTCTGCAGCTTCAACTGCGGCGGTCTCCGACTTGTTTTCCTGAATTTGAAGGTTAATGATTTCTAGTTCACGATCAAGCATATCAATTCGGTTTTGAGAAATTTTGACTAAGCCGGACTTTTTCTGCTCCGCTTTCATGCGTTTCAATTCTTCAATTTCAAACTGAACTCGTTCACGCAGCCGCTCAAGCCGATGCGCTTCATTCTTCAAAATTTCAAGCCGCCAAACATAAACATGATCTCCCAAAGCGGTCAAAATCTTCTTAGCTTCTTCAATCTTGGCACGATCTGCTTCTATCTTTGCAAGATCTCCCCTAGCCCAGGCGGCGACCCAACTGCGCAAACTTGTTTCAAATAAATCTAGATTCAGCTTCACCTTTTGGGGGGCCTGAGTTCGATCCATGGTCGTCGGCACATCCATCTGAGCTTCTTCTGTAGATGCCGCAAAAGCCATAAGAGGTCCATCTAACGTCAATTCGATCGTGCGATCATCGACGGTTTCAACCTGCGATCCTGGAAGCGAATCAACATCTAAATTTTGGGCCAAAAGACCGGTTGATTGATTAAACTTATCTGTTGTAAAAGTCACAGTTCCTGCCAGATCAACTGCGGGCGGAAAAACAACCATCTGATAACCTGCCAAAGCATCATTAACTGGTTTGTGATTTCCAATATCAAATAAAGTCGCAAAACCACTCTGAACCTGACCTTTTTGAGCCTCATGATAATCAACTCGATTAGAATCAACGCCAATCAGATTATTAGCAAAACCGGCAACTGTGGTTATGATTTCGCCAGTTTCTGTCTTTGAAGTAGCGACAGGAACAACATTCCCATTCTTGTCTAAAATCACGATAACGGAACCAAAAGGAATCTTATTGGGGTCGACCGCAACTGTTGTCAAAATTGATTCACCCGGCCGTGTCGACATACGCCGCTCAGTTCCCGGAAGCGAGTTCAGCGCTACTTCATCACGATGCCCAGTGGTACCATTCGTGCTATTACGCTGATGGCCGTTATAGGATGTAATTTGGAGCCCTTTATCATAGCCTTCCAAATTAATTACAAAGCCTCTCTCAAGCTGAGGATAAACTGTTTTTATTTTTTCCCCATTGGGTCCGATCTGCTCATGAATTGGATTACCTATTTCAAAACTAGGAACCACAGCCTTAATTTGAGAAGCTATGTCTGATAATGTTAATCCCGTTTTTGATGGATCTTCTCCTGCGCGATACGCAACAGCCTCCTTACCTTCATCAGGATCGCGATGAAAGCTTGCGACTAACTCACCATGCCCAGCTACACGCTCACGTGCGACATTGGCTAATCGCCCTGCACGCAAACGATCGATACCGGTAAACAAGGTCAAAGTGGTTGTGCTGTCAGCTGCTAACGTTCCGGGATTGCCTGGACCATTCGGTTGACCGGAATAATCAATTCGACCGTTCTTGGTGTTATCCGTACCGGCAATCGCAATATGAAAAGTATTCGAATTGTTTGCATCGGCTAGAAAATTTGAACGACCATATCCGCTATGAAGACTATTTACTTTTTGATTCGGCGGTGTCACCTCAACAAAGTAACGGCCGGAAACGACCGCGTCATACCCTGTTGGGTAGCCCCGCTCTTCGTTCGGTATATTCTGAGTCACAATCGTCCGTGCCAAATATTCTAAATGAAAGTCATCCCATCTTTTTGCCATTTGCTCACGTGTAAAACGACCGCTTCGCTCTTCAGCTTCGAGCTGAATTCTTTTTTCTTTCATATCGCCGAACGCTGTCGCGGTATCAATTTTGATGGTTGTTACATTTGCATCAGAACGGCTATTAGGTGAATGACCATAGTAGGGCTTATAACTTAGAATATTGGTTTGATTGATAATCTCCTTCCATTTAGGATCATTCTTTCTCGCTTCAATTAACTTCCAAAACTCATCTAGTGTCAGATAAGTCATTTTGTGATCTGACTTAGCAGCAGCAACTACATTTTCCCATTCAGGAATAGCAACGTAATCAGCATCTTTGACATCTGCAGAGGCCGGTTCAGCTTTGCGGATTAGCTCTTGTTGTGAAGAAGCCACCGTTCCCGGAAAAAGATCAGCACCAGCAATCCGACCTTTATCACCAGCTAGATAAGTAGCTTCGGCAACCAAATACAAATCAGGTGTGTCAGAACCATCGATACGGTCAGGAACCTCGACGCGAAAAACTGTTTGTCCTGCGTAGGCCGGCAAATCAGATTCAGCAACAGAAATAAATTTTGCACCTGCTTGATTTACATAAATTTCTTGTGCTGCCGGCACTTCAACTTGCACTTGCACTGTTCCATCATCAGTTTTTTCTTTCCAACCCGATATCTCGGAAACAATCGTGAGATCAGAAAAATTAAGCGACTGATCTATTTTGACTTCAGTAAGCATCGGAGGAGCGGCGGTTGACTCTTGGCTCGGCGCAGATGAAACTGCAACCGCTTTATCGGTATCAGCTGGAACAATAGACTCATTCACAGAACTCAAAATTGCAGCGCGGAAAATATCATATCCAGCGGGCATAAAATGTACGTTGTCGTCATATACCGTGCTCGGCCCGCTTCGCAACGATTGGTTGATTGCCGCATTGGCATCGGCGAGAACAACATCCGCATCATTATCTGCAATTTTTTTGAGCTCCGCATTGACTGCATCAATATTTGCCTTAACACCTTCCGAAGGCTCTTTCATGGGGGGCACGTTCACCAAAACGATTTTCTTAATCCCATTCTCTCGCGCGAGAGTGATCATTTTATTGAATTCAGCAATCGTTTCCGCAAGATCAAACTCTTTTGCTCCCACATCATTCGTACCTAACTCGATCACAACAGTCTCAGGTGTTTCAACTGATTCAATGGCTTGGCTCAAAAATTCAACCCCCTGATATCGCGCTGAAATCCCCCCCTTAACGCCCGGGAAAAGCGGGTGTGAAACCATTTCTTTTGTTTCGCCTGCAACAGCCTTTCCTGCTAAGGCCGAAAAAAGAAGTGAATCACCGACAAAAACAACTCCTTTAGCTGACGCTTGCTTCTGCAAATCACGAGCATAATTTGCCGCCTCTTCACCACCCCATGGATTGGCAAGATTTCTAATTTCGATTTCATCAGCCACGCGCGATTCAGGAACCGTAGCTGGCCCAACAAACTCAAGCGGCTTATCAGCGGGAGTAGCAACTGCCGCGGTCTTTGCAGGTTGAATCTCAACGCCAGCAAAGTTAAGCAACTGAATAGTAAGTATGTTCTGATTCGCTGCCGCATCGGAAGCTGTTGATTTCAAGGCCTCTTCCAATTGATTAAACGTAGAAATAAACTGACTGTGAAACTCTTTTTTGACTCCAATGTCATTAAGAAACCGCTCTAATTGAGCAGGGCTAGACGAAAAATTAGCTTGAATGGAAATAAGTTGATTGCGAAAATTAGCCAACGCCGAGATATCACCTTGATTTTGAACAGCATCACGAAGCTGGTTTAACTCAGTAACTGCGCTAACCAACGGATCCGCAGCTTCCCGCAACTGAGGAGCGGTTTCACGAAATGCTGGTCTACCTTCTTTTGAAAGAGCCGCTAATTCGGATTGCTTAGCTGTAATCTGAGCCTCGTAATCTTGAATCGTCTGACCGGTTAGTGCCGTATAAAATCCATTTACATCCGTCGATGCCTTTGCTGCAGATTCAATTTTCTTAAAAGCTGTCTCAGTTCTTTGCCCCCAAGTTCCGGTAGCACCATATGGTGCAAGGGCTTGTTCAAATCCGGGTGTTTGAATTAATGCGGTTTGAAAATCTTTTATTGTTGTCGATCTTGAACTATCTTGCGAACCAACTCTGCTTTTCATCAAAGCTGCATTTTTAACCATCGTTCTTAATTGATCATAAAGTGATTGAAACTTCTGAACTTCGGCATCTTGTTTTGCTTTTACTGCCTCAAGGTCAACAATTTGCTTTTCAATGCCTGAAATCTTACCTGCAAGCTCTTGACTTTTAGCAGCAGCTTGTTCTTTAGCAAGTCTTGCAGCCTCGGCGTCCTTTTCCGCAAGAGCCTTCGCTGCGTCAGCTTCGGCTTGGACACGATCCGCTTCTTCAGCATCAATTGCAGCAGCTGTCTCACGATCCGCTTCAAGCTGTGCAGCAATGTCTGCTTCTGAAGGCTGCGCTTTCAAACTCGCTTCCGCGGCCATAGCTTGCTGCGCTAAAAGACTGAACTGCATGAATTGCTCCTGCAATTGAGCCGAAACAGCTTTATCAGGATGTGCGTTCAAGTCTGCTTTAAATGCACTCCAACGCGATTTCAAGTCTTTGAGTTCGGGTACCTGACTTATAGCTGAGTCATCGAGACTGGAAATCAGCTGATCATTCGCATTAAACATTTCCTGCTTTGCCAATGCGCCCTGCGTGGGATGAAGCGTAAAGACGAGGTCAAAAATTGCCTTTTGGCGTGCTTCAACATCGTGATGCCCAAAACGAACTTGATCAGTAAGCGATTTAAGTTGGGCGTGTTGATCATCAGGAGTACCATTTGATTTAACCATCGAAGCAGCCTGTTTATACAAATGCCACTCCTGAACAGTCAAACCTTCACGTGCGGAATGAACACCAATCAATCCAAGTCCGTCAAAAACAGTTCCAACAAAACTCTCAACTGCCAAACTACCCCAGCCGATTGCATCTGTTTCCACCCAAATTACAAAATCTTGAATAGGCTCAGGAAGGTTGTAGTGCTGGATAATACCGTCCTGATAAACGTGATCCCCATCCGCATCAGTACCCACAAATGTCGTAATTTCGGGGTTCACCAGCGTCATCGCAATCGTTCCCGTGATAATCGCAACCGCAACTTCAGCGCTCAAAAATCTGCGCAAAACCGCTAAGCGAACGGCTGTCTTTTGGGCGCGGTTCAATTCCGCCGAAAGTTCTTGCGCCGCGGGCATCGATTTGAAAAGCGATTCAAATGAAGTCCTTTCGCTGTAATCGCGAAATTGAATTTTCTTCTGACTCAAAAGGATCTGTGTTTGAGCGATTACAAGGCGGGCTTGTGCTTTTTGGTCATCTGTTCCAGTTTCAAGCAAAACAAATTGCTGATCCAAAATATCGCGCAAAAAGTCAGCAGAAAGAAAATTCATGGTATCCATTTTCTTAGCACCATAAACTTTAGCTAAACCCTGAGCTTTTGCTGCAGTCGCGGCTGATACATCCTTAAAGGCTTCTAATTTCAACAGAGCTCGTGAGCTTTCACTTGCCACAAAAACTTGCGAGAACCGACCAATGGTCAATACTGTGTTGGTTGCCAAAGCCTGAAGAACTGCGCTCCACCTTAACCCCTCAGCCAAAGCGTTGTAGAAAGTTTTAATGAACGGAGTCGCCTCACTCGCGGCTTGCTCTTTTAGCGCCGATGTCACGGTTTCAGAGATAAGCCCCGCATCCGCCGGAACCAAAGCTTCGACAATTCCTCCCGTCACAAAAGAAACGGCTCCGAGCACGAGTCGTTTGTCAAAGAAATTAAACAAAGGAAGAACCACCGCGCGATGAACAAATCCGACCGTCATTGAAAAGACTTTCGCGCCCAAACTATCCGAATATTGCTCCCAATGACTGAGCTTTTGAAACCAATCGCGCTTAACAAACGCATGATAAACAACCGGACTTAAAACAGAATTAAATGAAAACTTCTTCATTTGCTCGTAGTTTTCAATAATCCCATTGTTGTTTTGAATATTCGTCAGGGTGCTTTGAATATTTTTCGCGGAACTTACGGCGCTTGGAAGCGAATAACGATAAGCAAAAACATTGACGGAGACCCAGCTCGTTAAACTACGGACAGGATAAAATTTATTCCACTGATCGGCAAAATATTTCGGAAAGAAAACCCAGAAAACCGTTGTGATATAGGCCGCAACGCCAACAAGCGCAGCGGGTTTCAAAAAAATAAAAAGTAAAGCCAAAAGCCCCAGCTTGATTCCAAGAGCAACAAACTTATGCTGGTGCATCCACTTGCTAATCTTCCCGATCACACCGGTAGGTTCAAGGCGAATTGTTTTATCAAGATTGCTTAAAACTTTGCGGAGATCCTCAACGGATAAATCAGCCGCGTTTCTTCCGATGATTTTTTGAAGATAGGCGTTAAGCTTCGCAACGTCTCCGCCAAAAAACTGTGCGATCGATTTAATGACAGCCTCTTTTGCGCTTAAACGAGAGACAAAGCTAACTTGCTTCAAACCACCAACAGACTTCACATCAGACTCATCAATGACTCCCAAGTCAAGATTTACATCCTTAACAGCCCAAGTGGAAACCGCCTGAGGCGCTTCAAATTCAAGTTCCTTCTCAATCTTAGAAGGGTCGGGCATTTCAGCTTGAATTTCATCAACGTCAGGAGTCTCAACAGCGGGCTGAGCTATGGGCGCAGCAACTTCCTTAGAAATAGGGGCTTCTATGACAGGCTCAACCAAATCTTCTTGTTCAGCGCGATAGTAAATTTGGCCATTAAATTCTTCTGGCTGAATAGATAAGTTGCTCTTCTCAAGAGCCGTCTCAACGGCTGCTTTAACCTCTGCATCGTTTGCTACAAACTCTGCATCGTCAACTGACAATCGAATTGCAGCATCAACTGCAAGCTGCTGAACCATCTGCAGCGTTGTTAATCCGCGTGAGTCTGGATCAACCGCAAGCTGCCCCAAAAGAACAGAGTCTAAATTAGCGACATTAATTAACTTAAGAAGACCATCACGCTTTGCGATACTTTCGGAAATGAGAGTAACTTCCGATGCTCCCGAAGTGGGCACTGGGGCATCATCTTGCAGTTGGCGCTCACGAGATTCGGAACGAGAAACTTTTGCCCAGCTCACATTAGCTGGCGCTGTGGTAAGCAACTCAAGACGATATTTAGATCCACCAATAACAAAAATGGGCCCTGTCGCAGAACGCAACGCAACTTCGTTTTCACTCACAGGCTGAATTGCAAACCAAACCTCGTCTCCATCTACTTGCGTAACTTTAACAAAAGGCAAAGCCTCGTTTTTACCATTAACACCAATTGACAAATTTAATTTCGAAGTGGCAAGCTCAATATCCTGAACAACACCATCAACAACAGTTAACTGCTTGCCGCGCAAACCGAATGTCTCCCCAGTTGCGGCCGCCGCGCCTAAAAACAAATTTGCAAAATTAGCTTCAAATTGAAGAAAAAACTGTGCTGCCAACTGAAAACGAGGGTCATTGAGCGCGGCTTTTTTGTGAGCGGCCATGGCTTGATCAATTTGCTTTTCAATCTTTAAAGGAATGCCTTTCATGGCATCTTCGTAAAGCTTCGCGTCTTTTGCTTGATCAATCGCTTTGGTGATCTTTGGCGTGACGACTAAATAAGAAATACCTTCATCCTGCAAATGGCGTTCAATACCGGGCGTATGAAAGCCGCCGGTTACAATCGCGGAAAGCGCGTGTTTACCGGACTTGGCTTTGGCAAGGGCGTTCTCAATCAAGACGTTATCGCGCTTGATGGCGAAGTCGTAAAACTTCTCAAGGCGCGGTAAGTCCCGATCAAGAACCTCCAAGGACGGCAGTCCGTAGGAGAAATGGTGTTCTTTGAGCTTGGGCTCAAGATAAGCTTTAAAAGTTTGGCTGTTAAACTCAGCACGGTGATCAAAATAAAACTGCGCATCATCTTTCGTGAGAGTGAAATCAAAAAGCTTGGAAGCAATATCATAAATTCTCCACAAGCGATCTAAGCTCTTTTGGTCATCCGTGGAAAATTCTGCTCCGCGCACAGCAAGGTCAAGACGGGCGATTTCATCAAAAAGCCCGGAATCAATATTTTCATAAACCTGGATATAACGGAGATAGCTCAGCGCGTTCTTGGATGCTTCTTGCTTATCTTTGGGCAGCACTACGCGAGCCAAACCCAAAAGGTAGCCGTAAAATTGACCGCGGCGCATTTTCTTCATACGGAAATGAACCGTTTTGGTTAAGAACTCAGTCAGCATTTCGCTGGGCAATAATTTTTTAATGCCTCGGATCAATGCGTCAGTTTCTTTTTCAGCCTTGTCGAAGTTAATTTGATTCTCAAGTTCGGTGAGCTCAACCAACGACTGCATGCCGGGATATTCGGACACATTGATATTATTTTTTGCCGCCATGGCTTGCAAGGCGCGCACATAAGCAACGAGGTCGTGGCCGCTTTGCTGAAAAACAAGGCGTTTCGCATTCAAATCGCGGACTTCGCTGGAAAAAACAAAACGGCTTACATCATTTAAAATTTTATGGAGCTGAACTAAAACCTCTTCCCCTTTGGCTTTGAGGTTGAGCGCATCCAAATAAGCTTGCTTGTTTTGATAATAAAGCGATTCATCTTCAACACCGTAAACGGCAGATTGAATATGGTCTGCGATAACGGCATATTCCGTTCCGCTCAAACGTCCCTGACGCAAAAAGAAATCAGCAACTGCGGTGCGAACTTCTTTATTTTTAACAAATTGAAACTGGCGGGTATTGATATCGCCCCAGGCACCTTCCACGCTGACAAGATCAAGGCTGTGCTTATCTTCAAAGTATTTAATCAGCTTCGCGATATTCTTCTGGGCATCCTCGTTAATGTGTGCGTCTTGAATATGAACAACAAACTGCTTTGTGTCGCCTTGGTACTTCGACTTGATTGTTCCGAACTCAGCCGGAAAATCCGCAAGAAGATCGAGCTGACTAACGGGAGCAGAATCAATCCGTGTTGCGATGGGCTTGGAACCTTGTCCGATTGCCGCAGCGGTATCCGCCTGAACAACGCTTGTGAAGGTAAAGATAGTGACGAGAACAAATGAACAGAGCTTCAGAAACTTCCGAAACAAACTGTTTTGGTTATACATTCTTCTGCCGTCCTATTTGAGTGCTGTTTAAAATAAACTTTTTAAAAACGTTTTGTAAGCGCGAGAATATTAATAAATTTAAATTTTTTTTCAATCACAAAATGAAATATATCTAGTGAATTGAGGAAAGTCAAATTTATGTGCAAAAAAAGAAGATTGTAACTAATTGAAAATAAACAACTTACAAAAACAAGTGAAATTTATTTAACTTTTTTTATTTTTTTGATCTTTTTTGCTATGTTTTAGACTAAATAAATAGCAAAAGAATCTATTTGGAGTTGTTTTGTGGGGCTATTTTTACGCGGTCAGTTTTTGCAAATCATGAAAAACACGAACCTGATCAACCTCATTAAAAATCTCATGATAAAAGTTTTTATAAATGTTTAACGTTTTAGAAGTTGCACTTAGCCGATTGTAGACATCTAAAGCCACACTCGTCCGCACCAGCTTGTCATTACCCGCCAGAAAGAAATGAACCGGCCTTTTAAAATCAATCGCCGGTATATCCACCACTTGCTTCCCCGCCCGCACCATTTCATTCAAAAGCCGCGCGGTCATCTTATGCATAATCCAGGGATCATTTTTATAGGAGAGCATTTCGAAATCACAGTGGGAAAGGTTTTTATAGTAAACAGGATTGCGATAAATAAACCGGGGATCCAAACGCTCAATCCAGCGATTAAGCTCAAGCGCGAACCCCGGAACAGCAACACGAAAACAAGGTGCCGAAAAAATAAACCTCTCGGCGTCCAGCTTATACTCCGTACATAGCCGCATTAAGGTAAGCCCACCCATACTGTGCCCCAAAAACAAACGTCCGCAGTCCACCGCGCAGCTTCTCTCAATAAAATTAAAGAACTCAAGCGCATCTTGCTCATAGCGTTGAAACGAATCGACGAACACTCTTTCTCCCTCAGACTGTCCCATGCCGCGCATGTCAAAAATAGCAATTTGGAAATCAGGAAAGTACTGAGAAAACTTTTCATAACGATGCGAATGCTCGCCAAAACCATGCAGAATAAAAAGTTTTTTGCGAGGTGATGCGGGCTGATAGATCCGGTAAAAAAGACGTACACCGTCTGAAGCCTTAAAAAAACCTTCCTGACAGTGTGCTTCGATGTTCATCTCATAACCCCCACCCAAAACCTGGTTCGAAGGGGTTTAACCAACGTAGAGCTGATCAATGAGGGCAGCATACTTTTCCATCACAAAACGGCGCTTCACCTTGAGAGTTGGCGTCAATTCGCCGTTGGCAATCGAAAATTCATTCGTCAGAATTGCTGCTTTTTTTATCGATTCAAATTGCGCGACGTCCTTCAATTGATTTTGCAATCGGAGATTCACCCATTCTTTAAACCGAGCGTCGGTGACACAGTCTTCGTAGGACTTATCGCCAAGACCAAGTTCGGCAATACCTTCAGCAGCTAAAGCCCGGTTTAAAACAACTAACGCAATGATATACGGACGCTTATCTCCCAGTGCCACCACCTGGCCAAAAAGAGGATCACGGGCAACAAGCGCTTCTAATTTTTGCGGGGCAACTTTCTTCCCTCCTGCAGTAACGATCAAATCTTTTTTGCGGTCGGTTATTTTGAGATAGCCCTCCGCGTCAAACTCGCCGATATCTCCGGTATGGAACCAACCGTTTTCCAAAACTTCCGCGGTGGCTTCCGGGTTATTCCAATACCCTTTCATGACACAAGGTCCCGAAGTCAAAATTTCCCCGTCTTCCGCGATTTTAACGGAAACATTCGCGAGCGGTTTTCCCACGGTACCAAAACGATGTTCTGATTCTGTGTTCACCGCAATCACGGGCGAAGTTTCCGTTAATCCATAACCTTCCAGAATTAAAACTCCGGCCAAGTTAAAAAATTCCGCGAGCTCCTTTGAAAGCGGCGCGCCACCCGAAATAAAAAACCGCATCCGTCCGCCTACACCTTGACGAATCTTTGAAAATACAATTTTATCGAAAACGGAATCGAGACATCTCATAAACACAGGAACAGACTCAGCTTGTCTTTCCAATTGCTTAATTTTCCGACGGTTTAAGAATGCCTTCTCAAATAAAAACTTTGCAATCGCACCGCCCTTGCGCAATTTTTCCTGAACCACCGCATACACTTTTTCATAAAACCGCGGTACGGCCGCCGCAACGGTCGGACAAACTGCTTTAATATCTTCCGCGACAGTTTGCATGCTTTCGGCATAGACAATTCTAGCGCCTGAAAACGCCATAAAGTAATAGCCTGCCATTCTTTCAAAAACATGAGAAAGAGGTAAAAAAGAAAGAGCGGTATCATTCTCAGTAATTTGAATCCGCTGCGCAGAACCGAGATAATTTTCAATAAAATTACGATGCGTCAGCATAACGCCTTTCGGCACACCGGTTGTTCCGGATGTGTAAATCAATGTCGCTAAATCCTCTCCAGAACCCCGCTCTAAGGAAGACTCAATGAGTTTCGGGTTTTGATTCAAATAGGTATGCCCATGTACCTGAAGCGCGGACAAACTCGTGGTGTGCGGCTGGGCATGATTGTAAAAAGTAATAATTCGGACATCCGCCTGAAAAACACGCACTTTCTCATACTGATCCGGAGTCGAAATAAAAAGAGCTTTGATTCCGGCATTTTTAATAATAAACGATAAATCAGCGGCGGAAGATGTGGGATAAATCGGGACAACCACCGCGCCCAGCAGCAATGTCCCTAAATCGGCATAAGTCCAGGAAGGCGAATTTTCAGCAAGAATTCCAACTCGATCGCCGCGCTCAATACCAATCGACGCTAAACCGCATGCAGTTTGCTTAACCTCTAACGCCCATTCAGACCAAGTTATCTGCCCTTGAAATTTACCGCCATGCTTGTAGCCCAAAGCAATACGGGATAAACGCTTTTCTGCGGAGGCAAAAAAAAGTTTGGGGATCGTATCAAGCGGCATGAAAAACGATTAGGAAGTTTTAGAGCTAAGCTGAATTTTTTCGAGGGCTTTTTTGTTACGCAAAGTCTCTTCACGGATGACACGCAGTTTCTCCTGGGCCAGCAAGGCTTCGCGAGAAGGCATTGCCTTAGACTGCGTCTCACTGAGCTGTTCAATATTTGACAAAATTCGCTGGTGAATCACAGCTTGTTCCTGAATTTTAAGCAACTGCGTCGACTTTGAAGTTTGAACCTGGTTAATTTTTTCATTCAAAAGCATCACCGCCTGCAACTCACGGCGAATCTCGTCTATCGCTTGCTTTGCGGCGCCGTCGTCGGGCGGTTTAGGAACAGACAAAGGCTTACGCGTCGAAGGAGCGGCTGATGTTTGAGCCTGCGGCTCTGCGGATTGAGAAAGCTTGCTTTTTGAAGTGACCCAGGGCTTCTTCTCAATAATGAAAAAAGCCGCAGCTCCAATACAAGCTACCGCGAGAAAACTAATAATTAATAATTTCTTTGACATAGTAATTTATAACTTTCAAGAATATAGCATATCAATCTACTCTAATACCAGCTGTTTGATACGCTGAATTTTAGCCTGGGCCTGTTTCTCCCCCTCATTGATAAACTTTTGAGGATGAAAAAACTCAATCCAGTTTCCCTCAGGAACAACGGCATGCAAATAAACATCCGCTTCATTCGCCCACGTTTTGACCATTTCGTATTCCATAAACTGAATGGTATTCATGAGCACGTTAAAAACATTTGCGCTATAACGCTTACTTAATTTTTGAACGATTTTAGCGATAAAGCGCTTAAAAGGATTTTTCTGGATTACTTGCTGATGCGCGAACTCACGATCCAGCTCTTGTTTTTTCATACGGTCACTCGGAGATGGCAATACATTCACGGCAATAATTTTGTGAATACCGTCTTCAACCAAAGTGCGAACCGGTAGTGGGTCCAAGACGCCGCCATCAATCAGATGACTTGATTTATAGGCAAAGGGCTTAAAAACACCCGGTATTGAAATACTTGCGCGGACTGCGTCTAAAACTCGCCCACTTTCAAAGACAACTTGCTGAGAACTGTACAGATCCACCGCGACAACTTTCGTCGGAATTTTTAAATCCTGAAATGTTTTTTGCCCTAAATAGCGGGACAAAAACCGGCAAATTTGATCGCCGCGAAAAAACCCATGATGCGGAAGTAAGAAATCAAAAAAACCAATCAGTTCAAAAAAAGCTTTTTGAGGACTCGCAATGCCCGCGACTAATTTTTCAAGCTCAACCGCGCTATAACCGGCGGCCCATAAAGTCCCGACCAGAGACCCGATGCTTGACCCCGAAATGACATCCACCGTAATACCCTCACGCTCTAAAACCTTCAGCACTCCAATGTGGGCTAAGCCATACGCCGCACCGCTGCCTAAAGCCAACCCAACCAGTTTCTTGGACCATTCTTTAGCGAGGTATCGATGAACTCGCTCATAGTCAGTCGGATGCTCCGACTCCGAAGGAAAGAAAACGGCATGCGCTAAATCATGCAATGCAAGATAATCCAAAGGTTCCGAATTACTGCCGATCGGTACTAAGAGCTTGAGCTCCTTGCGCGCAAAACCATAAGCTTCCTTCAGGCTAATTACTTTTTCTTGCGCAAGTTTAACGCCGTTTTCGCCTCCACATCCCATCAAATAAACGCGATCCGAGTAATGGAGCGCCATTCGGGAAAGCGGGTGCTTCAAATTCGGCAGCAAGAGAAGCATATAGTCATAGCGATAGGTCAAATGCGTCAAAATCTCGGAAAAGATCTTTTCCAGAGAAGCTTCATTTATTTTCAACTTAAGCTGAATGCGGTCAAAATCCGGATGAGGCGAATGAATAAACGCATCTGTTTTATCCACGTCGAACTCAGCCTCAATCTCAAGCGGAGCAGGAGGATCTCCCTCGGGTAAAAACAAAGCGGACTCGGTCAAATCAACCATAATCACTTTGCGCGGATCCACTTGACGAATGGTGTGCACAAAACGCCGCATAACCGATTCACAATGTGAGTAATCCGGTATCGCCAGCACGGACGCAATGTGGACCTCCCGGCGATGCGCGCTGTGGCCGGGATCCGTCCTTACCAACCGCCTCCCTAGCGACCTGTTCAGCTGCAGGGAGAGTGCGGGAATTTTTTTGATTAACTTTTCAAAATCTTCTTTTGCGACAACAAGCAAAACCCCGTCCGTTTTCGCGCGAGCGGTCGCGGTGCGATGGCGGTTACCGGTCAAAATCGAAGTTTCACCAAAATGATCGCCCGGATAAAAATCGACGATTTTCTTTTCAATACCGGTTGACTTGGATAGCGCCGTCAGGCGAAAAAGCCCTGAAACAACAACATAAAAAGCAACCGGCTCATCCCCTTCCGCAAAAACCAAGTCATCTTTTTTGTACTCAACAAGCTTGCAGCCGCGATTCACAGCCTCTTTTTCATCCCGACTGAGGTCAGAAAAAATAGGTACATGCTGAATCGCGTGATCTTTTTGCGATTTCACTTCAAATTTGCGGCTAAAAGGGAGAAATTTCATGTGGATATTATCGACTCTTCCGCGAAATCTTTTACGGATAGATTTGATTTATTTAGAGGAGAACGGGAAAAAACTAGGAATTCCGCGAAAGCAGAAACTCAACCTCACGCGTCCAGACCTGCCGGGCATTTTTCCGGCGCGGAGCGGACCATTTTGGAGAATATTTGCGGTATTTCAAAGCACGTGAAAAATCAAACTTCTTATCCCAAAAACCAACTTGCTCACCCGCAAGCCGGGCAACACCCCATGCCGTGACTTCCGCCTGCTTTGAAGCTTTCACGGTAATCCCCGCCAAATCAGCCTGATACTGCATCAAAAAATTGTTCAACGAAGCCTTCCCGTCCGCCCGCATCTCTTTAATCGGCAGCCGGCATGCCCGCTGCATCGAAACCAAAACATCCGCTGACTGCTGCGCGATTGACTCAAGCGCCGCTCGCACAAAATGAGCACGTGATACACCTCGCGTTACTCCGCTCACCGCACCTCGGATGTCGGAGCGCCAATAAGGAGATCCCAAACCAACAAAGGCAGGAATAATGACCACACCATGCGTGTCCGGGACTGACTGCGCCAGCATTTCTGTTTCTTCGGCGGTTTTTATTATCTTCAGCTCATCCCTCAACCATTGAACCACTGCGCCTGCGATAAAAACAGCCCCTTCAAATGCATAGACAGGTTTTCCATTTCGATCCGCTGCCAGCGTGGTCAAAAGTCCGGGAACCGTTTTCGGCTTTTTGACGCCGGTATTCATCATCAGAAAACAACCCGTCCCATATGTATTCTTAACATCTCCGGAATTAACACAGCCTTGCCCGTATAGAGAAGCCTGCTGATCTCCTAATATCGCGTTCACAGGAATTCCATCCTTAAGCACTTTCACACCACGAGTCACGCCAAACATTGATCCACTAGGCATCACTTTAGGAAGAATTTCTTTGGGCACCTGAAAAAGTTTCAGCAAATGCGCATCCCACTTTTTTGTGTGAATATTGAAAAGCAAAGTCCGTGAAGCGTTAGTCGGATCCGTCGCGTGAACTCCCGTCAATTTCCACAACACCCAAGCATCAATCGTTCCGGCCAAGACAGAGCCGGAATTAGCGAGAACACGCGCTTTGGGTACATTTTTAAAGATCCAATTGATTTTTGTCGCTGAAAAATAGGGGTCCAGAACAAGCCCCGTTTTGGAACGGATCAACGGTTCATACGATTTCTTCTTGAGGCTTGCGCAGAGACTTTCCGTGCGGCGATCTTGCCAAACAATCGCCCGGCACAAGGGGCGACCGGTGTCTTTATTCCAAACAACAATTGTTTCACGTTGATTGGTAATGCCGATAGAGACAACCGCTGAAGACTGGGAAGTCGCTTGCTTCAAAGCACGGGCAATGACTTTTAAAGCTGAGGAATAAATTTCATCCGCGTCGTGTTCAACCCAGCCCGGCTTAGGATAGTATTGCTTAAATGGCGTGTAAGCCGTCGCAACAACAGCACCGCTGGAGCGGTAGAGAATAGCCCTGACCCCGGTTGTTCCGAGGTCGAGGCTGAGGATTAACTTTGAGGACATCTCAGAGAACCGACTTTTAGCCGATTAACTCTGAATCCTCAGGATCATTGAAATCTGTGACTTTATTTTCAAGCCAATAGTTATAGGCGTAATCCAAAACACGGAATTTATCAACCGGATCCATCTCAAGCAATTTAACACCGTGGTCAAATCCTTGGTTTTCACCTGTTGAAGGCCGCGCCCACATAACGCGCCCTGCCGTATGAATCGTTTTCGGATCATCCGGAATATTGATTTCCAAATCAAGCAATTGCCCTTCCTCGATTACCGCGGGAGCGTTAATCCGAAGACCGTCGCGGCAAAGATCCTTACTTAGGCTCATGCCATGAAGATACTTGTCATCATGTGACTTGAATTTAATGCTCATATACGCATCAAATCTTTTAAATTTTCTTCTGTCTTTGTTCATATTTGCCTCCTACGAGACTTTCTAAAACTTAGTATTAAATGAAAAGAACTTGCCGTCCACTAGGAAAAGTAGCACACGGAAAATCGAATTACAAGGGCTAGGATAAAAAAAAAGCGGTCTTTACAGACTATAGGGAAAAGCCCCTAAAAAAGTGCTATTAGAGGGTGCGATTCGCCAAAAACTGCATTAAACGCTTTTGGCCGTCATTATCAAACTCGGTAAACTCAATCCCGACGTCATAGGTTTTTTGAGGGTCCTTGGCGATTTTTCGCGGAATAACCCAAACCACTTTTCCTTTGCCATCAATGACATCGGCGCCCGGAATCTGAATCTTAAAGCGGCAACGGTCAAAACGGTCTACGGCCTCTTCGGTAATTAAACAAACACCGCCCGCTCCTAAGTTTTCAGTTTTGGAAGACAAAACCTTCTCTTTCCCCTGCGGAGAAACAGAGACTTCACAATCTAAACTAACTCTGGGAAACTTACGCTTGTTAAAACCATCCCACATAATCAGGGCTCCATCGTGCGTATAAAAGCATCTTGAAAAGGGCGCGCTACCGAAGCTTTGCGGAACTTCGCCAAAGTTTCCTGCGCGGAAGAATAAGATTCAAACCGTCCTAAACAAACCGTAAAAAACGAATGCCCGGTGGAATTACGCACCTGCTTCTTATAAAACGACTCAAATCCGGATTGTTTTAAATTTTGAATAATCCGGTTCGCGTCTTCTAAAACCGCGTAAGTCGCCACCTGAATCACATACTTCCCGCCCACAGCTGTGGACGCAACCACTTCGGAAGAAGTCGATGAAGAGCCCACCGCAGAAACACTTGAGTTTTCAAGCGCTTTCAAAATCATTTCCTGACTCTCTTCACGTTGAGAAGCGTCACTTACAGCAGAATCAGTAGAAACACCGGTCAAAGGCGAAACATTCTCTTGTGCCGGGACTGCCTCTGCAGCCGAGCTAGCTACCGGAGCTACAACACTGACGGATGGCAATTCACCCAACATTGCTTTTTTACGCTGACTATTGAGGCGGAAAACACCGATAAACAAAGCCGCTACCATAATGCAGGCGGTGATGGAATATAACAGACGGCGAGCTTGGGGCTTACGGGGGTCAAGAATACGCAAGACAAAATCAAGTGCCTTAACTAAATAAGAACCTATTTTCCAAAGGACTCCTGCAAGCACGCCCAAAGTAGCACGACCAGACTTATGCAAAACTTGCTTCCACTCCCCCTGAGGAGAAACAACTTTCGCCTTATCATTTGAGCGCGAGCCGGAAAAAGAAGGGCGAGGAGCAAGCTGCGGCTTAACGCCGGAACCCAAAGCGGAAGCGGCGGCATGAGATCGGGTATTGGTCTCAACAGCGGGCTTTTTAACCGCTTGAGATTCAAACGCGGGCCCGGTCATTTTAACTTCATGCGCGGACGAATGCGAACCGCCCGAGACGGTTTCGTACTCACCATAAAGTTTTCTTTTAATTTCTGCTTCGGTCAACATTTTAGAACTGTTTGTTTTTTTATCTTTCGATGAAAACAACATAAACTTATTTGTTTAATGGATGCAAAGGCCGCACAAACTTAAAAAGCTCAATCGGCCCAAGCTGAATTTTAGCACGCTGCACAAAACCATTTTTTTTGCAAAGTTCAATCGCCTGAGTCATGCGCGAAGTGGTGCGAAAGACAAATTCTTCATAACCAACCTCTTCACAAAACTGAAGCGCACGCTGAACCAGCTTGCTTCCGATTTTTTGCCCGCGATAATCCGGCGATACAAACATACGGCGTAAAAAAGCGATCCGATCGTCTTCTTTTTTGATACCAACAGTGCCGACCACTTTTTTTCCGTCAATCGCGACGAAAAAAGCTTCACCTAATCCGCCATAAGTATCATTGATGGCATCGAGATCCGCGGTGGGATAAGCATAAGCATCCTGCGCAAATTCCTTGCTCATAACACCTTGAATCAACGCAACAACATCATCATGATCACCTTCAGCAAATCGACGAATCGTAATCATTGTGAATTACTTCTTTGCCTTTGCGTCAGCACCGGCCTTAGCAGCTCCCGCTGCGGGCTTTGCTGCACCTGCTGCTGGCTTACCACCCGCTGCCGCGCCTGCTGCTGCGCCTTCGGCACCTTCAGCTGCCTTTTCTTTTCCGCCGCCGCCCTTAACTTTGATCTTCATGGACTTCACTTTGGGAAGTTTATAAGCTGAACCCGTGACTTTGTCCCACTTGCCTTCTTCTTCAAGTTTTTTAATTTTTTCATTACGTTTAAGTACGTTACGGTGCTTGGCACCCACGCTATCAATGCGAAGACTACGATGCTGTGACATATTGAAATACTCCTGCCTAATTAAAATAAAGTGGGGAAATTATATGGAAGAGGGAAAGAAAATGCCAGCTGTATTTTATAAGACGCGAAAGGGGCTTGAACGTTAGGCCGCGGGCATATTCCGGATGTAAGAATCCGAAGATACAATCCCCTTCGTACGCAAACTCTTCATACCCTCATTGGCGGCTTGACGGGATTCAAATCCGCTGACGCAAAGCTGATAATACTTTCCACTGGAAACAATAAAAGAGTCATATCCCTTTGACTTAATCCGCTCAATTTCTTTTTTCGCCTGATCCTTTTTAACATAGGTCATATGTGCAATCGTATACTTTGACCCAGTTTTGATCGTCTCTGTTGTTACTACATCGACGGAAGCATCAGGAACCATTTGATTCGCGGCATTCAACGCAAGCTCATCACTGGGCGCATTCACAGTCGCTGGACCTTGCTGGGTCAGGACTTCGGTTGTCAGAGTAACCGGAGCTTCCACAGGCGAGCTCACCGGCTCAGACGCCTTTGCTGCCGTAACTCCCTCACGAACCATTTCACGATGCGAAACCGCTTTACCGTGTTCCGCGCCCCAGGCAAAAACCATGACAAAAAAAACAATAAATCCAATTCCCGCGCCTAAAAGCTGGTCAAAACGGAAGGTATATTTTCTTTCAAAAAAAGAACGCTGAAAAGCTTGGCGCTCAAATGAATTAGACATCGACAGATTAAAGAGATCAGATTGCATAATAGCTCCTAAGAATAGTAATTATTTCGTGTCGCTTAGGTTTCGGCAAAAAGCATGAATTCCTGAAGCGGAATTAAGCTTTTTTTTGGAGGAAAAAGACGGGTTACTTTACGGAACGAACGCGCGGCAAGGGCCACCAAATAAACTTGGCTTTACCGATCACATCACGACGAGGAACAAAGCCCCAATTGCGTCCATCGGAGGAATTGGCGGAGTTATCGCCAAGCACGAAATAAGATTGAGCCGGAACTTCAAAAACCTGCCCGGTATGCCCCAGTTTCCAATCATCACGGTCAACATTGTAATAATAGTTATTCGAAAAAGGCGCGTCATTAAGCGGCGCCCCGTTAATCAAAATCACTCCGCCCCGAATTTCAACTCTTTCGCCCGGCAAAGCAATCAAGCGTTTCACAAAATCCTTCTTTCGGTCTTGCGGATACTTAAAAACAATAATATCGCCGCGCTGAGGTTCATTGAAACGGTATGAAATTTTTTCCACGAAAATTTTATCCCCCACTAAAAGGGTCGGGATCATCGATCCCGTCGGAATTTTATAAGGCGCAAAGATAAAAGTGCGGATAACCAAAGCAAAAATACCCGCAACCAAAAGAGGCTCGCCCCAATTTTTCCACAGCGTGCGCCAAAACTTTTTTGGATCCTGCCTCAATATTTGAAAATCACGGAATAAGTCTTTAAACAAAATCCAACCCACTACCGCCGCAACGAGCCCCCAAGTTAAAATTTTAAACAGAATTTCTTGCATTAGGTATCCACTCTTAAAACGGTTATAAATGCTTCTTGAGGCAATTCAACGCGCCCGATTTGCTTCATGCGCTTTTTGCCTTCTTTTTGCTTATCCCACAATTTGCGTTTGCGAGAAATATCTCCACCATAACACTTTGCGGTCACATTTTTTCTGAGAGGTGAAATAGAATCGCGCGCAATAATTTTGCTGCCGATAGCAGCTTGAATCACCACTTCAAAAAGCTGGCGCGGAATTACTTCCTTCAACTTCCCCACCATGATCTTACCTTTTTCGTAAGCATTATCACGAAAAACAATACTCGAAAGAGCATCAACAGGTTCGGTGTTAATCAAAATGTCGAGTTTCACTACATGAGCCGGACGATGCCCGATCAGCTCATAGTTGAGCGAACCATAGCCTGCAGTGCACGATTTAATACGGTCATAAAAATCTAAAACTACCTCCGCAAAAGGAATCTCATACTCTAATACCACGCGCGTGGGATCTAAATAGTTGGTACTCTTATAAATACCGCGCCGGTCCTGGCAAAGCTTCATGACGACTCCCAAAGAATCTGCGGGAACCATCACATGCGCCCGAATGTAAGGCTCGGCAATTTCTGCGATCATAGAAGGATTCGGCAGCTCACTTGGGTTCTCAACCATTTCAATATCACCGTTCGTCTTAAAAACTTCATAAACCACGTTCGGAGCGGTGACAATCAACACTTGATTAAACTCGCGTTCAAGACGCTCCCGAATAATATCCATATGCAAAAGCCCCAAAAAGCCGCAACGAAATCCATTTCCGAGCGATGCTGAAGATTCAGGCTCATAAGTAAAGGAAGAATCATTGAGTTTCAACTTTGCCAGCGCTTCGCGTAGCGAGGTAAATTCATCTTGCT
>CAZLTL010000018.1:0-53133 GCA_964562525.1 uncultured bacterium
ACCGACAAAAACAAGCCGCGCACGAAGATTCCCCGGTCCAAATACCACTTTTTTACGGGTTGAAGACAACTCTGAGCAAAGTGTGCAAGCATGCGCTTGATCACGTAAGGCAATCATCGCATCGCGCACGGGATTCGCTTCCGCGTCGGGTATTTTAGGAGCAGCGGACGGAACAGCCGGGGCCTGGCCCGAAAAATCAGACACCGCAACCGGCGGCTGCGCGCGTTTGTTTTCGGAAGGCAAAAAGAGCGCGTCGATTCCCCCCTCGCGCAAAGCAGTCAAATAAATCAGCCGATCGCTGGCTTTCATTTTTTTTTTGATTTTATTTTCAGACATGCTGTGAAGCCAACTTGAAACGTGCCTGCGCTAAATCTTCGGCAGCACGCGGATTACAAATCCGCTCGCAAATGCGCCGCTTTTCATTCAACAAACCGTTGTCACTCACCACGGAAGAAATAATATGCACAATTTCTTCGGGGGTCTCCGCTGAAAAAACCGCTTTTTCTTTTAATAAAAATTTTAAATTTTCTGTTTCCTGTCCGGGAATCGCGCCGGTCGCAACCATCGGCACGCCCTTGGACATGGCTTCTGCCGTGGTAGCGCCACCGGGCTTAGCCACCATCAAATCGGAGGCATCCATTAATTCAGACATAAAGTTCACAAAACCAAAGATTTTGACGGGATAAGCATATTTTTTAGACTGCAACGATTCAAACAAAGTTTGATTTCGCCCGCAAACAACAAAACATTGAACTTTGCTTTGAATAGCAACGAGGCCATCTAAAATTTTTTCTTGCTCTCCCAAGCCAAAACTCCCCGTAGTCAACAAAACGGTCAAACGCTCGGAATCAAAGCCATACTTCTGTAAGATCGCGCGCCGGTCACCGATTTTTTGGAATTCGGCTAAAATCGGAAAACCGCCCGCGGTAATTTGGTTTTCCAAAACACCGCGCTGAATCAAAGTCTGCTTCGCTTCTTCGCTTAAAACCCAATAAGAATCAACTCCGGAATGCATCCAAACCCGCACCGGATGAAAATCCGTAACCAACACTAATAAGTGTCCGATCTTTTCACCGGCAGCTTTAGCATGACCTAAAAGTTCCGCTGAAAAGAAATGCGTGCAAATAATCCAATCGGGCTTAGTTTCAAATACATATTTTAAAAGTTTCCGACCATGCCAAGCGTTATAAACTCGTCGAAGCGGATAGAAAATGCGGTAGACAACCGGATGGTCGAGCAATGCGTAAAACACGCCCCACATAACGGGCATATGCTTAATAAACCAATAATAAAAACCGACATAGGACTTTTTGAAAAAAGCGGAGCTAAAATCAAGCGCGTCAGCAACCTGGACATCGCTTTGAGAGACTCCGGAGCGGATTAAAGCGGATTCGACCGCAATCGCGGCGCGACGATGCCCCTCACCGGCCGAAGCGTGTAAAATTAAAATCTTCAAAAGAATTCCTGAATCGTGCGGCAAATATGTCTTTGCTCGGCGGTAGTGAGCCCGGGGTAAATCGGCAAAGCTAAAACCTCAGATGACAGCTGCTCTGTGTTTTTTAGATCGACTTTGCGATGACGATGCTTTTTGAGCAAAGGCTGCTGATGAATGGATTTCTCATAATAAATCCCGGTTCGAATTCCCTGCTCTGCCAAATAAGCTTTCAGCTCATCACGCAAACCACCCGGTACGCGAATGACAAACAAATGATAAACATGATGTCCGTTTTTTCGCTCTTCAGGTAACCCCAAACCTAAATCTGCCAATTCCCGCAAATAGGTTTTAGCAATACTACGTCTTTTTTCATTCCACGCATGCAGATGCTTGAGCTTGGCTTCAAGCAAACCCGCTTGTAAGGAATCAAGCCGGCTCGTCCAACCCATTTCTTCATAAGTCGTTACCGCCATCGAAGCACGTCCCAAATTTCGAAACTGCAATACTTTCTCGTAAAAAGACGCATGCGAAGTCGTTAAAGCTCCGCCGTCGCCCAATCCGCCAAGATTCTTCGTAGGATAAAAGCTGAAGGACGCGGCATCTCCTAAAACACCGGCCTGAACGCCGCGCCATTTAGCGCCATGCGCCTGACAAGCATCTTCAATGATTGCCAATTTGTACTTTTTGCAGATTTTTTTAATGGCATCCATGTCCGCGGTTTGCCCAAAAAGCTGAACCACCATCACGGCTTTCGTCTTTTTTGAAATCGCGGACTGAAGAGACGCAGCATCCATCGTATAAGTATCCAGCTCAACGTCGCAAAACACAGGCACCGCGCCGATGTGCAAAATGGCAAGCGCGGACGACATGAAAGTGAATGACGGCACAACCACTTCATCGCCCGGCTTCACGCCCGCCGCTAAAAGACCGAACACCAAAGCGTCCGTTCCCGAGCCGACGCCGACGGTATGCTTTGCACCGACAAACTTGCCAAAACTTTTTTCAAATTGCTGCGTTGCCGTTCCCAAAATATAGGAACCGCTGTCAATCACCTGCAGCGCCGCACGGTGAAGATCTTTTTTAAAAGCCTGATTTTGACGTTTTAAATCAAGTAATGGAATGTCGAATTTCATTTTATTTTTTGTCATAAAGATTCGGATGTTTGCTCAACTCGCGGTATTTGGCATAAGCCATCAATTGATAAAGAGCGTGCAAGCAGCACATTAAATAACCCGTAAACCCTTTGCTGATGCCGCCTTTTTGAAAGTAAGTTTTCAAGAAGCGGCTCCAGGCTTTCCGCACCGCGCTCAAAGAAGAAACTTGGCGCCCTTGGGAAATCCACTTCTGCGCTTCCAACGTTGTTTCACGGTTAAACTTAGCAAACCAATGTTCAAAGCTGGGTGCCGTATAGTGCAATATATCGCCCGTCAGACGACCGCAGGAACCTTCATACTTCACCGGCGGATGAACCTGCTCATCTTTGTATGAAAAACGCCCTTTCCGAAATACACGCGTCTTCGGCGCGGGATAATGACCGGCACCGTCTAAAAAAAGATCCCCGATAAAAGTTCTCACCGGAACGGAATAACAAACATGCGGATCATTCTGCTTCGCAAGCATGGTCTTCAGCGATTCATACAGTTCGGGCGTAACACGTTCATCCGCGTCCAAGCTCATAATCCATTCCTGCGATGCTTGCCCAATCGCAAAATTACGATGAGGGCCTTCACGATCCATTTTGCGTTGAAAGACACGCGCACCAAAACTTTCAGCTATCGCAATCGTGCGGTCCGTGCTCGCGTCATCAACAACAATGATTTCCGCGGCCCACTTCACGCTCACCAGGCAATCCGGCAAACGTTTCTCTTCATTCTTTGCTATCACCACAATTGAGATAGGTAGCTTATCCATAGTCTCCTTAATACGCATTTCTAAAAGCAAATAGCGTCATAAAAATAATTTCAACGTCGAGTAATAACGACCAGTTTTCCATATAGTAAAGATCATATTTAATGCGTTCCTCGATCGAGGTGTTTCCGCGCAAGCCATGCACCTGTGCCCAGCCTGTTATACCGCATTTGATGCGATGACGCGCCATATAACGAGGAATATTCTCGCGGAATTGATCCACAAAGAAAGGCCGCTCCGGGCGCGGCCCCACCAAACTCATGTCGCCCCGCAGTACATTCAAAAATTGCGGCAATTCATCCAAATTCCAGCGCCGCAAAAACTCCCCGACCGCAGTACGGCGATTATCATTTTCTTTTGCCCAAACCGGCCCTGTTTCCTTTTCTGCGTCTAATTTCATGGTGCGAAATTTCAAAACAGAAAAAGTCGTCCCATCCCGCCCCATTCTTTCCTGCGCGAAAAATATCGGGCCTCTTCCGCCGCCTATTTTGATAGCCAAAATAATTAAGAGCCAAACCGGCAATGTCAGAACAAGCAGCACAAGAGTCACAGTGAAATCAAACACGCGTTTAAGCGCGCGGTTAAACACATCATCCAACGGCAATGATTTTAGTCCTAAAAGACCGACATCGCTCATATACTCCAGCCCTAAATTCTGCGTTACGATTCCAAAAAAATCAGCCGCCATTTTAAAATCAATCAATAGATCTTCGCAAAGCAAAACCATTTCCGATATTTCTTTGCGCGGCAAATCCGCGTCCAGCAAGATAACAAGATCGGGCTTCAACTCTTGAACGAAAGTTCGCCACATCGGAACGGTTCCCAAAATCGCAACATTCTCTAAATGCTTTCCTACTTGATCTGTCTCACGATTCAGCAACCCAATCGGTGTATAACCAAAATGAGGATGCTGCTCGAACCAATCGACCAGCTGACGAGTACTGCGGTTGTACCCGATAAAAAGAACTTTGGTTAACTCTTTGCGATTCCGCCGCCGCTGATACTCAATTTCATAGCCAAGATAACGTCCCAAACTTAGAAAAAGACAGCAGGAAAACCATAAAACCGGAAGAAAAAAGCGGGAATAACTTACCTCACGGTATACGAATGTCACCGCCATCAAGATCAACATCGCGACCGAGACAGCTTTGATAATCGCAAAAATAGTTTCGACGCGCCTCAGCGGCCGATACCGATCGTAAAGCCGGTAAGACCGAAGCATAAACAAAACAACCGGCAAAACCAAAAACAGTGACTGAAGGTAGTTCGAAAACTGAGGAATACCGTGCTGCGACGGCAATAAATAGAAACGAATGACATAAGCGGTTAAAGTCGCCACCGCCACCGCCGCACCATCAATCACCGCTGTAAGCCAGCGGCCCCACTTAATTCGAGGATAATTTGCCATTTTTCCGTGCTTGGGCTCTTTGAATTGCCGCTTGTATCTGATTTAAAAAAACTGCTCGCCTGAAGCCGGAAATTTTACCGTAAATTTCATGCATTGGGAATGATTCCCTTTCAAAGCGCTCCACCGCCGCTTTTAATGACTCCGGAGTTTGCTCATCAAAAAAAATCCCGGTCTTCACGCTTTCAAGCGCTCCGCCCTTGCCATACGCGATCACCGGCGTTCCGCAAGCTTGCGCTTCCAGCGGAACAATACCAAAATCTTCCTCGGCCGGAAAAATAACGGCTTTGGCTGAGGAGTATAAATCCCGCAACTTTTCATCGCTGACAGACCCCACAAATTTAATTTTCGGCTGAGTCACCAGCGACTTATAAAGCTTACTCAAAGGTCCGCTTCCAGCAACAATCAACTCTTTGTTCAAATCATTGAAAGCTTCAATAACAATGTCGATTTTTTTATACGGAACAAAATGTGAAATCGCAAAATAGTAATTCTTTTTATGTGTCGTGGGATGAAAGAAATGATCTTCATAGGGCGGATGAACCACTTCGGCATTCCTGTCATAACAGTTCCTGATCCGCTCCTTAATATAAGCTGAGTTCGCTATAAATAAGTCAACGGATCGGCTCACCTTTTTGTCCCATCTGCGCAACAAGGCCATCACCGCTCGAATCAGAATACGTACCGGAAAGAAAAATGAGCGAAAATAAACATTCTCCGCAACCCAGGCATAGCGCATCGGCGTATGACAGTAACAAACATGCAGCGCCCCTTTTGGAATTGAGATTCCTTTAGCAACGCAATGAGAGCTCGATAAAACAAGCTGCGTCCCGCGCCGGATCCGCATCGTTTTAATCGCAAAAGGAAATAAAGGCAAAAGCCAGCGATAATATTTTTTAATTCCGGGCAGCCACTGCAAAAACGACGTTTCAATTTTGAGTTTTTTTAAACGCGGTGATAATTTTGCACGGTCACAAAACAAAGTATAAAGAGTGGCATGCGGAAAAATCTCAGCAAGCGCGTCCAAAACTTTTTCTCCGCCGCGCATGTGAATGGTCCAATCATGCACGAGCGCAACCTTTTCAAATTTCATAAATTTAAAACCTTTTCATAAACAGCAGTGGTTTCTCGCGCCGCCTTATCCCATGAAAACCGGCAAGCCTGAAGTAAGCCTGCTTCACTTAATCGCTTACGCAAGCTTTCATCGCTCTCAATTTCAATAAGCCGTGCGGCCATTTCCGTTTCATCGTCACCGTCCATGTAAAGTGCAGCATCTCCAGCCACTTCCGGAAGAGATGCGCGCCGCGTAGTCAAAGCCGGCGTTCCGCAAGCCATCGCTTCAAGGATAGTCAAACCAAACCCCTCATAAAGCGAAGGATGCACCAATGCGGTTGCGGCTTGGTAAAAAAAGCGTAAATCGCCAAATTCTATCCTAGGTAAATGCTTAACTTGGTCAGATGAGTCTTTGAGAAGTTTTACTTCCGGTGATCCCTCAGCCCCCTGGCCGATTATAACCAATCCGCTTTTGATTTTCTTCTCGGCTCTCAAGCGCAAAAAAACCTGCATTAACTTGATTACGTTTTTGTGCGATTTAAGCATTCCAACATATAGAAGAAACGGCTCAGTCACTCCATATTTTTCGGCAATAATGGCTTTTGCGGATTCAAGCGCGGCTGAATCAGCCGGATAAAAATCAGGGTCAACTCCATTATGAATAACTGTGACTTTATCCGGATTAACATTAAACAAACAGACCAGATCTTTTTTTGAATGCTCTGAAACTGTAATCACGCGGTCAGCCAGACTTGTTGCTCTTCGCAGCATCACTTCGGCATAAAGTCGCTGTGTTGGGCGAAGCGACTTTCTATAAATCCAATGAATCACATCATGAATAGTCACCACCAACTTTGTTCCGTTCTTCACGACCGGGACATTGTAATGCGGAGAATGCCAAAGACGGCAGAGCGGAATCAATTGACGATACGCAAATTGTTCAGCGATCGAATATATGGGAGCATCAAAATAAATACATGAGGACGTTCCAATCAAAGCCGATTCCGCAGTGGCAAAATATGCTAAATCCGCCGGATCGATCAATTGACCGCGCTGGATTCCTCGGGCAACTCCGCGCAAATAGGTTCCAATGCCGGTATGCTTCGCCATGCGATAGTCGAGCCCGATTTTGAATTTAGATGTTTGCTTCATTTTTCTCTTCTTTTAACCAAAAGCTCATCCAGCTTACCAAAGACCGCTTCAACAGTTGCAGGGCAATCTGAAGCCGATGGAACAATCGTCATACAGTTGCTCCAAGGATGCCAAAACTCTATCTGATTCGTAGCGCTGGCAATAAGAGCAATAGGTATACTCTGCGCCGCGGCAAGATGCGCGGGACCTGAATCGTTCCCGACAAAAAAATCTGCGTGTGATAGTAAACAAGCTAACTCGTGCAAGTCAGTCTGTCCCCGCAAATCAATCACGCCTTCAGCGTTTATCTCTCCGGTCCGCTTTTTTTCCGCAGTAGTGCCTACAAAAAAAACACTTCTTATTTTTTGCGCTGACAAAAAACGCTCAGCTAAACTTTTAAAACTTTCCCAAGGCCATTCTTTTTCCGGGTTTCCGGCACCGGCATGGATCACGGCAAAAGAACCTGAAAAAGCCGCGGGTGCAAATTGCAGCAGTTGTCGTTCCACGCTTTGCGGAAAAACAACATAAGGATTTTCTGTTTGCGCCGGGTCACTGACAACTCCCCAATCAGCTAAAAGATCCGTATTCAAAAGCACCTGATGCCGATCCGTTCGCCACGGCTTCTCATGCGTGAGGAGCCAACCGCCGCCTGTCGCCCCATAGCCTAGACGCACGGGCACCCCCGCCATCGCTATTAACAGATTAGCGCGGACATCACCGCGAAAATCAACCGTAGCCGCATATTTTTCTTTTCGAATTTGACCAAGAATTTGAAAAAAGGCGGCTATTTTATTTAACAGACCAGTTTCTTTTTGAAACCAATGCCCATTGAATGGAATAACCCGGTCAATGAATGAATCCAATAAAAATAAGGGGGCATTTTCCGGCGTGGTCAGTAAGTGGATTTCCGCCTCGGGCAAACTCTCGCGAAGTTTGAGAAGCGCCGGACGTAAAAGTAGTGCATCCCCCATGTGATCAATCCGTGTGACTAAAATTTTATTAATTTTCTTGGTGTGAATCGAAAAGCTGCGTGGAATCCAAAAAAAAAGAATTGCGCCAATTCCATCAAACAAAAATGCCAGATAACGCTTCCAACTCTTTTTGTAAACATATGAATTTGGGACGCGCATGCTATTTTCCGTCTGAATTCGCGGACGAAAAAGCGCCCAACAACCCCATCACAAACCAAAACGCGGCGACGGGCTGCAAACTGTGCATAGCGGTATCTCCCATGCAAAAAATCATAAAAGCTAAACATCCGGACCATAACCCCCAGCGCACTTCAGCTTGTACACTGCGATCCGCTAAGGACGGACGATGAATCCATAGCCAGCGTAAAAAGAACAGAATTAAAGCCAAAGCACCCGGGACGCCAATCTCCGCCGCCGTTTGCAAATAACCATTATGGGCATAGTAATTTTGGACACGCCAGTTCTTGCGCGTATCGTATTTCTGATGCGCCACCGCGTAAGTATTGATCCCCGTTCCGGTTAGCGGCTTGGCCTGAATCACATCCCAAGCACGATGCCATAGCTCAAGCCGCTCAACCACCGATTGCTCTTGGTGATCGGCATCCAGATGGATCACCATGGATTTGGGCAATGAAGCAACAAAAACGATCGCGGCAAAAAAAAGAATCCCTGAGATTTTCCATGAGCGGCGAAAAAATAGCATCACCACAAAACTGAGAAAAAGAGCAATAAATGCTCCACGCGAGCGTGTTAAAAAAAACAAGACAAGCCCTGAAACAGCCAGTAAAGCCCATATAAAACATTCCCAACGACGCCAGCCTGCCTTGAAGGAAGCCGTGGCATAGCCGAGAACAACCGGAAGCACTGCACAAAGGTAAGCCGCTAACTTACCATAATGCTCAAAGCTTGCGCTCAATCGCATGCCGGAACTGGCGGGTTGAGACGCAAATCCTCGCAAAAAATCGACTCCGGTAAAATACTGCCAAGCACCGTCCGCGATCAGAAGCAAAAATGCCCCCAAAACAACAAACTTGACTTTGATATGCGTGGCTGCATCGCGAAGAAAATACAAAACAACACCCAACACAGCGATTTGTCTAAAAACTTTGATGAGACCTCGAAAACTCTGTTTCGGATGGTCAGAAACCCCCATCGAAATGACCACGGCTGTAAAAAAAATAGCCAGTAAGATCAAACATATTTTATCAGTAAAAAGAGAAACTCGTTGATTAAGAATTGAACAAAAAACAAAACAAACAAACGAACTCCAGAAAAAGACCTGCATAAGCGCGGAAGAAAAGCTTAAAACCGGCCATAGCGTTAGGGTGCAATAAAGTCCGATTCTGGCAAAATAATCCCCGTAATGTTGACGCGATAGATGAATCATCGTTTACCCCTCAATGAATAAGCCTGAATCAGCCCGACCCACAAAGTGTCTTTGCCGCGAAACAAGTTAAAAATCAGTCTCAACGGCAGCCAAAAGAGGTGCCGCACCCAAAATCCAAAACTTTTATAATTTTTCCATAAAAAAAGAAACTGATTGCGAGCCGCAAGAATTTCCAATCCTCGCTCTTTGAAAGCATCTTTAAAACTTGCTTGCCCCATATGATAAACCACACTACGCGGTTCATAAACTAATTCATATCCCGCTTTTTTTGCCCGCAAACACAAATCGACATCCTCAAAAATTCCAGGCAAATAACATTCGTCATAACCGCCCAAATGGTTAAATAATTTCGTTCGAAAAGCACCAAAACCGGATGTAAAAGTCGGTCCCCGTTTATCAATATTTACTTCAAAACCAGGATAACGCGCACTGCACCAAAAAAGCCCAAATCGAATTTCTGCGCGACTATCCGCCGCCTCAACCGTCTGACCATCAAATGACATGACTTTGGGGGCAACCATGAAAAGCTTTGGGTTTTTAAAAGGCTCAACCAACGGCGCGACAAAGTTTTCCGCAACACGGATATCATTATTGAGAAGAATTGCGATCTCATCCTTCACACACGCTAAATAAGCATTATACGAGCAAAGCACTTTGTTCACAGGCGCTTGAACTACTTCGACTTGCGGATAATTCTCAACTACGTAACTTAGACCATCCAAATCCGAAGGGTTATTCAAAACCACAACTCGGCACGGATACGGACTCTGTTCAGCCGCTTTAACAATACTGGGCAGGCATTGGGGTAAAAGTTTTTCACCCCGATAGTTCAAAATAACAATTTGAATGTTCAATTTATTTTTTCCGGAACAACGGATAGTCCGCCCATCCCCGCTTTTGAATAAAAAAATGAAAACTGCACTTTAAAACACCCAAGCCATACTCGACCGATCTTTTGAAATTGATCGAAGACGCATCGGCAAAGTATTTTGTCGGGCAAGAAATTTCACCGATTTTGAACCCATGAAAAACAGCCTGCACCAACATCTGATTATCAAAAATAAAATCATCGCTGTTGGATTCAAGCGGCAAAGCTTCAAGCACCTGACGGTTAAACGCGCGGTAGCCCGTGTGATATTCAGAAAGCTTCTGCCCGATGAGAATATTCTGCACAAAAGTTAATAAGCGATTTGATACATATTTGTAAAACGGCATTCCTCCGGCAAGTGAGTTTTGAGCCAGGATGCGTGACCCCAACACCACCTCATAAACACCGGATGCAATCATGGCCGCCATTGCTTCTATCAAACGCGGCTCATACTGGTAATCAGGATGCAACATCACCACGATATCCGCACCCGCCTCAAGCGCCGCCCGGTAACATGTTTTTTGATTTCCCCCGTACCCTTTGTTGCGGTCATGCACAATCGTCTCCAGGCCAAGCTCTCGTGCAACCTCGGCCGTATGGTCCTGCGAAGCATCATCCACAAGAATTACTTTATGCAATAAGTCATTCGGCATCGCATCATATGTTTGACGCAATGTTTTTTCAGCATTATAAGCGGGCATCACGACCACAACCTTTTGTTCGTGCAAGCTGGTCTTACTCATTTCCGTAATTCTTTCTTACTTTTTAAAAAGGCCCGATATTTTCTGAAATCATAATAAGCCGACAAAACAGCGTACTGCAATCCCGCAACCCCATCTAAGACACCCAGCTTGCACAAATAAAGATACAAGAATTTGGCAAAAGGCCGAATAATCAAATCCCACCCATAGGCAGACCGGCCATTCTCAAGCATAGTTTCGACTTCAAGCGGAACATAGCGCTCAACCTTTTCCATGTAATGCGCCAAATCTCGCGTCGTATGATGAATCAAGGGTTCTTTCAATTTTCGAATCGGCAAGGGGGTTTCAAAATATTCGTGCACAGGCTGCTTCCAAACCCCGGAATTTTTTGGAAACAGCCGAACCGGCGCATCTTCCGCAGAACCCGAATACCGCAATCTTTTTCCAAAAAAATAATTATGCCGCGGGATAGCATAAGCAGCTGGCTCAAACTCTGTGGCTGATTGAATTTCACGAGCTAAGTCTAAAGAAACACGTTCATCAGCATCAATAAACAACACCCAATCCATCTTAGCCAGTACCAGCGAATAATTGCGTTGATCGGCAAAATTTACGAATTCGTGAAAATAAACACTGCTCGCCTTAGATTGCGCCAGCTGAATGGTCTGATCTTGACTGCCAGCATCGACAACTATCCGCTCATCCGCAAATAAGAGCGTATCTAAGCAGGTATTGATATTGCCCGCCTCATTTTTTGTTAGGACGATCGCCGTCAAACTCATTTCACAGATCTCTTAAGAGAATAAAATCCGTCGCGTTGATGATCAATAACATAGCCTAAATTCAAAACTTGCTGAACATTCTCCTCCAAATTTCCGGTATTAGGCTCCATAAAGCGCTTTTCAAGGATAACCCAATCTGGTGCAAGCGCTCTTACCTGCGCCGCCTTCGTCGGTTCAGTCAGGTAGTCGAATTGATAAATATGCTTGCGCTGAATTGCTTGCGGAATTAAGTTGTTATGAGTCAAAACTCTTCCCTCAGGAAGTTGATTCAAATAAGCCCTAATCATCTTCGTATGCGGCGTATTGTTCTTATTGCTCTTCCAAATATAAAAATACTCTGATGGGCCGTAGCGCAAAACCCCCATAAAAATCAAAACAAGCGCAATCTGCGTTCGAAACCTATAAAAGAGAGCATACTTCCGCTGAAGAAAAGAAAAACCGTATATGGCCGACAAAAAAACAAACGGCGTCAATCCTACCGTGTAATGGAAGTTCAATGACAATGTGACTCGGTTATATGAAATAATATTCTGTATCAAAATGGGCAGCGCAAACATAAAAGTAACGGGATGGAAAAACGAAAAGAACAGAACTGGTGAAAATATTTTCGCCAAGTATCCTGCGACCTCCGGATGGAACACCCTCCCTAAAACCTGAAGAGGGTGTGAAATCAAATCCTGATAAAAACCTCGATAAAGATAAGGCTCACCGCTGACAACAGGCACAACCCACTTAACCGCAAAAAGCAAGTATGCGACACTAAAAAATGCGAGCAAGCCTCCCAAAAGCCGGCGACGAAGAACAAAAAAACAATAAATTCCAAACATAAAAGAAATTCCGGTCAGATTTTCCTTCATCGAAACAACTACTGCCAAACAAAGCAAAAAAAACTTCGTTCTATTTTCGTTCACAAGAAGAAAAGCCAGCAGCATAAAAGGCTCAGCAAGAACCTCGGGGTGAAAATCATCACGTAAAACATTACGGGACGGCATAAACAAAAAGAATGCAAGCGCATAAAAGAAAGCAATGCCTTTGTGACCGATTTGCTTTTCCGAAATACGATAAATCAAAAATATAAGCGAGGCCGTGGCAGCGCTCTGCAAAACCAACAACACGCGAGGATCTTGCCATAGTGCATAGAACGGGACAAGTAAGGTCAAACCCAAACTGACATGATCTCCTAAAAGACAAATATCATTTTTTATCGAAGAAAACTGAAAGGATCCGTGCAAGGTCGTCCAAACCGCTTGAGCAAAAATCCCTAAATCAAATGCACGCGATTCAAGCGCGGCATGCCGGGAAAAAGCCATCCAGGTCATCCCGACCCAATACAGCAAAAACAACATGCCAACGCTCGCACCTGTCCTATTCAGGATAATTCTGTCGTAAAATTTAACAACCCAAAAATGCGCACGCTGAGCAGGATAGCGAAAATAAATAAAGCAGGAGAAAACAAAGAAAATTAAAAACGAAATTCGAACCCATTGCGCATGGCGGGTTTTTGAACCCAGATCGGGAAGCCAGCCGAGATCAACTAACGGAATTAGATTAGTAAAAAAAACGACAAGGAAAAAAGTCGCTGCCAGGGCTGAAACCAAGTTGAGAATCCGCAAAAGACGCTCATTTATCACAAGTTTCCTGCTTCCATTTTGCTATTAATCAATTTTATAAAGATAAAAGGTTTTTCCAATTCTAGCGTCGGGAGTCCTCGCGTAAAAAAGCGATCGGCTATTGCCCTGCTCCGCTAAATAAGCAGCGGTATCGATCGCGTAATACCCTGGAATGGGGATGCTAAGATCAGCATCGCTTATCTGTGACCACTTAATACCGTAATAGTTATAAAGATCTGGATTTAAAGCGGAACCTTTGATTTTAATGAAAGGGATGTTATGCGCTTTCACGTAATCGACCAAACGTTTATTGTCCTGCCCCCAATTGATATTGGAATCAGCAAGGATCGCGGCAGCCCTTTCGTGGGATGGAATGAATTCGTTATGATATGAAATAAAATCAGGGAAAAAATAAAAATGCCGCACGGCAACTTGAACAAAAAGTGTAATTAAAGCCAGGAAACCGATTTTGCGGAAGACCGATTGCGAAAGACGACTGAGAAAATATCCAATCGCGCCGGCAGCAAGAAATAAAAAGGGGTAAACCGGTAAAATATGCCGTACACCGATATTAATTTTGTTCAGGAAGCTCGCAATGATGAAATACACAATCACCGGAAAAAAGACCATAAGTTTATGCCTTTGTCTTAGCGGCGAGAAAATAAGCGCCCCTAACCCTAAGACCCAGAGTAAAAGAGTCGCGACCGGAACCTTCACCGCAAGCGCTGAAAAAAAGTAGCGCCAATCACAGGCAACAAATGAATCGGCCGCGCAAACTTCATGTCCTGACGTTGAATGCGAAAAAGCAATCGAAAAAGAGCGAATGTAATGAGCAAAAGGCTTTAATCTGGGAATTGTCTTATAAAAATCAAAATAACCAAGGGCAATGACCAAAGCAGCGATCAAACAAATCAGGCAAAGTATTTTTATGGTGGAAAGAAGCCGTTCGCTCACTTTCCGCGTCATTATATAATAAGAAACAAGACTCAGAGGCAGCACCCAAAAAAACCCAATTAATGGAAAAAGCCAACCCTTTTTCACCGCTAACGCACTGCAAACAAGGCACGCCACCCACCCGCCCGAGAGCATCAATTTAAAAGCCAAACCCTTTTTGCTATTACCAGTGCGAAGTTCAGTAAACAAAACTGAAAACATAAGCAGGCATACCGGCAGCAAACCGATAATCGTTCGGTTTCCTCCAAGCGCAAAAAATAAAATTAAACCCGCTAAAAAAGCAATCGATTTTGGGCTGCCGACTTGGGGCAATGACGATGGTTTATCTTCGAAATAATTAAAAATAAATAGTCCAACCACAACCGGCAGCAGGATGAGCGCGCTAATTTTTGACAGCAATGCCAACCCGCAAAACAACCCAACCCACAAAGCTCTTTGCAACAAAGGGCGCTCAAAGAAATTATAAAGAGAAAAAATTGTTAAAAAGAAAAAAAAGGTCAATCCCATATCTGTCGTAAACAGACTTCCGTGCGCAATCATATCCGGTGAAAAACAAAAAAACGCGAGCGAAACCAGTCCGCCTGCAAACCCATAAAGCTGACGCGCCCAAATAAATAAAACGGCTCCTAAGATTGTGGTCATCAAAGCAATGACCATGCGTTCCCAAAAAAGAATCTTTTGCGGGTCATTGCCCGATTCATATAAAAAACGAACACCCGTTTTCGAAATATCGACAGCATTCGAATTAGGTAGATAGACCATATTTTCAATTGGAAAATGAGGTTGAAAAGCAAGCAGAGGCAGCGAAGCCAATTTCATAATCAACGGTGGGTGCTCTCCTAGCGTCGTGTAATTATGATGCCGTATCATGGCATAGCCGCTTCCGTTATAGTATGTCTCGTCAACTGTTTGGCCCGTCCCCCAGGCAGAAGAAAGACACTGAAACGCCAACAAAATCAGTAAGAGAGAAGGAATAGCCCATAGTATTAAGTTACGGGTCCGCGTGACGGAGCAAGAATAATCTGTAGACATAATTTAGCTAACTCTAATTAAATTTCAAAATTAATATCACGCTGAAGAAATGGCCCGCTTAATCGCGAAAAAATATATATGATTTTCATGGCATCGGCAATTGATTCACGCGAACAAGACTACATCCTTCTAAGTGATGAAAACATTCGAAACCCAATAATCACGAGAAAAGTAACTCTCAATGTTTTACACAATTCATGCTATACCACCGAATAACAGTGATAAGTTTAAAAGCGCTATTGGCACACACAACTATTTAATAATGCTTTTCATGAGAAATTGATCCCAAAGCTCTATCAACTAAATAAAGCGGCCGCCCTTTAATTTCTTGATAAATGCGTCCGATGTATTCGCCGAGAATACCAAGCGTTAGCAATTGAATACCCCCCAAAAAAAGCACACACACAATAGTTGAAGTCCATCCGGGAACCGTGCCGGCCCCTGACCAATGCATATAAAAGGCATAGATCAAAACAAAAAAAGCGACTCCTGTTGCAAAAAGACCAAGATAATTTGCAACGCTTAATGGGGCCGAACTAAACGAAGTGATTCCATCAAAAGCAAATCGCACCATTTTCATTAACTTAAACTTAGTCTCGCCTACTGTTCTTGATTCGCGCTCATAAGATATTCCCGTTTGCGGAAATCCAGTCCAGCTCGTAAGCCCACGCACAAACCTAACTCTTTCAGGAAAACTTTGAAGCGCAAGAATGACTCTCCGCGACACAAGCCTAAAATCACCTGTATCAGCCGGAATATCAACCTGGCTAAGCAACCTTAGCAATCGATAAAAGATGGATGCTGTAATTTTTTTGAAAAAAGTTTCACCTTCTCGTCGTTTTCGAACTGCATAGACTATATCGAAACCTTTTTTCCACTGCTCAATTAAACTGGGAATTAGCTCCGGCGGATCCTGCAAATCACTATCAATAATAACAACGGCATCACCTCGTGCAAAATCGAGCCCGGCCGACATAGCGGCCGAATACCCAAAGTTCCTCGAGAAACGAACGGCATTAACGCGTTGATCCGCCGCATGAAGCTTCTCGAGTTTTTGCCAACTTGTATCGGTGCTTCCATCATCAATGAAAACAACTTCAAAATCTACGTCGAGCGATTTAAAAACATCAGAAACACGCTTATAAAATTGATCAAGAATAAGCTCTTCATTGAAAACCGGGGTAACAATACTAATTAGCAAGTTTGTTCCTTCCTATATGCAAAATAATATTTGCAGAAAGTTTAAATACTTTTTCCCGCCGATCTCGAATCCAAAACAGTGAATGACAGCCCAAAATCACCATCAGCGGCTCAAGCGGAAAGCGATACTTCCGATCTGAGTAAATAATCATATGCTCTGCAAACCAAAAAATAAAACAGCCAAAAATTGCGAACAAAAACACCCTTGGCTTAAATTCCAACTTTTTGTAATTCAAAATCAAAAGAATTACTGCAAAAAACCACCAATGAAAAACCATATAGTAAGAAACGTAGGCCATTTCCTGAAATATCTTCTTTGTTTTTTCTGACAACTCACGTTTTGAATCAAAATGATTTGGCGTTAGCTGATACCACAGGGGCCACACTCCCGCCTTGCGATTCCAATGCATGAAGTATAAAAGCTTTCGAACACCCGTAACACCAAACTGCACGGGATGCTCGAGTATCCATTTCTTCATAAGCTGGTTACAAAGCTGATGGCTTTTCCCCTCATTACCCTCTGCAAAAACTCGGGTCAATTCCGCAGAATATCCAATATCCCCTGGGCCTGGAATCTCGCCCAAACCTTCTCCTGGAAACACAGTGCTATTAACTTGGGAATAAATATAGCAGGAAGTCGCCGTAAACATAACCGGAACCTTCCATAATTGATAATTACGGTAAAGCCACGGGGTATTGAGACAAAAAAGCACAGCTCCCGCAATAATTGCAACTGCACACGATTTTTTAAAATTTCGGTGAAAAAAAAGAAACGAGATAAAAAAAAGTGCCGGCATAAATATCGCGTGCGTTCTAACCAATGTGGCATAAGACGATAAAATGATAGCGATCCACATCCCCCGGCTAAACGGACGGTTTTGAAGTAAGGCTACAATAAAAAAATAAAATGCGCCAAGCAACAAAGGCAAAAACAAATGCTCGTCCGTTACAAGCTTTGCTGAGTAAATTGAAACAGGATAAATTGAGAAAAAAAAGATGGGAAGCAAGGCTTGGGTTTCAGAAAAAAAGAGTTTTGCCAGCCGATAAATAAAAAACAGGGTCACGCAAAAAAGAAGGATGTTTGCAACCCAAACAGCAGCAATATTTCCGTTCCCAATCCAATAAACCAGAGCCAAAAACAGTGGGTACCCAATGGGACGGCGTCCGTAAGGCATTCCATTATCACCATGGAACCAAATATTTTTCAAAATATCGAGCGCATTGAGATTAATAAGATCATTTTCTATAAGATCACCTGACCATACCATGCGTGGCTCATGAGGAGAAAACAAGATCCAGCTGATCCGAAGAATAACTCCGGTTAAACAGATTAATGCCAACGCGGCTGATGCCTTCCAACCCGGCCTCCAAAATCGCGGGACAAAAAGCGCCGCCAGCACACTCCCGATCAAGAATAAAACAAAATGATTAATCTTAAAATAATTAAAAAAATAAGGCCAAAATTGAATAGCTTCCAAATCTGCCATCAAGCTCATTTAACAACCTTTATAACGGTATTCCAACACATACTTCCCAAAAAAGGAAAAAACTTCAACACTCTCTCATCAAATTTCTTTAGACCCGTAATGAGTCCTTTAAACTCATCTCCCACCTCAATGACTTTTTTCCAATAACGAATTTTTGAGGGGTGCCAACGCCGCACAAGAAAAAAATGAATAAAAATATAAAGTGAAAAAAGCCAAAATTCACGATGGGTTAAATCTGAAAAGTGTTTTTTTATTGATCGAATCTGTGAAAAACGCAGTGGACGCTCATCGACCGTGCGAACATCACGGGCAACCCAGCGATAGATGTTTATAATGGGGTTATAGGGAAGCGGTTCAATGAAAAACCCTTTTGCGCCGGATGCCATAACACGTGAAACCTCTTTCATCGCCAAATCAAGACTAACATGATGCAATACACCATTTCCATAAACCAAGTCAAAAAAACCATCGGAAAATGGCAGCTGCTCAGCGGGGCAATGATAGGTTCTTATTTTTACAGCATTTTTCCCCGCAAGATCTTGTGCGAGCGAAAGCAGATTTTCAGAGATGTCGCAAGCATGCACTTCAGCCCCCTGCATTGCAAAGAAAACAGCTGCCTCCCCCGCACCGCAACCTAAATCAAGCAAACGCTTCCCTTTGATGTCTCCGATATTCTTCAAAATATGCTCATTCTCCAATGCGGTCGGAGATTCAAATGCGGGACAAACCAGCAGTTCATCGAGCTTTACGGACGAAGCCATATCATTATGAAAAACACGTTCTCTCGCTGCCCTTGAACCACTATCGTCTAAATCATGAGTAGACATTTTATCTTTCCTTGCTTGAGTTTGAAATTAGCTGATAAGCATTCCAGGTCTGCTGTCCAACATTTTTCCAAAGATAGGTTTCCAAAATATGTTTTTTTAACTCCGGTTCCGGCAGATTCCGCAACGCGCTTTCAACAGCCTGCCGAATTGAATGCGGAGAGGCAGGGTCAACATAGAGAGCAAGGTCTTTAAAATATTCGCGCGTCGCCCCCTCGGAAGTGATAACTACCTGAGCACCCGCCAAACCCGCTTCAAGCGCAGCTAGCCCTGGAGTTTCGAGCCAACTTGCTAGCAAAAAAACCTTACAGGCAGAATAAGCTGACTTCAAAAGCCCCGATTCATGCGGAAAACCTCCCAAAAACTGAATATTCGGCGTGGCTTCTTTGCGGCAAAGACTGTAATAATCCTGATACTGCGGCACCGGATCTCCTACAATTGCGCACGGAATCGACGTGCCGCGTAAAGCGCGCACCATATTCAGCTGATTTTTGCGGGGTTCAATTCTTCCCACACACAGAACACATCCTGCCAAATCGGGATATTGACGTAAAAACAAATCCGGATCGGCATTCGCAAAACTTTCATCCACACCGTTTGGAACAATACGGATATTTTTTTCGTTTATTCCAAAATACCGCCGCAGCTGATCAGCCTCACTTTTTGAATTGGGTAAAAGCACATCACTAATCTGCATCATTTTCTTGCGGCGTGAAGGAATAAAAGGAAAAAATTCCTTTGCCGCCTGGCGCGCAACAGCAATCCCCTTAGAATTGAAACTGCCGTATGTCCCCCAGGCCGACTTCCAGCTATACCAGCAAATTGTTGAAAGGGCGATTTTAACTCCTTTTTGCTTTGCAGTTTCCATCATCGGAAGACAGTCTTTTACAGAGCCAAACACATGCAAAATATCAAAATTCTCAAGCTTGTCCGACCAAGTATCAAATAGCTTAATCTGTACTCCTAACTCCTCCAGCGCTTGCTTCGTTTTTAAAAGCTGAACTTCTCCGCCGCCTTGAGCTTGAAATGCCGAAGGATACACAAAAAAAGCTATCCGGATCACGTTGTCGGCAACGCTCATAATCCCTTTGCCAAGATGTTCAAGATGCGGCGGCTGGCGAGCCCGTCACCGTAAGGATTTTTTCCTGAAACCATTTTTTCATATTCTTTTCTGCTCTCCAGAAGCCGGGAAGATTCGCGAACTATTTTTTTAAAATCTGACCCAACCAATTTAGCCACTCCCAAATGAACTCCCTCCGGACGCTCCGTCACATTCCTCAGCACCAAAACAGGCTTTTTAAAGGTGGGCGCCTCTTCCTGCACGCCTCCGGAATCCGAAATAATTAAATGCGCGCACTTCATCATGGTTAAGAACTCCAGATAGTCCACCGGCGGGATCAGATGAATTTGCCGGTTTTTACTTAAAAGGCGATAAACGGTTTTCTGAACCTGAGGATTCTTATGTACCAGAAACAGAATTTCAACATGAGGATACTTCCGGGTCAACTCGTTGAAGGCGCGGCAAATTTCTTCCAGAGGCTTACCAAAGTTTTCGCGGCGGTGCGTTGTCGCAAGCAAAATACACTTTTCTTGGTCAATAAGCTTCGCCGCGAGAGGACAACGCTTTAAATCCAAACGGTCGTAAACGCCTTTTAAAGCATCAACTACGGTATTGCCTGTTACAAATATTTTCTTACCACTAACATTCTCCGCCAGAAGATTCTTTGCGGCCCCGTCAGTAGGGGCAAAATGCCAATCAGAGATTTTACCGACAAACGCACGGTTTAGCTCTTCCGGAAAAGGCTGATATTTGTCAAAGCTGCGCAACCCAGCTTCCACATGCGCTACCGGAATCTTGTGGTAATAGGCAGCCAAAGCGCCGACGAAAGCGGACGTTGTATCGCCCTGAACAATTACTGCGTCAGGCTTTTCAAGATGCAAAACAGCTTCGATCTTTTTTACCAACCGTTCGGTCAAAAGCGCCAACGTTTGATTTGGTCGCATAACCCGCAAATCGTGGTCAGGCTTGATTTTAAACAAATCAAGCACCTGATAAGCCATTTCACGGTGCTGACCCGTGAAGCAGACTTTGACGCGGAAACGTTTATCCTTTTTTGCAAACTGAGTTAGAGGCGCCAGTTTTAAGGCTTCTGGCCTGGTCCCAAAAATAAACAGCAGGGTTATCTTTTTCAATTTGTCGGGCTCCTTAAGCGAGCTTTTGTTTTAAAATGCCAATAAAATTAAATCTCTTATTCATCACAAAAATCAAAGGACATGCATAGCAGATCAAAGACAAGCCTTTTACGGTAATCTTTAGTAAAAAACCGCCGGGAAAATCAATTTTTAAAATTAAATAATAAAGCAACATGTAAAAAGTTAAACAAAAAAGTTCAAGCACGACAAACAAGGCGCTTTTGAGGTCATAAAACAATCTCGCCGCGACTATAAATAAAACAAAGAAATAAATGAGCGCGCTCACCGAAGTTGCGATGGCTACCGCTGTTATTGTGTACCAATAAAAAATAGCAGCCCCCTGAAGCAACACTGTCGTAATAAGCGAAACCACCAAAATCGGAAAAGCCAAAAAATGTTTTTTGATGTTAATGACGCCGTCAAAGTAAACCTGCCCCACGGCCATAAAAAAAACATTAAAACAAAGAATTTTCATTGGCTCGACGCCGGGAACAAACTCTGGCAGCATCCAAAAAACCGCCTGCGGTGCAAAAGCCCAAACAGCGCCGACCAAAATGGCCATTGTAAAGGCTGTCGCAAAGCAATATTGTGATAAATAACTACACATTGCCTTCGGGTCCCCGCTTTTGCCGTGACGCTCCTGAAAAGCCGGAATTGATACAATTTGCAAAGCTATCGGAAAGTTACTGATAAAAGAAGCGACCATTAATGCGACCCCGTAAAAACCCAATTGCTCGAGCCCGAAATATTTAAGGATCAACAATCTGTCTAAACTCCTTAGCAACGATCCGCCTAACCCCAGGACCATAACTGGCAAACCGAACTTAATTAAAGATCGATACCCCTTAAAATCAAAATTCCAATGAAACTTAAACGGATGATGGTAAGCAAGGTACACGATATTAAATAAAAAACTAAGAATCATCGCAACGGCAAAACCATAGATTTTAAAATAATAAGAGAGGATACCAACAAGTAAAGCGTTCACAAACGCCGAAATCATAATCAAGCTGGATTCAACTTCCAGGTGTTTGTAGGCGCGCAAAAGGCTTATCAGCAAGTTATTGATGCGCTGAAGGATGATTAAGCCGGCTATAAGGATAAACCCAAAAGAGACCTCGGGTCTGAAGTAGCAGCGGGTCAGCACCGCGAATATGATCAGGCCGGCTGCGATCGCGAGCGATGATACAACCACAAAAGAAGCCGCAAGATCTTTTATTTTATCAGCGGCCTTCGTATCGCCTTTACCGACGCAAAAAGGTATTTCCCTTATTACCGCGCCCATTAATCCCAGCGTTGAATACTTTGAGTAATCAACAATCATTTGTAACGTGGTCCAAACACCGGCTTGAACGGGGCCTAAAAATCGACGCGAAAGAATGGATGCAGCAATCGTGATCAACTGTGCAATTACCGTGCTTGCGGAGTAACGCGCCGCTTGACGAACTATTTTTGTACGAGAATTTGACATTGAAAAAATCTCTTTAACGGTCATTAAGCCGCATGTTTAAGAAAAGCTCGGCGGCACGGCTTGCCGCGAGGCCATCATTAAGCGACAAATGAAATCTTGTAAGCTCATTATCCTGCGAGCGGGAGCCGGAGTACAACGCCGAACGAATGGAATCGCTAAGTTTTGCTGCGTCATTAAAAACCACCGCTATGGGCATTCCGATCATTTCCTGTATTTTTGGTTCAGGCAACCCGCTAAAATCGATAAGAATGATAGGTTTGCAAAACGGCAAAGCATCAACAAGCAAAGTTGATACTGCCGTAATCAAACAGTCGGAATGTTCAATAATCTCGGCAAAGACCGCATTTTGCACAACGATCACACCCGGCTGCCTACCTTTTTCAATGACGGATCGAACGAAATCTAATTTTGAATCGCGGGGATGAAGTTTGATAATCATTTGTACGTCGTCTAACTTCGCCATCGCATTTAATATAGTATCTAAAAGCGCGACATAATTGGACGAAAATGCTTCAATTTCCGGGAAATCCGATTTTAAATAATCACGATACGGAAACATCCCGAGCAACACAACTTTTTTTGTCGGATCTAATCCGAGTTTCGTCAGAAAAGCATCGCGTGAATACTTTGGAGTTGAATGAAAAAGACTTTGATCATGCAGAACATTACCCGTTACCGCTATCTTGTGAGGCGCGACACCCCACTCAATTAATTTTTGTTTTGGAAAGTCACCGTACGCGGCAAAACAAGCTGCGCTTAGCGGAGCGAAACCCACACGCAGACAGGAGAACCCGTGCTGAATGACTAGGCTCGGTATACCCATGACATGCGCGGCTTGCACCAACGTTTTGTTGAACACGCAAACATCTTCCTCAACTAAAACCCGCTTAATCTTTCGAGCTTCACATATATTATGAAATCGCAAAATCAGGCGCATTAAACGGCAAATCATATGTTTAAAAAAAAAGTCAAAATGAGGCAAAAGAAGATTTGCGAATGAATACCCGTTCCATTCAAAAAAATCATCCTTTACGAAAGATGCTCTTACTTTGCTCCAATTTTCGTAAAATCCACGGGCTTCCGTCCGAAAATTTGCGAAAATCCATTGCGGTCCAAACAAGCTGGCGGTTGAAAGATGTCCCGCTGATTTTTGGAGCTCATTCATAATACGTAAAGAAAAAGTTTGCCGCAAAAAAACAAACGTTAGATTGGCTTTTTTGCGAAGACTTTTAATGACGGGCGCCACATGCTTTTCTGATGCGGAAATTAAAACCGCTTCGGAGCCGGCGGAATAGGAATTCCGTTCTTTCCGGAAATAAAATGTTTGTATTACTTGTGAAACACAATCTTTTATTCCCGCGCTGAAAAGATCGGGCACGGTGCTTTCTTTGGCCTGGAGTTGATGATGCAATCGATGACCGGCAATGCCAAACAATACTTTCTTAACAGCGAAACGACACCGGTGGATACACTCATTAAGTGGATTAGAAGGCAGCTCGCGGCAGGTTACCCCGCGTTGTTTTGCTATATCCTTTGCAATTTGAGAATAAGTGCGGCGCCCGTCGTCGTCACCGAAAAAACAAACAGACCGTCTTGGATGAGATGTGGTAACCCAAAGTTCAAGGGGTTGATATTGATTGTAGAGGTGTTGGATAACGGCGACATTCCGGAGGATGCCCAGAAAAAAATAAATGGCATCCCGCTCAATCAGCCCCGAAAGAGCGATGCCGCAATGCGTAAAATTAATGCCGTTAAATGCGGGACGTTGTGCCCACTGTGATGCAAGTATGTACGCACGTTCAGAAACACCCGCGTAAATATCAGCCGTGAAATTTAATTCGGAAATAAACGAAACATTGAAGTCGGCAAGAGCTTGCCGCGCGTTCGCATCAGGGGCAAATATAACCCAATTTCTTCCCTTTGCGTCAGGCCCCAAATACTTATTCACGAATAGGCGTGCTTGCGCAACATCCTCAAGAATGACGAGTACGGTCACTGAATGTCGCGCAACAGTTGATAGGCTTCGGCGCATTTAAGCCCTACCTGTCGCCCCCGGTACTCAGCCAATCGACGAATCCCCTCGATTGACCGGGGTGAATCTGAATCCTGCGCCTCGGATTCATAAAATTTAAAGGCCGCCATCTTTGCATTGAGGAACATTCGCGCGTCCAAAAAAACAGTGGGTGTGAATGCAGAACAAGGCTGTTGCGAAAAATTCCACTCCGTCGATGACAAAACTTCAAAAGACAAGATGCGTTTCACAACTTGTCCCGGGAATGGACGGCTCGCTGTCAAAACCGCCCGGCAAGTAATTTGATGGTCATAATTGAGGTCGCCGGCATGATGCGTATAGATCACTTCCGGTTTCACACGAGAAATGACGGACTCCACTTTTTTGACGACATCCAAAAAATCGACAGAGTCAAATCGGTTATCCGGCAAATCTTCATAGAGCACATTTGTAACGCCCAAAGAGCGCAATGCTTTTTTGGATTGCGCTCGCAGTTTCAAGAAAAGGGCTTTGGGCGCCATCGAGCGCTTGGCATATCGCGCCGAAACACCCTCGCCGAGAATAAGAACAAAAACATCGTCTTTGTCGGCCACATGGCTCGCGATTGCCACGCCGGCACCTAGCACTTCGTCGTCGGGATGAGCCGCAACGATCAATATCTTTTTCATTTTACTCTCCTTTAAGCTCCACGATTTCCAAGAATCACATCGAGGCTGCGTTTTCCTTCGTTAAAGAGCAAATCAATAACGGACATATAAGGCAAAAAAGTTTTTGATTTCTGTGCGTAAACCGGATGTTGATAATCCTGAAACACAACGGCAATATTTTTCTCGCGAAATTGTTCCAAGTTTAGGTAATTCCGGCCAAGCGCGCCAGAAAGATAGGTGCTGGCACCCAAAGTTTGGCACAAATTTAACACCAAATCTGACTTCTTGCCCTCTTTATTGATGGCTGAAGAAAACTTGTATGCGGTTTTGATCCCGAGCTCCGCCAAAAGGTATTGAATTATTTCCATATTCAAATCAATCAACCGCGTCCAATTCTTTAAATAAATCGATTCGAAAAAACCGGCATGATCGCGGAAATAAGGTGTTTTAGAATAATTAGATTCAATTGTTTTCCAGTGCTTTTTGCGCCAGGGCGCGTGACTGTCAATTTCCACTTCATTTAAGGTGACTCCAAAACGCCCTTTGGTAATGACAGGTACCGTGAGCCATAAATCGCCGCCCGCAGCGAGGACTTTGTTTCGATTATCAAAACTATTTTTTTCGAACTGCACGTCATCGAAAAACACATGCATATCGCTACGGGCAATTTTTTCGAAATAACCAAGCCATGGCAAATAACCGGGCTGATGGATGCTGACGGTTAGCATTTAAATCAAATCATCCCAGGTAATCATTTCATCAGTCTCAATCATACGCGCCGCCTTTTTTCCGATAATGGAGTGGGTCTCTGTCGGCGAAATTCCGGTACCGGGTCTTTTTGCGATAATGTTTTCAGAGGTCAATTCTTGTCCGGGCTGAATTTGAATGCGCGCATGCAAACTCTTGCGGACTTCCAGACGGGTTTTGGATTCTTCAATCGTTGGAGCTTTCACGCCGGTGCCCAGCGCTTTTTCGGTTTCACGGATAGCCGTAAACATCGCGGTTAATTCTGCCGGATCCGCGGAAAAAAAAGCATCGGGCGTATCAATGCTTTTATCCAGCACAAAATGCTTCTCGAGAATGCTCGCCCCAAGACTCGTCGCGATGCATGCCGCTAAGGATCCGCAAGTGTGATCAGAAAACCCAACTGGCATTTGAAACTTCTCCGCCATCACAGGAATGGCCTTGAGATTCAAATCGAAAAAATTTTTTACGGGATAACTCGAAACGCAATGCAAAACTGCGATGCGTTTATTCCCCTTACGTTCCGCGGCCGCGACCGCATTCTCGACCTCATCGATCGTCGCCATCCCGGTGGATAAAATAAGCGGCTTTCCGAGGGCCGCAACAAACTCAATCAGCGGCAAATTAGTCAGATCGTCTGAACCGATTTTATAAGCGGGCACATCTAGGGTTTCAAGAAGCTCGACATCCTCATAATGGCTCGGAGTCGAAAAAAAAGTAATTTTCTTTTCGGCGGCATAGCGGAACAAAGCCCGGTGAGCCTCATCCGAGAGCTCAAGCTTTTTGAAGAGATCATATTGATTGGCGCCGGAAGCGATATGAGTAAAAAAACTTTTGCGGGTTGCGATCGTATCGGCCCGAAATGTCTGCAGTTTTACGGCATCGGCTCCCGCGGCAATCGCGGCGTCAATTTCTTTAAAACCCTCTTCCAAGGTCGTAAAATTACCGCCGATTTCAGCAATTAAATAGGCCGGAGCACCTTCCCCTATTTTTCTTCCTGCAATATCAAAGTTTTTCATTTGGGAATGAAACTAAAGCGGTCAAATCAACTCTTTGCCGCAGTCGAAGCACCGATATTCGTTCCGGGTATAACGTCTTCTCGGCCGACGTAATCATTCACCGTCACAACCGAGTTTCCAACGGACTCTTTATGAGCCACTGTTTTTCGGGGTAGAAAGCAATCTTTACAAGGGGCTAAATTCAAATGTCCGACATGCTTTAAATGCAGCTCGCGGGCTTTTTGCATTTTTTCTCCATGCCATATTTCATACAAAGACTGAATTTTGGCGTCTCCGATAATATGCCGGCCATAGTCATCATTCGAGCAAAGCAAGACCTGCCCATCCGATCCGACAACAATGCGCTGATATAAAACAGGGCAAGTGAAATTTTTCTCATATTCAATTTCAGCACCCGAATGTGAAAAATCAATCAAAGGATTGGATGCGATGTTATCAACATACGGGTCAAACAAATCATAGAACTCTTTCGGCGACTCTTTAATTGCCGGCCAAACAGCCTGGATTTTAATCACAGGCTTAACCGAGTTCCTTTCTTTTTTGATCCGGTGATACGTTTTAATCTTTTCAACCGCTTCATCAAAGTTGGCCGGGGCGCGGATACGGTTGTAGGTTTCACCCATTCCGTCAAAAGAAATGGTAATCCAATCTAATCCGGCCTCAAGAAGCTGCGTGAAAATTTCGGGATTCAGACGCAGGCCGTTTGTAAGCGTGGAAACTTCTTTAATTCCTTTTTGCTTCGCGTACCGCGTCAACTCCACAATATCTTTGTGTAAAAAAGGTTCTCCTCGCAAACTCAGGCGAATCGAATAAACGCCGTATTTAACGCATTCGTCAATGATCTGCTTAAAGAGCGGCGCAGGCATCAATCTTTTCGGAACATTTTGTTTATAAAGATCCGTGACGGTATAACACATCGGGCATTTCATGTCGCACAAAGACGCCAATTCAAGATCGACATGATTCGGAAAGCGGGCTACTCTGTGCATACGGGGAAAGAAATGCCACATGAAGCGGTTCTTAACGTACTGCCACACATGCCCGTTGGCGCGACGCCAGCTGAAAAGCAGTTGTTTCTGCCACGACAGAAAAAACTGCCCCTTATTAATCTTCAAATTGGTTAGCCTTTCGATGAATCAATTGCTTTCTAAAAGAGGTGCCTTATAATAGCGTCTGCTAAATTATTTTCAATTCATTTTTTAGACGGAAAGGCTCTCATACATGTCTTTATTGCTTAAAAAAAATCAGCAAGCAACATCCCTTTTACGCGACTATCTCAACATTCTTTGGCTGCGACCCGAATCCGCGCTTTTTCTCGCGATTTCCGCGTATGCCATCCAAAATGCCCCGTACCAGCCTATCGTCAAACCATCCCTCGACATGGGGGCCGGCAACGGACTTTTCAGTTTTCTTGCCATGGGCGGCGCACTGACGCTTGACTATGATTATTACCTCGAAGCCGGCAATCTCGACAAATTCTGGGAACACGGCGATATTTACGATCACTTCCGCGGCGCCGGAAAGAACTCATTTATCAGCCGCGCTCCGGAAACGACTTATTCCCACGCTTATGACCATAAGGACAATTTAAAAAAACAAGCTTCTTTCCTCAATTTTTATGATGATTACCGCGTGGGTAACGCCAACTTGAGCTGGCCTTATAAATCCGCTTCGCTCAAAAGTATTTTTTCAAACATTTTCTATTGGCTGAACGATCCCGAATTTTTATTGCGCGAAATGGCTCGCGTCCTGGATGCCGGAGGCCGCGGTTTCCTTGCCCTGCAGGCTCCGCAATTTCCTCAAATGTGCCCTAGCTACCACCGCGAAAAATACCCCGAAATGTCTAAAACGCTCGAACTTTTAAACCGCGGACGGGCCGACTGCTCGCTCTGGCGCTTAAGCTTGTCGGATCTCGAGAAACTCGGCAAAAAAAACGGGCTTAAACTTGTTCATCACCGTTATTACCTTTCAGAAATCATTCTCCGCATCTGGGACATCGGATTGCGGCCTTTTTCACCGCTCCTGATCAGCATGGCAAATTCCCTGTCAGCGGAAAACCGCTTACGCCATAAAAAAGAATGGATTGAAATCTGCCACGACTTGCTTCAGCCCATCTTTGAATCCGAGAAAAATAAAACCTCGGAAGGCGGATACCTTTACGTGATCTTCGAAAAAATTTGAGCTAAATCTTTTTTTGCTCAATATGCGCGTTAATGAGACGAAGCTCGGGACGGCGCTTAAAAAGACCCAGAACGGATTGAATGCCGAAAAAAGGCTCGGCAGGATAAAGCGCGTTAAACACTTCTTCAATGAGCTTGAAGTCTTCGACCGTATCCACGCAAAGCCGCAGTGCGGGATCATATTGATCCGGCGGCGCAATCACCTTTTTAATTTTAAATAATTCGGGGTGCTGGTAAATATATGGTGTAACGTGTTCACGTTCATCAACGCTCCGGGCCGCGTGCGCGGCTCTTTGGAGAGCCTCCCAATTAAAAACCTCCGTATCGTAACCGCGCGGATAACTTCGCTCCAGAGCATTACTGGTGTAATCCGCGCCGCCGCGCAAATGCTCTTGAATCACAAAATCTGTAATCTGAGAATCAAGCATCGGACAATCCCCGGTCACACGCACAACCACTTGCGGCGAATGAGGACGAGCGGCCTGATAGTACCGCTCCAAAACATCGTCTTCGCTGCCGGCAAATCCTTCAACTCGTTCACGCTGAGCGACATCAAGCAGCGGCTTATCCCCGGCTAGAGACGAAGTCGCAAGAATAATGTGGTCAATCAAGCGGCAACGCTTCAGCCGGTCCAAAGAATGAACAATCAGGGGCTTACCGCTCACCTCACGCAACACTTTTCCCGGTAGCCGCGAAGACCCCATTCTTGCCTGAATGATACAAAGTACTTTCATGCTATAAACCTCACAAGTTCCGAGGCGAGCCGCTTGGCGCCTTCGCCGTCGATTAAACGCCTGCCCGCATTTCTCATTTGAATTTGCCGCGCGGGATTATTCAGAAGATCAACAATCGCGTCCGCGGCGCGCCGATTACTCAAACCGGACCAATCTCCGCCCCAAATTGCCGCGCCGGATTCAACCATCGCTTTCGATAAATACTTTTGATTCTCCGCATTTTGAACAAGAATGAGCGGGATTCCTAAAAAAGCAAATTCATAGGCGCTCACGCCGCTGGCACTGAAACTGACCGCGGCTCGCGACACGGCGGATATAAATTGTTCCGGCGATATCCAGCGGATATGCGGCAGCTCGGGCAAAGGTCTCCCCTTTTGAACACCGCTCAAAATAAACATTTTCAAATTCACTCCCCGCGAATAAATCATTTCCGCAATCGCCGCGAGACGGAGCAAATCAGCACGGGCGGTTCCGCCACCTAAGGTCATAACCACACTTTTTTGAGATTCCGCAGGGCGGCGGATCTTTTTAATGTCTGTGGGAATCAGACAATAACGCGCGCCGGAAAAAACTTTAACCGAGTGACCATACGCAAATCGAGAACCATAGACGTTATGATTAATAACCGCATCCAAACAAAAACGCTTCGCGGCTCCCAAATCATCAAAAGCAATCAAACGCGCGACATAAGGCTTGAGCGCCTCGATCTCTTCTTTTTTGTAGCCGTAGTGATCAACAATCAGCGGTCTCAAAGATCGGCGCAAAAGCGCCGTCTGAAACTCAGCCACTTCCGCTTTCATCTTTTTATTCCGAAGCGGAATAACACGCGCGTTAAAATTTAAATACCGCTTAACCAGTTCGGGCGATGCGGTAAAAATGGATATTTGAGCGCTCTGATCGCGATAAAGCGCCTCAGCCAACGTAAGACAACGCCGCATATGCCCCAACCCTACGCCCGGCCCTGCATCAAAACGGAAAAAAAACTCACGCTTCGCGTCGGCATCCGTGCCGGCATGTCTGCGCATACAAACGCAATCCGCGCCTGAAATTTTCTTCTCAAGCTGATAGTTGAAGCCGGCCTTTTTAAAGCAACGCAACGAAGATCCGTTACTTTTTTTGATTTGCGCCTCAAAAGTTTTTATTTCGCTCTTTTTTTCTAAATATTTCATTCCTTCGGAAAGAATTTGGGTTCCGTAGGATTGTCCGCGGTAATTACGGTGCACGCAAAGCGCAACCACCGCCCGATTACCTTGGATCTTAAAATCAACCTCGCCGACTTTTTTACCGCCGTCAACGGCAACCAACATCAAGAAACGGGGGTCGGCTAACTTCTCTTTGAACCAAATTCGATGGCGGGAGCGGGATATTTTTCCGGCATGAAAAGAATTGGCACGGACAAATCGGTCATTATTCAGTCTTAGAAGCCAATCGCAATCGCCGGCTTCAAGCGGCCTTAATTGAATCAATGCGCGTTTTAATTTTGCGGGCGGAAGCGCCATAAATCAAATAGGTTTATTCGCCGATCATCCGTTTCATCTCGGAGGCGGTTAACCATTCTTTGTTTGTATTGCTCGCATATTCATAAAACTCTTTTACCGGCTTTCCGCCCAAATGCCGCATTTTTTTGAGCCACTTCGCGTCCGGCTCTAAAATAAATTTGTCTTTGAACTCCAGCGCGTAAAATGATTCATCCGGCGGCAATAAAACTTCATGTAGTTTTTCGCCGTGGCGGATTCCGGTTACCCGTGTCTTACATCCCGGCGCGATTGCCTTCGCCAAATCCATGATATTCATGCTCGGAATTTTAGGAATGAACAATTCACCGCCCATCATGATCTCCAAACACTGGAGAACAAACGCAACGCCGTGATCAAGCGTAATCCAAAACCGCGTCATCCGGGGATCCGTGATCGTAATGGTACCGGTCTTGCGCTGCTCCTTAAAAACCGGAATCACGCTCCCTCTCGAACCCATGACATTGCCATAACGGACAATCGAAAACCGGGTGTCGATATCGCCTGAATAAGCATTCCCGGCGATGAAAAGCTTATCGGAACAAAGCTTGGTTGCCCCGTAAAGATTAACGGGATTAGCCGCTTTATCAGTCGAAAGCGCGATGACTTTTTTGATGCCATTGTCAATCGCGGCATTAATAATATTCTGGGCCCCGATGACATTCGTTTTGACGGCCTCAATCGGATTGTACTCGCAAGCGGGCACTTGTTTCAGAGCCGCCGCATGAACAATATAATCAACGCCGTGAAAAGCGCGGTGGAGGCGCTCCGGGTCGCGGATGTCGCCGATAAAAAAGCGCACGCGGGGGTCCTGCACTTCTTTTTGCATCTCAAACTGCTTCAGCTCATCCCGGCTGAACACAATCACCTTTCTGACTTGGTGCACGGCGAGAACCTTCTTGATAAACATTTTCCCGAACGACCCTGTGCCGCCGGTCACTAAGATCGTTTTACCTTTTAAAAAATCAGTAGGCATTTATTCCCCCTTCAATATTGATTGATAATTCTTTTTAAATTCTTTACAACTTTCGTGACCTGAAAGTCTGTCATGGACGGATACATTGGTAGCGACAGTTCAGCGTCATAATATTGAGCCGCAATCGGTAAATCCCGCATCGAATAACCTAATGAACGGTAATAAGGCTGCTGAGGAATGGGAATGTAATGCACCTGAAGACCTATACCTGCCGCGTGCATTTCTTCAAAAATAGCCGATTTGTGCTGACGCAGCCGCGCAGTCAAAAGCCGGACGGGAAAAAGATGGTATGCGTGCTCCGTAGCGCTAATTTCAGGCGGCAGGCCCAGTAAAGGGCAATCCGATAATAGCCTGCGGTAATAAGCGGCTATTTCCCGGCGCCGGGAAATAAAATCTTTCAACTTCGCTATTTGCGAAATTCCTAAAGCGGCCTGCAAATCCGTCATACGGTAATGAAAGCCCAGCTCAAGCATTTCATAATACCAGCGCCCGGGGCTTTTACGGCTCAGAAGCGCCGGTTCGCGCGTAACGCCGTGTGTTCTTAAGCGGCGCCAAAGGTCCGCCTGTTTTTTATTGCTTGTTGTCAACGCGCCGCCCTCGGCAGTTGTAATATGCTTAACCGGATGAAAACTCCAGATCGCGGCGTCCGACCATTGTCCATTCCCGACCGAACTTCCGTGGTAAACAGCGCCTAATGCATGGGCCGCGTCTTCAATTAGAAAAAGATTATGTTTGCGGCAAAGCTTGGAAAAACCGCTCAAATCTGCAGGCTGCCCCGCAAAATGCGTTACAATAATCCCTTTAGTGCGGCGATTAATTTTTTCAGCAGCTGCATTTAAATCCAAATTGCCAGTTTGCGGATCCACATCTGCAAAAATGGGTTTAGCGCCTGCATATAAAACACAATTTGAAGTCGCAAGAAACGTAATCGGTGTCGTAATAACTTCGTCATCGGGTTTTAAGTTCATTCCTAGAACAGCCAGATGTAAAGCAGCTGTTCCGCTAGCGACTGCGACAGCATGCGGAGCTCCCGTTGCTTTTTTAATGGATTCTTCGAACTCTTCCGGCTTAGGACCTTGTGTTAGATAGCTTGATTTCAAACAGCGGACGACAGCTTTGACATCATCAGCGTTAATGCTTTGGCGGCCATAGGGAATGTAGGAACTGCCGGAAGTCATTACCGCTTTGTCCCTTTTGGATCATCGGAGTGGATCCAATTACGTCCTTTATTATAGATTCTGCCTACTTTATCTTCGAGCTCGGGCGATAGCATACGCAAAATGTCGCGTCCCAAAATACGATACTGCTTCCCCACTTTGGCACTTTTAATGAGACCTCGCTTGATGATGCGCGTCATGGTACTGGGACTGATCTTAAGCAGTTCCTGAGTCTCTTTGGGTGTATAAACTTCAAACTCTTTGATTTCCATGTCAGTAAGTATATCTACTAGTCATTAGATGTCAAACGCAAACACACCTGAAACTAGAATTTTCTAACCTTTTATCTATGAAATAGACGTTTAACGAATGGAAAATCGCAACAGCCAAACGATTTTTAGCGCTTCCAGAACAATGCGACGGGAAATTTTAGAGTCACCTGCCTTGCGGTCAGTAAACCAGATCGGAAACTCTTTAAGCTTGAATCCGCGGCGCCACGCGCGGTATTTCATTTCGATTTGAAAACTATAGCCGTCGGAGTGCAGTTCATTCAGCGGCAAAGTTTCTAAAACTTGCCGGCGGTAGCAAATAAATCCGGCGGTTAAGTCGTAAACGGGAATCCCCAAAATAATACGCGAATAAAGGCTCGCGACACGGCTTAAAATAACCCGATGCAACGGCCAATTGGCAATTCCGCCGCCGCGAACCCACCGCGAACCGATCACCATGTCATGGCTTTGAATTTCTTTCAAGAAAGTCGGGACATACCTCGGGCGATGGGACAAATCGGCATCCATTTCCATGAACGCGTCATAATCGCGCTGAAGCCCCCATTTAAACCCGGCAATGTAAGCCGGCCCTAAACCCTGCTTGCCGGGCCGTTTCAATAAATGCACGCGGGGGTAATTCCGCGTCAATTGCTCCACGAGCTCCCCTGTACCGTCGGGGGAATTGTCATCCACCACCAAAGCATCAATACCGGGATCCACATTGAGAAGCCGCCCCAGCAGTTTCTCAATATTCTCTTTTTCATTGTAAGTCGGAATCACAACTAGAATTTTCACTTTGGCCTCAAATCATAAAACAAAACGGATTGATCGGAAATCGGTTTCAGCGGAAAAGTCGCGCTGACCCAATCGTAAAACTCGGAATGATTCCGAAACGCATCCGTGTCCGTAATCACAAGCGTCTCAGCCCCCTGCGAGCGCAAATATTCTACCCAAGTCCGCGGATTTCCATAGCCTTTTAATTTCATTTGCCGGTGGCGCTCTTCGTTGCTTTCCAAAACCCAAGACTGATTCATATTCAAATCCAGCCCCCAGCCGTTGCGCCGAGCGTAATACTGCATCGCCGCGGTTTGAGCGCTTTGAATCACAATCACTTCATCAATACCGGTCGCTTGTTGAATAACGCGGGCTTGCGCCAGCCAGTCCCGGGACTGCGGCGCAGTTGAAAATGCCGGCACCCAAAAAAGGCGGATTGAAAAAAGAGAAGCCGCAAGAATGAAGAAAAAAGCCAAGCGGCGTTTATTTGAGAAAAAACTGTGAAGCGCGGGCCCGGCCAGAAGCGCCGCCGCGGGCAAATTGGCTAAAAGATAAAACGGATGGTCAAAAACTTTTTTCGGCAACACAGCTGCAACCACAAAACCGCATAACAGCCATGTGATCAAAATCTTGCGCGCAGGATGCTTCGAGCCTAAGCCTAAAATTAAAAACGGGAGAAAAAAAGGTGTCAGCCAATAGAACAGCGATTGCTTCGCCAAACGAAGATAGAATTCGGGATTGACAAAAATATCGCCTTTTAAAATTCGCCCTTCACCGCTTTGCTGGAACAAGCTGGTCATCACCGATGTTTGCGTCGCGTCCAAATGGTAAAACCAGCCGAGCCATAAAAGAACTGGAATTAAAAATCCAGTTCCAAAACTCATTAACGACTTAAAGCGAAACCCTTGCCGTGAAATCAAAAAAAGAAACACGGGACCGGCCGCCGCGAAATGAATGCGCGCCACCACCGCCAATCCGAAGCAAAGCCCCGCAAAAAAAACGCCCGGCACGAAGATTTCTTTTTCCTCTTTCCCGAAAAGCGGAAGCATCGCGGCCATAAGAAAAAAAACGGCAAATGCCTCATTTTGAAAGCTGGCTCCGGAAATCATCATCATAGGCGAAAATAAAAAGACCCATGCCGCCCACAATCCGGCTTCGGCCGAAAACTGCCGTTTTGCGATTCGGAAAATAAAATACCCCGCCGCTTGGAAGCAAAGCACGGCCGCGAATTTTCCCAAAAACGGTACGGCTTCAACCGGCAAACGCAGAAGAATTTGAAAAAAACGGGCAAACGCGGAACCGAAAGGATAATAAAGAAGATGCAACGCGGGGGCACCCTCTTTTAAAATGAAAACGCGCGGTGAAATCCACGACTCCCCATTTCCCCACCGCATCATTTCCGCCATCATGGCATTCACGGCTTGATAACTTCCGAAATGGCCAAAGAGAGGCACGGCGCAAGCGATGACCTGCAAAACAAAAAGAGCTCTGAACAGTAAAAGAAAAACAGGCATAAGAAATCCTGCGATCAGGAAGTCATCGGCCCTAAATCAGGCACAACCGCATTACCGGAACTTTTTTCGGAAGGCAAAAATCCTTTTTGAAATTCATCCTCAATCGTCCGTTTTGCGATCGTACGAGCAATGAAGACCAATGAAACCACCGCAGATCCCACCGCCAAATAAACCAAGAGCGGAATACGCCATTCAAAAAAAGGAAAAATAAAATTAAGAACGGCTGTGATAATCACCAAATTCATCACGGTCGGATAAGTCATGGTGTAATGCACGACCATAAAAATAACATGCGGCAGTGACCGTTTAGGCTTAGGCGCGGGCGCTTCCGCCGTACTTTTGGGAGCCGACACCACTTGCACGGATTCAAACTTACGAACCTGCGCTAACAAAACCCGCGAACGGCCGTCGTGCATCGCTAAAGTTAAAACTTGTCCCAATGAAGCGATGATTCCGAGATTAAGAAATAAAAGGCGTTCCGTTGCGAAACACAATCCGTATCCGATCATGATAGGCACTAAAAAATTAATGATGTAGTGGTTGATAATGTCATAATACGCGCCCGCCATCGAGGAGTTGCGCTTATCGGATACGATGGATTCGCTTTGCTGATATTGCCGATAACGCGCCACTTCACCGTCACAGCAATCAAGAATGTACCAAAACTGCAAAAGCAGTGCCGCGAACAAAAACACTCCTGGAGAAGGAAAAACAAATAAGCAGGAGGCCAAAACCCCGACCACAATCATTAAAAAGCTGACTTGATTAGCCGTCACCGGCGTCGGGATCAACAGCCGCGTCAAATAAATCGAAAGCGACCGGGAAACATAACGCATATACACATTTGAACGGTCTTTTTGAGCCGTGGTCTGGCAAATTTTTCTGAGTTCAGCTATGGATTCCAATTTTCTCAAACTCCTTTTTGACATAGTTCTCATAAATATCGCGCACGTCGTCTTCAACCGTGTAATGCTCCGGGCTGACATGCACGAAATATCCCGACTGTCTGGCCGTTTCTTCCGAAATCAGCGGGGAAATCTTACGGTTTGCGTCCAGCCGGTCAATCGGAATTAATTTTTCATTCAAAAGCTTACCGATAAACTCTTCCGTCGGAGATTGTTCTATTTTACCCAGCGTCTTGTAAAGTCGTTTCGCTCTAACTAAAGGATCAGCGGTAACATAAACCCGGCAAAACGCATCGGGGAAAACCGTTGTGCCGATATCACGCCCCTCCATAATGATATATTCCTTTCGTGCATAGACACGCTGCATTTGCGTTAGGTAGTCACGAACACGAGGAAAAATGGCAATACGCGAAGCCGCGTGCACAACTTCCGGATCATCCAGTTTATCCGTCCAATTCTCGTCAGAAACAATTGTTTCGCCTTTTTCAAACCGAATATTAAAAGTTAAAGATGAAACCGCTTTTTCATCGCTCAAGTCCACTTGATTATCAAGAGCGATCTTAGCCAACGCGCGGTACATATGCCCGGTGTTGATATATTCAAAACCGGTCCGCTTCGAAAGCCCCTTCGCGATATGGCTTTTACCGGAATAGGCCGTGCCGTCAATCGCGATCACCTTGGAACTCACCAAGCCCCCTTGTCGGTTAAAAAATAAAACAAGAGCGACAAAGAACGGTTATCCTGAATTTGGCGTTTTTGAATCATGGTTTTGACTTGTGAAAGACTGAATACTTTTGGGACGATGATCTCATCATGCTCCAGCCGCGTCGGAACTTTCTTGAGCCGCGACGCGATATAGCCATGAATCACTTCGGTTGTGTAGCCCGGCGAAGCAAATGTCGTCATGGCTTTCTTCCATTGCCCCGCGCGGTATCCAATTTCTTCCTCAATTTCCCTTTTGGCGCAATTTAAAGGAGATTCATTCTTTGCGATGGTTCCAGCGGGCAATTCCCACAAAACTTTGCCGGCGCCGTAGCGGTACTGCCTAATGAGAATAATATGCTTTGAATCAAGCACCGGAACCCAAATACTGATTCCGTTATGAACGATTAAGTCACGTTTAAGACGCTTGCGGTTCGGCCAAAGCACCTCATCGACCACAACTTGAAAACAATACCCGTCAAAATAACTGGCGCGCTTAAAACGCTTAACGGGATTTTGAAGCATCAGTCAGACTCACGAAAAACTGCTGGCAACTTTTAAATCTTCGGCTTGATCGACTTCAAGCCAATCCCCCGTCACCTTAACCGCTTTGACGGGAAAACCGCGATCGATCAAAATTTGAATGAAACTTGTCATGTACATATTCTCATAGCTTTTTCCATCGTAAATCGCGTTTTTATCAAGTGAATGATAAATTTTTTTCATTTCCTGCATCATTTTCGGCTTAGCTTTCCAAAGCCCCATGTATTGCCCTTCAATTTCGGAATAAGACTTGGGCTTTTTACCGAGCTCAAGAATGGTTCCCTGCGGGCTCATTTTCATGGTTTCCGCGTCAGCCAGAGGGTCGGGCATGCGCTTCGACCATAATTCACGCCAATTCATCGACACCGCCACGGCAAAATCATCGTTCGCCCCCAGTAAGGGCTCTAAAATATCGCGGCCGTAAATGATGTCTCCGTAACTCATGACAATTTCCTCGTCAAAATAAGATTCCGCGCAGAAAAAAGTATAAACCATGTTGGTGGAATCAAACCGAGGGTTAATCACTTCTTTCACTCCGGGACGCTTGAGCGAATCCGCGCAATAGCCCTTAATCATGAGAATATCCCTCAACCCGCATGCCTTCATGGTTTCAAGCTGATAATCTAAAATGGGTTTTCCGCGGTATTCCACCAAACATTTGGGGCGATCCAGAGTTAAAGGGCGAAGCCGGCGTCCTTCGCCGGCGGCAAGAATAATGGCTCTCATGATTTTAAAAATACCTCTTTAAAAAATTGAATGTCTGACAGAGAAAAAGGTTCCACTCGTTCCGGATGCCACATTAACGCGTATACTTTTTTATCGCGTAATTCAAAAGCTTCGATTGTTCCGTCAGCGTGGCGTGCCGCGGGCTTCAAACCGCCCTGAATATCCGTGACACAATAATTGTGAAAAGAATTCGCGTCAAGCTTGGTCTTGGCCCAAACCCGGCTTAAAAGCGTTGCGGGTTCAACGACAACTTCATGCGACGGAGTCACATGCCCTGGCTCTCTCTCAATCGGACAGCCGAAATAATGCGCGAGCATTTGCATACCGCGACAAATTCCGAGCACCGGAACTTGATTTTTAAAAGCGGCTTCAATCAAATCTTTTTCAACCCGGTCGCGTTCCAAACTGAGCGGATCCTGCGGAGCGAAAACACCCAGGTCATTGCCTCCGGTCAAGAGCACGCCGCAAGGCTTAAAATTTTCGAAATAAGCCGCGGCGGGAATCCCTGCCGCCACCGGAACGGGCAACAACCCGCACGCGGATAAAAACTTTCCCCATTGCACATCCAATGCTTCGCGGACTTCGGGATACCCCGTATTTCCCACCAACCGCTGTGAAACCAGCACCGTTTTCATCGGATCACCCTAACTTGCTTGTTTAAACTGTCGATTTCCAAAATTTTTGAACTCAGCCAGGCTTGATAATTTTTTTCGCCGGCACCGATTACGGCGGGAATTCTCAGCTCCGCGGCGCGGATCGCCATATGCGAGTTGGCTCCGCCGTACATCGTCACCAAGCCCGCAATTTTCTTGGTAAATATCCAATCATAGCCGGGATCCGCGCTCGGAATAAAAACGATCTTACCCGTAAGAGATTTTATGAGCAACTCTTCTTCAGTCACCGTTTCCGCTTGGCATCGCCCAAGAGTAATAAAATTAGGAATGCCCTCTTCCAACTCAAATTCAAAAACTTCTTCCGGTTTGACGATGAGCGCAGGCAACTTGAGCAATTTCGTAATTTCGTGAAATTCTTTATTCCGCTCGATTTCGTCCGCGAGAATAACGCAAAGATCACGATGATCCAAAGTCGCATAAAGCTGATGCAGTGTTTTGACATTGATAAACGAAGCATCTTCGGTGCTCAACCCGTAAAATTTCGTCAACTCTTTGATTAGGTGCAAAATTTCGCTGACGCTTTTGGTAAAAATAAACTTGGCGTATTCCCGCCCTTCAATCGCTTGGCGGATAAAACGGATAAGTCCGGCGGCGTCGGTTTGAAGCCCCGCCTGCTTTAAAACACGGTCAATGCCTTTTAAGGTTTCCGGACTGAATTGAAAAGGATTTTCCGGAGCGCTTACCGTTTCGGTTTTATCAAAATACAGGTCATAGCCTTCGGCATACGAAGCAGAGAGAATGTCGTAAGTTCCCGGACGAAGGTGTCCGTAAATTTTCAAAAATTCCGCACGGCTCAAATGCGCGTGATCTTTCGCCATTTGTTTCGACACGGTATGAATCGATGACATAAAAAGCTCAACTTCTTTTTCCGTGATCACTCCGGAGGACGGGAGCGACTTCAATATCTGCACCGCGATGAAAGCCGCGCGCGCGATTCCCGCGAAAGGGCGCGTTCCGTAACGCTTACAATCCTCGATCAGCCAATAAATTTTTTCGAGCGGAATCAAAGATGATTCCAAAACTTTCCACTGGCGGACTTTCAAATTTTCGATCGCGTCTAAATCAGCCTGAAAAACATCGCCGCCGATCACCTTATTGGTTAAACTCAGCAAAGACGACTCCAGCCTTTCCGTATCCGCCTTTGAAAATCCGGCTTTTTCCAATTGCGCGAGCTTTTCGCGAATATTGAAAAAATAGCACGAGAGAATAATGTCGAATTCGACTTTGTCGTGGCTCGCGGGCAAAGCCTCGAGACGCCCCAAATAATAAGTCGCCAGCCTCTCGGCTAAATCATCGCTCAGCTCCGCGGGAATAAATGAATTAAAACTCACCCGCACATCGATGTAAGGCTGATGGATCAGGGCGACCATCAGCGGATAAGAACGCAAATCTTTGTAACCGTATTGCGCCCGGGCGACGGACCAAGTCTTATCCGTGATTAATTCTTCGTACAGCGACAACGCCAACGGATGGGGTTTTACTCCAATCATTTCAGCCGGATTCCAATCCGGCATAACACCGAGCAAAGTACGGTTACCGTAAAGATAAGGATGGCGCTGGTTGAGATGTTCCGCTTTCATAAAAATCTTATGCAAATAATGTCCCACCTGCGAAGTGCGCGGAAGCGCCCGGTTCTGCCGCGCCAAAGGGCGGACTTGCAAAATAAAAATCCGGTCTTTTGAGTCAACCGCGAATTCAATATCCAAGCAGTCAGACTGAAAGACGGTTTCGATTTGAGCGATCACCTGAAACAGTTTTTCAAATTTTTTAAAGCGCGTGGGCTGATTGCGGAATTTAATCAAAGTTTTTAATTGATTCGAACGGCCGGAAGTGACGGAATCGGTGGATTTGGATTTCTCGTCATAGTTCACGATAAAGTAAGGTGAAAGCATATCCATGTCGCGCGTAAAAATAACGCCGCTCATCGCGATATCGGTCAAAAAAGTTTGGACGAAAAACTGATTATCGTCCGCCGCATCCTCGCCGAAAGAACCCATAACGCGCTCAACGGCTTTTTGAACCGACCCTTGGTCCGAAGCGTCCACATTTGACACGGAATCAAACTTCCCCGCGTTGGACCCTTGTAGCGTGTCTTCACTGCGGGCAGAAGAGCGGACAATCAGCTTCCCTTGCGGATACTCCGCCCGAATACGGGCAAGCCCGGCCTGAGGATCAGAACGCCACTCCCCGACGCTAAACTTAACGGAAGGTAAAACTGTTGCGCCGTTTAAAACCGGTCTCAACCTTTCCAAAGTCTCCGCTTTCGTCCCGAATGTAACTTGCATGGTTTTAGGCATTCAATATCCGCCAAAAAATCGTTGGATGAACCTTAGTAAAGGAAGAATCATAACCTAAGCCGGCCAAAAAATGAACCTCTAACCGCTTAAGAAATGGCGTAAAGAAGGTACTTCGGATCAGCTTCCGTACCGGCGGGTTCACGGTAAATTTCACGTAGAGAGTCCGCCCCCAACAGTCTCCGCGATAACAAACCCGCGATACTCAGTTCGGGAGCGTCCGCATCTCCGCCCGGCGTCCACAAAATATGCGTAAAAGCGTCGCGTTTTAAAAATACCAAAACTTCTTCCGGCGAAGCGGCAAGCCGGTCATACTTTGATTTGGCGCGGTACTCCGGCTCGCGGATCAAGTGCGCATCAATATAAAACATACGGACCTCATAAGCATTCAGAACCCGGGCATTCGCGGGAAGATTTTTGTTCATAAAATTTGCCAATCCAAAAGTTCTCTCCTGCCGTGTCAAATACGCTTCGGATGATTCAAAACCCAACGCCGCTCGATACTCTTTTTTTCCGTGATAAACAAAAAGCAAGGCTTGAACCGCCAGAACACCCGCCAGCAAAACAAGCAGAACACGCTTCACCGTCACGGAAAAAGAAACATGCTCCAAACCGAAAGCGACCGCAAGCGAAAAAAAAGGCAGGGCCGGAAATAAAAATCTAAGATTTTGACGCGGCAAAAATATCCATAAAATAAAATAACCCAGTCCAAAATAAACGCAGGTTTTTACCCATGCTGTTTTTTCTTTGACGAAAAAAAGCAACGGCAGAAAAGCCAAATAAACCGGCCCGATTTGAGCCCAAGAACCGCCGAAACGTTCGGGAAACATCGTGGCGAGCCACGGCAAGACCGCGTAATTAAGAAAACCGGGCCGGTTCGTGGCTTCATATCCGATTTGTCCGAAATAAAGCGGTTGCCCTTCATAAAAATAGCAGCGCGCGTACCACACAAAAGAAAGGAGGGCCGCGGCTACTCCGAATACAGCGGATAATTTTAAAAAAACACCGGGCTTGATTTCTTTTTTTACAAGCGCCAATAACAAGAAAACTCCGATCAAGAGGCCGGCAAACGCTCCAAGATACTTAACACTCAGCGCGAACCCAGTAAAAACTCCGCTTAACAAAATCCAAAAAGAATTCCGGCTTTCACTCCAGCGCCAAGCCGCGTAAAAAGCGTAAAAAACATAAAAACAAAACGCGACATCGTTGTACGCGATGGTCATTTGATTAAAAACCGCGGGAGTGAGGCAAAAAATTAACACGGCGAGCATGGCATAGGGTTTTGAAAGATGTCCCCGCGCCAACGAAAAAATTCCGACCGCAAGCCCCAAGCCATGCGCGAGATGTAAAAGATTCGCGAGCTCCGTCGACTTCCAAAGCAGAGCAAAAACATAATACATATTCATCAAAAGCGGAAAGGTCGAGTTGACTCCGTACGGCAAATAAACCATTCCGCCCGCCTGGACAAACCGCTTGGGAATATCCAGCTGATAAGCCAAAGCATCATGCGCTGTGGAAGGAGCCAATGCCTGAATCACCGCGATCAAAGTAAAGAAAAAAAACGCCCAAAAAAGCGGGTGCGGAGCGAAAGCAAAAGAATTAAATTTTAAACGCGTCAAAAGGCAGCCGACGACGCTCAGGGCCAATGCGCCGAACAAAATAAGCATGGGCAACGGTTTAAACCCGCCCAGCAAGCCTGCAGCAAAAATCAGATACGCGAGTGTGCCCAGACCCAATGCAAAGCTAAAACTCCAACACTCAAATGAGGATTGGCAGGCTGCATCACGTCGGCCGATGAGCACACGCCCCAGCCCGGCCGCAAGCAGTACCAGACCCAGTGCCGTGGTCAACGCGAATAATTGTCTCATGAACTTTACTTCAAAATAACTGTTTGAAAAAAATTAAAAAACCAAAACAAACACACCGCAAAGGCCCAAAGCAAAAAAAGGACATTCATCCCTTTTTTCATAATGCCCTCGCGATCGTAATAATGCGGTTTTGCATCGAAAACAACCGGGCGAAAAAAAACATCCCATTTAAAACCGGCCGGATTGCCGGAGAAAAAGAATACCTTTTTAAATCCGTCTCCGTTTTCCAGACATCCGTCATTTCAAATCCGCCGCGTCGAAGAAGATGCGCGAGCGAATTTTTTGAGAAATAAGCGATATGCTCAAACATGTACATTTTTTCAAGCGGTCCGCGTATTTTGCCAGCACTCAAACGGCTTATCATTCCTGCAATCCGGGAAATAAGATTGGGATAACACGGAGTGGCAATCAGCAAAACTCCGCCCGGTTTTAAGAGCTTGCGGCAACGCGAAAGCAAATGGCCGGGATCACGCGGGTGCTCAATCACATCCCAAAGTGCGACGCAATCAAATTGCGGCCAATCATCTTTTTCAAAAATATTGCCCTGAATCGCGGGAATGCCCGAAGCCTGCAGTTTTTTGACATTTTCATGACTCGAGTCAATTCCCGCTACCGTCCACCCTCGGCTTTGCGCCAATTTCAAAAAAGACCCCGCCCCACAGCCGATTTCACATAAAGAACGGTGCGCCACCGTCGCTCCGGCTTTTTCAAGGGCTGTATCATAGTCGCGGTAAGTCCGTGTTTTGGGATTCAAAGCGTCATAATCATAGTAAGACGCTAAGGCAGAATTAACCGACTGAATCGTATCCTGACTTTGATAAATTCGCATTTGCTCTTCATCGGTCAGCGACGGGTCAATGAAACGGAGCCCGCAAACTTCGCAGTCAAACACATTAAAAAAAGGCAAACAATAAGTGGGGCGTGCGGGGCGCGCCGAACGGCAAGACGGACAAATACCGGTCGGTATCAGCTCAAAAGAGGAAGCCGAAAATTCTGTCATGAAAAAGCCCTCATTTTTAAACTCAACACGAAGCAAAGGATAAACAATCCGGCCGACCAAGGCAGAAAACTCCGCCACACGGGTAGATACTCGGTCATAAACTCAAAAGAACCCTGAGGAATTTTAACCGCGCGAAACAGGCCTAAGAAAGGTTCAATTTGTGCGGCTTGTCCGTTGATCCGCGCCTTCCAACCGGGATAGTCCAAATCGGACAAAACCAAATATCCCGGTCGATTGGTCTGAGCCGAAAATAAAACCCGGTTTTGAGTATCAGCAAAATCAGCGAAAGAAACTTTCTCCGCTCCGGCAAATGCCATCGCGGGATCCACGCCCGCGATATCCGACACAAAATAAACCCGTGGCAACGCCGCCTCATTTTGATAAACAAATTGATTATTCTCAGCCATCACCGCTTTGACCCCATGCCATGCAATTTCTTTGTCGGAGACCAGCCATTCTGCGTTCATTAAATTCAGCTTCGTATGCGCCAAGGCTTCATTCTCGGGCTTAAATAATTTCTGAATATTCGAATCATTGATATCGCCGGGCTCTTCCATCCATTGATAGTATTTCATCATAATTAAAGGGCTGTATCCTCCGAGCAAACTCACCCGCTTAAGCATGGAGTTATGAGGAACGATTTCCATATCCACCGACGCCGGCATTTCATGCACAACTCGATGCGCTCGACCTTTTTGCTTGCCTAAAAAATCGATGACCTTCGAATCCGCGTTTAAAAAAGACCGTGCGACAATACTGCCTCGAATGCTCGTATTGCCGTAAAACCACAAATTCGCAAACAGCAAAGCCAAAAGAAGAATAAATCCTTTTTTCCGGGAAGGCAAAAACCGAAGTATTAAAAAATATCCCACAGCTGAAATAAACATAAAAATAATAAAACCCAAATTCCATGAATCACGCCAAGTTAGCGATGCGCCGATGAAATCCATAAATTGGCGCAATTTAAAAAGATAAGTCTCCATCGGATGTGGATGTATTACGGATTGCTGAAAATGGGTTTCCAAATAACTTTTGCCCCAAGCAAATATTTGCCGGTCAAAAAAATGAAATACCGCACCGCAAATCCCCATTCCGGCAATCGCCGCCCCCTGCAAAAACAGCCACCCCATCGCCGCCCTTTTTTCGGATTTAATGTCCGCGCGAGCAAGCCAATGATGCATTCCCAAAGCGCAAAGGGCGGCACCGTAAGTACCGGCGAAATAGAGAAACTTCTTTGAAACTCGAAAACCGGAAAACTGGGTGGTTTCCACCAAAAGTTTGAATATCGGATTCCACTTTCCGAGCGCCAATAAAAGAGCCAGAACAAGCCCTGCCGCAAAGAAAAGAAATGAAAAAGAACGGCGGCCTGAAAACGCCAGAATCAGAAAAAAAAGTCCGACCGCGCCCACATAAAACTCAGCCCCCAAAAAGCCGTCCCAATGCGGAAAAAAAAGCGCGGCGATAGAAAGCGGGTTCATAGAACCCACAAAAGCAAATTCGACAGGAAAATTAAAACGGTTCGAAAACTGAGAAAGCTCAAAAGTCGCGCCCAATTGCGGCCAAGCAACCGCCACGCTCAAAATAACCGCCAAAAGCGCGCAACCCAAGCCTAAAAAGCCATGCCGCAACGCGTTTTGTTTGAACCCTGCCCGCGCGGCATAAATCAGCGCGGTTATCCCCGTGAACAAAACCGCGTAAACCCCATATTGCAAATATCCCGCTGTCCATTGCAGCGCAAAGGTCAGCGCCAGCGGAAAAAGCGCAGAATAACGGCGGTCGATAAAAATGCGGTGAATCCAAAACAAAGCCAGCGGAAACCAAATCAGCGTTTTAAGCGAGATAATATTGTAATAGTAGCCGCCTTGCGCCGTTCCGAATAAATAAATCAGCGTCCCGCCAAATGCCGCACCCGCAACGATTCCTTGCTGGCGGATCCAAAGATAAAAGAAAAAAGCACCCAAGCAATAATGAAAGAGAATGTTATAGGTGTAAGCAAAATCGAAAGGAAAAAATTTATAAAAAATAAAATTCAGCGGGTAAAGCGCTCCGACTTGCCCTTCCGCTAAAAGCGGAAAACCGCAACCGAAAAGACTTGTCCACCAAGGCAATAAGCCTTGTTTTAGTTGTTGGGCATAAAAAAAAGCCCATGGATAATGCTGTTGCCGATGGTCTCCGCTGTAAAAACCATACTGCAGGCCTAAAATTTTATAAAAATAAAGGAAAACAAGAACGCAAAGCAACAAAATCAATCCAAAATCTTCCCGTTTTAAAAAACTAGGCCGGTTCAACGGATTCATTCCGAACCCCCTGCATTTGAGCGGGAGAAAAAAAGCGCGAAATAAAAGGAATCCCCACTAACCCCGGAACCAAGTATCGGACCGTCGCAAAAAGACCCAAAAACACGATTCGGGAAGAAGTTTCATAAGGCGCGAATAGATAAAGAAAAGCGGCGTCCCGTGTCCCGATCCCCGCCACCGTAAAAGGCAAAAGTCCCACTAAAATTCCGATCGGAATAAAAATAAATATTTTTATCAAATCAATCGACGAGCCGATCGCCAGCGCCATGAAATAAAATTGAATAACATGCAAAGCCCATAAAGTTAAAGAGCTTGCGAACAAAACACCCAACTCCGCGGGGCCTGATTTAAGCCGTTCAACATAATCATGCGCGTCATGAAAAAAAGATTCAATTTTTTCACGGATTTTTTTCGGCGCAAAAGGCAATACAAAACCGCGGATCGGCAAACGGAGAATCATTAAAAAAACGAGTGAAAGGCCGAAAGTCAAAGCGATCACGATGAATCCCAACTCCGTCCAAAATCCGGCAAGAATGACTCCCGCTGTTCCCATCCAGCATAATGCCCACAGATCAAGGAACCGCTCAAACAAAACTTGATTTAAACCGCGCCGCCAATCCAATTGACCTGATTTTGCGAGATAATAAGCTTTGCATAAATCTCCCATTTTGGAAGGCATAAACACATTGAGACTGCTGGTGGCGAGCACCAAACTGACCGCTTCGCCCAATGTACACGCCCGGTCATGCCGGATCATCCATTGCCAGCGCCATCCGGTGAGCATAATTTGGGGAATGAACAGAAAAAAAGCAACTCCCGTCCAAAAAAAATTCAGCGAAGAAAAATGCTGAAGAAAAGTAGTCCGGTCAATCTTAATGAAAATGACCGCCATAACGATGAAGCTGACGCAAAGCGCTAAAAACCGTTTCATCCCAAAATATGCTCGTAAACCGCTTTTTTATCGCGTTTTAATTCCACCAGCAAATGCTTCAAGTCAATCCATGGCAGTAAGTTTCCGAGCTGATAAGGCTGGCTGGCCGCGATGTAGATAAAAGTCGCATCGGCCGCGATTAGCAAATCGACGGGCTCCCAACCTTCTTTATTTAGATTAAAAGCGTAAGTGATTTTATCGGGTCGCTTCAAATCAACTTCTTTGGACCAAGTCATCGGAACTGGAATTTTCTTTTTCAAAATCGCTTTCTTCTGAAGCATTTTGCGGACCGTATTTTCATCCATCCAGCGCGCAGCAAAAATCAAAAATGCCCGAAAAAACCAGAAAGTCCACGGCGTGAATAAAATGGAATCCTGCTTAAACATTTTCCCGCTCATGCGAAGCGTGCCGTCATTCAAACTGAACTCTTCCACGGACCCAAAAACATGCGCCGTAAAAACACCACCGTTTTGATCTTTGCCAGTCACTCCGCTGTCCGAAAAAACTAATTTCCCTTTTTTAAAAACTTTTCCGTTGCCTTTTTTCGTTGAAAAAACGGCCGCATTATCGCCATGGCGCATCGTCACCAAGCCGGCTTCGGGAAAGGCCTGAATGACTTGCTCATCCGAAGTTTTCTTCAAAAACTCCGAATCTTGGCAATAGTCGATATAAGCCTGAATATAATCGTAAACATAGTGAATCATGATCCGATCATCATCGATGTAAGAACGGGTTCCTGATTCGAGCGAGTTCAAAAAAGCTCGCGCGGCCGGAAGCGCGTGCGATGATTGCGCGCCCATCAGCTCAAAACCATGCGGCATAAAATGAAATGTGTTCCGGCTGCCGTATTCCCCGCCGTAACTGCCGTCGGGATGCATAAAGTTGGAAGCAAAAGCTATCGCGCGGCTTAACGGCTCCAAAACCCGGACATCCCCCGATCGCTGATAATACTTGGCGAGAAAATCAATCGTAAAAGTTAAATAACCGGGGTCACATCCTTCGTACTCGGGAAACCAGCCTTCGGAACTTTGCAGGCCGAGAAGCTTTAACAGCGCGGTTTCTGATTTTTGCTGAAGCTGAGGTTCGGGAATCAGCAGAAAAGTATTGTAAACGGCAAGCACAATCAGCGCCTTGTGATTGCTTAATGTGCCGGACTCACGCATTCCTTTCTCGGCTAAATTTTCCGCTCTCTTCTTAAAAAAAGCCAAAAAATGCGGGTGCGTTTTATCCAATCTCAGTAAACGAGCCGCTTCGGTGCAGGCAAAAAGCGAAAATGCGGCGGCTCCGGCCGCGCGCTCATAAGGAAAGTAATCATCGCAAGAACCGTCCGCATGCGCGGATCGGATGGCAAACTCAATGCCTCCGATCACCAATTCACGGATCCGCTCTTTTTTGAAAAGCGGATTAAGCGGATGCTCGAGCTGATAAAGAAGCGCCAAGGGAAGTACGGCTTCCTGAAACATTCCGCTCGGGAAATCCGCGGTGCGGTAATGCCAATAAGCGCGGTCAAAACAGCCGAAGGTGGGACTTAATAAATTGCGGTCGGCAATCTCCATCAAATGAGGCACATAGCGCAACGCCTCTTTGAGATAAAGATCGCGCTTCATCTCAATCCTGTTTGCGATGAGCCACGATCAAGTCGGCAATAAGCCCCAAGCTGAAGACCATGATGGCGGTCATAAAGATAATAATATCGGACTCCTGCAACGACTCGGTTGAAGTCAAACTAAGAACAGTCTTAATCAGCCCCAGCAAAAAAAGGATCCCCGCAGCAGGTAAAAAAACACGTAATGGATTGAAGTACATCACCATCCGAACGATCACATTGATGTAATTCGCCGTGTCGCGAATAGGATGAAACTTGGATTTACCAATCCGCGGATGGTAGGAAGTAGGAACATACTTGACCGCATAACCATTGCACAAAAAAGCCAGGGTCATAGTCGTGACGCATGAAAATCCGTCTGGGAGCACCCACAAATATTTGAGCATAATATCGCGCTTAAAAGCCTTCAGCCCCGTGTTCAAATCCGGGATATTAACACCCGTCAAATAACAAGCCAGTTGGCGAATCAGCCACTTAGCGGGGAAACGCAAAAATTTCAATGTCCCCTTTTCAGACGTCCGAGCCCCATTCACCTGATCATATTCGGGAAAATGGACCAGCATTTTCGGGATATCCTTACATTCATAAGTACCGTCCGCATCAAGCATAACGATGACATCACCTTCAGCGGCCTTAATGCCCGTGCGCCTTGCAGCACCTGCCCCGGCATTCACCGCGCGATGAACGACACGCACACCTTTTTGCTTGGCAATCTCGGAAGTCTTGTCAGTCGAATTATCATCGACAACCAAAATCTCATAATCATACCTCTCACCCGCCATAGCGGATTGAATATCATCAATCACTTTTCCAATGGCGAGCTCTTCATTATAGGCAGGCAAAACAATACTTATTTTCATAAAAACCTCGGGCCGCATTATATGCAATAAAAAGCACATTCTCAACGATCTTGTCATAGATTGACATTTCATCCGGATTGCATTAGTTTCAGCAATGCAAAAAAACAGTCCTTTTATTAGCTTTATCATTCCGGTTTACAATGAAGAGCTCAACATTGAACGGATGCTCACCAATCTTTATACAGTTCTTACGGCGCACCCTGAATGGAACTGGGAGGTTGTCATCGTTGAAGACGGCAGTAAAGATCAAACAAAAAGAGTTCTACAAGAAATCGCCCCTAAATTCCCACAATCGCGCCTGCTCGTCCACGAAGTGAATCAAGGGTATACTCAGTCTCTGAAAGACGGCCTTAAAGCCGCCCAGGGGCGTTTTTTAATGTATGTTGGAGCCGATGAGGAATTCGATTCATCAGAGCTGCCCCAATTTGTTGACTTATTTCTAAAAGATGAAGCAGATCTGGTTTTAGGGGTGCGCTGGCAGCGTAACGCTTACGGCCTTTTCCGTTTCTTTGTTTCGGTGATATATATCTTTTTCCTAAACTGGCTTTTTAAAATCCGCATTAACGACTACAACTGGTCGCAAGGCTGGAGCCGTAAAGCACTTGAGGCTATGGATCTGAGATCAAAATCGCTTTTTATTTTGCCTGAAATCATAGTCCGCGCTAGTGACATGAGACTCCGCATCAAAGAAATTCCCTCCAATCACCGTGGACGTCAATGGGGAAAATCTTCGCTCAATTTTAAAATTATGGGATTTGCACTCTGGGAAGGAATTAAGTTTTATTTTTATCGAAAAAGCGCTACCTACCCTCACCTTACATCCTCAGCACCCAAAGCGTAAAGCTCGATTCGATAGCCATTGGCATGCCGCTGCATGAAATCTTTTAAGGTAAAAGGTCCGCCAGTGATGATTTGAGGATCCAAATCGTATGAGTTATTCGAACTCAAATCATCAGGATCCCAAACTCGAACCAGCTTTGCTTTTTGCTGAAGTTCTTTGCGAAGCTTCTCATCAAAGACCACTATGGCGTAATGTATTCCTTTGCTCATCAATACCGAAAAATCGTTTTTAATCTCCGGAGAAGCAAAAAGAAAAGGATTAGCGCCCGGGTGATCTGTCATAAAAAAAAGGTCATATCCGTTTACATCATTGCAACTTTCTAGTTTTGCCTCCAAGCGCAAATGATTAGCCTGTTCAAATGGACGTGCACCACTCGCGATTTGCTCTTTTTTTGCGGCTAGCTGCGCGCATGAAAAATCTAATCTCGGCGTAAAGAAAGTCCCATCCAAAGCGATGCGGATACCTGCCGGGATATTATCGCGAATCCAATTCGCGGCTTGGGTACGGACATCAGGAACACTCATAATCTGATTAAATCGAATGCTTTTGTAAAGATTAAGACTAACTGCAAAGAAAATCAGAATGAGTACGCCGACTTTTAAAAAAGGACGGCTCCCCCAGGCCTTGCGAGCAGCTAAAACCGCAAAAAAAACAACTCCGGGAACCAACGGTAAAATATAACGCCCATAAGGCTGACCCTTTTGCCATAAAACGAGGTAGTAGCTGAGAGTAAAAAGAATAAGAGCGAAAACTTTACGATCCAATTTGAATAAGCTGAAGCCAAGCCCGCCAAAAGACAACACCAATAAAGGCCAACTCACACCTTCGGCAAGCGAATAAGTGAAATGATGCCAAAACGGCACTCCGGAATTGGCCGCACTTTGTTCGCGTAATTCCTTCAAAAAAAATGCCGCGTCTAAAACAGAGTAAGGATTGAGCAAAACAAAAAACAAAGCGGAAACAGATCCGGCCGCTAAAATAGATTTTAAAAAACAAATTTTACTCTTGGGAAAAAACTGATACGCGGCAGCGCCAAGTTAAGGCAGTGCCAGAAAAAGCCCGTTATACTTTAAAGCCGCAGCCAATCCAATCCAGAAACCCAAAATCAAATGAGTCTTGATCTCACCCACCTCGCGCTTCCAAATTGAAATAAAAAACAGGGTCACAACTAAAACAAGCGGAATGTCAGGATAAATATAATGGGCATCCGATACATGAATAAAACAAGTCCCGATAAGAATGCCGCCCAAATACTGCCACCAAGCTTCAAACCCCGCGCGCGCAAGCCAGCGCATAAAAAAATAAACGGTCAAAAGAGCCGGGATTACACCTAAACAAATCCTGCCTGCAAGATAAAAAAAACTGGGGTCTGAAAAGAAAAAATGAGCAAATTCAGTCGGCACATGCCACACACCCGCAACTTTTCCTAACAAAAATAAAACTCCGTAAATAGCGAATAGAAGATAACTGGCGAGCGGAGGAATATTAAAAAAGTGAGGATTAAGGTCCCCGCTGCCATAGGCTAGGGCGTGATTAACAACGATAGGCTCATCCGCGTGATATAAATGCGGTAAACCGAAATGAATGCCCCAAACACGAAGCGCGAAAGAAACAATCAGAATCGCAACCGCAATCACACACTTCCCTTGCGGTGTAAGCGGCGAATGCGCAAAACATCAAAAAACATTTTTATCGGATCGCTCAAAACTTTCACTTTGGTTGCCTCCGAGTTAATCCAAGTCACCGGCAACTCAGCAACCTGAAGCCCTTCACGTTGAGCCAAATAAATGAGCTCGACATCGAAGCTAAATCCGTCGAGTTTCTGCATGCGAAAGAGCTTATCAGCGGCTTGACGAGAAAAACACTTAAACCCGCATTGCGAATCACGAATCCCCCGAAACGCAAACACCGTCGCCACTTTATTAAAAACACGCC
>CAZLTL010000019.1:0-52279 GCA_964562525.1 uncultured bacterium
TTAATCATGTTGTTGCTGTGACGCGGCAAAATAATCGCGCTGATATCGAACGGTATATCAAGCAAGAAGGCATTGATGATTCCCGCATGCATTTTTACTATTATGACTTACCTTTGTGGGCGCGGTGGTGGAAAAGAAAATCGCGCGGATCCTCCATCTACTTTTATTTATGGCAGATGTTTCTTCCATTTTTTGTGAAGTCGAATCAAATTAGATTTGATTTTGCGCATGGACTCAATTTTCATAGCGATAGTTGCCCTTGTTTTTTGTGGGTTTTTGAAAAACCATTCATTTGGGGGCCGATTAGCCATCATGAAAAAATACCCCGCGGCTATATTTGGAAGCGCTATCAATTGCTGGATTACATTGAAGACAGACTAAGGTGGGGCGTGAAAAAAGTTCAATGGAGTTTGGATCTTTTTTTGCGGATCACATGTCTGCGGGCAAATCGAATTTTTGTGGGGCACTCCGCTGTTTCGAAAAGGCTTTTGATTGATTTGCCAAAAACGGTATTGTTTAATCAGGTTGCAGCTGAAGAGTGCGAGTCTTTTGTGAGGGACTCATCGAAGCAGTTCGAGGTTTTATTTGTCGGAAGGTTTGTTCCTCTCAAAGCCCCGGATATCGCAATTAAGGCATTCGCCCTTTTTTTAGATCAGTGCCATCCCAAGAATGTTACCCTCAAGTTGGTTGGCAGGGGAGGCTTGGGTGAGAGTATGCGGAAACTAATTAGTGATTTGCATATTGAAAAATATGTTCAAATTGTAGATTGGGTTGATAAAGGTGATCTAAATAATATTTATAAACAGGCAAGTTTATTTTTATTTCCTTCGCATGAAGGGGCAGGGATGGTTGTTGCCGAAGCTCTTTCATATGGACTGCCTATCGTTTGCTTCGATAACTATGGGCCAGGTGAATTAGTTAATGATGAATGTGCAGTAAAAGTACCGTACACGAACTATGAGCATTCTGTTCAGCAGTTTGCGGAAGTAATTAGTAAATTATTTTATGATCGAGATCGGTTGGCTCAGATGTCACTATCGGCAATAAAGTTATTCAAAGAAAAATATTCTTGGACAGTTAAAGGGGATGCTTTGCGGAGAATTTATGATTCACTTTATAAAAAGAATTGACCCATTGCCCTTCGTGGGTTGTAAAAGCATCTTTAATTATGTTTTCTAAGAAGACGCCGTTAAAATGCTTTCTTATAGCTCGCGGTCAAAGCGGTGCTTGTTTTGTGTTGAATTTGTCATCTCTTCGTAACCTGCTGCATTCGATTCGTTTTTATAAGACAATTTCGTTAAGAAACGCTTTTATTAAGGTTGGCATCTATGTCTTTGCGTTTGCTCATTATGTTTTTAGTAAGGTTGATGATAGATATTTAAAATCACCTGAAGATATCGATTTTATTTTAAATCAAGGTTTGATTCACCCCGCGTTATTTAATGTTGATGGCGATTGTTCAATTTTGAAGTCGTCTGATGGGGGTAAAGTTATCGTTAATCATCATGATCTTTATTTTGAAAAGTTTTTTTTTGGAGACGAAGCCCTTCGAAAAGCAAATTCGGAGATTAATGCTTATCATGCATTGGAATTGAACCAATCTAATTATTTCAAGATATCGAGAATTGTTGATGAGGCTGTCAGTAGTGGGTACTGTGCCTTTAAGCTTATAAATAATTTCGAGCAAGGTAAGCAGATTTTTCCCAATTCGAATTATCTTGTTTGTGCTTTGGCGGAATTGTTTGTTTCTCATTCGAAGGGCGCAGTCAAGGTCGCAAAAGTATTAAAGTCATTAAAGGACCATTTCCTACTTCGGAATATCAGCCTTGAGTTTCAATTAGGATCTCTGCTAGACAGTTTGATTGTTAAGTGTGGTGAAGCAATAATTCCTATAGGTTTTGAGCATGGTGATTTTAAGGTTTGGAATCTTAACTTTTATAAATCATTTGTTCATATTTATGATTTTGAAGAAAGTAGGCTAGAGGGGTTTCCGTTGATGGATTTGTTGACATTTTGTATTGACCCACTCGTTATGCATGGCAAATCAGATCGCTTCATATTCGAGAAAATATTTTCAAAGAACTTGAATCAAATGATGGATAACTACTTGCAGCGCCTTAATGTGAAGGTCAATCGGGATTTGTTGATTTTAATTTATTTCTTACGGAGGTCTATGTTTTATGAGGGTAAAGCAGAAGGCAATCGTTTTTTAACATTAGCGAATAACTTTAGTTATGTCGGAAATTTAAGATTCGAATGAAGAAGATTCTTTTTGTTCATCTCCTCAATGACTACAGCGGCTCACCCAAAGTGCTGTCGCAGGTAATTTTGGCTTGCCAATCGAAGAAAATTGATTTTGATTTATTTACAAGTCAGGGCAACGGATTTCTTTCGAGCTTTGAATCGAAATTGAAGGTTGTTCGTTATCGATGGTCAAAGCATAAGCTGATTACTTTGTTTAGGTTTATGCGGGCGCAAGTTCAGCTATTTTATAGTGTTTTTCGATGTCGTGAGAATGAGATTGTCTACATTAATACGATGCTGCCGTTTGGCGCGGCCTTAGCAGCTAAGGTGACAGGAAAGAACGTTTTTTACCATATTCATGAGACCTCATTCCGGTCAACCTTCTTTAAATCCTTTTTGAGGTTAATTGCCCAGATCACGGCCGACAAAGTCGTGTTTGTTTCCGATTTTCTTAAAGAAAAAGAGGGTTTTAAAAAAATACGGCAATATGTCGTTCATAATGCTGTGCATGAATCAATTTTTTTAGAAGGAGCACGGTCTTCTTATGCCGAAAAACAGAAAGACCCATTTGTTGTTTTGATGGCATGTTCGCTTAAGCCATATAAAGGAGTTAATGAATTTATTGTTGTTGCGAAAGCCTGTTGTGAGAATCCGAATTTACACTTTAAGCTCGTTTTAAATGCTGAACGGGAGCAGGTAGAACGTTATTTCAATGGCGTTGTTTTACCTGCTAATTTAACAATATTGAGTGCGCAGGAGGATATGTTGCCGTTCTATCGGCAGGCATCTTTACTTTTGAATTTATCGCATGTGGATGGGTGGGTTGAAACCTTTGGGCTTACAATTATTGAAGCGATGGCCTTTGGTATTCCTGTAATTGTGCCCCCTGTGGGTGGTCCAGCAGAGATCGTAACTGATGGACAAGAAGGTTTTTTGATTTTTTCTCATCAAGTTGAGCGAATCGCAGAAAAAATACGGGCACTTTCTGTATGTAAGGACGAATATCTTAGGTTGTCTGAAAATGCACGTAAGCGAGCGGCTGATTTTCGCCAAACAGATTTTGATAAAAAAATATTAGAAGTTATCTATGGTTAAGAAAAAAGTAGCCGTTATCGGGACGGCCGGCATTCCAGCAGGTTATGGTGGGTTTGAAACACTGGCGGAACATTTAACTAGGCTGCTAGGAGAGAAATTTGATTTTACGGTTTATTGTAGTAAGCGAAATCTGAAAGGTACAGCACAAACCGAGTTATTGACACATAATCATGCCCGTCTCGTCTATTTGCCTTGGGGTGCGAACGGGAAGCAAAGCATTGTTTATGATTTTGCTTCTATGCTTCATGCGTTAAGGTATGCCGATGTTATGCTTACTCTTGGTGTTTCAGGGGGGCTCTTTTTACCGATAATCAGGTGTCTCTTTCGTGGGAAAATTATAGTTAATATTGACGGGTTAGAATGGAAGCGCGATAAGTGGCTTTGGTATGCCAAGTGGTTCCTTAGGCTTTCAGAGGCCTCTGCTGTCTTGTTTTCAGATGTGGTGATAGCTGATCATCCCATTATTCAGGAATATGTAAAAAAAACTTATGGCAAGGATGCCATATACATAGCTTACGGTGCTGACCATGTTGTAAAGCGGCCGCTTTCAGATGAATTGATTCAAAAGTATCCATTTTTGAAAGAGCCCTATGCACTTTCCGTTTGCCGCATTGAGCCCGAAAATAATGTTCATATGATCTTGGATGCCATGACACGCCCCAAAATGATGGACTTCGTCATTATTGGTAATTGGGATGGCAATCAATATGCCCATAATCTTAAAGCGCAATGCCTGCGTTACGGTAATGTGCATATGCTTGATCCTATCTATGATCAAACAGTTCTAGATCAGTTTCGCTCGAATTGTGCCGTTTATATTCATGGGCATAGTGCGGGAGGGACAAATCCATCACTGATAGAAGAACTCTCACTTAAAAGAAGAGTTTTTGCATATTCGGTTGCATATAACCGAATTACGGCAGAGCAACTTGCCGATTTTTTTGCGTCCGCTAATGAGTTGTATAAAACTATGACGTCCTTGGGCGTAGATGATGCGGAAGAGGACGGGCTGGAAATGTCTTATGTAAATAGAAAGTATCTTTGGAGGGATGTTGTTTGTGGATATGAGCAGTTATTCTGTCAAGACTAGCACAGGTTAGTGTATTAGGAAGATGATAAAAATTATTCAAATTGTTCCAAGGCTCAAGCCCGCCATAGATGGGGTAGGTGACTATTCATTAGTTTTAGCAAACAAACTGCTGGAAAAGCATGATATCGAAACCCTTTTTCTAGTTTGTGATCCTCTGTGGCGGGGAGAAGATGTAATAGATGGATTTCAGGTGATTCGGCTCACAGATAGGACCGAGAAGCGTTTTTTTGCCACTTTAAGTAAAGTTGTTTTAGAACATCAGATATCAAAGGTTTTATTGCAGTATGTCGGATATGGCTATGAAAAAAGAGGTTGCCCAGTTTGGCTTATACGAGGGCTGTCAAAATTTAAAATCAAATCCAGTAAAACTAAGATAATTACCATGTTTCATGAATTGTATGGATCTTCTTGGCGGCCATGGACAAGCTCTTTTTGGAATAGTGGCCAACAAAAATGTTTAGTAAAGTGTTTGTTGAACTTGTCAGATTCTGCTTTGACAAATAATCAACTTTACTTTTCTGTTTTAAAAAAAATAAATCTAAACATTAATGTTTTGAATCTTCCTAATTTCTCAAATATGGGGGAGCATGCTTTTTTTTTGCCATGGACCGAGCGCGAGTGTAGCGGTGTTTTGTTTGGTAATGGCCGAAAAAAGTTCATACAGGACCATAATTTTATCACCGTGATTAAAAGAATAAGAATTCTAAGAGTGTACGACGTGGGCACGAATCCGGAGAATGTTAATTTAGACCGTTTCCAAATGAATTTTATTCGAATGGGGAAGCTCGAGAGTTTAGTTGTTCATGAAACCTTAAGTAAATGTACTTTCGGATTTGTGGATTGTCCCTCAAGGCTTCTTGGAAAATCTGGAGTTTTTGCTGCATATTGTGCACATGGCGTTCTTCCAATCGTGCGGAAATTAGATCATGAGACAGATGGCTTGAAAGAGGGGACCCACTTTTTAAGTTATGAGAAAATGATTTCAAATGATATGGATAAAAATTCTTTCGAAAAGATAGCTCGAAATGCCTTTGATTGGTATGCAGCGCATAGTCAAAGTAAAGTTGCTGAAAAATACGCAACTCTTTTAAATTGAACGAATGAATCGTTATGAAGTTAGTGAATGAGGTGAAGCAATGATTGAGGAGGGCTGGGTTAGAGCGGCGGCGCTGGCTTCTGAGGGAGTAAGTTCAAATCACATTTATGATGCGTTTGTGCGGTGCATAACAGAAAAAAAACTGGCCGGAGACGCACTTGATTTTGGCGCGGGCCGTGGCGGCTTGGTGAAAGTTATGAAAGCGTTAGGTCTCTTTTCATCACTAAGCGCAATTGATTTGATTGATTTTCCAGGAACAAAATATGAGCCAGGAGTAATATGGAAATTTCAAGATTTGAACTTACAGACGCCGTTTGAGAAGTCTTCCTTTGATGTTGTCTGTTCGTCGGAAGTAATCGAGCACTTAGAAAATCCCCGGTTTGTAGTTAGAGAGTGGTTTCGATTACTTCGTCCAAACGGATATTTAGTATTCAGCACCCCTAACAATGAGAGTCTGCGCTCGTTGCTTCATCTTGTTTGTCGAGGACATTTTGTCGCGTTCGGCGAGCAAAGCTATCCGGCACACATCACAGCGCTGCTTCGTAAAGATATGCAAAGAATTCTTGCCGAAGCCGGATTTGGGCGACCCAGTTTTTTTTATACGAAATGGGGCTCCCTTCCCGGAATGCCGAGGTGGTCTTGGCAAGATGTTTCGGGAAATATGTTAAGAGGTCGATTTTTTAGTGATAACGTTATTGTCGTTGCTCAAAAAATGTAAATGAAAATCTCGAATCTTTTTAAGCAGCCCTGGTATTTCTTTAGACCAAAGCAGATTTTTTTAAGCTGCTGGCGTAGATTTTTTTGCTCTGCCCAAAAAATAAAAAAAACTTGTTTACCATGGAAGCTGTGGCTGGCTATTAACATTAAAGAGACAATTGGAAAAAATATTTGGCTTACAGGGTGTCATGAACTAGAAGTCAGTGAGGTCTTGTGGCGGCTTATTGTCCCAAAAGATTATGTAATTGATATAGGCGCAAATATTGGTTACACGGTAAGTATCATGGCGTTGAAAGTTGGAAAATTAGGGGTAGTAAAAGCTTTCGAGCCAAACATTGCCTTGCATGATTTGTTGAATTTTAATGTCAAATCTTTTAGTCAACATGAGAATGTCGGTCGAATTTTAGTCTATGATTTTGCGATTAGTGATCATAATGGTGTGGCCGTTTTAATCCCATTCCATGAAGGAAATTGGGGTACGGCTCGAATTTCAAACTGCGATGATCAAAATGGAATCGAGGTTCAAGTAAGAAAATTGGATGAAATCGATCATCCAAAAGTTATTTCTGTCCTCAAAATTGATGCCGAAGGGCACGAATTGAAAATATTAGAAGGTGCAGAAAACCTGCTTTTGTATAAACAAATTGAAAATATTGTTTATGAAGGGCATCCTCCAGCTGCAGATATTCACAATTATTTAAAAAAATTTGGATACAGCATTTATCATATATCGTGGAATGCTTCGGGAGTTCAGTTAATGCCCATTGAGGCCCACAAGCCTCTTGAGATCAAGATAGGGCATGCCCCCAACTATTTAGCGACGCTTTTTCCGGAAAAAATAATAGAGAAATTCAAGCGGAGCGGGTGGAGGTGTTTGAACGGGCCCGCAAAACTTTATACTACAGAGGAGCGTCGAGCTTGAAAATACTTATTGTTTCCCCGGCATTTTATCCGCAGATTGGGGGAGTAGAAGAGATCGCCAGAATTTTGGCGGAACAGTTTGTTTTAAAAGGTTGTCAGGTTAAAGTTGTGTGCAGTGTTTTGTCAAACGAACCGGATATTTTTCCATTTGAAGTAATAAGGCGGCCTAGCCCAATTGAATATTTAAAGGCTGTTCAGTGGGCCAATGTTTTTTTTCAACAAAGCATGGCACTTAAGTGGATTTGGCCGCTTTTATTTATTAGGCGGCCCTGGTTTGTTGTGCATCATTCTGTTTATCAGCGCGCAGAAGGTTTAATCGGCTGGCAGGATTGGCTCAAACGCAAAATGCTTTGCTATGCTAAATGTATCTCAATCAGTCATTACGTGGCATCTCGTCTGCCTTATTCAGAAACAATTATACCAAATGCTTATCGTTCCAAAGTTTTTTACAAAATGTCGCACGCCGACCGAAAGTATGATTTTATATTCGTTGGGCGTCTTGTTTCTGAAAAAGGATGCAACTTAATTTTAGAGGCGTTGGCGTTATTGAAACAGCAAGGATTTGAACCAAGCTTGACTATTGTTGGGGACGGTCCGGAGCGAGTTGCTTTAGAGAGTTTGAAAGTTAAATTAAATCTTAATGCAACTGTTTCATTTACTGGGTTTAAAAGAAATGATGAGCTTTGCCAGTTACTAAATCAACATAAAATAATGATAATTCCATCTGCTTATGAAGAGCCTTTCGGTATTGTTGCTCTTGAGGGAATTGCTTGCGGATGCTTTATTGTCTCAGCCTATAGTGGAGGTTTGCCGGAAGCAGTGGGCAAGTGCGGTATCTTTTTTAAGCGTGGTGATATCAAAAGTATGGCCGAAGCTTTAAAAACAGCGATTAGCATTAATCACGCCTCTTTCGTAAACGACGAAGCACGGGAAATGCATTTATCACAGTTTCAGCCTGAAATTATCGCTGGCTCCTATTTGAATTTATTTCTGGGATATTTGAACAAATGACATTACTTTTTTGGCTTAATCTGTGGGTGGTTTTAGTGGGCGCTGCAAGAAAATGGGTTTTACCCGGTGCCTCTGATTATCTTTTCTTTTCAATCCATGGTGCGATGATTTTATTTTATTGTGGCGCGTGGCGGCAAAAAAATGTTCTGGCAATAGCCCCTAAATGGTTTTATCTTTTTTTTGCGGTTATTTTCTTTTGGTCGATACTTGGTGCAATCCTTTCAGATGTTTCCAATATTTATATAACCTTGCTAGGGCTTATGAACTATCTATTATTTGCCCCACTGGCAATAGTAGCTTCCTGCGCTTTTAAAAATAGCGCAGGATTGTTGGAGTTTCTTAAAAGAAATCTTTTTTTGGCATTTCCGATTTTAATTTTAGGCTTTGCTCAATACTTTGGCCCGCCAGACAGCTTTATTAATAAGTATGCTTCAGATGATTTTATTATAGCTCTGGTAGGCGACCGACCGCGTATTACGGGAACTTTTTCATATCTTTCCGGATATACAACATATCTGCAATATATTTTTAGTATTTATTTGGCTCTAGCTTTTAGTAAAAGAAATAGCATTTCTACATTTTATAAATGGATTTTTGTGATTGGACTTTTGACTAATGTTTTAATGACAGGGGCTAGAGGATTGATGGGAATAATGTTGGTTTCAACAGTTATTTTTCTTGGGATTTTATTTTTAAGCCAAATTAGAAACGCAATAAAGGTTTTTGTTCAATTTGGACTGATAATGTTGGTCTGCTCGATTGCTATTAGCTTTAATCCAAAAGTTAACGAAGCATACTCTAATTTTGTAAACAAAATTGAAAAGAGCACAGATATTGGCAGAAGACTTTCAGATAATTTTTCTCCTTTTAAATTTTTGGATCAGACGAGCGTATTTGGCTACGGTATTGGGACAACTTATCCTCCCGCGCAGCGGTTTGTTACTTCATGGGGTAACATGCCGCGTGATTTTGAGGATGAACCCGAGCGAGTTGCTTTAGAGATGGGATTGATTGGATATCTTTTAGTATATGGCTGGCGGCTGATGATACTTTTATATTCATGGTTTGTTTTTTGCAGGTTAAAAAATCGTGACTTTAAATTAATTGTGCTTACCGCGCTTATTTTTCAGATGCCTTTTTTACAGCTAAGCGGATTGGTCTTTAACGTAACAGCCGCGTTTTATTATTGGTTATGCGTCGGGATTGTTTTTGCGATACAACATTTCGAAAAGAAAGAAATTTCTTTCCAAAAAAAATCAGAAAATCTTGCATGAATCCAAAAGTAGCAGTTTGTCATCCAGCCAAACAACATTCGCATCGTCTAGCGGCTGGTTTGTATCAGCATGATTTGCTCTCAGTCTATATAACTGGTTCGCCAGCCTCAGAAAAAAATCTTTGCTTTATTCCTGGTTTTTTAGCAATTAAAAAAAGAATCAGGCTGGCTAAAGAAATTCCTTATAAAAGAGTCATTTGGCTTCCGATTGCTCCCTTGTTTTATTTTTTGAAAAGTTTTTTTATAAACTATAAATTCAGCTTTTGGTTCATTTATTTCGGCGATTGGCTGGCAGATTATATTTACTCTTTTATTTTACCCTGGAATCAAATAGATATTGTTGTGGGCTATGAAAATGCTTGCTGTCAAATTTTTAAAAAAGCAAAAAGCAAGGGTAAAATAGCCATCTTGGATTCGGCATCATTTCATTTCTCTTATCAAGATTTCGTTTGGCCACACAAAGAAGACATGAAATTACATGAAGCGACTATTAAAAGAAAGAAGCTTGAAATATGTCTGGCTGACCACATTTTGACATTGTCAGAAATTGCCCGTAAAAGCTATGTTGATGCTGGGGTATGCCCTGACAAAGTTTCAATAGTTGGACTTGGGGTGGATATTGAATCTTTTGGCCCGGCTAGTTTTAATTTACTTCCAGATCAAAAACTCTTTCGATTTATTTTTTGTGGCAATACATTGCGCAGAAAAGGCTTTGACATACTGCTGGCAGCTTGGAATCTACTTCCGCCTCATTTAAATTGTGAAATGATTGTTGTCAGTGCAGATAGAGAGTTTGATTCCGATATTCAAGGGCTTGAGCATTTGAAACGGATAGAAGGACTTAGCTCTGCCCAGCTTGCTGATCTTTTTCGTGGAGCGAATTGTTTTGTTTTGCCGTCCAGGCATGATTCATTTGGAATGGTAGTAACAGAAGCAATGGCTTGCGGCCTGCCTGTCATTGTCTCAGACCATGTTGGAGCGAAAGATTTGGTTGTGAATGATAAAAATGGCTGGGTGATTCCAGTTGAAAATGTGAAAGTTCTGACGGAAAAGATGAAGTGGTGTGTTGAGCATGGTGATGTTCTTCAAGCTATGCGATTTTTTTGCCGAGAAACAGCAGAAAAAAATTCGTGGAATCATTATCAAAGTCAAATAGCTGAGACAATCAATAGAGTTTTCTTAACGAGGGCTTGAGCTCGGAAATGTTATCTTTTATATGCAGATTTTGATGGCCTTTTTGCAAATAAGTATCCGGCTTTTTGGAATTTGACTTTTTTTAAATAAAAAGTACGGGAGTTTTTGTAATGCATAAAGTTAATTTATTTGTTTCGCATCCAATACAATATTATGTTCCTTGGTTTCGTGAGCTTTCAAAAAATACGGCTATTGATTTGAAAGTTTATTATTACTATATACCAGATGAAAAACAGCAGGGAATCGGTTTCGGACAAGCATTTAAATGGGATGTCCCTTTGTTGAATGGATATTCTTATGATGTATTAGGGCTAACCAGGAAGATATGCGGAAAATTATGGATTGACCGTCCGCTTGATCCCACAGTTTTTGATTGCGATGTTGCAATTTTAACGGGGTGGAAAGACATCGCAAGTTTACAATTACTCTGGGTTTTTTGTCAGAAAAAAATACCGACAATTCAACGTGCAGAAGCTAATAATTTGAAGACGCAGTCAATCCTGAAGCGTTTATATTATGGCCTATTTCTGAATAGATATGATGCTTATCTGAGTATTGGTAAAGCGAACCGAGATTTCTATTTAGAGAACAATGTTGATAGCAAACGGCTATTTGACGCCCCTTACTTTATAGAAAACGAAAGAATAATCCGGCAGTCTGAAGGGATTGAATTCGAAGATATATGTCAAATTCGGAAAAAATGGTCGATTCCTCAAGATGGTTTTTGCTTTGTTTATTCAGGAAAGCTTGAGCCTAAAAAAAGAATCATGGACTTGCTATCTGCTGTAAGAATTTTGTATTTAACGAGCAGAAAAGTCCATCTGCTTGTGGTAGGTGATGGAGAATTGATGGCTCAGGCGCAAAATTTTGTTCGAAAAAATAATCTACCAGTAACTTTTTCTGGTTTTTTAAATCAAACTGAAATTACAAGGGCATATGCTGTTTCAAATTGTCTCGTTTTACCTTCAAATTATGGCGAAACATGGGGGCTGGTTGTTAATGAAGCCATGGTTTGCGGATTGCCTGCAATAGTTAGTGATCGAGTGGGATGTCATCAGGATTTAATTTGGCAGGGCGAAACCGGTTTTACATTTAAGTTTGGTGATATAAACGAGCTTGCGTCTAAAATGGAATTCATGGCAAATGATAAAGGGAATGCAAAGCGGATGGGGCAAAATGCGAAAAAAATAATTCAAAAACACACAGTCGAAAAAACCGTTCAGGCAACTCTTTCGGCTATCGAGCTTGTCTTACCTCCCAGGTTTATTTAAAGCATGGTTGCTGTTTCTTGCTTGTATTGACCGGAGATAAGAAATACGAAAGAGTTATCAGCGTGAGTGTACCGCTTAACCTGAAAAAGCATGTGTTTGATTGAGCTTATGAAAAAAAAGATACTTATTTATATGATTGGGTCAGTGGGCGACACTTTGATTTCTATTCCTGGAATAAGAGCTGTGAAAGAGTACTTTGGCGAAAGTTGTGAGTATTATTTATTTAGCTTTAAAGATTCTAAGCTGCCCTTTTCATTCAATCATTCCTTTTTGGTTCAGTTAGGTTTCGTAAATAATCTCATATATTATGAAAGTCGCTTTGAGTCTGTTCGTGGAATAGGCTCTTTATTAAAAATATTATCGTGCCTGCGAAGTAATAGTTTTTATGCGGTTATAAGTCTTCTTCCATCTGGCAGGTCATTTAGACAGATTGTTCGTGACAGATTATTTTTTTATCTTGCCGGAATCAGACGGCAGATCGGTTTTTTTTGTTTTTCTTCGAAATACAAACATCCAAAATTACCCAATGGAACGCGTGGCTATTCATTAAGAGAAGCTCAATCAAAATTGATTCGTCTAGCGCTTGATGGCGTTGTGAGCAATAAAAAAATTGAAGATCTTGGAAGCATTAGAAGTGAGGTTGACAGCGTTGCTTGTGAGAAAGCTGCGTTGTGGCTATCGCAAATTTCTGCGGAAAATAAGTTCGTAGCGATTGCTCCCGGAACTAAACAGCCGTCTAAACAATGGCCTGAAGATAAATTTGTTGAACTTGGGAATAGAATACTAAATCGAGGAGCATTCAAACTGATAGTTTTGGGAGCCGACTCCGAAATTGATATCTGTCATCGATTAATCAAAGTGTGGGGCGGCGACAACGCTTACAATGCATGCGGTCATTTTGATTTAATTGGAACTGCGAAGATTTTATCAAAATGCTCGCTATTTATAGGGTTGGACTCCGGATTAGCCCATTTAGCTGGCGCTCTTGACATCATGAATATCGTTATAAGTAGTGATCATGACGTTCTTGGTAAATGGGCGGTGTTGAGTCGAAACATATGTTTAGAGGCAAGACATCCCGTGCTCTGCGGCGGATGTTTGCTTAATGTTTGCGTCGAGCCAGGGCATCCTTGCATGAAACACATTGAAGTCGATGAGGTTTTTAAACAGTATTTACAATTAGAAGCTATTTTATTAAAAACGTAGTATAAGATTAATGCAATTCTACAGATCATTACAGATTTTAGGCTCTCTTGATTCTCGTATTGGAGGGCCCGCGTATTCCGTTAAAAAACTTGCGGAACACTTGAGTGCGGGTTCACTTCCATCTGATATTTGGACTTGTAGTTATCCTTTCCCTGATCATCCGCACCATTTAAAAAATGGCGCCCGTCATTTTGTTGCTCCAGAATTCTTTTTCTCTCGATACCTGGCAGGTTGGAATCCTTTTGCTGCAGGTTCCCTAAAAAAAGTAGTTTGTGGGGCTTCGATTGTGCATGTGCATGGATTATGGCTTTGGTATGGCAAGTATGCGCGAATTACCGCAGCCCAGCAGGCTTGCCCGCTTGTAATTTCACCGCGGGGTATGCTGGAGGAATGGGCAGTAAAACGCAGTGTATTAAAAAAAAAAATAGCATTATTCTTGTATGAAAGAGCAAATTTTCGCAGTGCTGCGTTATTTCATGCGACTTCTGCGCAAGAAGTCGAAAGTATTCGTCGGTTTGGAATAACGCAGCCAGTTGCTTTGATTCCTAATGGCATTGATATGCCTAAAACGAATCGCCAAAGCTTAGTGGATATAGCAGAAAAATTTAATTTGCCGGCAGGAAAACGGTTTTTTCTTTTTTTGTCGCGTATCCATCCTAAGAAAGGGGTTGAAATGCTTTTGCAGGAATGGAGTGCTTTACGGAAACGATATAAAGACTGGCATCTGATTATTGCGGGAGATGGGGACCGGGATTACTTGATTTCATTGCAGAAGATGATCTGCGATTATGAATTGCAAAATCAAGTATCATGGGTCGGACATATCTACGGCGAAGATAAAGATGCTTTTTTTAAGAAAGCCGAATTTTTTGTATTGCCGAGTTATTCTGAAAATTTTGGAGTTTCGGTGGCAGAAGCTTTGGCGCAAGGCATCCCTGTGCTTACAACACGGGAAACCCCATGGAAAGAAATCGAAGAGTTTAAATGTGGTTGGTGGATTCCAGCTAAAAATCAAGCTTTGAATCAATCTTTACAAGAAGCATTTAAGCTGCCAGTGAGTGATTTGCAGGCAATGGGACGATTTGGGGTGGATCTGGTTGGTCAGAGGTATTCTTGGGGTAATATTTCAGAGAAAATGTCTCATGCTTATCGTTGGCTGCTGAAAAAAAGTGATAAGCCCAATTGCGTCATTGTTGAATAGCAATTGCACCAGGCATGCTAAATCCATTGCTATATTAAAATCGGAGGCAGGGCGGTGAGTTATACAGATAAGCTTTTAAATAAAGGCAGTTTTTTTACGAGGCTTTCACATCGGGGGCGATTGCAGGCTTTTTTGCAGTTGATTAAAGATGTGCGTGGGGCTTCTGCTCTGGATTGGGGTTGTGCGGATGGATTTATTTTAAAAAAACTACTCAGCTGCGGAGTTATAGAATCCGGAATCGGAATTGATATTGATCCGGGGCAGGTCGCTCTAAACAGAGAAAATTTTAAAGAGGTCAAAGAGCTTTCTTTTTTTACGCCGGATGAATTTAGACTGGAGCATTCGAATAAAAAATTTGATCTTGTGTTGTGTACGGAGACATTGGAGCACGTTCAATATCCTCAAGAAATCTTATCAAAAATTCGAGGTGTAGCTTCAGAGAGTAGCACCATCATAATTTCAGTCCCCATCGAAGTGGGCCCTTCGCTGCTGATCAAACAGTTCGGCCGGTTTATTGCCAACCTCAAAGGCAACTATGGTTATCCTAAGTACCGCTTGCTGGAACTTGTTGCCGCCGGTGTCTTTTGGAATGTGGGTGCCTTGGCAAAAGAAAGAGTTGATGGGCATAAAGGGTTTGATTACCGAGTCGTTTGCCAATTGATAAAGGAGCATTTCCTAATTAAAAAGACGATTTACAGCCCTTTTTATTTATTAGGCGCTTTATTTAATTCGACCGTATACTGGGTGCTGAGAAGGAAATAATTCAGATTGAGAGATGAAATAAAATGGATGAAATTACTGAAAAGATTACAAAGTTTGTTCGTAATGTATCCCAGATTAACGAATCTGACTCCTTGGATTGCGATACGAAGATTCTAAGTCTTGGATATATCGATTCATTTAAGGTTTTAAGCATTATTAATTTCATCGAAGAAGAATTTAATATAAAAATCGATGCGAATAATATAACATTGGAGCAGTTTGACTCTATCGGAGAGATTGCCAGGATGGTTAGGAAAATAAAGGATAACAGTTGACAGAATGTCTAGATTTTTAACGCTTGATGAAATGGTTAAAAATGCAGCCAGGACTTATCCATCTAAAGTTGGAATTTCGGGGCTCGACGGGACATTCACGTATCTCGAAATTGATCGATTATCTAACCAAATCGCACGCGCTCTTATTTCAAATGGAGTTAAGAAGGGTGATCGGGTCGGCGTGTACCTTGAGCGGGGAGCTAAGACTCTCATTCTTTTTCAGGGGATTTTAAGGACCGGCGCAATTTACGTTCCGATAGACGGAAAAACCCCGGTTCGCGGCGTTGCCGAAATTATTGCTAATTGCTTGCCGTACGCAATTTTTACGACACAGAAATCGTCTCAGGAAATTGCCGGAATTTGTTCAGCCGAAGTTAAATTTTTTACCCCTGCTCCCGGAAGCAGCGATATTCTCAGCTGGTGCGATCCAAACGCACAGTCTTCCGAATTATCCACATCGAATATAGATGAGCATGATCCTGCCTATATACTTTACACTTCGGGCTCAACAGGAAAGCCAAAGGGCGTTTGTCTAAGCCATAAAAATGCTCTCTCTTTTGTTTACTGGGCTGCGGAGTTGACTCATGCTCAGGCCCAGCATGTTTTTGCCAATCACGCATCGTTCAGTTTTGGTATATCTGTTTATGACATTTACGTTCCTTTTTTGGTCGGCGCAAAATTAGTTATAACTCCCGAAGGCACGGCTCTCTCCGGAAAACTTATGACGGAGTTTATAGCAAAAGAAAAAGTGACGCACTGGTATTCAGTGCCGACAGCGGTGCTTCTGATGATGGAGTATGAAAACTTCTTTGAATCAATAAAAAAGCATATCAAGACGATGATGTTTGCAGGAGAGCCTTTCCCTAAGAGTCAGGTTAACCGGCTGCGAAAAAATTTACCCGGCGTACAAATTATCAATTTTTATGGAGCTACAGAAACCAATGTATCTTGCTATTACGAAATTGAAAATGAAATCCCTGATTCTTTGACAGCCACGCCTATTGGTAAGGCTGCATGTTCAGACGAGCTGTGGATTGACAGTCAGGACGGCGGGCAAGACTCAAATACCGGCGAGCTCCTTATCAAAGGGCCAACTGTTATGTTGGGGTATTGGGGAGGGGATTTAATTAAAGACCGCATTTACAGATCTAAGGATATTGTTAGGAAAGATGCTGACGGCATTTTTCACTATATCGGCAGGACCGACAGCATAGTCAAAATTAAGGGGTATCGCGTTGCTTTGTCGGAGATAGAGCAAACGCTTCTCAAGCATCCCAATATACATCAGGCCGCGGTAACTCTAGAAGGAGAAGGACTCGATTTGAAGCTTACTGGATATGCCGTTTTGAAAGATCCAAATAAGATTCCCAGTTTAATCGAGCTTAAAAAATTGTGCTCGGAGTATTTGGCTGCGTATAAAGTTATCCATAAAGCAAAGTTTCTTCCTAAACTTCCACTGAATGCCAACGGTAAGGTGGATAAAGCAGCTCTTGCTGACAGCTGCAAATCGACAGGGGTTTTGTGACAAAATCATTTGACGTTCTTATCTGCGGAGCGGGAATATCAGGCCTTTATTGCGGGCAAAGAATTCTTGAAAATGCCTTACGCGAAGGACGGAAAATCAAGGTTGGCATAGTCGAGATGCGCAGCAGGCTGGGTGGGCGTATTTGGACAACGAAATTTGCGGATTTTCCGGAAACAAACTTGGAACTTGGTGCTTTCCGTTTTATGGAAAACCACCTATTGGTTTCCGAGCTGGTTAAGAAATATGCCCTTAAAACGGAGCTGGTTAACTCCGAAGATCAGCAGCTGTATTTTCTAAGGGGTAAAAGATACACTAAAGGTAATGTTCGAGCGATTGATTCTGCATATCAATTGCAGCCGGAAGAAATGGGGATGAACGCAGGGCAGCTTTTGGAGTTTGCGATTAAAAAAGCAATACCTGCTCACCTTTTGAAAAGCTTCAGCTCTCCCCATAATCATTTTCAAACCTCTCTGAGAAAAGCGGAAGCCTTAAATCTCGGGTTTAAGAATTTTTTACTGCAATTTATTTCGAATGAAGCATTTTGTCTAATCCGGGATAGTTCCGGCTACGACTCGAGTTTTTTTAATTGGAATACTCGCGAAGCACTTGCGCATGTCGTAAATGACTTTCTGTTGTCTCCGAGATCATTTTTTATCCATGGCGGATCCGATCAAATAATTAATGCATTAAAGGCAGATTTTTTAAAGATGGGGGGCGAAATTTATTTAAATACGGGTTTGCAGAATTTTGATCATATTCGATCAGGTTCTGAGCGGATCATTCAGTGCAATGTCTTTGACGGAAAGTTAAAACGCACGCGCCCGATAAAAGCTAAAGAGCTTATTCTTGCAATACCTCAAAAACCATTATTCCAGTTAATGCACCGGTCTCCCGCAATCAGAACCGCAGAAGTGGATCGTCTGCTTAGCTCAGTTTATCCGCTGAACGCGATAAAAATTTTTCTTGGTTACGATAGATCTTGGTGGAAACAAACATGCCCCAACTTAACTATGTCGATTTCCGACAGCCCGCTTAGAAAATCGTTTTACCAGTTGCCCACAAAGAAAAATTCAAAAACTAAGGGTGGAGTTTTGCTTGCGGCTTATGCAGACATGGAGAATTTTTACTTTTGGGACGGACTTATGCCGCCGGATTCAAGTGCAAACCTGAAAGACATGGCCAAAGTCAATCACGCCGTGACAGACATGCTGAGCCGGATGCATAACGCAAAGGTGCCTTATCCGACTGTAGGCAAAATTGTGAGATGGTCGACAGAGCATGATGGCGCGGCTTTTCACGCTTGGAAGCCGGGAGTTGACTGCATGAAGGTTAGAGAAAACATCTGCAAGCCCGTTGCGGGTGTTCCTGTTTATATTTGCGGTGAAGCGTATTCTCATTATCAATGCTGGATGGAAGGCGCTTTAATTTCTGCAGACTCAATGCTGAAAAAGTATTTTGGCAAAGCGAAAGAAAAATGAGAATCTTCTTTAAAAGGTTGCAGAGCACAGTTTTATCATTCATCAAATAAACAGCTAATTCAAAAAATGGAAGTTTTGCCATGAAGATATTTGCTTATCCGCATCGTATTCCTTCGCAAGTTAGAGAGCCCGCAGTTCTCATCGATATGATTAATCAGTTTAAAGTGAAAAATGATGAGTTGGGATTTAACGGAATATTGATGTTTACTTCATTTAATGATGCCTACGACAACTGGGATTTGGGGCATCTCGTAGCACAGGGAAGTAGGCAGATTCCGATTGTTGCAATCATGCCGAATTGGGAGCACCCGGTAATTACAGCTAGAAAAATTGTTTCCTTTCAAGCTATTTATGACCGCCCTCTCGCAATTAATTGGATTACCGGGCTTGAACTGAGGGATTACCAAAAGCTTGGGTTGAGCTTCTCGAAAGCAGAGCGCTATAAAAAGCTTGGGGAATATGTGCGGATTGTCAAAATGCTTCTGACAAACAGCGCGAACAAACCCATTGTTTTTGAAGGGAAATATTTTAATTTAATTGGGCATAAACTTAGCTGTTTGCCGAAGCATCAGGTTTTTCATTATGTATCTGGAGTATCGAAGGAATGTGAAGAGTTTTTGGATGAACACCCTGATTTTCAGCAAATTGCCATGGGGATGCCACCCGGATATCAGTACGGTGCCCGTGTTCGCGGAGTGGGCATGGGTATGATTGCGAGACCCACAGAAGCGGAGGCTTTAGCAGAGTTTCACAAAGCATTTGCGATCGACAAGATGAGCGAAGCCTATAGCAAGCTTGCAGCTTCTAATTCAGATTCTGCTTGGAAAAAAGAATTATCCCAAAAAATGCATAACAGGGAAGGAGACAACGGTTTTTTCGCCGCTGCATTACTTCATTATTCGGAACTTGGATTTCTTGTTAAGAGTTACAAGGGGGCGGCTGAGTATTTTCGTCAACTCAAAGACAAGAAGATCGATACCTTTCTTCTAAGTCTTCTGACTCCAAATGACTTAGAGCATACCCGCCGGGTGTTTGATTTAGTTTGAGTTGTCCCGGTTGACGCGGGCTGCAACAGAATTAAATGATGTATTTTGACTATGCTGAAAAAACAGGGGTTACGTTAGCTTGAAAAACTCTACTGCTGAAAACGATTTCGATCTGATTATTATCGGAGGCGGAATCATCGGTTTAAGTGCTGCATACTATTCAGCATTTTCAGGCAAACGCACTCTGCTTTTAGAGAAGAACAATTTTTTTAATGAGGTTGGAAGCTCAGGCGGGAATTCAAGATTTTTTCGAATCATGTACTCTGAGCCAGAGCTGGCTAAGCTTTCAGAGGTTTCGTATTGTTTGTGGCGGCAGATCGAAAAAGAAACTGGAATATCGGTGCTGAATGAGCAGCCGCTGCTTTTTTATGGCAGTAGAAATGTAAAAGATACTGTCGAGGGAGACTTTAATAGTTCGGACAAGGTGATGAGAGAAATGGGCATTCCCTTCAAGTTTTTAAACTCACAAGAGATCGAAAAATATTATAGCGTTTTTAAAAAACTGCCCGAGGAGTTTGTTGGGCTTATTCAGCATAACTCGGCTGTCATTCAAGCAAGAAATGCACTGCACGCATTTTATAAGTTGGCTAAAAATGCCGGAGCAACTCTTGTTGCGAATAGTCCCGCATCGATATGTGATGTTTCTGACACCGGAAAAGTCATTACCATTAAAACCTCGAAGGGTTTGTACCGCACAGCGTCATTGGTTTTGGCTCCGGGAGTTTGGACGAATGAAATTATCGCGCCCCTTAACGTTCAGTTTGATCTCAAAATATGGCAGATGACAGTGGGATACTATGAAGTTGAAAATCCCAATACCGAATATCCTTTTTGGTATGAATTTGGCGAGTCGGATGTTGCAGGGCAGGGCTTATATTATGGGTTTCCTGTCGGAACTGATCGTGAAGGATGCATTAAAGCCAGCTGTGATTTTACTTTTAACCACTCCGATAAAGTTCAGAACTGTTCTCGGAAGCCTGATCCGAAGCTTCTTGAAATGATTTCCTCTCATTTAATGAAGAGATTCAAAGGTGTGAATCCGTCGCCGGCAGATTCTTCAACCTGCATGTACACAATGAGCAAAGATTACCGCATGATTTTGGGATTGCTGCCGGGGTACAAAAATATCGGAATATTGACGGGCGAGTCCGGCAGAGCATTTAAGTATGCCCCGATTTTTGGACGCATCCTGAACAGCTTGGTGAGCACCGGTGATCCCATGTACGGCATCGATTGCATTTCAATTAAAAGACCTGGAATTATTAAGGGCGAACACTAGTAGCGGCGTTTTGAGGTGATCCCGTTAAGTCTAGGGCTAAAATTGCCGGGAGAACAAATTTGAAGATTAATCCCATAGCCAATCTTATTCTGCTTTTGGCGTCTCTTTTGCTTTGCGCGATTTTTTTGGAAGTTTTTTCTGCTGTGGTTTTTTCTTTTCAAGGACAAAAGTGGGAAGTTCAAAAAAAGGAAAAAAATTTTTACTTTCAAAAATCTGAGAGCCCTATTTTGTCTTTTGAGCTTAAGCGTAACTTTTATTTTAAAGACAGACTGAGATTGTTAGAGATTGATTCTGATGGAAAACGAACAATTCCAAAAAGTCCTTCCCCAGGCGCTCGTCAGGTGGCTCTATTTGGAGACTCTGTAACATTTGGCATGGGAATTTCCCAGGATTTGACATTTGCTAATTTGGCTCAAAAAAAACTAAACGAATCCTCGATCGGTGTTCAATTGCTAAATTTTGGCGTGCCTGGCTATAACATTTGGCAAATAAAGGAGTCCGTTAAAAGAAATGCCGGTAAGTATAACTTTACCGAGCTTATTTATTTTTTAAATTTGAATGATTTTTCCCGCAATGAAACTGTTTATCAGGGTGCATCAGCCGGCCTGTACGAGATGCATAGCCCCCCCGCATTTAAATCAGTCTATTTGCTGCGTAAATTAATTTATCGGTTTGCGAAACGGAGCCCGCATCATTGGTACCAGTGGCTTTACCGCGGTAACCGCGATTCCTTTTTAGCTGAACTGGATGAACTAAATGCCTTTTGCAGAGAAAAAGGGTTTTCTTTGTCGGTCTTTATTCTCCCAGCGCGTACCGCTCTCTCCGGTAAAGAGTACACTCTGCAAAACATTCACCAAGAATTAACGGGTGCTTTTGAAGTTAGAAAAATCTCATACTATGATTTAAGTGATGCATTATTAAGTGAGCCCGCAGTATTAATGGATGACACTGATCATTTGACAATTGAGGGCAACGAAGTCGTTTCGGACAAATTATTCGGTTATTTGATTAAACAGCTCAAGCAATGAACTTTTTTAACTCGCACAGATAAATTGAGGTTCAGTTTGGAAAAGTGTTTTTAATTCATGATTAGAGTAATTTGGGCTACCCTTGGCAAATCAAAAGATTTAAGCGAGTTCTTGCGGAGACGGCTGCATATGGGTTTAAATAAAATATGACTCGTCCCATTATTTTAAAAAAAATTCTAAAAAAGACATCCAATTTATTTTTTGTTTTTTTGAACCCAAAGATGCTTCATGTTTTTTTAGGCCTTTTTCTTGACGGAATTATTCTTTCATTATCCGGAAGTCCCGGAAAAAGGAGTAAAGCCGTTCAGTCTGCAAAAGCAGCTATTTGCATTTTTGATTTTTCTCAAGGCTGCTTGAAAATTTTGGAAAAATCAAAAAGCGAATTAGCTCCGCATTCTGATATAAAAGAGTTTTTGAAAGAAGTGTTGATGCGGCGATCGGTTAAAATTAAGAACTTTATGATTTTGCCTGACCAAAGTGATGCATATTTGTCGAATTTAGAGTGGCAAAGAAAAAGCGAATTACCCAAAAATGAGTTTCAGCTGAATTATCATAATTTAGACTACTATTCGCAGGCCCAAACAAAAGGGCCGGTTATTATTTTGTCATGGCATCATGGTACCTATGCCCTGGGCGAGCGTGCTTTGACAGAAAAAATACCTGATATGCTCCGTCTAAGTCATGCTATATATCCCTATAAACATAATTTGAGCGTTGCGGTTGCCGCTAATCCTCTCCGAAGTATGATGATTGCTCATCAAGCCCTGAGTTCCAATAAGCCGATATTTAGCTACTTTGATGGAGTATTTGGGAGTAGACCCTGGGAGCTTGAGCTTTACGGAGATAAGATTTACCTGGCTTCAGCTTTGTTGGATTTAGCCCGGTCGCACCGTGCGGCCGTTTTGCCGTTTACCAGTTATGTAAATCAGAGTAGAGAAGTTGATTTATTTCTTGGAGATAATTTATTTCCGGAAGATAGACTGAGTGCCGTATCTAATCCCGAAGCATTAGGAGATATTCTTAATTATTTTAAAGAAGATATGAAAAAGCGCTGTCCCTGGGCGGTTAATCCGTGTATTTTGGAAGAGCTGATGAATCCTGCTATTAGGAGACAATAAAATGTTTTTGATAGGAATAAGTGCACACCATCCAGATGCAGCTGTTGCATTGTTTAAAGATGGCCGGTTAGTGTGGGCGGCAGAAGAAGAAAGATATAGTCGGGTTAAACATTCCGCCGGTTTTCCGGCTCAGGCATTGAAAAAATGCCTAAAAGAAAACGGAATAAGACCGGATGATTTAGACTATGTTTGTTTTGGAAAGGATCCCAGAGCGAATTTTTTACGAAAAATTTTTTTTGCAGTAAGAAATCCTTCTGTGCTACGGGGCTTGTTTTCTCGAATTAATACGGCAAGAAAATATCTGCGTGCCCAGGAAGAGTTTTGTGATGTATTAGGCATCAAGTCAACCGCGCTGAAGGCCCGGTTTTTAAATGTGGAGCATCATTTATCTCATATGGCGAGCGCCTTTTTTGTTTCGGGCTTTACTGATGCTGCAATTCTTTCCATTGATGGATTAGGTGACTTTACTTCTGCGGCATGGGGGCTAGGCTGTAAAAATCAGATTAAGCTGATTGATAAAGTTTTTTATCCGCACTCTGCCGGATTTTTTTATACAGCGGGGACTCAGTTTTTGGGGTTTCATAACTTTGGGGACGAATACAAAGTGATGGGGCTCGCATCTTATGGGACTCCCAGGTACTTAAATGAAATGCGAAACATGTATAAATTGATGCCGTTTGGAAAATTTGAGCTCAATTTAGATTACTTTGTCCATCAGAAGGCAGAGTTCAAAACAAATGGAGAAAGTGATGAACCTGACTGGGGCTTTCTTTATTCTGAAAAGTGGAAGGAGTTATTCGGTGAACCGCGTTTGCCGAAAAGTATAATGACGCAAAATGAGATGGATATAGCAGCATCTTTTCAAGCCGGATTAGAAGAAATTTTATTCCATACGCTTAATTATCTTTATCAAGCAACCGGAAGTAAAAATTTGTGTTTGGCGGGCGGGGTGGCATTTAATTGTGTTGCAAACGGCAAAATCAAGTCTCGGACTGCGTTTGAGAATGTTTATATTCAACCTGCAGCCGGAGACGCCGGAACAGCGATCGGTGCGGCGGCCTATGCTTCGTTTGCTTTAAACAGTGAACAGCGCGGATTTGTAATGGATCATGCGGCGTGGGGGTCGAGTTTTGATGCAAACGAAATCGAAGCGGTTTTAGTGGATGCCGGCATCACTTTTGAAAAACTGCCCGAAACAGATTTGCTTGATAAGACCGCATCTGCTTTGGTTGACGGTAAAGTGGTCGGCTGGTTCCAGGGCAGGATGGAGTTTGGTCCGAGGGCGATGGGAAGCCGAAGTATTTTAGCGGATCCAAGGATTGAGAATATTCGCGATTTGTTAAATGCTAAAATAAAGCGAAGAGAAATGTTTCGTCCTTTTGCTCCGATGGTTTTAAAAGAAAAAGCGCATGATTATTTTGAAATGGACTGCGATGAATCGCCTTTTATGTTGAAAGTCTTTCCAGTAAAAGAGAATATGAAAAAAGTAATTCCGGCTGTAACGCATGTTGACGGATCAGCGCGAGTTCAGACTGTGACACGCGAAAACAATGAGAGGCTATGGAAGCTTTTGGAAGCTTTTGAAAAAAAGACAGATGTCCCTGTGTTATTGAACACGTCGTTCAATGAGCATGAACCTATAGTTTGTACTCCGCGTGAAGCGCTCGAATGCTATCTAAAGACGAAAATGGATGTTCTTGTTCTAGGTTCTTATTTTATTCATCGAAGCTAGAGAGGGATTATGTCTAATAAACTTGTTGTGGTCGCCGGAGGCGGGGGATTTATCGGAGGGCATTTAGCGGCTGATTTTCTTCGCCGGGGATATAAGAATGTCAGAGTAATTGACCGTAAACCGCTTTCAGACTGGTGGCAAGTTTTTCCGGGTTTCGATAACTGTCAAAGTGATTTGCAGCAAAAAGGAGAATGCGAAGCAGCCTTAGAAGGCGCTGAAGAAGTTTATAATTTAGCCGCTGACATGGGGGGGATGGGATTTATTGAGAACAACAAAGCTCTTTGTATGCTTTCAGTGTTGATTAATACCAATCTTCTTTTAGCCGTAAAAAAATATCATGTTAAAAAATATTTTTATGCATCCTCCGCATGCGTTTATGCGGCTGACAAACAGACGTCAGAGAATGTAACCGCTCTCAAAGAAGGCGATGCTTATCCCGCGATGCCGGAGGACGGCTATGGCTGGGAAAAGCTTTTTAGCGAGCGGATGTGTCGGCATTTTCGTGAAGATTTTGGCATTTATACGCGTGTTGCACGTTTTCATAATGTTTATGGTCCGAACGGGACTTGGGATGGCGGCCGCGAAAAAGCACCTGCAGCCATTTGTCGCAAAGTGATTCAGGCTAAAATTTCAGGTAAGCATGAAATAGAAATTTGGGGGAATGGCCACCAAACTCGCAGCTTTATGTATATTGATGACTGTCTTAAAGGGGTTGATCTGATTATGAATAGTCAGATTTTAGAGCCAATTAACCTGGGAAGTGATGAGCAGGTTTCAATTAATCAGTTGGTTGATATTGTGGAAGAAATTGCGGGAGTGAAGTTGAAGCGCTCGTATAATTTAAAGGCCCCCAAGGGGGTCAACGGCCGCAATAGCGACAATACGCTTATAAAAAAGTATTTGAATTGGGCTCCGTCGGTTAGGCTTAAAGATGGTTTGGAAAAAACCTACGCTTGGATTTACGATCAAATCAAAAACAACCGCAAATCGCCGATTTATTGATTTTGAAGCCTAAATTATTAGTTCTTTATCACTTTTACTTTCCAGATGATGTCGCCAGCGCAAGGCATTTTGAAGATCTTTGCGAGGGATTAAGCTTTGCAGGCTGGACTGTTGAAGTCTGGCCTTCAAATCGTTATTGCCGCAACCCTTCAAAAAAACTAAAGCTGAAAGAAAGTTGGCATGAGGTTTCAATTTGCCGTATTTGGCGTCCTGTTTTTTCTCAGTCCGGAGAAATTGGCAGAATTTTAAATTCATTGTGGATGATTTTTGCATGGAGTTTAAGGTGGCTTTTTTATCGAGGGATACGGCCAAAGGTTGTTTTGATTGGGACTGATCCCATTTTTTCATTAATTGCTACGAAATTTCTTCATTTCGTTAGTCCAAAAGTCAAGATCGTGCATTGGTGTTTTGACCTTTATCCTGAAGCAGCAGTTGCTGATCAGAAAATAAAAAAGAATGGGTTCTTGCATCGATTTTTATTTGGGGTGATGGGTTGGGCTTATAAAAGTTGTGATCTGATTGCCGATTTAGGGCCGTGTATGGAAGAGAAACTTATGCATTATTCTTCATCGGCGCAGCGTGCGACTCTCACTCCATGGGCTTTTTATGAGCCATCTGAAGTGAAGTTTTCTAATGCGGATGAACGGCAAAAGTTATTTAGTGATGCCAAGCTTGGAATTCTATATTCAGGTAATTTTGGTTTGGCGCACGCGGCAGATTTGTCGCTTAAGCTAGCTAAAGAATTAGAAACACATCAAATTAAGTTTTGTTTTTCAATTCGCGGGCATCGTGCGGAGGTTTTGAAAAGGCAGTGTTTGAGTTCATCGATTCCTGTGAATTTTGTTGATTTTGCATCAGAGCAAAGCTTAGATGTGCGCTTAGAGGCAGCGGATATTCATTTGGTAAGTTTAAAGCAGGATTGGACGGGAACGGTTGTTCCGTCCAAATTCTTTGGAGCGATTGCTGCCGGAAGACCGGTTTTGTTTGAAGGGTCAAAAGAATCTTCAATCGCAAAATGGATTTCTGAGTTTGGGTTGGGTTGGGTTCTTACGGAAGAAAGTTATGCTAAGGTTGCAAGCGAGCTGGTTCAAATCTCTCAAAATCCTAGCGAGCTGAAAAGACTGAGGCAACATTGTCTTGATACCTATCAAGCTCGCTTCTCGCACCACAAAGTTATCTCAGCATGGAATGAGCTTTTAACCCGCCTTATAGATTAACCTGGCTAAACATTGCTTGTTTAGTTGTCTTTGATTTTTGCCGTTAATGTTTGATAATGATTAGTGTTTTTTTATTCAGCGCTACTTTATTTTATTGAGAGATCTTTCTTGCTATTTTTTGAGTTTGATTCATTTTGGAGTCCTTTTAGAAAGAGTTTAAATTGGGCGTTTCTGTGCCTGATTTTTCTTTTTTTCTTTTTTATGGCGAATCAAATAGGTGCGTGGGCAGAGCCCTCTGAATCCCAGTCCGCAGAAGATGTGATTGAGGTAGTGTCTTCTTCCTCTGTGGATGAATCAGTAGACTCACATAATTGGGACAACTGGTCTGAGGCTAAACCGGATGGAAAAAATTCTCCCAAAGAAGCGGAAGCTACAAATTTGACGCCGGCTCCCGTCGTGGACACGACGGGAATGGAAAAAGCGATGGAGCAAGAGCTCCGCGAAACGATGATCACTCAAGCCAAGGCTTATTATCCTATGATTCGCGCGATGAGTTTAGAGTCAAGTGATTCGCGGGTGACTCTCGAAATTGCTTATGAAGCTACATCGGAAAAAGATTTGGTTTCTATCCAGCCGAGTTTAAATAAAGAGCAAATGATCGGACAAATTCAGATTCTATCGCCGTTATTGCAAAAGTCGGAAGATATGAAAATGGAAGGGGATTTGCAGTTAATTGAATCGATCCAGTTGCGAGCCAATCCAGGGCTTACTTCTTCGCTTGGTGTTGACGCTAAACTAGCTTTCATTCAAAGCATGCAAGTAAAGCTTTTGCGGCCGGTGCGTTTAACCACGAAGCAGTATCCGGGCTTAATCCGAATTGAATTCCGTCCTTACTCAGCTGAGGATGAACAAGATGAGTCTCTGTCTGTAGTGACGGATCGAGACATCGTGTTTCAACCTCCTCCGCCGCAAAGCATTGCGCAGGTTTTTGGAGAGAGCTTTCAGAAAGAACGTACATATGAAAACGAGGTTAATTTTGGGGGTGAGACAACCTTACTTGAGCAGTTGGAAACTCAACCGCGATTTGTTTCAGCCACAGCGTATACGGACTACAGCCGTGGCGCATCAGCGGAGGCTGTTGCTGAAGATGCGCGCGCCCGTTACCCTCAGTTTGGAAGTGTTGATTATTGGAAAAAGCATTTGAGCGGTGTTTTTACGAATACAACACGACTTTTGAAACAGCGTCGAAATGACCACGTAATTTTGAATGAAGAGCCGGCCATGGCTTTGATTTATGATCGCAAAGGACCTGCGCATATTCGATTGGGATACAACATTCAAAAACAATATCCTTTTTTCGCGCAAAAGCAGGAGGGGCTCGCGCCCGCGGATGGATTGTTTCGGCAGGATATTCAGGGCGGCGTGGTTTTTACTAATTCCAGCCCTTGGATATTTTCTTTTCAAAATAAATTGGGAATTGCGACAAGTGAGAATTTATCCACACCGGCCAAGTTTGGTGATCGATTAACACAGTATCGTTATGAGGCCGGGCATTCGATTCGTTACAACTTGAAACGGGGTTTTGTGCAAGCGGGGGCGGGCGTAAAGTTCGAAACAGAAGAGCGGGCTATCCGTGACCGTGAGATTGAAAGTTATTTGTCGTTATTGTGGTTTCGGCCTTTTTCAAAGAAATTGGCCGGTCGAGCGGAGTACAATTATGAGCATGAATTTTTCCGTGAAGGGTTTCCTGCGATTGATATGAATGTTCATCGGATTCGGACCGGCCTTGAGTATAATCCGACCAAAAATAGTTTGCTAAAGCCCAGTTTTGGCGCAGCTTTCTATGACGGCGAAGCATTCATGGGGTTGATCGGAGGGCTAAAATACTCCCATAAATTAAGTCCAAGGGGACAGATGACGTTATCTTATGATACCGACTTTATACGAAGTGAAGTTTCAACTTTCGCGTCAACTTCCTTAAGTAATTCGCGTGTCACATCCGACTTGAAGGGGGATTTAATCCGCTTTCAAACCGTTCGGGCTGCGTATGAACGCAAATTGTCTAAAAGATTGAATTGGTTAATTGAAGGGAGTTATCGCCGCGAGTCTGCGCTTGAAATTGAGCCTAAAGATAAGTTTGTGGAGTATAAGATTTCGACGGCTTTGCGGCGCAATGCCCCCAAAAAATGGGTTATAGAGCTTCGGTATATTTTAACTTATTTGGACGCGTATCAAATTTCTGCAAATAGCGCGGGCGGTACAACTAAGCTTGATGAGGGCAATACCCGACATGAAGCTTTGCTGAGAGTGTTTCGGTATTTTGGCGATTCAAAGTAATTTATAAAAGGAGGATTTATGATTAAACGAGGAATAGTGTGTTTCATCTTATCGGTTAGCATGGCTCTGCCATTATTTGCGGAAGAACCAAAAACTTCTGCTGCGCCGGTAGCGGCTCCAGGCTCGCAAGCACCGCAGCGAATGCTCCGCAGCGGAGATGTGCTTAACATTACTGTTTGGCAGCATAAAGATTTAACGACTTCGGTTGTGGTTGATGAGGAAGAGAACATTGAGTATTTATTTTTGGGCGTGATTTCAGTTAAGGGTAAATCCGTGCATGATTTGAAAGAAATTCTCCGTAAAGGGATTTCTGAGAACTACATTGTTGACCCCAAAATTGATATTACAGTTGACCGTAAATCGCTTACCTTTTTTGTGACCGGGGAAGTTGCCAAGCCGGGAACTTATGAGTTCCGTCCCGGCATTACTGTTTTGGAGGCTGTCGCAATGGCGGGCGGATTTACCGACTATGCTTCGCGGAAAGTGAAAGTTGTTCGCAAACAGGATGACGGTAAAGAAATCGAGTTGAAGATTAATACTAAAAAACTGTTGCGTGCGACGGATAAGCGGGATGAATCAAAGATTCGTGTTGATGACATTCTGGTGGCGAGCCGGGCGTGGTTCTAAGCAGGCAGTTTGATTTTTAATAAATGAATAAACTGGTTTTGAAGTATCTCAAAATTTGGGTGTTTCCGCTTTTTTTTGTGATCGCGCTCGGGGCTGCTTTTTCTGCCTGGGCTGAAAAGCAAATGCGTGTTCCTGGCGGATTTTATGACGTTCGTTTTTTGGAGCAAACCTTTTCTTCGGTGAAAAAATCAGGCGATTTAGTTTTTTTGTCAGACTATTTTGCTCATCGGACGGCGGAAGTGTTGGCTCTGTCCAATCGAGACCCTGAGGCCCTTTTGCTTTATGAGTATATCGGACATGTCTTGAGAGTGTCTGATTTTCGGCGCGATATTTCCGATTTAAAGTATGCGATCGCGGTTTACAAAAAACAGCTTTTGATTTCAACCCCGCCCACATTGCGCATTTATATTTCCTTCTGTGAGAATTTAAATTTGCTCCCGACAATGACCATGGGGCAGGAGTTGATGACAGATTCAGATGCTCGCATTTCAGCTATGGAGCAGGTTTTTCGGGGCGGCACGGAAAGTCAATCGACAACAAATTTTGAATCACTGTTGTCTCGCCCGGAATTCTCAAAGGTAAAGTCAATTGTTATGACGAAAATCGCCTATGACGCTTATGAGGATAATTCCGGTTTAGCAATGCAGTGGATTGATCGCGCAAAGAAATCGTCACCACCCCAATCAGTTCGTTATGTTTTGGAATATTTAGAACGGAAAATAGGTAAAAAAAAGCAATTCGTAAATCATAAGGCTGAAGATGGTGAAGTCGAATCAAAATTTTTGAAGTCTCTGAGGTTGGGGCTTTTTCAATCGGTTAAAGAGCGTCTTCAAAATGAAAAAGATCAAACTGCCGGTATGCTTCGTTTGCGGGAGACGGAAAGTTGGTTGGATTTGGAACCGAATTTATCAGAAAAAGAAAAGCAGCCTTTTTTTTCGGCCTATTTCCAGGCTTTGCGCCGCCACAAGAATAATCCGGTTGAAATTTCGGATGAGCTTGCGGCATTAGCGGTTGATCGGGATTGGTCCATGTACAGTTCTTTCCTCCGCTATCAAGCTTGGGGGATGGCTTTTTTTGATGCTCGCGACTTTAGCCGGGCTGTTTTATTTAAGGATTTTCTCAAGACGTATGATCCGTTAAGTTTATTTAGTCAGCTGGAGTCGATGGGCGGGACCTTTAAATTTTCCGTAAAAGAATTTGTGGGTGAGGAGTTAATGCGTGTTTGGGAGCAAACCGGGCATCTGTTTGACAAGAAGAGAAATGAAGATTGGGATGGTTTTGAAAGCCGTAAAAAACGTGTTGCGAAAACAATTGTTTATAGTGGGCAGGTTTATGTTGTGAATTATGATTCTTCAGGTCAGGCTCAAAAAATGCAGATTGTGGGTATGAATCAGGTTGCTTCCGAAAAGAAGCCGGTTTTGTCTACGGAAGGCCCGGAAAAGATGGGCTGGGTTGATAAATTCTTTTACGATTTTATGGTTCAATTTATTCCCGATGGGGTGACTGCCTTTAAAGAGCAAATTGCAAAGCTGGCCAGCCGACGCAAAGAGGCTGTTTTTACGCGCCTTTACACTGAGTTTGAATTTAAAGAGTATGTTCTTAAAGTGCTCGACAACAAGTACGGCGGTATTGTTAAGGGGGTCCAAGCACAGATTGATGAGCGGGGTTTTTTTCTGTATGGAGTTTTCGATTTAAAGGTGATGAGTGTGCCGGCGTCCGGCTTGGGAAAAATCATTACGGAAGATGAAAGCGGGCAATTGATATTGAAGTTGGATCATGTTAAAGTGAACGGTCTTAAACTGCCTGATTGGCTTTTGAGGAAAATAGAAAAAAACTTTAATCTTACGGCGAATACTGCAAACGGCGTGCAGGCACTTGAAATTTTAGATATGCAGTACCAGTCTGGCGGGGTTCAAATGAAATGCCGGAGCAGCATGTTTAAAATTTATGGCAATGCGGCCGCAGCCGCCTAAAAGTATATATGGTTAGTCCTTTAGAAGAAAATTTGGTAGATCCCCAGTTAGAAGGGGATGATCTTGGGCCGGTTTGGAAGCGGTTTAAAAAACTTCTCTTACGTTTTTATCCTTTCGTTTTGACCTATGTTTTGCTTGTTGTGGTAGGGACAGGGGTGTGGTCCGAATTTCAAACTCCGCTTTATGAAGCGACAGCAACAATTTTAGTTGATCCAACCCGTGTTACCAATCAGGCTGAAAAACAGAGCTTAGAGAATTTAGCACTGCAGGCGACATTGATTTCAAGCCCCGGCATTTTAAATAAAGTGATTGAATCTTATAATTTAGCTTCCATTTACCCTTTCAATAAATCGTCCAATCCGATGGCGTTGCTTCAAAGCCAGATGACAGTCAAGCCCAACATTAAAAGTAAAACCCTCGACGTGAATTATCTTTTTTTAAGCAGTGAAGACTCCGCGAAGATTGCGAATGCAATTGCGGAAACTTATGTTTTTTCGAGTGAAGAAAAAAGTCAGGGGTCAACGCAGGATTCATTGGCTTCTTTACAGCTGAACTTGCTGCAGGAAATGGAAAAGCAAGAAAAGGTTAAAAATAAAATTGATGAGTTTAGAAAAAAATATCCTGAAATTGAAGATGAGACGACTGTAAATAAGCAAATCGATTATTTTAATGCGGAGCTGACTAAGTCAGATGCCGCTACGATTGAACTTCGAACTAAGATCTTAGAAATAGAGCAATACACGAAGGACACAGGGACTATTTTTGGTCATCCTTACATTATGGAAAATGAGGTGATCAAACGACAGCTTGAGCGGATTCGTATTGCTGAGGGGACTTTAGAAGAGTTAAAGCATCAATTTCGTGATTTGCATCCGGATGTGCTTGCCGCGCAAGCGCGTGTGGATAGTTTAAATAAATCGATGGAGCTCGACCAAGAAAGAATTTTTGGGCAGCTCAAGCTTGAACTTAAAACCATGGAATCAACGCGTGAGAGGTTGAAAGAGCAGTTAGATGCTTTGAGAAAAAAAATAAAAGAGTTGGCGCCACAAAAAATCCAATTAGCAAATTTGGACTCTGAGGAAAAATCTGTTTCAAATACAATTCGGTTAATTCAGGAGCGAATGGCAATGGCTTCCGTCGAGGGAGGGTTGAAGCGGCCTGGAGTTGAAATTCTGAATTATGCCAAGCCCGGCACAGTTCCGGCATGGCCCAATAAGCCGAAGTTGCTGGTTGCAGCTCTCGCCATTGGGTTTATTTCAAGTCTAGGGTTGATTTTTCTATATTGCTACTTTGATCGCTCAATGCGCACACATGACGATGTTGAAAATGTCGCCGGCAAGCTTTTCTTGGGAGATTTGACTTACGCGAAGGTGAAAAAAGGTGACTTGTATCCCGAGTTTCCGAATGATAAATCTTTTATTTTATTTACTCATGGCTTACGTTTGATCGCGACTAATATTGAATTTGTCCTCTCCGACAGGCACGAAAAATCAGTCCTTTTTACAAGTGCTGTCCCGGGTGAGGGAAAGAGCTTTGTGGCTTTTCATGTTGCCCAATCGATGGCGCGTCAAGGCAAGAAAGTGATTTTGATTGATGCTGATTTTTGCCAATCCTCGCTTCGCGATAAAGTGCCTAAAACAGATTGCGATAAGCACTTGTATGAATATTTGTCCGGTACGGCTGAACAGCATGAAATTATAGAGAAAACAGACAGTGAGTTAATTGACTTTATTCGTTCCGGCGGTAGATCGTCTTTTAGCGCCCCGCATGCCTTGAAGTCCAATCGTATGAGAGACTTGTTGGTTGATTTGAAGAAAAACTATGACTACGTGCTCGTGGATACCCCTCCCGTGTTGCCGGTTAACGATACCGTTGCGGTAAGCCAGCATGTGGATATGCGTGTTATTGTCGTTCGTTGGGCGCACACGAATCGCGACTTAGTTAAAAAAGCTGTTATGAAAATAGCTCCCGGCCAACTGCTGCTTTCAGGTATTGTCCTGAATCAGGTTAAAGAAATGGCTGACAAGGGCTACCATGTCTATCGCCCCAATTAAGCTTCTGAAGATACGCGAATGGATTAGAAAGTGAAGGGAGATTGGTTTTGACCGGCGTTTCGAGGCGGAGTCTTTTTCTTCTTGTTTTGGATGGTCTTTCTATTGGCGTATGTTTTCATCTCGCAGCTTATTGGCGTTACGGCATGCCTCTTGACTCAGTGATGGGCGTTGAGCCTCTGGTCGTTATTTTTTTAGCTTACTTGCTGTGCTTTTATATTTTCGACCTTTATTTTCCATTTAAGCTTTATAAGCCCTCCCAAACTTTAATCGATGTCGGTTTAGCTTGCCTCAGCGCAGCCATTTTTGTTTCAGCTGTTTTATTTTTTAATCGAAGTCTTGTGGTTTCCCGTCCTTGGTTTTTAATTTTTAATGGGTGCGCCATTTTTTGCATTGTCGTGGTTCGTTTGGTTTACGATGTATTTTTCCAGTCGCGAATTGCGGATAAGAAAACTCTTATTTTGGGAACCGGCCCAATGGCGCAATCGATTTTAAAAGTCATTAAAGAAACTCCGCATTCCGGTCTTAGTTTGGTTGGATTTGTTTCTGAAGAAACCGCTGCAACAAAGAAGGATTTAGAAGGTATTCCTGTGGTGGGCGCGTCGCCTCAATTGCTTTCTCTGATTGATTGGCATCATATTCAATTGGTTGTTTTAGCCGTAGATAGCCCGTCCAAAGTGTCGGAGCCGGAGCTGATGATGGCTTTGATGCGTCAGAATGTTCAGGTGACCAGCGCGGTTCATTTGTTTGAGAAGATGGATGAGGCAATTCCGTTCGACGCCGTCAATGAACATTTTATTTTAGGGTTGATGTCTGAGGCGCGCAGCTTGCGCTATCTTCACACCAAAAGAATTTTAGATTTAGTGATTGTCAGTATGCTCTTGATTTTGTTTTCACCGCTGATGTTGATTTCGTATTTCTTTCTTTTTTTGCAGGGACCGAAAAGTATTTTCTTTTTTCAAGATCGAATCGGTGTCGGGGGAAAGAAATTCCGCCTGATTAAATTTAGGACGATGACTAAGCCGGATCAGTCCGGGCGGCAAAAGGTGACAGGGGTGGGGCGTTGGTTGCGAAAATTTCGTCTGGACGAAACACCCCAATTAATTAATGTGCTGAAAGGCGATATGAGTTTGATCGGACCCCGTCCGGAGATTGAATATTTTGTTGAACGCTGCCGCAAAATGATTCCTTATTATGATGCTGTGTTTACCGTGAAGCCCGGAATTACCGGATGGGCGCAGGTTAAGTTTTTGCATACGACTGAGCTTAAAGATTATCCGCGGAAGTTTTGCTATAACCTTTTTTACTTAAAAAACTTATCGTTTTCGCTCGATTTCTTAATTGTGCTTAAAACAATTCGTGTGGTTCTTCTGGGGCGCGGAAAGTAAAGTTGTAGATTCACGTTAGTCGACCGATTGATAAGCTTTGCGGGCTTTGACCTGAACGATTTCAGTCCCGGGAAAAATAACTGCGGAAAGTTCCTTTCCGTAAACACATCCGCTATCAAGACCAATCGAGTTTTCTTTAACGCAAAGACCTTGTCTCGCCCAATGACCGTAAACCACCGGCTTTCTTTCACGATATTGCTCATGCCAGGCAGTGCCGTCCTCAAGATTGCGTAAGTTGCATAGCGTTTCTGCCTTTTGCTTTTCGATTGGGGTATCGGGCAAGATTCCGCCATGCACCACGAGACAATCGGGTAGATCTAAATAAAGCGGCCATGTGCTAATCCATTGCATCGTTTCATTTAGTTTGCTGCCAAACTCTTTCAAAGCGCGTTTTTGATAGTCTTTTGACAGGCTGTCAAGATTGCCGGATTTCCAAGCTTTTAAAAAATGGAGTTCGTGATTGCCTAGGACGCATTTTAAATTGGGCAGAGAACGGGCAAATTCAATGGTTTTAAACGATTCGGGACCTTTGCAGATTAAATCACCGACTGAAATCAGTTGGTCGTCGGGCGTAGGCGCAATTTTTTTAATCAAATCGCGCCACTCATCAAGGCACCCGTGAATATCACCAAAAATTATTATTTTGCCCATGTGTTTTTCGGTATGGAAATTGCTTTGTTTATACTGGGCTTCATTCTAAAATACATCCTTGTTTTTTTCATTGATTGATTTCTGATTTATTTTAAGATTTATATAACCATATGTTAACCGCGATAGGTTCTGTCTTTTTGCTTGCGGCTTTTGCTCCGTTGCTTTGCCGCGTCTTGGGTTCCTTTTCGGGATGGTTTTTTGCGCTCTTGCCGCTAGGGTTGGCTCTTTTCTTCTGTAACTCACTGTCTTTGGTTTCCGCCGGAGAATTTCAGACGCAATCATTCGCCTGGGTTCAAGGCTTGGATATTCAGCTCGCTTTTCGTTTGGACGGCCTGAGTTTACTTTTTGCTTTGTTGATTTGCGGAATCGGGACGTTGATTACGCTTTATGCTTCTGGCTATCTAAAGGGAAGTGATCAGATAGGCCGGTTTTATCTTTTCTTTTTTATGTTCATGGCTTCCATGTTGGGAGTTGTGCTTTCCGATAATCTCATTTTGCTTTTTATTTTTTGGGAATTAACCAGTCTCAGTTCTTATTTTTTGATCGGCTTTTATCATGAAGATGAGAAAAGCCGGAAAAGCGCGCTTCAGGCTTTGCTTGTGACCGGAATTGGCGGATTGGCGATGCTGGCAGGCTTCTTGGTAATGGGGCAAATGGGCGGAAGTATGAAGCTTTCCGCATTGATTGCGGGGCGAGAGGGGTTTCAATCCCATCCCTTATTCGAAGCCGCGCTAATTCTGATTTTGTGCGGTGCCTTTACCAAATCGGCGCAATTTCCGTTTCACTTTTGGTTGCCGAATGCGATGGCTGCGCCCGCGCCCGTCAGTGCTTATCTTCATTCTTCAACTATGGTTAAAGCCGGAGTCTATTTGATCGCGCGGTGTCATCCGATTTTTAGTCAGTCGTCATTGTGGCTCGACTCATTAACTTGGTTCGGCGCGGCAACGGTTTTAACTGGGGCTTGGCTTGCTTTACAGCAGTCTGATTTAAAAAAATACTTAGCCTATATGACGGTCAGCGCTTTGGGCGTGATGGTCTTGCTGCTTGGGTCCGGAACACCATTTGGAATTCAGGCCGCCATGCTTTTTCTTTTGGCACATGCTCTTTATAAGGGGTGTCTTTTTATGGTTGCGGGAACCGTGGATCACGCGACGCATTGCCGCAATCCCGAGGAGTTGGGTGGGCTCATGCAAAAAATGCCATGGACCGCAACATCGGCTTTTTTAGCCGCGCTTTCAATGGCCGGATTTTTCCCTTTTTTGGGTTTTATCGGCAAGGAATGGATGCTTGAAACGGTTCTGCATTCAGAAAATCGTGTGCTGTTGATGCTTGGGGTATTTGCCGGGGCCATTTACGCGGCGATCGCGATTTGGGCTGCGGTAAAGCCCTTTGTGGGAAAGCTTTCATCCGCAGCTGAGCATGCGCATGAAGCACCTCCCTCGATGCTATTAGGGGCTGGGATCTTGGCTTGTCTTGGCTTGCTTTTTGGCGTTTTCCCGGACATTTGCAAGCCATTAGTGAGCGCTGCTGCGAGTGCCGTTATGGCTGAAACTTCTTACCCCATGAAATTAGTTTTGTGGCATGGTTTCAATCTTGTTTTTTTCTTGAGCCTTGTTGCGATTGGTCTGGGCGGGTTGATTTATTTTAAGCGCGGGTTGGTTCAAAAAGTAATTGGCCAAACTGGACCTTCAAAAATCTGGGGGCCGGAAAAAGGCTATTTTAAATTATTGGAAGGCCTACTCTCGTTTTCGGCTTTTCAAACTAAGCTGCTGCAGGGTGGTCGTCTCCGGATTTATTTTCGAATCATGGTTATTGCTACGGCTGCTTTAACGGGAATTACTTTGTTTTTAAAGAACGGATTTGTTTCAAGCTCGCTTCGTCCGTTGCACGGATTGGATGTCTTATGCGTTGGAATTATTTTTGTCTCTACCTTTGCGGCCATATTCGCGCGAACGCGGCTCGTTGCGATTATGGCGATGGGGGTGATCGGGCTCGTGATCTCTCTGATTTTTGTAAGATTCGGCGCGCCGGACTTAGCGATGACCCAATTTGCGGTTGAAACTTTGACGGTGATTTTATTGGCTTTTGTTTTGTACCGTATGCCCGCTTCAAGCATGAAATCACCTTCAAGATCAAAGTGGATTGATGCGGTTATATCATTGGCTATCGGAGCGCTGATGGCGGCGCTTGCTTTTTTCGGGGCTGTTGCCACGCCGGGATTACCTGAAGTTGCAAAGTATTATGCTGAAAATAGTTTGTTGCTGGCCCATGGCAGCAACATTGTGAATGTCATTATCGTTGATTTTCGCGCTTTGGATACGCTTGGCGAAATTACTGTGGTGGCAGTCGCCGGACTCGGTGTTTTTTCTTTGCTGAAACTTATGTTGGATTCTAAAAAATCAGAGGCGAAATCATGAACTCGGTGATTTTAAGGGTTGCAGCGCAAATTTTAAAGCCGGTCTTCCTTGTTTTTTCTATTTTTCTTTTGCTGCGCGGGCACAATGCTCCCGGTGGGGGGTTCGTCGGCGGTTTGGTTGCCGCTTCCGCTTTTGTATTACAGATGATTGCTTTTGATTCGGCGGAAGCTCGTCGTCATTTGCGTTTTGAGCCTCATGCTTTTTTAGGGCTAGGTCTTTTGTGTGCCTTGTTCAGCGGGGTTTTAGCTTTTTTTCAGGCGAAACCTTTTTTGACTGGATTGTGGATCAAGGTCCAAATTCCTTTTTTGGGGGCTCTTAAATTGGGCACTCCCGCGTTATTTGATTTGGGTGTTTATTTGGTTGTTTTAGGCGGCGTCATGTTTATTTTTTTACCTTTGAAGGATGAATAAATGGAATTAATGTTTGCCGCCACGGTGGGATTGCTTTACGCGGCCGGTTTTTTTCTGGTGATGCGGCATAGTCTGATCAAGCTTGTTTTGGGCCTTATTTTTTTAAGCCATGGCGCCAATCTTCTTATTTTTTCAGCCGGCGGGCTGGAGTCGCGCGGTTTGCCGATTATCGCGGAGGGATCCACAATTCCGCAATACCCGATACCTGATCCTCTGCCGCAGGCTTTAATTTTGACCGCGATCGTGATTAGTTTTGGGATTTTGGCTTTTGCGCTTATTTTGGTTTATCGTTCATTTCGTTTGACAGGTACGGATGATTCCGACCAATTGGACTCGACTGAAAAATGAGTTATTTGATTGTTTTACCCATCATCATTCCTTTGTTCGCAGCGGCACTTTGTCTATTAGCTTGGCCTTGGCGTCAATTTCAGCGTTGGATCGGTGTTTTAGGCTCTGCCGCGCTTTTGGTTGCGGCCATAGTCTTGTTTCGCCAAGTGAATGCGGATGGAATTCAGGTGATGAGCGTGGGGAATTGGCCGATTCCTTTCGGAATTGTTTTTGCCGCGGATCTTTTCGGTTCAATTATGTTGGTTTTGGGCGCCATCATGGGCTTTGCCGTTTCAATTTATTCGCTCGTCGCAATGGATCAAAAAAGAGAATCATTCGGTTACTATCCCTTGTTTCAAGTTTTGATGATGGGCGTTTCAGGTGCTTTTCTTACCGGCGATATTTTTAACCTGTATGTTTGGTTTGAAGTTCTGTTGATGGCCTCCTTTGTGCTTTTGTCGTTGGGAGGGGAGCGTGGGCAAATTGAAGGCGCCATTAAATATGTCGCCCTTAATTTAGTTTCATCCGCACTGTTTCTTGCTTCGGTTGGAATTTTATACGGCACCGTGGGAACTTTGAATTTTGCGGATTTGGCGGTTGTGCTTCGGGATTATCCCAACCAAGGATTGATCACGACCTTGGCGATGCTTTTTATTGTGGCTTTCGGAATTAAAGCTGCCAGCTTCCCATTTTTCTTTTGGCTCCCGGCTTCCTATCACACGCCGCCCGTACCGGTTTCGGCGATTTTTGCGGGTTTGTTAACGAAGGTCGGGGTTTATGCTTTGATTCGTGTTTTTACGCTGCTGTTTCGAGGCGATACAGGATATACCCATGAAATCATTTTGGTGATGTCGGGCTTAACCATGCTGACCGGTATTTTTGGCGCGGTGACACAAAATGATATGCGGCGTATTCTTTCCTTTCACATTGTCAGTCAAATCGGCTACATGCTGATGGGCTTGGGACTTTTTACTAAGGTTGCCGTGGCGGGATCCGTTTTTTATATCATTCACCACATTGTGGTTAAAACTAATTTGTTTTTGGTTGCGGGTGTTGTGGAGAAAATTCGAGGAACAACTGATTTGAAAAAACTGGGCGGGCTGTATCGGTCCCACCCATGGCTTTCCGTTTTCTTTTTGATCTCAGCGTTGTCGCTGGCGGGGATTCCGCCGCTTTCAGGGTTCTTTGCCAAGTTAGTTTTGATTCAAGGCGGCTTAGAAATTGAACGCTACGGCATTGTCGCCATCGCTTTGGGTGTTGGGCTGCTCACTTTGTTTTCCATGACTAAAATTTGGAATGAGGTTTTTTGGAAAAATCCGACCGAGCCGATTGCGCCGGTGCTGTCTTTTTCGCCGGTGGGGTGGATGCTGCCTGTGATCGCTTTAGCAACCATTACGGTTTGTGTGGGCGTGTTGGCCGGCCCTATCTTTGAATTGACTATGAGAACCGCGGAGCAGTTGATGAATCAAGAAATTTATATTTCCGCGGTTTTGGGAGCTCGGCCATGAAAATTTTTGTAAAGCTGATCAAATTGATTCGCCTGGGAATTTATTTCCTTTGGCAGCTTTTGCTTTCAAATATCAAAATTGCACAATGCGTTATGGGACCGGAAAGACTCATGCAGCCCGGAATCATTGCGATTCCTCTGACGGTTAAAACCGATTTGGAAATATTTCTGCTCGCGAATGCCATCACCTTAACTCCCGGAAGTTTAACTGTGGACGTTTCCGCGGATCATCAGTTTTTATATGTTCACAGTATGCAAATTGGCGATGCCGAAGCATATCGTCGCGATATTAAGGAAGGATTTGAGCGTATGATTTTGGAGGTCTTTCAATGAGCTTTCAAGAAATTAATCCTTTGCCGGCGGCCTTTGTTTTTTCAATGATTGTTTTAGGGATTAGCTTGGTCTTGGGATTTATCCGTTTATTAAAAGGACCGAGTTTATGTGACCGTGTTGTGGCTTTCGATCTCGTGACGACACTCGGGGTCAGCATTATCGCCGTTTATGTCATGATGTTTGAAAAGTATGCGGAGCTTGATATCGCCATGGTGGTGGGACTGGTTGCTTTTCTCGGAACAGTGGCATTGGCCTATTACATCGAAAAGAAAAGAGGCGAGTTATGAATTGGCTGGCTGCCTTTTTGTTAGTTGCAGGAGCGCTGTTTTCACTTTTAGCGGCGATTGGAATTTTAAGAATGCCGGATCTTTTTAACCGCATGCATACTTCAACTAAATCAGGGACGATAGGAGTGGGTTGCATTTTAATTGCTGTTGCGGTTTATTCCCGCGACTTTGGCACGGCTTTGACTGCGATATTAATTTTTGTATTTTTTCTTTTGACCGCGCCCGTTGCCGCGCATATGATTGCGCGTGCCGCTTATTTTACCGGTGTCCCCCTGTGGAAAAAGTCGGTAATGGATGACTTAAGCGCGCAGAAAAAAGATCATCCGCTTGATTCTGAAAAGTGATTGGGTCTGAATTTAATAAAAATAAGAGTTAGGGTGATTTAAATGAAATATTCTATTCTTTGGTTCGGCTTATTTTTGAGTATTTTGACCGGCTGTGCTTCAACGCAAAATACTTCCACGAGCGCGACTACAAGTTGTTCATCTTGTCAATTATCAACGCAGTCTCAGACTGTTGCTGTTTCTTCCGCACCCGCGGTGCAAGCGGTACCTGTCGCGACTGTTCAAGCCACTTCCGTAACACAGAAAGACGAGGGGATTGTGAAAGTTAAAATCGAAACAAACATGGGTGTGATCGAAGCGAAATTGTTTGCGACCGAAGCTCCTAAAACCGTGGAGAACTTTGTTAAGCTCGCAGAAAAAGGTTTTTACGACGGAATTATTTTCCACCGTGTTATTCCTGACTTCATGGTTCAAACCGGCGATCCAACCGGAACGGGTATGGGCGGTCCGGGGTATCAGTTTGCGGATGAATTCTCTCCCAAATTAAAGCACAATAAGCCCGGTATTTTTTCGATGGCGAACTCAGGGCCGGGTACAAATGGCAGCCAGTTTTTCATCACCGTTGCGGCAACGCCCTGGCTTGATAATAAGCATTCTGTTTTTGGTGAGGTCACTTCCGGTATGGATGTGGTAACCAAAATCTCCTTAGCAAGCCGTGACCGACGCGATAAACCCGTTAATGAAATTAAAATGGTCAAGGTTTCTGTTGTTAAGTGATTCGGGGTGCTCCGACAGCAAGAATTCCTTTTATTTCAATTTTTATTTTCAGAGGACATAGGGTAGAATTGACTTATGCCATTCAAAAAGAAGCAAGAAAATCGGCGTAAGCATACTCGGATCTCTTTGTGCCGGCTTGTTAAAATTCAGCTTTCGAAAACATCTCCGCAATCGGATATTAGCCAGCTTTATGATGTCTCTGAATCGGGAATGCGTTTTCATGTCACCGATTTATCAAAGACCGGTTTCAAGATGAGCTCTCCCGATTTGGAGCCGGGTTCTGCTTCCGCTCAGACCTTGCTTGGTGTGAAGAAAGGCGACACCCTGTTTTTTCGCATGAGGATTGACCCGGAGCATGATGATGTTGCTGTGCTGGGGGTTTTAGCTTGGGTGACGCGAAGCAAGGGCGTGGATGGCGCAATTCGTCTTAAAGCCGGCGTGCAGTTTGTGGACATATCAGATAAAGACCGTAAGCTCATTCAGGTTTACGTTTCCGCATTTCAAAATTAGGTTTATTGCCGGATTGCAATAATGTATTTTTAAGCCTAGAGACTTACAAATACGTATTTTGAGTCGTTAAAATTTGATTTTCCCCTTCATTAATTTCATTTCAAAATTGGCATTTTAATTGCAGTATTGTAACGGTTTGTTTGGCGTATTGTTCATGGGGATGATGAGATCGACGCAACTTCAATGTTCTATCTAACACTAAAAGGGGAGAAATCTATGTTTCGTCAAAAATGGAAGACAGGAGTATTGTTCTTACTGTCTTTGTTTGTTTCGCGTTTGGCTTTCGCGGAAGAGGTTCCGGTTGATACCGGAACAACATCGTGGATGCTTACGTCCACGGCTTTGGTGCTTCTTATGGTTCCGGGGCTGGCGCTTTTCTACGGCGGCTTGGTCCGCACTAAGAATGTGCTCGCAACCATGATGCATAGTTTTGCAGCCATGGCCATTGTCGGGGTGCTTTGGGTGGTTTGCGGTTATGCGCTTGCATTCGGTCCGAATGTCCTTGGCGGCTGGATCGGCTGGAATCCTCAATTGTTTTTCTTGAATGGTATTGAAAACACCATCATGAGCTCGGGCGTTCCTGAATATGTGTTCGCCATGTTTCAGGGTAAATTTGCGATTATTACGCCCGCTTTGATCGCAGGTGCTTTTGCTGAGCGTGTGAAGTTCAAAGGCTATTGCATTTACATCACTCTTTGGATTCTTTTGATTTATTGCCCGGTTTGTCATTGGGTTTGGGCTTCAGATGGTTATTTGTTTAATTTGGGCGCAAAGGGAGCGATTGATTTCGCAGGCGGAACCGTAGTTCACATTACAGCGGGTGTTTCCGCGTTGGTTGCCGCGCTTTACCTCGGTAAACGCAAAGGCTATCCATTAACTGCAATGCATCCGAATAATCTCGTCATGACTTTGCTTGGCGCGGGATTACTTTGGGTTGGTTGGTTTGGTTTTAATGCGGGAAGTGCTGTTGCAAGTAATCTTGATACGGCGCGTGCGTTGACTGTAACCCAAGCTGCTGCTGCGGCAGGGGCACTTTCTTGGATGCTGATTGAAGCTGTTAAGCATGGCAAGGCCACCAGCCTTGGTCTTTCAAGCGGAATTTTAGCAGGGCTTGTTGCGATTACTCCGGCAGCGGGCGTCGTTACTCCGATGGGCGCTATTATTCTCGGTTTCTTAGCTTCTTTCGTATGTTACTTCGCGATCGGTCTCAAAACCAAGCTGGGCTATGACGACAGCTTGGATGTGTTTGGTATTCACGGTGCGGCCGGTATTTTTGGAGCGATTGGATTGGTATTCTTTATCCGTCCGTCTTGGATGGCAGATGCGGCTTCAATTAAAGAAGGCTGGAATATGATGAGCCAGTTGTTTGTGCAGTTGCAGGCTGTTGGAATTACAATCGCCTATGCGGTTGTCGTTTCGTTGATTTTGGTCGTGTTTGTGGATAAAGTTTTTGGTTTCCGTGCGGATCGCCGTGAAGAGATGGCGGGCCTTGATGAAACAATGCACGGCGAACAGGGCTACGGCCTCATTAACCTTAACTAATCGGGAGGAACATTTATATGAAACTTGTTACAGCGATTATTCAGCCCGATAAGTTAGACGAAGTCCGTGAAGCATTGCACGCGGCCGAAATTACACGTGTGACGGTGAGCCGCTGCACAGGGCGCGGGCATCAAGCCGGAGAGGAACTTTATCGCGGGCAATCCGTGATCCCGACTTTGATTCCTAAAGTGCGCATCGATATTGCGTGCAATGAGGAATATGTCGACATTGCGATTAACGCGATTTTAAAGTCGGCGCGCCATGGTGACGGAAAGATCGGCGACGGGAAGATTTTTGTTACTGCGCTTGAGCGTTGTATTCGTATTCGCACAGGCGAATCCGGCGGCATAGCGATTTAAGCTCGCTGAAAAAGTCCGGTCGCAGCGTTGAAGATTTCGCAACACTCGTGCGACGTATTGGTTACATACGTCTCCTCGGTTGCTCATCTTCGCCTTGCGACCGGAGCTTTTTGAGCGGCTTCTATTTCTCGTGGTTCGTTGTCTGCTTGCGATAAGGCAATTTGAACCGTTTTAATGGACAATCCTAGTTTCTGCTTTTTCTCCAATTGCTTGCCACATCTCTCTTTCTTTGATCTATTGTAAACTCTCGGTTGCTTCAATCCGATAATCTGACATAATCCAGCTTGCTGCGTGGTTGGTTTGATTCCTTTCATGGAAGGGGCTTTATGGGCGCGAAAAAAATATTAGTGACGGGTGGGGCGGGCTACATTGGTTCGCATACGGTGGTTGAACTTGCGCGGTCAGGTTATCAGCCGGTGATCCTTGATAATTTTTCAAACTCTGAAAAATTTATTCTTGCTCGGATCAATAAGATTACGGGACGAAAAATTTCGTTTTATGTTGGCGACTGCGCAAAAACATCCGACGTCGCAAAAGCTTTTAAAAAAGAAGGCCGCTTTCACGGCATCATCCACTTTGCGGCGTTGAAAGCCGTGGAGGAGTCGGTGGCTCACCCGCTGCGATACTATCGCAATAATCTGGGCAGTATGCTCGTGATGCTTGAATCGCTTGAGCGTTATCATGTTCCTCATTTTGTTTTTTCTTCATCTTGCACCGTTTATGGAAAGCCGGACAAGCTCCCTGTGCGTGAAGACGCCCCGCTTAAGAAATCAGAATCGCCTTACGGTGAAACAAAGAGAGTTGGGGAGCGTATGCTTGAAACCTTCGTGCGTGAAAGCGTTCCAGTGAAAGCTGTTTCGCTTCGTTATTTTAATCCGATTGGAGCGCATCCCTCGGCATTGATTGGCGAGCTCCCGCTTGGGACTCCGCGCAATCTTGTTCCCTTTGTGACGCAGACGGCTGCGGGAATCCGCAAGAAGCTGAAAGTGTTCGGAAACAACTACTCCACGCCTGATGGAACATGCATTCGGGATTATATTCATGTGGTGGATCTTGCTGAGGCGCATGTCAGAGCATTGAGCTATCTTGAAAAAAAGCGCGGCAGAACATTTTACGATGTTTTTAACGTCGGCACAGGCCGCGGAAATAGTGTTCTCGAAATCATAAACACATTCGAGAAGGTCACCGGTGTTCAAGTTCCTTATGAACTCGCACCGCGGCGGAGCGGCGATATTGATCAAATCTACGCCTCTGTGAGTAAGGCAAAGAAAGAATTGGGCTGGAGCGCCAAATTGTCACTTGAAGATTGCCTTAGCAGCAGCTGGGCTTGGCAAAAGAACCTCTCAAATAAAAAATAGTCCGCCTGTCTTTCCTGTTTCTTTGCCTTGCGGCGTTTTAATACGGGCTCTTTGTGCGGCATCTTTCTATTCTTTTTCTTTAGTGGTACTATGGTTTCATTGCTTTAAGTGAAGTAAAGCCACTGTTTTACGATAGTTTCCATTTTGGACAAACAGAAAAGGGTTTTGTGATTGATTTAAAGAAAGCAGCTAGGAAACAACTTCGGCGTGCTGTTGTTGTCCGAATCATTATTTTTACTTCGTTGCTGCTTTCTACCTTTGCCACAGCTTTCTTTGCCAAAAACCACATCGACCAAAGTGCGCAAGAAAATTTCACGCATTTATCCGAAGAGATTTCTTTCCGAATAGAAAAGAAGACCCTCCTTTGTGAAAGCCTGATTCGTGGAGCGCGTGGTTTTTTTAATGCGAGTGACAAGGTTTTGCGAGGTGAGTTTCAAACCTATTTCAACGACTTGAATTTGTCCCGTTTTTCAGGCGTTTTGAATTTGCGTTTTTTTAAGCGTGTTTTAGCCGAAGAAAAGCAGGCCTTTGTTGAGAGAGCTCGGAGCGAGGCAAAGGATGAAGCCGACCCTTTTGCGAATTATTCGATCTATTCCGAAAAACCAAAAGATGAATATATGCCGCTTGTTTATTTGGAGCCTTTAGAGAGCGACCATGACTTGTTGGGTTATGATCTTTCACAGGTTCCGGAACGATGGCAGGCTATGCAACACACGAGAGATTCGGGGAAGATTACTGTTTCAGATCCTTTTACGACGCCGATTCCAGGAGAGTTAAAACGTCCTTCACTTGCGTTTTTTGGAGCGACTTATCAAAAAGGGATGCCCAACGAGACGGTTGAAGACCGAAGAAAATTTTTATCCGGATTTGTGGCGCTTCCGATTGACTTGTCCGCAATGCTGGAGGATGTGGCATTTTTGATTCGAGACCAGAATGTTTTGGTTGAAATTTTTAACGCGGATAAAGTGAGCCCTGCCCACCTTTTATACTCCAATGCTTTGGACCTAGATTCATCCGTCAGTTATAAAAAAGAGCGCTTTTGTAAGGAGAAAGTGATTTATGTTGCCGGGCGTCCATGGCTTATTCACATCGATGCTCCCGATTCCTTCGGTAAGACCGTTGTTGGAACATGGGCGCCTATTTTTGTTTTATTGGGCGGGGCGCTGTTCAGCTATTTATTCGCGAATTTTGTTTATATTTTGATGACGCAGAAAGGTCTTGCTGAAAAGCGCGCCCAGGAGCTGTTTGAAAGTTTCAGTGCGGCGGAGTTACAAAAAATTCGCGCTTTGGAGCAAGCCGAGTCTTTGAAAGAGTTTAATCGGGAGCTTGCAAAGAGAGTTGCTGAACGTACAGTCATTTTAGAAGCGTCAAATCATCAGCTGCTTTTTCAACAGCATGCGCTTAACGCGACTTTCAATGGAATTATGATTTCTGATGTGAACGGTAACATTATTTGGGCGAATGAAGCTATTAGCCAGTTGACCGGGTACTCAGCGGAGGAGCTGAAGGGACAGAACCCCCGGGTTTTGAAGTCAGGAAAACAGGATGAAACTTTTTACAAAAATTTATGGGGGACTATTACGGCGGGGAAAGTTTGGCGCGGAGAGCTTGTGAATAAGCGGAAAGACGGTTCTTTTTATATGGAACGCATGACGATTACTCCGATTCGAGATCGGGACGGGAAAATTTCAAACTTTGTCGCGGTTAAGGAAGATGTAACATCACAGAAAAATGTTGAGGACCAGTTCCGTCAATCTCAGAAAATGGAAGTGGTCGGGCAACTTGCGGGCGGGGTTGCCCATGATTTTAATAATTTGCTTACCGTGATTAACGGATACTCCGAGATTCTGGAAAAGCGTTTCGCGCAAGATGAGAAAACCCACGCTCAAATTCTTGCGATTAAACAAGCCGGGCAACGAGCCGCTGTCTTAACGGGGCAGCTCTTGGCGATGGGACGACGCAGCGTTGCTAGCGTGAAGTTTTTTGATTTGAATCAAACCATCAAAGAATCGTATAAAATTTTAGAGCGTCTTTTGCCTGCGAACGTGAGTTTGGAATTTTCTTTTAATCCTGAAATTGGATTGATCCGGGGCGATGAAAATCAAGTCAATCAGGTTATTCTTAATTTGGTTGTCAACGCGCGCGACGCGATGGCTGAAGGAGGAAAAATAAAAATTCAAACAGGCTTAGCTTCCGTTAACCACGCGAATGCGGAGTTTTACGCGGGGATGCGGCTTGGAGATTATATGTTTTTTTCTGTCGCGGACACGGGTTGCGGAATGACAGAGGAAGTTAAAAAAAGAATCTTTGAGCCTTTTTTTACGACAAAAGAAAAAGGCAAGGGGACAGGTTTGGGGCTCTCAACCTGTTACGGAATTATGAAGCAGCATGGTGGTTTTATTCGGCTTGAAAGTGAAGTTGGAAAAGGAACGACATTCTTTGCTTACTTTCCCAAGGCGGAGCCGCAGCAAGAAGACACGCGCGAATCGGCTTCGGCCGGTTCGTCGGTTGCTTTGCGTGGCGGGGGTGAAAGTATTCTTGTTGTTGAAGATGAAGCCGGTGTGCGAGGATTGATTGTGACTTCACTTCAAGCTCAGGGGTACCAGGTGTCTGAGGCTGAGAATGGAGAGGTCGCCAAGAAAATGTTAGGTCAGAACAAGCGTTGTGATTTGATATTGAGCGATGTGATGATGCCGGTGATGGACGGAAAAAAACTTTATGAGTTTGTGGCTGAAAATATGCCTGAAATAAAATTTGTTTTTATGTCCGGCTACGCTTCGAATGAAGCCTTCCGTAAAGAAATTGATTCAAATCAGCTTCCATTTATCCAGAAACCTTTTCAAGCGCAGGACTTGCTTTTAAAAATAAGGCAAGTGCTTGACGCCGGTAAAAAAACTTAATATCTCGATTTTACCTCCCGGAGATCTTTTTACCCGCTTTTTACATGAATAAGGGTGTGCTTGGGCTAGTCTAATCGTTATGAAATTAAACATTATTTTCGCCTTTCTTTTGTGCTTTAGTTCTTATTCCGCTTTTTGTGAGCCTGAAACTGTGGTTACGTCGGATCAGGCTTTGATTGAAAGCGGTATGAAAGCGGTTCAGGAAAATCGTCTGGCAGACGCGTTGGCTGATTTTCGTCAGGCTAAGAAAGTAAATCCGAAGTCCGCTCCCGCGCTCGTTGGAGAAGCACAGGTGCTTACTTTACAGAACGCCTGGGATGAAGCTTTAAGTCTTTTGAATCGGGCGATTAAGCTCGATCCTGAGTTTGCGATCGCCTATCACAATCGCGGTATTTTGAGATATTACAAAAAACAGTATTTAGACGCGCATGCTGATCTTCGCAAAGCCATTGAATTGGGTGAGTCGGTGGAGAAGGAGATGCTTTTTCAGGTTTGGGGCGCGGCCTTCCCTGAGGATGCGGTTCGGGCTTTGTCCGAGCAAATCAGCGCGAACCCCAAAGACGGCGAGGCCTATCTCAACCGCGGCATTGCTTACTTTTATCAAAATAATTATCAGCGGACTTTAAATGACTGGAAAAAAGCGAAAGAGCTGGGCGTTGAGCCGGACCCGGTGATGTGGGCGGAGCTTGAGAAAAACATTCAGTTTGATAAGGCCGTTCAATATGCGGTTAATTAGTTTTTTCGCGTTGTTTTTTTGCGTGCCCCTCCTTTGGACTTCACAGGCTTACTCCGCGGAAGTGAAGTTAGTTCTTAAGGCTAAAATGGTGAGCGTGGAAGCCTTTAATCCGGATGAAATTGTCGATGCTTTGGATGCTGTTTCGGCGGAGGGTGTTTTGCCGGGCGCGACCGTGGTATTTAAAATTGAGTCGGTTGTGAAGGGCACATTGCCTCCTGTTAAAGTTTTCGCCTCGAGTTCGGTTTGGAATCAAACCCAAGATGCCTACAAGGAAAAAAGTTTTTTGAAAATGATTACCATGGATTACCAAAACCCCGAAGTTGAGCGAGAGGGGAAGCCCCGTTGGTTTGCCGTGGGTGTTCAAAGCCCGCTTGAATCTTTTAAAGTTGTTTCATGGTCCGAGCTTCCTGAGCAGCTTTACCGTTTGTCATTTTCGAAAGAAAGTTCGACGGGCGGATGGATTCTGCAGTCTGCGGAATCTGTTAACTGAATCAAATTTCCTTCTTAGCTTTTTCTTCCCTTTGATCAACTTTGATCAAAGCCTGTCTTTTTAACCGAGTTTTATTTTCGGCTGTGTTTGATTTACACCCAATTTACACGTTCCTCACATGAAATTTTCAAAGGGAGGCTATTGTTTTGATTAACAACTAAACAATTTAAAAAAGAATTCAGCAAGACGCTTCAGGCGGAATGATTGTAATGATAATAAAATCAAAAAAACTTCGAGTTTTGAGCTTGTTTTTGGTCTTAAGCCTAACGCTTGAAACTTTACTGCCCGCCGATATTGTTCTCGCTTTTCAAAGCCAAGTTCCGGTCACGATGGAGTCGTTGATTGGCGACAAAACGAAGATCTCTGAATTTGCGCGCGTCGAATGGTTAAAAGCATCCCCTTCGGCACCGTCCCGCGGTGTTGTTTATCTCATCCAAGACGCTCACTCATCCCTTTTGGCACAAAAGCGTATTACGGAAGCATTGCAGTATTTGAAAAAACAAAAGGTTTTGGATGCGGTTTTGGTTGAAGGGGTTTCCGGCCGTCTTACTTCAGAGCGGTTCGCGCATATTGAAGACCCCGTGCAAAAAGCGGAGATGATTGAAACACTTGAGCGTCTGGGTTATCTGCATGGCGCGGCGGCTTTTTCGCTTATGGCTCCCGAGGTTTCCGCTTTAGGTTTGGAATCAGCCGAGTTATACCGCCGCAATTTTGAATTGTTTCGTGAAGTGATGAAGTCAGAAAAAGAAGTCCAGCGCGCGGTTTCTGCTTTTCAGGTCGAGTGGCAGCGTTGGCTGAAGTCAGGCACTGAAAAAGAAGAGTATGATTTTTTTCTTAACTCCGCATCTTCCCATGTTCTGTCTGAGGGCTCAGGTTACTTTGAGCAATTGATCGCGGCCGCCTCACGTGAATTGGGGATTCAATGGGAAATTCGCGATCAAAAAGAGTGGCCGAATTTAATCCGTTTACAGCGGATGCTTGAAATTGAACCGCGTCTTGATGTGCAAAAAGCACGTGAGGATTGGATGCGGCTGAAGAAAGTTTTGCCGGCACTCGCCTCCCGAGAAGGCGCTGCGGTTGAGACATTACTTAAGGATGGGGAAGGTCGTTATTACAGCGAGGAGGCATTGCGTCTTTTTGCGGCGAAAGCGGTTCAGCAGTTTATGACCAAGCGCTTGCCAATGCGTTCCTATCGTTTCTTTTTCGATTGGTTGGCTTTGGTTGTTTTTCAGAAGGAGATTAACCCTGAAAATTTGATTCGAGAAGTCGAGGCTGTTGAGGATCGGATTTGGGACAAAAAATTTAAAAGTCCTGAAGCACGGCGAGCGATGAAGTTGGGGCGCATGGCGGCTTTATTGGATCAGGCCGGCAGGCTTGAACTTTCACGCGGAGCCGTTCGCCGCTTTGCGCAGATGACAGAGGATTCTGATTTTCAATTTTGGATGGCGCAGCTTTTGCCGCAAACGAAGCAAATTATTTCCCGTTTTTGCGAACAGGTTCTTTCATTTTATGCCGTTGCCGAAAGGCGCGAAAATGCTTTCTTTGAAAAGCTGAATCGTGCGGTGGAAGCCGCAGCGGCGCATCCATCTACTTTGCCCCGTATTGCGATTGTGACAGGGGGATATCACAAGGAAGGACTTTTGACCTTTTTGAAGTCTCAAAGTCTTGATGTCGCGGTGATGACGCCGCGCCTTGACAGCTTGGACAATGACATTGCTTATCGTGAAAGAATGCTTGAGCCTGCGGTTGAAACTTCAACATTGAGTATGGTTCCCGCGGCTGCCGTGTCTCCTGCGGAATTGCGGGATTTGGTCGGAGATGTTGCTGTGGTTTACGAAACAGATTTACGAGTAGCAATGCAATCTGTCAGCTCAGATGTTCGCAGTGAAGCGCGCGACAGCGATGGTGCTGCTAAGGTTATTCCGGATTCTTCCCGCCGCAAATTTTTAATGAGCGCTGCAGCGTTTCTTTCTTTTCCGGTTGTGTCTGCCGCGCAGGATGCTTTGGATCAATTGCTTCAGGAAGCAGGCAAGCCTTCTGCGGCTACGCCTCAGACCGAGTTTAAAGCCGCGATCTTTCCGGTCGCAAATTTGCAGATGGGTTCATCCGGCGGAATGGAAGGCTATCTCGCCGGGATTATGAATCGGGTCAGCCAAAATTTACCCGGCCTGAAAAATAAATGGACTCGAGTTTTGGCTGAGGTCGAAAGAATGCGTGTGACTCGTTTATCGCTTCTCGCTAGTTACTCTCAATCCGGCGGTTTGCAAGGCGGAGTCAGTATTTCTGGTATGGCG
>CAZLTL010000020.1:0-32934 GCA_964562525.1 uncultured bacterium
TTGGTTTTTCGTGAAAAAAAAGGCAAGCGTCTGTTACCTTTGGTGATCGGGCTTCCCGAGGCTCAATCGATTCAATTGCGCGTAAGGGAAGTTGATTTGCCGCGACCCATGACGCATGACCTGATGGCAAATGTAATTCGCGATTTAGACGCGACCATCCGCAATGTTGTGATTGACCGGATGGATCATCAAACTTTTTATGCCAAAATGAATCTCAAGAAATCTTCGGGCGAATCTGTTTCTGTGGATGCGCGTCCGTCAGATTGTATCGCCGTGGCGCTTCGAACCGGAGCGCCGATTTTTGCGGAAAACCAAGTCATGAAAATGGCTTCGGTCGCGGAGCAAGGAAAGGGAAAAAATGACTAATCAAACGATTTGGGATGTTTTAATTATCGGCGGCGGCGGCTCGGGATTAACGGCGGCGCTGTATGCTTCACGTGCTAATTTAAAAACGGGACTTTTTGAGAAATTAGTTCCCGGCGGTCAAATTGCGGTAACGGATATGGTTGAGAATTATCCCGGATTTCCCGAAGGCGTTTTAGGTCCCGATATCGCGATGAAAATGCAGGCGCAAGCCGAAAAGTATGGAACGCAGTTTTTTTATGACGAGGTTTTGTCGATTGAAAAAAAAGCAGATCGAACTTTTGAATTAAAAACGGCCTCCGGATCCTTTTTTGCCCGCAGTGTCGTGCTTGCCATGGGCGCTTCATTCCGCATGCTGAACGTGCCCAACGAGAAAGAGTTAACGGGCAAAGGGGTTTCTTATTGCGCGACTTGTGACGGAGCTTTTTTCAAAGGTAAGGAAGTGGTGGTTGTTGGAGGCGGTGATTCCGCTTTGCAGGAAGGTGTTTTCTTAACCCGTTTTGCCACACAAGTTACGATTGTTCACCGCCGCGATAGTTTGCGTGCCAGTCCGATTCTCCAAGACCGGGCCAAAACCAATCCTAAGATCAAATTTATTTGGGATACCGTTGTTGAAAAAGTAGTCGGCAAAGATAAAGTGGAAGGTGTTGTCCTCAAAAACTTGAAGACACAAGCATCAACGGATTTTAAGACGGATGGATTATTTGTTTTTGTCGGACATGATCCCAATTCTAAGCTCGTTCGCGGCGTTGTGGATATGAATGAGCATGGGTATGTTTTGGCCGGAGAAGGGCTCAAGACATCCGTTGAAGGTATTTTTGCTGCCGGGGAAATTCGACTAGGAGCGGTTAAGCAGCTTGTGACCGCTTGCGGAGAAGGCTGTGAAGCGGCTTTATCGGCTCAGGCCTATCTCGAGCATTAAGTCGAAAAAAACTTTACCGCGGTTGATTGATGCCCACCTTTATTCATTTGAGATGGATTAAACCCGCATTTTTTGGGTTTGCGGTCCTGTTTTTAGTTTCCGGCTGTGATTCAATGTCTTCGGGTTCCAAGGTTGCAAAGGCTCCCACGATTCAAGCGGATGTTTTTTACCCCTCAAATCAGCCTCGTTTTGACCTAAAAAAAGTTAATTCAACCCGACCTGTTCTGATTGCCTTTTGGGCAACTTGGTGCGAGGCCTGTCGTGAGGAAATTCCTGCATTGACGCAGCTTGCTACGCAATATGCGGGAAAGTTAGAAATTGTCTCGGTCAACGCTCAAGAAGAACCGGATACGGTTAAGAATTTTTTATCTGAAAACCCTGTAAATTATCCTGTTCTTTTGGATGAAAGCGGGGAGATTTCGGATCTTTTCGATGTCACGGCTATTCCGTCGGTTCTGCTCCTTGCCAAAGGCGGAGAAATTCTCTATTATGGTTTCCGTCTTCCAAGCCTTGAGAAATTGGAAGAAGCTCTAAGCGTTTGATTTGTAATCTCGAACACATTTAAGGAGTTTATCATATGGGTTCAGAGAGAGAATTTGATCAATACATGAATGAATTGATGGCCTTGCTTCAGAAAATTATTTCCCAGCATCCTCAAATTTCTAAAAATCCGGATACGCAATCATTTAAATTTCCCAAAGGCGATGCCAACGTCTTTATTTTCAATTTCTTTCCGGTGACCGACGAGGCGTTTGATGAGTTTGATGAAATTTTAGACCGCGAAGCGGAGGGGAAGCCGGAAGATTTGAAATACGAAATTAATCCCGAAGACCAGCTTTTCTTAAAAAAATACGGTATTCGTTTTTAATGCGAATCTTTTTCCGCCCTTTTTCGGCGTTTTTCTTTGCTCTTTTTTTCTTTGCTTCTTCTCTTTTCGCGCCAGGCTTTGACCATTCCGCGCTGGATTCTTTCCTGAAGCGGCATGTGGATGAGCAAGGGCGGATTAACTACTCGGTCGCGGCGAAAGACCGGGCTGATTTGGATCAATACCTCGAGCTGATCAAAAAAGCCGATATTATTGCTATCCAAAAAGGTCCCAAGCCTGAAAACCTTGCATTTTGGATGAATGTTTATCATGCCGGACTCATCGCGCTTGTTCTCGAGAATTATCCGATGACAAACACCGAAAATGTTCCCAGTTTTTGGGAAAGACAGTTTCTCGATGTGGGGCTGAAAGCACCGGAGTCAAAGCTACGGTATAGTTTGTCGCAAATTCGAAATGAAAAACTATCTAAGTTCGGCGATGAAAAAGTTCATTTGGTTTTAGCGACGGCTTCCGTGAGCGGACCGCTTTTTCCGAGGGAGGCTTTTACGGGGCCGCGGGCGATTGGGCAGTTATTTAAACGAACCCGTGCTGAAGTTGGCCGCTCCGAAATTGTAAATATTGATTTGGCCGCGAAACGGGTTGTTCTCGCTGCTTTTTTTCAATGGTACTCGCCTGATTTTATGAAGAATTTTAATCGGCCCAAACGCCGCGCTAAGCTGAGTCAGCCTGATACCGCCGTAATTAATTTTTTAATCCGTTATTCGAAGAATATCGATGAAATGCGCTTCCTCAAGAGCGGGCAATTTAAAATTGAGTACGCGCCTTACAATTGGGCTCTCAACGACCGCCCTGCCTGATGAGCCTGAAACGCCTGCGCGTTGCCTGCATTCAAACGCAAGCCGGATCTGACTGGGAAAAAAACTGGAAGCAGGCTGAGGAATTCCTGATCCGCGCCGCCGACCAAAAGGCTCAAATTGCCGCTTTGCCCGAAAATTTTATTTTGCGGGCCTCCGAAAAAAAAACCAATGAGATTGCCCCTCAGATTTTTAATGAGGTCTTAGGACGCATTAAAAAAGCCGCGGTTAATTTCCGTATGACGATTGTGGCGGGGAGCTTGCTTGAGCCGCTTCCGCGCCAAGGGCGCAGCCGATTAAAGCAATTCGCCAATTCGTGTTTTGTGATTTCAGAAAAAGGCGAATTGATTCTGCGATATCGTAAGATGCACCTGTTTGACATTAGCTTACCGCAAGTTCAAGTTCGGGAATCCAAGACGATTCTTCCCGGAGTAAAGCCGGGTTTTTTTAAAGAGGCCGGAATCAAATCCGGTGTCGGAATTTGTTATGACTTACGCTTTCCCGAGTACTTTCGGGCTTTGAGTAAGCGAGGAGCTGAAATCCTTTTTGTACCGGCTAACTTCACAGCTGAGACGGGGAAAACGGCATGGGAGATCCTTTTACGGGCGAGAGCCATTGAGAATCAATGTTATGTAGTCGCTCCCGGACAATGCGGAAGGCATCCCGGTTCCGGAATTATGAGTTATGGCCATAGCTTGATCATTGATCCCCTTGGAAGGGTTTTAAAGCAGGCTTCGTTTGGGAGACCTCAGTTGATCCTTCATGACCTCGATTTAGAGGATTTGCGCCGGTTTCGGCGTCTTTTTCCGGTTTTAAAACACCGTAAACCAAGTGTTTAAAAAGGGTTAAAATAGCCTTGACAGCCTAGGGGTTAGCCCATACAATTTGCACTCATTTTTCAGGAGAACACTATGAGCACTTACGCAATTATTGAATCAGGTTCTAAGCAGTATTGGGTTGAAGCGGATCAAACCATTCAGGTTGAAAAGTTAGGCGAAGTAACGGGCAAAACGGTCGAGCTTGACCGCGTTCTTTTTTACTCCGATGACAAAGGAACCCAAATCGGTACCCCGGTAATTTCTGGGGCAAAAGTCATTTGTGAGTATCTTGGCGAAGTTAAATCGAAGAAGGTAATTAGCTTTAAGTTTAAGCGCCGCAAGGATTACAAGAAAAAGATTGGTCATCGTCAGACTTACGCAGAATTGCGCGTTAAAGAAATTAAAGTTAAGCAGTAATATTGAGGCTCTGCGGCCGGAAATGTTTTTTCGGCGCAACCGCGAGAGGGAATAAACATGGCACATAAAGTCGGTCAGGGTAGTACACAAAACGGCAGAGACTCAAACGCGAAGCGGCTTGGCGTAAAAATTTACGGCAGCCAGAAGATCAGAGCGGGCAATATCATTTTGCGCCAGCGCGGAACAAAATTCCGTCCGGGCCGCTATGTCGGTATCGGCGGCGATGATACTTTGTTTGCGATGCGCGACGGTGTTGTGGAGTTTCAGCCCAATCGTACAGTTAACATTATTCCAGCTTAATATCCTTGCTCGTATCCTCTTAGAGGGGGGCAAGGTTTGATAAAGGCTAAAATGGAACTTCGGTTCTCTTTTAGCCTTTTCGCTTTTGAAGGGGTATTTAAACCCCATCCATCTTCGTTAAGGTCATTTTTTTAAGGGAAATTTTTTATGCTTAATTTTGTTCATGTTCTCGTTCAGGCCGGTGACGGCGGACTCGGCTGCGAAAGCTATCAGGCTCGCACCGACCGCAAGATCGTTCCCACCGGAGGTGACGGCGGGCGCGGCGGACATGTCATTTTTAAAGCTTCGAATCAAGCTCCTAAAATTGAAAAATTAAAACTCCGTCAGCATATTCTCGCGGAGTCGGGAGCGCATGGCGGCAGCAACAATAAAAAAGGCCGTAAAGGCAAAGACGAAATCATATTAGTTCCGCCCGGAACCCGCATTTATAACCGTGCGACACGTATGAGCATTCGTGACTTAAAAAATGACGGTGATGAAGTTATGGTTGCCCGCGGCGGAGCAGGTGGTTTTGGTAATGAGGGCGGGCGCAAGCAGACGCCTGGTGGAAAAGGCGATCGGCTTGAAATCGAACTCGAGTACTTTTTGGTTTCGGATGTTTTTTTAGTGGGGCTTCCGAACTCCGGAAAATCGCAGTTCATGGGCGCGTTAACGAATGCGCATGTCCCGGTGACGGACTATCCTTATTCAACGCGTTACCCAGCGGTAGGCGCCTATGAATATGATGGCTATAAGCAGATGTTTATTTGCGAAATGATGTCCGTGTCGGAAACTTCGCGCGAAGGACATGGCTTAGGCGTTGAATTTCTGCGTCAGTTGGTGCGGGCTAAAGTCATTGTTCTTTTTCTGGACGCGACCACTGAATTTGCCGAATCCGTAAAAGATGGGTTAGCTGATTTAGAGGGAATTCTCAAAGACTATGCTCCTGAGGAAGCGCGCTATGAAGTTTGCGCGGTTGTGAATAAAATCGATGTTTGCGAGGACCTTAAAAAATTGAAAAAAGATTTATCCAAAGTAAAAATGCCTGTGTTTTATATTTCCGCGAAGGAAAAAGAAGGTTTTGACCCGCTGCTTGAGTTTTTAACCAAGACTTGCGAGGCAAGAGCTCATGAAAGCATCATCAGTTAAGAAAAAAAGAGTTGTCGTTAAGATCGGGAGCAGTATCCTCAGTTCCCAAGGCGGCGCTTTTTCGAAATCGGCGCATGCCAATCTCTGCCGTCAAATTCTCCGCCTTATGAAAGATCACGAAATGGTTGTGGTCAGTTCCGGCGCGATCGCGCTCGGGATGCAGGTGACCCAAAGAAAAAAACGCCCCACGGCCATGCGCGAGCTTCAAGCCTGTGCCGCGATCGGACAGGGTAAGCTCATGAATGCTTACGAAACCTTTTTTTCAAAAAACGGAAAACACACAGCTCAAATTCTTTTGACAAGAGACGGGCTGGAAGACCGCGAGCGGTTTTTGAATGCCCGCGCGACGCTTGAAACTTTGATCGCGCAAGGGATTCTGCCTGTGGTAAATGAAAATGATACGGTTGCGACCGAAGAGATTGCTTTCGGCGATAACGATATTCTTTCTGTGCATGTGGCAAATCTTGTGAAGGCGGATTTGCTGATTAACCTTTCGAACGTGAACGGATTTTTGCTTAAAAGCGGAGACCGACTGCGTGAGGTTTGCGGGGTCGATAAAATAGATGGGGAGCTCCGCGCGCATTTAGGAACCAAGTCCGGTGAAAATACCGTGGGCGGAATGGCCGCGAAGCTTAATGCCGCGCGCGTTGCGATGCAATTGGGTATTCCTTTGCAAATCGTGGACGGAAAAAGAAAAGCTGTTATTGAAGCAGCCGTGCGCGGTGAAGACGAGGGAACCTTGTTTCATCCCAAACAGGGTTCGGCGAATTCACGGCGCAATTGGATTGGTTTTTCCGCTAAGGCTTACGGCAGTTTAAGCGTTGATGCGGGCGCGTTTGACGCGATTGTATTAAGAAGCAAAAGTTTACTTCCCGGCGGTGTTACGAAGGTGAATGGAAAATTTGAAAAGGGCCAAATTGTTGGAATTCAAAATCCGGACGGAAAAGTTTTTGCCCGCGGGGTCGTGCGTTTTTCAAGCGAGGAAATCAAAAAGATAGCGGGCCGCAAAAGCACGGAAGTGACTTCTGTCTTGGGATATGAGGCGCATGGTGAAGTGATTCACCGCAATGATTTGGTTGTTTGGAGCTAGCAATGAAAAAGAATTTTAAAAAACTGGACCAACAGGTTGCCCGGTGCGGTGATGCTGCGCGCCTTCAAGCGGTTTGGCCTTTAAAGCTGCGCAATCGTTTGCTCGACGAGGTTGCTAGGGCCATATTGAAAAACAAGGACTCTATTTTAAAAGCGAATCAGCGTGATTTAGATCTTGCTCAGAAAAATGGTATTTCCGCGGCTATGCTGGACCGTTTAACTCTGAATTCGAAGCGAGTTGATGCGATGGCGGAAGGCGTCCGATCGGTTAAAAAACTGCCTGATCCTATTGGTAAAACAATTTATGACCATCGTCGTAAAGACGGCCTGCGCATTCAGCGCGTGACAGTGCCCCTGGGTGTTATTTTGATTATTTTTGAATCTCGGCCGAATGTAACAGTGGAGTGCGCGTCATTAGCTTTAAAGAGCGGGAATGCCGTTTTACTGCGTGGTGGGCGCGAAGCTTTTGAATCGAATCAAGCACTTGTCAAAATTTTTCAGGATGTTTTGCGCAAGCATCGTTTGCCGGTTGAAGGCGTTTCATTTATTGATACGACAGATTACGAAACCGTGGATCATTTGCTGAAGCAAGAAGGCAAGATTCACCTTGTCATTCCTCGCGGCGGGCAAGGCTTAATCCGCAGCGTTGTTGAGAAATCGCATATTCCCGTGGTGAAACATTACCAAGGCGTTTGCCATGTTTTTGTGGATGCAGGCGCGGATTTGAAGCAAGCCGCGAAGATTATTGAAAACGCGAAACTTCAAAGGCCCAGCGCGTGCAACGCGCTCGAGACTTTACTGGTACATGAGAAAGCTGCCGCAAAATTATTTCTAATTTTAGAGCCTCAGCTTAAAGCCGGTCATTGTGAAGTTCGGGGCGACGCTGCGACTTGTCATGCGGTGCCTTGGGCTAAAAAAGCCAAGCCTAGTGATTATGGACAGGAGTTTTTAGAGAGAATTCTCGCGGTCAAAGTGGTTTCGGGCTTGGAGCAGGCAATTGAGCATATTACCCGTTTTGGTTCGGGGCACACCGATGCGATTTTGACTAAGAATAAGCGGAATGCTCAAATCTTTTTGGAGCGAGTCGATTCTTCTTCAGTGATGGTTAATGCTTCGACGCGTTTCGCGGACGGGTTTGAATACGGATTAGGAGCGGAAATCGGAATTTCAACGGATAAAGTTCATGCACGGGGACCGATGGGCTTGGAGGGTTTAACCTCCTATAAATATATCGTGACCGGGCGCGGACATATTCGCCGTTGATTCGATGTGATATGAAAATTGGTCTTTTTGGCGGATCATTTGATCCCGTACACCAAGGGCATTACCAGCTAGCCGGCGCCGCTTTGCGTCAATTTGGCTTAGAACGCGTGATTTGGATACCCGCTTATTTTTCTCCCTTTAAAAGTGAGTCGCAAATGCACGCTTCGTCGATTCAGCGTCTTGATATGCTCCGATTAGTTTGTGCTGAAACGTCTCAGTTTGAAGTTAGTGATTTTGAAGCGGCGAAACCGGGCCCGTCCTATGCGATTGAAACTGTGCGGCACTTTCGCGCGATTTATCCATCGGCGTCGCTTTACTGGATTCTCGGCGAAGACGCTTTCGGTGGATTGACACGCTGGCATGAATTTGAAAGTTTATCCCGCGAAGTTGTTTTTCTTGTGGGTGGCAGAACCGTGCGGGAAGTCGATTTGAAAAGCTTTCCGGGACAGGCGCGGCTCATTGATATGGATCTCCATCCGGCCGCATCGTCAAACCTGAAAATGGAGCTTGGTCGCGACGAAGGCTGGCAATGGATCCATCCGAAAGTATGTGATTATATCCGTCTCAACCGGTTATACGGAGTCGCCGCATGATTTCACCGGCAGCATTACTTTTATTGGCTGTTCTCTTTCTCCTTTCGGGGTTTTTCTCCATCGCGGAAACGGCTTTTTTTTCGTTATCAAAACTCGATCTCGATTTTATCAAGCGCAATCATCCTCAAGTTGGTAAATGGGTTCTGCTTCAGCTCGAAAAACCCCGCAAAACCCTGAGCACGATTTTAATTGGAAACCTTGTTTCAAATATTTGGGCTACAGCGCTTGTCGCATCGGAAAGCTATGCTGCCGGAGGCGCGCAGGTGGCTGTGTTTGCGACAACGATTTTCGGTGTTTTGCTGACGCTTTTTGCCGAAATGGCGCCCAAAGTTTTGGCGCTGCGTTTGAAAATCCCCGTTTCTTTATTTTCAGCTCTGCCAATGCTTGTTTTCAGTTTTCTTTTCACGCCGGTACATTACTGCATGAAGTTTTTGACCGACCGAGTTTTCAGGCTGCTTGTCCGCGAAAAGTCCGATTCTAAGAATGCGTTATCGGAAGACGAGCTGAAAGTGCTGGTCAGTATCGGCGAAGAAGAAGGCATGCTCGATGCGGATGAACGTAAGCGCCTACACGAGCTTTTTGAGCTCGGCAACAGGCCGGTCCGCGAAATCATGACGCCGCGCACCGACTTAGCGGGGTTGGACGCTGATCAGCCGGCTGAAAAGCATTTTGAAATTATCCGTAAAAACCATTATTCGCTTATGCCGGTATTTCAGAGCTCCATGGATCAAATCATCGGTGTTGCGGATACGCAGACATATCTGCTGCTTGAGGATGCGCGCCTGCGTCAGATTATGAAAAAACCCGTTTTTATTCCTGAAACAAAAAAGATTAGCGATTTGTTGGCTGAATTCCGGGCAGAAGGCGAAGATTTTGCGGTGTGCGTTGACGAACACGGCGGTACGGCCGGCGTGGTGACGCTTGAAGATATTCTCGAAGAAATTTTCGGAGAATTTGAAGATGAGTACTCGAAGCCGAAAGAACCGATCCGGGAACTGGATGATCATTCCTTTCTCGTGGAAGCCAAGATTTCCTTGGATGATTTTAACGAGTTTTTCAAAAATGAACTTCATTCGGAAAGTGAAACGACGCTCGGCGGTTATTTAATGGAGCAGCTCGGTGAAATTCCGGCAAAAGGTATGCGTTTTGAAAATGAACACTTTGATTTTCAGGTGCAGGACATGCAGCGCCAGCGTATCCGCACGGTCGTCGTCAGGAGGAAGGTATGATCGGTCTGTTGATCGGCATTCTTTTTCTGTTCGGGCTTTGCGCTTTTCTCGCAGCTTCGGAAATGGCGTTTATTTCGATTCATCCTGTGTATTTGCGCGAGCAGGCAGAGAAGGGTGAGCGAGGTGCGGAGTCGGTTCTCATGTTGCGTGAAAATAACCAGCATTTTTTGGGAACGGTTCTTATCGCGACCAATATGACGCAGGTGGCGCTGACTGCCTTGATGAGCTATTTGTTGGAGTCTCATTTTTCAATTCGCGCAGAGTGGTTAATGACTTTGATCATGGCGCCGCTCATGCTTGTTTTTTGCGAAATGCTTCCTAAGGAATACGCGCGGTTGCACGCGCTTGGATTTTTAACGCGCCAGGTTGGATGGCTGATGCTTTTATATAAGGCTCTTTATATCCCGGCGCATGCGTTTATGCGTGTTACCGAGATTTTATTTCCTAAGTTCAAATCTGAAAATGAAAAGATATTTACAAATGAAGAAGAATTTAAAGCGTTGGTTTCTGAAAGCCAAAAAACCGGTGTTCTCGATCCGCATGAGCGGGATTTTGTGAACATGATTCTTGATTTTGAGAGAATTTCCGTGCGAACGGTGATGACCCCGCTTGCGCAGGTTGCCGCGGTAGATTTGCGTTCGGATGTTAGTGATGTCCGCGTTTGCGCCCGCCAGAAGGGAGACCGTGTTGTCTTGGTTTATGAAGAAGATCCTTCGATTGTGGCCGGGGTCATTTATGTCTTTGACCTTTTGGTTAAGCAGCGCGAGAATGGACCCCTGAGTGAGTTTTTGAAAGCGCCGCTTTTTATTCCTGAAACCATGCCGCTTGAGGAAGCATTTCAGATTTTGCGTAAGAAGCGTCAGTCTTTTGCTTTAGTGACCGATGAGCGGTATGAAGTGCTGGGCGTTGTTCCGATTGAGAATTTATTATTAGGAAAGCAGGCATGAAAAAAAGTCTTGTTTTGTTGTTGGGAGCTTTTTTGTTTTCAACTCCGGCTTGGGCATACAGTGACCGTGTGGATGCATCCGTCAAAGAGATCTATGCTGCGGCGCTTTCTTGCTTTGAAAAAGAAGGTATTTATAAGTCTGACCCAGAAAAGGGGTCTTTGACGACGAAGTGGGTATCACAAACCATTCGTCGCGATCGGAAACGGCGTTTTGTACCGACGCGTATGAAGGAAACGGTGGATATCCGCTATCAAATGAAATTAGACTTGCAGGAGGGCGTGAATTACTCCGATGTTTCAATCATTGGACGCTTTGAAGAAAAACTAACGGATGGTCACCCGATGCAGCCTTGGAGATCTTCGCCTTCAGATAAAGAATTCTACTTCAAGGAAAGAGCATTCTTTTTCAAGCTTTTAGGATGCATAGAAGCAAATAAAAAAGCGGCTGCCGCTCCCTCGAACTCCGCAAATTCTTCCGCTGTACCTGCCTGATCTTTTTGATTAAGAACTTTTTACCAATGCCGATATTACTGCTGGCATTGTGCCGGAGGTTCTTGTTTGAGAGTCATTGCGATTGCGAATCAAAAAGGCGGTTGCGGTAAAACGACGACAAGTATCAATTTCTCCGCTGCGCTGGCTTTATTGCAAAAGCGTGTTTTATTGATCGATTTGGATCCGCAAGGTCATGTGGCCTGCGGTCTGGGTATGGATTTGGCCGACGATCGGTCAACTCTTTATGAGCTTTTGAGTCCGTTGTTACCGGTGGTGACGTCACTTGACGATGTTATTGTGACGGTGGACTCCCATTTGGACGTTATTCCATCCCGCTCTAACTTGAGTTCTTTGGAAGAGGAGTTTCACTTTCTTCCGAATCAGCATACCCGTCTCCAGAATTTAATCGACCGCGTACGTCGGGAGCGTCCGGGATATGATTTTGTGGTGATTGACTGCCCTCCGAACATTGGCGCTTTGACATGGAATGGGTTGCACGCTTGCGATGAGGTCATGATTCCCGTTGAGCCCTCCTTTTTTTCTTTGCATGGGCTTGGAAAAATATCCGAAACCCTGCAGAAGATGAAAGAGTTCGGAAGGAAAGAAGTAAAAGTGCATGCTTTGATGACGCTTTATGACCCTGAGCTGACTTTGGCTCAAGAAATTTGTGAAGAGGTACAGAATTATTTCTCCGACGCGCTTTTTAAATCCAGGATTCATTGGGATGTTCAATTGAAAGAAGCCGCGGCAGTGGGTAAGACGATTATGCAGCACGCACCTGATTCCAAAGCTTTCCGGGATTATTTAAATCTCGCCGTGGAGTATTTAGAGCGGGATTGGGACCGCAGGCTGCCCAAGCGTGAACTGGGGTGGGATCAGGTTTGGAGCCAGCATTATGGACCGAAGGTCTTGACTGATGGCATTCTTTTTCAGTTTTTTAACAAAACCGCGCGTTCCGTTGAAATTGCAGGCGATTTTAACCACTGGGTGCCGGAACCTTTGGTGACGCGTGATGAGGGGCTTTGGCAAAAAGTGGTAGCTGTAAAAGACCGCCGTTTCAGGTACAAGTACATCGTCGACGGAGAATGGCAGGTTGATCCTCATCATCAAGTTCAGCGTGAAAACGAGTTTGGCGGCATTGACTCCTATTTGGAGCTACCATGAAAGAACGTTTGAAGCTGAAGCGGGGGTTGTCTGATATTTCTCCGCTCTTTACTAAGTCGGACCGCCTGAGCCAGCATTTAGCAATTCGTGAGCCTGAGAGGGTGCTCGCTTCGAACACGTTTGATTCCTATCCGGAGATTGTTTTCTCGTGGAGTTCGGAAGATGAAGCCGACGCTCATTTTTTGAATAATTTTTTCGCATCAAAACTTGCTTCGCCACATTCGCCGGGACTTTTGATGACCGTAGGAAATGATCAAAAAGCGAATGAGAAAGTGACTAAGTCTGAACCTTGGAGCCGGTCCTTGAGACGGCTGTTTCTTCCGGTTTCAAAAATAGAAGAGGCTTTTGCCTCAGCGTCGGCGAGCGGCTTGGGTGAGATTAAAACTGGATTGGGTGCGCATATTTTTTTAGAAATGAAAATGGGAGTTCTGCTGAAACATCCTGATATGGTCAAATCTTTGGACCGGATCGTGCTTTTTATGCATCCTCAAGTGGATTCGATCACGGAGACTTACCGTAAACTTAAAAAACTCGCGATGCTGGGGCTTTCAGCTGAAATCGAAATTGTTTTTGATGCGGATGATGCCGCGGGTTTATCCGCGCGCGTGTATGAGCTTTTTTCTGATTTTGTTTCGAAGCGGCTTAGTTTGAGCGTCAACTATTTAGGGACTTTACACTTAAGCCGCGGGCAAGGCGGACTCTCTCAAGATTTACGCTGGGAAAACTGGACTCGCGGGACCAATGCGCGCGATGTTTCAATTGAGAAGTTACGCTTTCTATCTTGGGTGGAAAAAACACAGGAAATGAGCGTATGCCGATAAAATCGCCCCTGATTGCTGATTTTGATTCACGGCGTGTGTTATTCCATCAAGTTGTGGAGTCTTTAAATTTGTTGCCGTCGTTGAAAGCCTGGGATCTCAGTTGGGGGGAGCCTTTTTTAGCTTTATCGCCCGACCGTAAACTTTGGGTGCGCGTTTTTTACGAAGAGTCTTTGCCGATTACGATCGAGAGGCTGCGGATTGAAGCGCAGCGTCTTAGGCCGCATCTTATTGAAGGCGGGCAGCTTGTTCTCTGTATTCCTGAGATTTGGGCGAAAGGGGTAAGTCGCAAAGCTTTACAAACGGATATTTCGGCACGGATTTGGAGTTATGCGCAGGTACCCGATCGAGGGGTTGTGATGCGGGAACTGATTCATGCGGAGGTGGCTGAAAGCTTGCCGGCAGAGCCATTTGCGGGGGCGGAACAAAGGGAAAAAGAAGAGAAATTGACTTCGGATGAAATTAGAGAATTAACCGAAATGGGTGTCGAACTGAAACGCTATGCGCTCAAGAAAGCCGGATAGTTTTTTTACGCCTTGATCGGCGCATTTAACTCCTCTATAATCCGCATTCATGAATTCCATCCTTAACCATTTAGATGCCCTCAAAAAAGCCCAGGTTTGTGATTCCCGAATCTATTTGATTCAATCCGACCTGAAAGATATTCCTGCGATCAAGCAGCAAATTAAATCTGAACTTCAAGCTCAGCAGGCGTCGCTGCAGGCGCTTGAGCAGTCCGTCAAAGACCTTCAGTTGAAGCAAAAAACTAAAGAAGGCGATTTAGCCAAAAAAGAAGCGGATATTAAGAAGTTAGACGGTCAACTTGCAATGGTAAAGACCAACAAAGAATACGGTGCGATTAAGCAGGAGATTGCTTCTTTGCAGGCAGATAACTCCTTGATCGAAGAAGAAATCATTAAGTCAATGGATGCTGTCGAAGCGGCCGCGCGCGAAGTTAAAGCTGAGAAAGCCCGCCTTGAAACGGTGGTTAAAGAATACCAGAAAAAAGAGCAAGAAGTTACCGCGCGTGAAAACAGCATTAAGGCTGAAGTTGAAAGCTTAAAAAAAGAGCGTGATGTTGTGGTTGCGGCATTGCCCAATTCCGTGGCATTGCTTTACAATCAAATTGCCGCGCACAAACAGGGGATTGTTCTTTCTCCCGTTCAAGGAAACTACTGTGGAGCTTGCAAGACTAGCTTGCGCGCTCAAACCATCAATGATGTTCAAATGGGGGACAAGATGGTGACTTGCGATAACTGTTCTCGTATTTTGTATTTCGAAAAAGCCTAATCGGGCTTATTTCGCTTTCTCTTCTCTCTTTGTTTTTCACCCCCTTTTCTTGATTTAATTTAGCTCTTTGCATTTTCTCCCACTTTGATCTCTGTCTGTCTGCCCTACATATAGTGTTTCTGTCTTGTCTTGAGCACAATAAGTGTGTCTAGTCAAAAAAAAATTAAAAATAATCAAAAAAGTTTGACACTAAATAGGCCGATCTCTATACTGCACATAAGAAAGTGGTGGAAAGTGGTGGAAAGTGGAGTGTGAAGAGTGAATCAAATAAGCGAGGCGAAATAAAATGTTTTACGGTGAATACGAACACGCGCTGGATGCCAAGAGCCGCGTCATCGTTCCAGCCCGCTTTCGCGAAATTTTCAAAGAACGCTATGTTGAGCGTTTCTTCATTACTCGCGGTTTAGATAAATGTTTGTTTCTCTTCACGGAAGAGCATTGGAAGACGGTGGAGAAGGAATACAGCGATAAACCTTTTGTCCGCGGTGAATCACGCAATTTTAACCGTTTGCTTTTTTCAGGCGCCACGGATGTGGTTTGCGATAAGCAGGGACGTATTTTGATTCCGGATTATTTGAAGACTCATGCGGAAATTAAAACGGAAGTTATGATTGTCGGAGTTTCGTCCCGCATCGAAATTTGGGCCAAAGATAAATGGCAGGACTTTTTGAAAAACAATAGCGGACAGTTTGAAGAGCTTGGCGAAAAATTAATTCAGGATTCATCCCAATCTAATAACCCTTAAGGAGGGCTTATGGCAGCGCAGAATAAAATGGTTCGATGGGGCGTCGATGTATTGAAGTGTGAAGGCGACTTAAGTGCGATGGAAATGACTCGCATGAAGGGGCGCATGAACCGTCTTTTAAACCGTAATCATAAAAAATGGGTTCTCGATATGGGCTCAACCCAGCGCGTTGAACTTGCCGGAATCGGAATTTTGGTAGATCGTCTTCGCCATGTCCGTGAACGCAAGGGTGACATTAAAATTTGCAATCTCCGTCCCGAAGTGGAAAAGACGCTTCGCATGATCGGGGTAGGCGCCTTAATCGAATCTTATTCTTCGGAAGAAGAGGCGCTTCGCAGCTTTGCCGCATAAACCGGTTCTTGTCGATGAAGTCCTCCGGTATCTCGAGCTCAAACCGGGGGCGGTAGTTGTCGATGGAACTTTGGGTGGGGGCGGGCACGCTGAGGCGATGCTCGCGCAGATCGGTCCGGCGGGTAAGTTAATCGGGTTTGACCAGGATGAAGAAGCGATTAAGCGCTGCCAAGAGAAGTTTGAGGGTGAAAAGCGGATTGAAATCGTTCACTCTAACTTCCGTGGGATGAATCAGGTGCTGAAAGAGCTTCATATTTCGGGCGCGGATGCCGTTTTATTAGATGTAGGGATTTCATCGTTTCAGATCGATACCGCCGAACGAGGGTTTAGCTTTCAGAAGGAGGGTCCTTTGGACATGCGTATGAACTTCGCTGAAGGGCAGACAGCCGCCGATTTAGTGAATTATCTTCCAGCCAAAGAATTAGACCGCATTTTCTTCGAACTTGGCGAAGAGCGCCACGCGCGCAAGGTAACCCGCATGATTTGCGAGCGGCGAACCAAGAGAAAGTTTGAAACAACACAAGATTTAGCTCAAGCGGTTGAACAAATTGTTCCGAGACAGGGGCGTTTGCATCCCGCGACACGAGTTTTTCAAGGATTACGCATTGCTGTGAACGATGAGTTGGGCGCGTTGGAAGAAGGAATGAGCGCCGGATTTGATTTTTTGAATGAAGGCGGAAAAATGGCGGTCATTAGCTTTCATTCTTTAGAAGACCGTCTTGTAAAAAATTTTTTTCGTGATAAGATGCGAGCGAGTGAAGGTTTTTTGATTAACAAAAAACCGATTACGCCGACGCTCGATGAAATGCGTGAAAACCCGCGCTCGCGTAGCGCAAAACTTCGAGTGATAGAAAAGAGATTATGAGAGGCACAGGCCGAATCATTTTAGGAATTTTTGGGTTTACTTCGCTCGTTATGTTTTACGTGCACCTGCAAGTTGTCACTTTTCTCGCCTCCTACGAAATTCACAGCGTTTCTGAAAAGATTCACACTTCCACCGAACAATTCCGCAAGCTCAAGTTTGAAGTGGACCGTTATAAAGCTCCGCATTTGCTTGAAGGGCGTATCCGCGAATATGAAATGAAGCTTGCGTTGCCTGAAATGGTTTACCGCGTTCCTCAGTCTGTTTCGGGTGTGCACGCAAACGGCGCCGCGTCGCCTGCAATGACAAAAGCAGTTGGTTTCCCTCAATTTCTGCAGCAGGCATTTAACAGCTGGATTCAGGTTGCCCACGCAAAGAGTGACAGCGCCGAAGCCTAATTTATGAGTATGCGGGTCGAGCTGTCCGGTATCCGCCAGCGGATCCTTATTTTCTTCGTTCTCCTCGGTTATGCTACCGTTGTTTTTCAGCTTCTTAATCTCATGTGGATTTATCGCGATGCTCATTTGAAGCAAGCCTATCGCCAGCATCATCTCACTTTGGATATTCCTCCGGTCCGCGGAATTATCCGTGACCGAAACGGAAAAGATTTAGTTTCCAATATTAAAGTTCCTTCTATCTACGCGGTGCCTCGAATCCTTTTTGATGATGACCGGAAAAAAGTCGCTTCTAAGCTCTCTAAAATTTTGAATATTCCCCGGGGTAAATTGGATTCCCGACTTTCCCGCTCAAAGTCTTTCGTTTGGATTAAAAGAAAAGTGAGCGCGGAAGAAGGGCAGGAGGTCAAGAAAATCGGCAACGGTGCATTAGGTATTGTCGAAGAGTACCAGCGTGTTTATCCGCATGGCGAATTTCTTTCTCAGGTTATTGGATTTACCAATATTGATAATGAAGGCATCGAGGGCATGGAAATGCATCTCGACCGATATTTGCGCGGGGTTCCCGGGCATAAGCAGACTGTTCGAGATGCCATGGGGCGCCAGATAAAGGCTTTTGAGAAAAGTTATTTGCCGGCGATTGACGGAAGCAAAATTGAATTGACGATTGATCAGCAAATTCAGCATTTTACGGAAAAGGCTCTTGATCAAGCCTATCGGAAATGGAAAGCTAAAGCTGCTTTCGCGATCGTGATGAATCCCAATACCGGAGAAATCTTGGCGATGGCGAACCGTCCCACGTATGATCCGAATGAGTTTAAAACTTCGAATGCCGCAAATCGGCGCAATCGCGTTATTACGGATATGTATGAGCCGGGATCTATTTTTAAAATTGTCGCGATCAGCGGAGCATTAGATTTGGGCTATGTGACGCCGGAAACAACTTTTTATTGTGAAAACGGGAAGTGGGCTTATGGCGGCGGGCGCATTCTGCACGACGTTCACGCTTATGGAAAGCTTTCGGTCGTGGATATTATGGCTAAGTCGAGCAATATCGGAACCGTGAAGATAGGTTTAAAAATGAAGCCGGAAGAATTTCAAAAGTACATTGATGCGTTTGGATTCGGCAAGCCGACCGGAGTTGATTTTCCGGGCGAAGCACGAGGCTTCACGCGCCCCCCCAAGAATTGGTCCAGAACATCGCCTTACAATATTCCGATCGGCCATGAAGTTCTTGTGACACCGCTGCAGATGGTGCGCATGCTCGCAGTGGTTGCCAATGGCGGCAAGCTGGTCAAGCCGTATGTGATTGAAAAGATTGAAGATCAAGCCGGAGTCACCATTTTACAGAACAAGCATGAAGCGCCGGTGCAGATTATTAAGCCGGAGGTTGCTGACGAGGTCCGCAAGATGTTGGTTCAAGTTGTTGAGCGCGGAACAGGGCAGACAGCGAAAATAAACGGTTTTCAGGTTGGCGGAAAAACCGGTACGGCACAGAAGGTTGTGGGGAAAACCTATTCCCACGATAAGTATATGTCTTCATTTATGGGATTTGCACCGGCGGAAAATCCGCGCTATGTCATGCTTGTGGTGTTGGATGAAGCGCGTCCGCTTTATTACGGAGGCACGGTTGCGGGACCGGTTTTTAAGGAAGTAATGGAATCTGTTTTGCGGCTGGATGGTTTTGAAATTCCGGAAGCCAAGCCCTCAGACGAAGCTGTGATTCCCGACGATGCCGTAAAAGACGTTGCCCCGATCTAATTCCGAAACTTCCGCGCTTTTTGCACGACCGAGTTCACAAACTTTTCAAATACTTTCAACTCCGGATACAGTTGGTCTGCTTCAGGGAAGCCGCCCGGGCAGGTGACGTTAATTTCGAGAAGCTGACCGTCCAAAAAATCCAGTCCGACAAAATGCAGAGATTTTCTGTTAAGCCACGGCGCGATTTGTGTGATTATCTTTTTTTCTTTTTGGCTCAGCACAGTTTTTTGATGCGATGCCCCTTGGCTTAAATTTCCTCGGAAATCTCCTTTTGCGAATATCCGCTCGTAAGCCGCTAAAAACTTTCCGTCGAGCAAAAAGACGCGCTTGTCTGAGTGGAGGCCCGGCTTTGAAATAAAATGCTGGGCGATGATGGGTATGTTAGTTTTTCCCGTGAGTGCTGTTATTTTCTTCTTTTTTTCTTTAAAGGTTAACTTTTGCTTTAAAACAGTAATGCCCCGCCCGCCGCGCTCATCCAACGGCTTTAAAATGAGGTCTTTCTTTGATTTGTTTTGAAACGACAAAATTTCTTCAAACGAACCGCTTACCAGAGTTGCGGGAATAGCCGCCGGAAAATCCATACAGGCAAATTTTTCATTTGCGTCACGGATACCGGTCGGATGATTTAAGACCACCGTGCTTTTTGACGCTAAATCCAAAATATAGGTCATATAGATATAGGCCATATTAAAGGGCGGCTCTTTGCGGACTAAGACAGCATTAAAAGTGTGCAGGTTACTTTTTGATTTTGCCCCCAACTTGAAATGCAACGACCCCGGTTTGGGCTGAATTTTACGGCTTGAAATAAAAGCATGACCGTTTAAAGCAAAAAGATCTCCGGCCAGCCCAAAATAACAAGTGTGACCCATGCGTGTAAATGTGCGTATCATCTCCAGCGAGGAGTCATAATGAACGTTCAATTCCTTGAGCGGATCGAGAATAAAAAGAATTTTCACAGCCAGATTTTTCCTTTGGGCTTTATTAGGTCGGTAGTGCCCTTGAGATTTAAAAATTTCCGAATCGGAATGAACTCGGCTAAAATAAACCTCTAACGAAGGGGATTATGGCATATGCAGAATCATTTGCAAGTTGAGTCCGTTACGCTCAGAAGTGAACGCGACCTGAAAGATTATTTTGCTTCGCATGCCAAGCCGGCATGTATGCACCGTATCGGCATTGAAGCTGAGTTTTTAGCGGTGGATCGGAAAACCGGTCTGGCCGTCCGATATGCCGATAAAAATGGAACGGCCAAGCTTCTCTCAGCGATGGCGTCTCTTTATTATTATCACCCCATTTCACAAGGCGACAAGATTATCGCGCTTAATCGCAAAGATCTTTCCGTGACGCTTGAGCCGGGCGGACAAATTGAGCTCAGTGCACCGCCCGTTTCCACGGTGTTTCAGGCCGATGAGCAGGTGAAGCAATTCGTTGCTCAGTTAAAGGGATTGGAGAAAAAGTTTCCATCAGTTCAATTTTTAAGCACCGGTATTCAACCCTTCAGTCGTGTGGATGACATTGATTGGATGCCCAAAGACCGCTACAAAATTATGAAGCGGCGATTGATTGAGAACGGGGACTTATCGCATTGGATGATGAAAATGACGGCGACCAATCAGGTGAATTTTGATTTTACAGACGAAGAAGACGCTTCTCGCAAAATGCGCGCCGCTTTATACGCAACGCCGGTGGCTGCGGCGCTCTTTTCAAACTCCGCATTTTCCGAAGGCCAGCTGAATGGCTTTCGGTCATTTCGCATGCAGATTTGGCGTGAAACCGATAAAACGCGCTCCGGTTTTTTGACGCAATTTTTAAAAGGTGGATGGTTTTTTAAAGATTATTTGGATTATGTTTTGGATGTTCCCATGCTTTTTATCATTCGTAAAAAGAAATATGTCGAAGTTAAAGGCATTTCTTTCCGGCAATTCATCCGTTCCGGCTATGCGGGTGAGCAAGCGACTTTGGCCGATTTCGAATTGCATTTAACCGCCGTTTTTCCTGATGTTCGGCTCAAGCAATATTTAGAAGTGCGCTGTGTGGATGCGCAATCGCCTGACCGTATTCCCGCTGTTGCCGCTTTTTGGAAAGGGCTGCTTTATTCCAAAACGGCATTGGATAGTGTGCTCAAGCTTTTTAAGAAAGTGAGTGAGCAAGATTTACAAACCGCCTATGCCGAAATGCCTGAAATGGGGCTTGAGGCGAAACTGATGGGGAAGCCGCTTTTGGATTGGGCGCGCGATTTGACCGGAATTGCTTTTGCCGGGTTGTCAGAGCAGACCACTTCGTTTGAACAGAGAAATGAAAGTGTTTTCCTTGAACCCTTGATTACTGACCTCGAAAAAGGCCGTTCACCGGCTAATTTTATCCTCAAAGGTTTGGAGCGGGCGCCCCGGCAGCAGCCCCAAAATCGATTGTGGATATTGGATCGCCTTCGTATATAATACGCCCTCTTCCGAAGCCTTGGAGTCATTTCCTGGGCTTCATCATCGGGGTATAGCACAGTTTGGTAGTGCGCTCGGTTCGGGACCGAGAGGCCACAGGTTCAAGTCCTGTTACCCCGAAATTCGCTCCGCTTAAGCAAAATAGCCTTATCTTTAAAATTCGAACAGCTGCGTCTTCGCGCAGAACTCATTTTAAAGATAAGGCTATTTTGCTAACGCTACGCTTTGGGCCCCGTCATAGTGAAACTTCTTATCTTATTTTGCTACATGAGGCGGAGCGAATGAAGGGGTAACAGGACTTGAAGGGAGCTTCGCCATTCATGAGGCTGAGTGAAGTGAAAACCTGACTTATGTCAGGTTTGAACGAAACGAAGTCCAGGCGACGCGGGAGGCTACCCGGAACAAACTCCCGCGACCAGCGGAGAGATTGTGGAGGGAGCCAAGTCCATATCGATTTCTAGGCAGATTGATTTCCAGGGGTAACAGGACTTGAAGGGAGCTTCGCCTCATTCTGTTTGAATCAAATTTTCATCATAATCGTCTTAGGGTTGAGGCTATAAATGCCGTTTTAAGGGCAGAGCCAATTTCGAAGGGAAATTATGCCTAAACGATTTAAATTGGGTTGGATGTCTGTTCTCGTTTTATCTTTTTTGATCATGCCTCATGCTCAAGCTGAAGATGCCGTAAGCGAGCTACAAAACCGCGTCAGCGTCTCGCGGGCGCAAATCAAACAATCTCCCGCATCGCCCGCTGCGAAGCAAAATCTCTCGCAAGCGTTAACCGATTGGGCGAATTATTTGCTTGTTTCCAAGAAAACTCCGGAAGCGGTGAAGGCGCTCGAAGAAGCGGTTGCGGTTGAGCCCAAGAATGGTCCTGCTTGGTTTTTGATGGGGGACATTGCCTATCTTCAGCAAAGCCGGTTTAAGGAAGCGCTTGAATATTGGGGTAAGGCTTATCCTTTGGCTCCTGATTACATTCAAAAGCAAATCACGGTAAGGCAGTCGCGCGCGAAGTTGGATCAACATGTCGAGCGCGGATATGAATCCGTAGCCACGGCTCACTTTGACATTCGCTTTGAAAAAGGAATGAATCGTGGGCAGGCCGAACAAACCGCCCAATTTCTTGAAGCGGAATATCAAAAGCTAGCGACCGAGCTGCAGGCTCAGCCGTCCAAAATGACGGTGATTATTTATGGCAAAGAGGGATTTGACCGTTTTTCAGGCGGGCACGATGAGACTTTGGGGCTTTATGACGGCCGTATCCGTATGAGCGGTCAATACATGAATACGCCTTATGAGAAAACCATCTTGAGCCACGAGCTGGCACATGCTTTTCTTCATTACGCGTATGGTAACCAGCTTCCGGTATGGATTCAGGAAGGCTATGCGCAATACCATGAATCTGAGCGGAATTTAACGCCAGAAGAGCAGAGAATCAAAAAAGAGCTTCAAGCCGGACAGGGGTGGATTCCGCTTAAGTGGTTGGACCGTAAGTTCTTACAGCCATCTGGCATTGAGGAAGTAAGGCGCGCTTACCTTGAATCGCGGATGGTTGTGGGCCACTTGATCGAAAAAGAGGGTGCAGGTCCTTTTTTAGCCTTTTTAAAGAAAATCAGCGTGGGCGAACCACTTAAGACGGCGTTTGAGTCTTCCTTTAAAACCGGCTGGAATGACATGGAATACGGCCGTTTTTAAAGATACGAGAGGCCCTAAGGTATTCCTAAGTATTTGTCGATAACAGGGTGTGGAAAGAGTGTCTTTAAGTTTATAAAACAACGTCTTATAAGGACAACTTGATAGAAGCATGAGCTATTATCATATTTTAAAATTAGAGCGGGAGCCGTTTTCGACAAGTCCCGACCCGGCATTTTTCTACCGTTCGATGCATCATCGTGCGGCGCTGGCTAATCTTCTGATTGAATTGCGTTTGAAGCGGGGCTTGAGCGTTGTGCTCGGTGATATCGGCACGGGAAAAACCACGCTCGGCCGCAAATTGATTCATATGCTGCGCGAACGAACCGGGTTTTTGTTCCATATTATTTTGAATCCGGTCTATCACTCCGAAGAATTATTTTTTGACGCGCTTTGCCGGCGTCTTGGCATTGAAATTCATGCTAAAGAACCAAGCATGGTTGATTACTCTGAATACTTGGAGCGGTTTCTCTACCAAAAGGGCATTGTCGAAGGGCAAACCGTGACTTTGATTATCGACGAAGCACATAAGCTTACGCCTTCCTCGCTGGAAGCTTTGCGGATTTTACTGAACTATGAAACCAATGATACCAAGCTGTTTCAGCTGATTTTATTGGGACAAATGGAGCTTTTGCCGCTGATCCAGAGTATGCCGAATTTGAATGATCGCATCAGCATGAAATACATTCTCAAGCCTTTGGACGTGAAAGAAACAAAAGAAATGATCGAGTTCCGTCTGCGTGAAGCGGGATACTACTCGCGCGAACCGCTTTTTAGCGATGACTCGATGCAGGAAATACATCAGTACACCGAAGGCTATCCCAGAAAAATTTCATTGCTGTGTCATAAGGCGCTGCGCTTTATCGTGATGCATGGAAAATCAATAGTTGATGGGGCGGCCATTCGCGAAGTGATTCAACAAGAGATGGAGGTCGGATGGACCCCGACAAGGACATTGCAGAAGAGCGGCTCCTTCGTGTAATTGAAAAGGGGCAATCGCGGACTTCTTCTGCTGCGGGGCAGAGCCGGGGCGGCAATCCGATTCAATGGATTCGAATGTGGCTGGCGAGGCGTTATGCTCAGCCGGTGGGAAAGGATTCGGACCCTCTATTGAGGGCGCTTCGAGTGCTTAGTTTTGTGCTTTGGTCAGGCTTGATTGGTTTTGGAGTTTATTTCGCGTACAACTTTGTTGTTTCGCGTCAAATTTCATATCAAGACCGATTGAATCAGCCGAGGCGCGCCGGAATGATGCAGGCAAGCGATGGTTTGGTGCCGACGCTCAAAGAGGCGAAGCCGGATAGTTATTACGTGGGGGCATTGCAAAACCCGAACCCCTTTACCGGAACCGGTGAAGAGCAGGTTCAGATTGTGGATGAGCCGCGTGGACCGAGCCCGAAAGATCAGCTTGAAGCGATGTCTAAGGCGCTGGTTGTGGTGGGGATTAATCGCGGTGCGATTCCTGATGCGATTCTTGAAGATTCAGAACAGAAAAGAACACATTTTGTCAAAGTCGGTGACAGCGTGAATGAGTTGAAGGTAATCGAGATTAAACATAGCTCTGTCGTTCTGGGTTATGAGGGTGAAACGGTTGAGATTGGTTAAAGAAGATGTTGAAAATTAATTTGAAAATCAAAAATTATGGTTGGTCGTTTGTTGCGGCAGCACTTGTTGTTTGTACGCACGGAGCCATTTACGCTCAAAATACGCCTACTGTTTTCACAGATCCGCAGACGCCAGCAGCTGATGTTATAGGATCAACCGGACCTGTCGCAACCGGTATGGACGCTCTGGTTTCGCTGGAGTTTCGCGCTACTGAAGCAGGCGATGTTTTGAAATATCTTGCCCAAAAAGCCGAACTGAATATGTCCATCAGTAACAACGTTTCGGGTCGCGTAAATCTTTTTGTGAACAATGTTCCAATTAAAGATATTTTTGATATTGTTCTGCGGAGCAATGGTCTTGCCTATGAAAAACGCGGCGATCTTTATCACATTATGACGGAAGCGGAGTACAAAGATTTGCATGGTGAACGATTTGCCGACACGCGCGTTGTTAAAACATTCCGTCTTCAATACGCAATGCCGGAAATGGCGTTTAATTTGCTCGATGCTCTGAAAAGTTCAATCGGCCGGCTTCTTGTCGATGAAAACTCCGGAACAATTATGATTGTCGATACCCTTGAACGAGTTGCGGAGATGGAAAAGTCATTAGCAGTTCTTGAACAAAAAGGATTGGTGCGTATTTTTGATTTGAAATATGCCAAAGCCTTAGATTTGGAAGAAAGGCTTAAGGCGGAGTTTGAAACCAATAAATTGGGTTCGATTAAAGCGGATGAGCGCACCAACCAAATTATTGTCAAAACTTTTCAAGATCGCATGGGCGAAGTTGAAACTTTGATTGCCGCCTTGGACCGCAAAACGCGGCAGGTTTTAATCGACGCGAAGATTGTGAAGGTTTCTTTGCGTAATAATTTAGACGCGGGCATTGATTGGGATGCTATTTTTACCAACCTCGATTTTCACGGAGTTGATAAAGTTGGTGATTTTCGCAATACCACGGATAACACAACTCCCGGCTCAGAAGTTCCGGCTGTGACGCGCATAGGAATCGCGGAAAAGTTGGGTCTGAATAAAGAACCTTTTGATACAGGTGACCTCATTTTTTCAACCGTCAGCCGTGATGGCTATGAGCTTTTCCGTTATTTAAGAAATCTCGGAAAAACAAAAATTATTTCTAAGCCGCGATTGCTTGTGACTGAAAATCAACAGGCTAAAATTCACGTGGGGACGAAAGAAGCATATGTTACGACCACGACCACGACCGGAACTTCAACTGCGACCACTGCGGAAGAAGTGCAGTTTATTGATGTGGGTATTAAATTTGCCGTCACACCGCGCATTACGAGTGATGGATTCATTGAGATGAGCATTGCTCCTGAGGTCAGCAGCGTGGTGCGGACATTGGCAACACAAAGCGGTAACCGTATTCCGATTGTGGACACTTCAATCGCGGAAACAAAAGTGGTTGTGAAAGATGGCGCAACTGTGATTATTGGCGGATTAAGAAAAAATGAAGAGATTGAGAATAATGATGAAGTTCCGGGTGTAAGCAAAATTCCTTTTCTCGGAAAGGCTGCCTTTAAGAAAACGAGAACTGATGATGAAGTTTCAGAGTTAATTATTTTCATTACACCGCATATTGTTACTGGAGAGAAACTGGTGACGGGTGACGAAGATCACTTCGGCGGGGGATTAAAAGAATATCGACCTTATGAAGCGGATGGGTTTCAATCGGAGAAGACGGAGCAGTGATGTTTTTTTTTGGACTCATTCGCAAAAACACAGTGATCTCTGCCGCAGTTGTAGCCAGCCTGATGATAATCACTTCTTCCGCCGCATTAGCGCAAGAGCAAGCGGCAGATCCTGCGCAAGCCTTGAATGATTGGACTTTGTTAGAAAAAGAGTACAAGGCTTTGCGTGCTGACCGCGATAATATTCTCGCCCAGGTCAAGGTCGCATATGATGAGCGGAATAAAGCAATTGAAGATTCAAAAGCCACTATCGAAAAAGTAGGCCAGCTCAAAGCTGAAAATGAGCAATTGCTCAAAAACATCGAAGAGCTCAAAAAGGCCAATGAGCAACTCGATGACAAGATGACAAATATTGAATTGGAAAGCAAAGATTTGGCCGATCAGGTTGCCTCGATGCAAGCCCTCAATAAAACTCTCACGGAAGAAAATCAGGCTATGCTCAACCGTCCTAACACGCAAGAGGATGTGCAATTTCAAGCGCCTAAAAGTATGCTTAAAATCGCGCAAGACCGCGATAAGCTAGTCCGCGAAAATGCCGATTTGCATTACAATTTGGGTGTGATGCTAAGCAAGTCAGGGGACTATAAAAATGCGGCGGCTGAGTTTTTGCGGGCTTCGCAATTGCGGCCTGACGACGCCTCGGCTTATTTTAATTTGGGGAAGCTTTACGCAGACTATTTACCTGAAAAAGAGAAGGCGGTTGAGTATTTTAAGACCTATTTACGGCTTCAGCCTCAAGCAGAGGATAGCAGTTGGGTTCGAACCTTTATTGCTACATTTAAGGCTTCCCGAGCGGAAGAGAAGCTCTTTTAAGCTTTAAATAGGCTGAATAAACCAGCGGATTACTCGTCTGAATTAGTAGAGGTGCTATTGACGTAGTCAAACTGAACTGCGAAAATACCGCCTCAATAATGCAATTAAATTATGATTTAATGGGATTCATCAAAGGAGTGTGTATGAGTAAGAACAGTTTGAAAGTAAGCCTGCCTGTATGGCTTTTAACCGGGTTGTTTTTTGTCGGACTGATGCCTGCTGCGTTCGCGCAAGTAGATGCCAAGAAGGCCGAAGAGATTGCCAAAATTACCGAAGAAGCCCAGAAGACGCTTAACGGTTTTACCTGGAATTTAGAGGTGACATCCACCGCAGGTAAAAAAGAAGACCGTAAGACGACGCAGGATACGGTCATCTTTAAAGATAATAAGTTAAACTCTTCGGGTCTGGGGGAGAAGGGGTTTGGAACGTCCAATTACACTTTGACTGTCGGCGATGATATGGTTCCGGTCTTTGAGACGATGCAGCGTAATGATGCGGAAGACACCGTTTTTTGGCGCGGTGAGTTAGTTGAAGGAAAAATTCGCGGTGTGATCAGTGTTCAAGAAAAGGATAAGCCGGCAGTTGCATTTGGGTTCCGCGGTGAAAAAGCCGGGGAAGCCGCTGAAATTCCCGCAGAGAAAATTGAGCCTCAGCCTGAACCTGTTGTTGAGGAAACACCTCCAGCTCCGGTTGCTGAAGAATTGCCTGTCGTTGCTGAAGAAGTAACCCAGGCTGCAGATGCCGTTGTTGAAACGGGTGAGACGGTTGTTGCCGACGCGGCAGCTGAAGTGGCTCCTGTTGTAGAGGAAGTCGCGGCACCTGTCGCCGAGGAGCCTAAGGCTGCGAAACAGCCTTGGTGGGCACCTAAGAAAAAGTAAATCATGTCCCGGTTTGGGATCAGTTTGAAAAGCCCCTCGTTTCGAGGGGCTTTTTTTGTATGCATACTATTCCATTCATTTAATTTATTCGCGGCTTGCACTAACGTTCACGAGACGGAGATCAAAAATGAAATTGAAGACACAGGGGTAGTGAGCGTGGTTCAGCCGAACTACATTTCGATTATTTACAATAACGCTACGGAAGGCATTGACCAGGAAATCGGGTTTGTGAAGCACAATGAAATTCAAATGAAATACCGGGCGCAATGGGATGAAATTAAAGCAGGCGATGAAGTTATTTTTCGGTTCACTGAAATTCGTGCGAACCGAGAAGGGCGCGCTGAAACCGGCGAGTTTCGACAAGAGTCTTATGTCAAAGACAGGCGCTTAAATCAAATGGAGTTTGAGAAGCCTGATAATAAACCTTTGGTTTCCGGTTAAGCCCTAAAGCGGTATGACTCCATGATTTCAAAACAGTTCTTCATTGCTCTCGTTTTTTTTACCCTCTCTTTTAGTTTTTCATCTCAAGCCTTGCAGGTGGATAAAATTCAGCACGGTAAGCTGGTTTTTTCCGAAGAGGATTTAGAGCGAACATACACTCTCCCTCAAACCGTTAATCCCGAGCGTTCTTTTATTACGCTATCGGTTATTTCCAGGGCAGAGGAAGCGGATGAAGCTGCTTTGAAGGTTGCCGCCGATTTTTTAGACCGACGGACGGTGCGCGTGGTTCGTCAGCAAAAAGGTGCCGGGATCGAAGTCGCCGTAAGCGTTGCTGAATTTAAATCGGGCGCGCGAGTCCGAAGAGGGGTAACGGAATTTTCCCAGGATGTTTATCAAAAAAGGGTGGCGATTTCCAAAGTGGAATCAAAAAACGCGTGGGTTTTGTTGGATGTGACCGCGGCGTCTTATTTACCCGCGGCACGCGCACATTTGCATTTTCTGCCGCAGTTGGCGGATTCGCATACTTTAGTAATTAAGCGGACCGATGCTGTTGTTCCCAAACCCGAAATTTTAGTCAAAAAACAAATTGAGGCCACGGCGCAAGAACCTGAAAGCAAAAAGAAAGAGAGTGATTATTTGAGGCTTCCCATGCCTCGCGCTCAGCTCTATTGGCAATTGGTTGAATTTGATGAAGGGGTTAAGGTTCAAAAGGGTTCGGCAAAAATGCCGGATTTTGCGGTGGATACCAGTGCTTATCTTTCTGATTCCGTACGTGATCAGAGCCGTAGTTTTTTTCATTACTACTGGATTGCCGGTCAAGGTGTAGCGTCACGCAGGGATCTTTCCCTCGTGCAGGCCGATTTACCCGAAGACAATCAACTTGTGTTTAAACGAAAAGAAAAAACAGAAGACCGCGATACGGACTTAGAAATTCAGTGGAATTTAGTCGAGCTGCTTGGCGCCGCGAATCAAGTTCAAAGAGGTGTCGCGTATTTTGGGTCAAAAGCCAGGGATCAAGTAATTCAAATTAAAAAAACAAATCCAAATCGGGCTTTAGTATTTTTACAAGTGCTTGGCGGTAAAAATGCGGCGAATTATTCCGAAGGCGAGCAATCTTCTTCGTTCAGTTTTATTTCAGAGTTTGACGGCGCGGAGCGGCTTTTGCTGCGTCGCGGCGGTGCCGCAGCGGTGGATGCGGAAGTCAGCTGGACTGTGGTTGAATTCGCCCCTTTGACCTTGAATTTACCCGTTGGAGGCGAAGTTTTTCGGGTGGGTGAAACGATTGAGATTCGCTGGAATTACTCCGCGGATATGTTGGTGCGGGGCAAAGGCGCTCAGGGCGAGCAGCTTGTCGATGTTCAGATTTCCTTTGAAGGCGGGCGCGATGAATTTAAGCATACGCTTGCGAAAGCGGTTTCCATCACTAACCCAAGTTTTAAATGGATTATTCCCGACACGGTGAATAATAAGACCGTGATTACCAAAGAGGCCATTGTGCGGATTGTTGTTCCGGACCTAGAAGGAAAAAACACCGATGAAACACGCGTTCCTTTTCAAATTAAAGGCGTAATACAGTTGATTTCACCCAATGGCGGCGAGCGATGGTATGTCGGCGAAACCGAGCGTAAAATTGAGTGGGAGTATAAGGGTAGGCTTGGGGTGCTCTCGATTTACTATGACCGCGAAAGCGGGTATGGTTTTGATCCTTTTCCACGAACACAGCGTATCGCGCGCGTGGTGCCGGGTAAAAACGGCAAAGGTTCTTTTACCTGGAATCCCATTCCGGATTTAACGTTGACTCGCGCGCGCATTAAGATTGTCAGCGAAGCGGATGAATCGGTTTACTCGATTTCCGATAAAGATTTTGAGATAGTTCCGGGGATTGAATTGCAAATTTCAGCCAAAGATGCGGAGGCTTACAACGCCGGAAGATTTTTAGATTTAAAATGGGTGACGACCGGCACAATTGATTTTTTTAGTCTTTATTATCAAACGGATATGTATGCGGATTGGAAATTAGCAAAGGAAAAGATCCCGGGCGGTGCCGCCGGAAATTATTCATTCCGTTGGCTTGTGCCCGCTGAGGCGGAGAGCGACACTTTGCGCCTTAAAATCACCAGAACATCCGATTTGCAAGTTTTTGACACCGCTCCTGATGATTTGGGCGGATACATTGCCGTTAAAGCGTGGTTGAAACTCGTTGACCCCACGGAAAATGATATTCCTGTTTGGCGTACCGGAGAAAAACGTGCGATAGAATGGGATTTTGGAGGAAATATCGAGTATCTCAAATTTGAGTATTCTCTCGATGGCGGAGAAAGTTGGATTAAAGAGGCGGTCTTGGACGCGCGGGTTCGTCGTTATGAATGGCTGATTCCGGATGCAAACAGCGGCGAAGTTTTGATTCGACTTTCGGATGTCAATCGGCCTCGTCTGAGCAGTGAATCCAATGCGCCTTTCGAAATCCGTGATTTTTCAGAAGAAGGGAATCAGGCAGCCGAGCCTGCGACTTGGTGGGTTAAAGAAAAGGACGAACCGGTCACTTAAAATTTGATACGATATTTCAGGTTAATTTCTGATTTTTTAAAAGCCAATGAGTGAAATGAAAATAAAATTAGCTTTATCGGTATTGATTGCGGCTCTTTGCGGTCTTGTTTACAGCAATACTTTGCATGCCCCCTTTATTTTTGACGATGTTCCAACCATTATTAAAAGTGAGTTTATTTCTCCTGTTGGACCCCTTTCGAAATATTTGGATTTGCCTCGCGGCTCCCCCGTGTCAGGCCGACCCGTTTCCGCATTAAGTTTTGCTTTAAATTATGCTGTCGGTGAAGTGGATCCGTTCGGCTATCATTTGGTTAATATTGCTATTCATGCTGCTTCCGCTCTTTTTCTTTTCCATTTTTTATTATTGTCGTTGAAGTTTAAAAAGCCGGAATGGCTTGCGGGCCGTGAAGTCTCATTTTCTTTTTTTGCCGCTTGTCTTTGGGCTTTACATCCTATTCAAACCGAGGCGGTAACTTATATCACCCAAAGAACCGAGCTTCTCGTTGGTTTTTTTTATTTTGCCGTTTTCTGTTTATTTACCCGAAGTTTTTCCTCAAAACGCCCCGCCGTATGGCGCGGTTTAGCCGTGCTTGCTTGTTTTTTGGGGATGGGGTCGAAGGAAGTTATGGCGGCTTGCCCGCTGTTGGTTTTGTTTTTTGATCGCGTCTTTATTGCTTCTTCCTGGAAAGAGCTTTTTCACAGACGTAAGATTTTTTATTTAGCCTTGGCATCTTCGTGGCTATTTTTGATTTATTTACAGCTCAAGTTGCCGCATTCCTACGCGGCCGGTTTTCACTTTGAGAATGTTACGGCTTGGACTTATTTACTGACTCAAGCCGAAGTCATATTTCACTATTTCAAGCTTGTTTTTTGGCCTGTGAATTTATCGCTCGATTATGCCGATTGGGAAGTCGTCCAGTCTTGGCAGCAAGTTGTTCCCCAGGGCGTTATTTTAATTTTCTTGTTTGTGATTTCCTGCGTTGCCGCTTTTCGGGGGGAGTTTTTTGGATTTGTCGGGCTTTGGTTCTTTTTTATTTTAGCGCCCTCATCGAGTTTAGTTCCCGTCACCACCGAACCTGCGGCAGAACGGCGTATGTATTTACCTCTTTTATCTTTTGTGCTCCCTATGGCTCTTCTGGCTTTTAAAATGCTGTGTCGCTATCCGCGTTTGTTATGGACGGTTTGCTTTATTCTCTGTCTAACTTTGGCAGGAAGCTCTTGGGCTCGTAATGGTCTCTATCAAAGTGAAGAATTGATTTGGGCCGATACCTTGGCGAAACGGCCGAACAATGTGCGCGCTTTGAATAACTTAAGTGTTATCGCCGGAAATGCGAGGGATTATGAGAGAGCGCAAGAGTATATTCACCGTGCTATTGAATTAAACCCGCGTCAGTATATCGGGTCATTGACTAATTACTCCGTGTCTCTTGAGCTGATAACGAATTATGCCGTTTCGCTTGCCGGACAGGGGAAGCTGCGCGAAGCTCAAGCTATTTTTAATTTAATATTTACGGTGAAATGGGAAGCTGACCGTGCGCAGTCTTTAGCTTTGGCGCACTTTAACTATGCCAAAGTAATGGATCAGACCGGAGATTCAGAAGTAGCGGAGAAAGAGTACCTCGAGGCGCTTCGTTTGGACCCTGATTTAGTCCAAGCACGCTTTAACTTGGGGCTGGTGCTTTCCAAGCAAGGCAAAATTGCCGAGGCGGTTCAATCTTTTAAATCAGTGCTTGAAATCGAAAAAGTTCAGCCTCAAGCGTTGCTTCCGCTGATTAAAGCTAAAGCCCTATTTGAGTTGGCGCAGATTGATCTTCAAAAAGGAGCCATTTTAGAGGCAAAAGCCTACCTTGAGCAGGCGATTAGCATAAATCCTGGATATGAAGAGGCTCATTTCGCTCTCAGTCAAATAGAGGTTTAGCTGGTTGATGCAATCAGCTGTATTGGAGTATGAGATTTTAAGTTGCTATAAGAAGTTATATTGCTATATAAATTAGCATTGACAGTATTCGTTTCGTAGAATAAGTTACTAGTAGGTTCTTAGGGATAGTTTTAATTGAGGGTTATCCGTAGACCTTAAAAGAGGCGGTTTATGAAACAGAGCATGGTCAAGTTGGTTCAAAGGAATGTCGATGATATGTGCCAAGCTGTGACATTTTTTTTGTGCCCAAGTCAAAGTGCCAGGCACTTTGG
>CAZLTL010000021.1:0-32159 GCA_964562525.1 uncultured bacterium
GGTGTGATAACAAGTTTTATTTGATGTTCGGAAAATATGACCGCAAATTATCTTTGGAAGAAATCGTTAAGACGGACAAAGGTTATGTGATGTGGATTCTGAAGTCAGATTTGTCGGAAGATGTGAAAAAGATTATCAGTAATGCGTTGAAGGGCGAGATTACTGCCCGTGTGGCAAAAACTGCTGAGGTGCGGGGCTGATATTTTTAGAGTGTGTCAGTTTTTTTTAAATTCAGAAATCAAAATTCAGAAATCAGAACCATAAATAAAAAATCAAAGATGCTCGGACAGTTGATTGTTTTTGATTTGTGGTCTTGAGCTATGATCCATGAGTTTTGAGTTATTTGGAGGAGATTATGTCGAAGAGAGTTTTATCGTTTCATTATATTTTGACCAATAACAAAGGCGATGTGATCGACACTTCCCGCGGAGGAGCCCAGGCTTTTCCCGTTTTGGAAGGCGCCCAGCAAATTATTCCGGTTCTTGAGACTGAGCTTTTTAAAATGGCTGTTGGCGATAAAAAGAAAGTCAGTATTCCGGCCGCGGAGGGTTACGGTGTAGTCCGCGAAGATTTAAAAGTCAAAGTTCCCAGAGAACAATTGCCCGCGGGCGAAGTTCGTGTGGGTATGGAATTAACAGCCGGTGATCACGGCCCTGTTTTTATTGTGAAGGCCGTTGAAGCGGATCATGTGATGCTGGATGGTAATCATCCTTTGGCCGGTGTGGATCTTACTTTTGATGTTGAGGTGATGGAAGTTCGTCCCGCGACGGAAGATGAGATTCAGCATGGGCATGCTCATGGCCCCAATGGCCATCATCACCACTAAAAATCTTGAAAACCATCTGTCTGCGGCGTTGTAAATTTCGCAAACTTCGTGCGGCGTAGGTTTCACTACGCCTCCTCTTTTGCTCATTTACGCCTGGCATCCAGACGGTTTTGAAGATTTTTAAAAAACAATGAAAAAGCTTACTCCAAAATTTTTTGAAAATGTGAAGTCGAAGCGAAACGGCCGATATACGAATATCGGTCGTTTGCGTTTGCATTACGAGGTTTACGGAAAAGGCGTGCCACTTTTTTGGCTGCATGGCGGGCTTTCCTGCATTGATGGTTTGCGTTATCAAACCCCATTCTTTTCTCAGTCATTTAAAGTGATTCTTCCTGAGCGCCCCGGTCATGGACATACCGCAGATATTGCAGGAAATTATTCCTATGAAGTGATGGCTGAGCAAACACTCGCGTTAATGAAGAGTTTGAAGATTAAAAAAGCAAATTTTGCGGGGTATAGCGATGGTGCAAATTTGCTTCTGTGGTTGGCCGCAAAATACCCTGCAAGGGTAAAAAAAATTGTTTTGGTCGGAGGCAATTATCATCATCACGGCTGCGAGCCGGTTTTTCAGCGCGATTTAAAAAAGCAAAATCCAAAAAAATACGGCATCGATCCGCGGTATCAGGCTTACTCGCCCGATGCGCCTGAGCATTACTTCCAAGTGTTTGAAAAATGCCGCAAGCTTTGGTTGACTGAACCGAAGTGGAAGCCATCGCTTTTAAAGAAAATCAAATGCCCGACGCTGATTGTTGCGGGGGATCGTGACATGATCAAACCCGAGCATTCGATTGAGATGATGCGGTTGATTAAAAAAGCTCAGCTCGCGATTATTCCGGGTGCAAGCCACTCGCTTTTAAAAGAAAAGCCGGACTTGGCGAATAAAATCATTTTTGATTTTTTGCGATGCTGAAAAAGATTTGTTTAGGGGCGCTCTTTTTCTACCAAGCCGTGATGCGTGCTTTCTTTGGGCCGTCTTGCCGTTTTAATCCGCCTTGTTCAGAGTATTGCGCGGAAGCAATTCAGAAGTATGGAGCCTGGAAGGGATTGTGGCTGGGAATTAAACGCCTAGGTCGGTGTCATCCTTTTTCGAAACAACCGCCTTTTGACCCTGTCCCTTAAACGTTAGCGTTTTTTCTTCCAATAAGGTTCGAAGGGTTTTGAGCCCTCTTTTTTAGGTGTGCTTTTCTTTTCTGACTGAGCTTGAGAATCGCGCTTGAGAGGCTCATTTTGCATAGGCTTGATAACGCGGGGTTTCTTTTTTCGAGGGGGCTTTGGTTTGCGTTCTTTGCGCTTTGACGGCCCGGAATGATAGCGGTCAAAAATTAAATTTACCGCGGACAGTAAATTGTCTGCGCGCAACTCCGGAACAAGATCACCCTTCAGTAGTTTTTCATCTTCACGGCCGTGTCCTGTGCGTACAAACGCCGTTTTAATTCCATAAGTTTTTCCGGCTTGAATATCGGTGGCTTTGTCGCCGATGAAAAAGGTTTTCTTTTTATCGAACTCGATTCGCTTTTCTGCTTCTTTAAATAAACCAATTTCTGGCTTGCGGCACTTACAGCCTGCGGTTTTTCCGTGCAGGCAATAATGAGCTGAAAAAATATCGACACCTTCTTTTGCAAGCAGGGCAAGCATGTGCTTGTGCACAGCCCAGCAAGCATCGCTCGTGAAAACACCATCACCGACGCCCGCTTGATTAGAAATCACGCTGATTTTATAGCCTGCTTCACAAAGCTTCTTTAAAGCTTCAATCGCGCCTTCCTCAAAGCGAAAGTCTTCGGGGCGCTCGACATAGCCCATGAGATCTACATTGATGACGCCGTCACGATCAATAAATATAACTTTTTCCATGCACCCTTCCTCGTTAGAATAACGCACGATTATAAACAAGTTCCGAGGAATAAGCGACAGCACAGATCAAAGTTCAAAAATCAGAGATCAGAACCATAACCTAAAAATCAAAGATGTTCGAAAAGCTGAAAAGCTTTGAGTTATGGCCTTGAACTCTGATTTCTGAGTTTTGAGTTATTTTTATGATAAATATTTACAACACACTCACGAAAAAGATCGAGCCGTTTACGCCTCTCCATACTGGACGTGTTTTGATGTATGTGTGCGGGCCGACGGTTTATGACTATTTACACATAGGCAATTTCCGCGGGGCTATTTTCTTCAATCTTGTCCGCAATTGGCTCGAGGCCTCCGGTTATCAGGTCAAATATGTTTATAACTACACGGATATTGACGACAAAATCATCAAGCGGGCCGCAGAGCAGGGTGTGACTCCGTCTGACCTGACTAAGAAATTTATTGCCGAGTTTGAAAAAGATTTTGCCGCGTTGCGCTTAACCCCGCATTCCAAAAATCCGCGCGCCACCGAATATATTCCGCAAATGGTTAGCACGATTGAAAAGCTGATTCAAAACGGTAAAGCTTATGTCCATGAAGGCGAAGTGATTTACTCGATCGATTCTTTTGCGGGTTACGGCAAGCTTTCGGGGAAAAAACTGGCTGAGCTTGAGGCCGGCAGCCGTGTTGAAGTTGCGGCACATAAAAAGAACCCTTTTGATTTTGTGCTTTGGAAACCGGCAAAAGCGGGTGAGCCGGCATGGGATTCGCCGTGGGGCAAAGGGCGTCCGGGTTGGCACATTGAATGTACCTGCATGATACACGGCGAGCTCGGCGAACAAATCGATATTCACGGCGGCGGAATCGATCTTATTTTTCCGCATCATGAAAACGAAATCGCGCAGGGCGAGGGCGTGACGAATAAGCCTTATGTGAAATATTGGATGCATAATCAGTTTATTAACTTTGGCGATGAAAAAATGTCAAAGTCGCTTGGCAACGTGATGACCGCGCGCAAGTTTCTTGAAGACTATCATGGTGAGATTCTTAAGTTTATGTTTCTCACGGTGCATTACAGGTCCATGCTTAATTTTTCGAAAGCTCAAGCCGTGCAGGCGATGAGTTCGTTGGGGCGCATTTACGCGTCGCTGGAACAATCAGCCAAGTTTGCTGCTAAAGGTGCCGCACCCGCGTTTGAGTCTATTCTTAAGAAGGCCGATGAAGAAATTACGGCGGGGCTTAATGATGATTTCAATACCCCCGTTGTTTTTGCGCAGATTTTCGAAGTGACACGTGCGTTTAATGGTTATTTTAAAGCCGGCCAAAAAGTTTCAGCGGAAGCCAAAGCCGTTGCGGCTTTGTATGCGGATTGGATGGCAAAGTGGGGCAAAGTCCTCGCGCTTTTCCAAGAAACCCCCGCAGAATTTCTAAAACGCCTCGATCAAATTCTGATTCGCGAAAAAAATATCGACGTGTCGAAAGTCGAAGCCCTGATCGCCGCGCGCAACGATGCCCGTAAAGCAAAAGATTTCCCGAAAGCGGATCTTATCCGCGCCGAGCTCACTGCCCTAGAAATCGAAATTTCGGATACGCCGACTGGTACCGTATGGACGGTCAAAAAATCCTGATGAAAACCACTGCTGTGTTGATTTTTATGCTCGATAAAGCTCGCATAAATTTTCATTCATCTGCTGCATTGCGGTAAAAATTGTGAGTTGATAAGCGAAAGATTGCATGGGTAAATTTGAAATAAATCTTAGAAGACGAAATGTTCCGCAGGCGGAGCTAGTTGATGATTTGAAGAGAGTTGCCATGTTGCTTAATCTGCAAACATTAACCGGGACGATTTATGATGAAAAAGGAAGGTTTGGAAAAACAACCATCCTTCGACGATTTGGCTCTTGGAACAAAGCGTTAGAAGCTAGCGGTTTAAAAGTGGTTCTTACATTGAATAATAAAGAAGAAAGTCTTTTTGAGAATCTAGCTAATGTTTGGAAAATACTTGGGAAACAGCCTGTAGGAAGCGATTTGGAGAAAAGTAAGGGCTATTCGAAGTTTGCCCTTGGAACATACGAAAAGAGATTTGGATCGTGGAATAAAGCCTTGCAGGCTTTTGCAGATTTTATTAATGGGATTCCGGTTTCAGAAGAGTTCGGCAAAGATGTAAAAAGGGCAAAGGATAGCAAGACGGCAAGGACGCCAAGAAAAATCAATTGGCGATTAAGAGCCAAGGTTTTAATTCGAGACAATTGTATTTGTAAAATGTGCGGCGCAAGTCCGGCGAAAGATTCTACGGTTATGCTTCATGTTGACCATGTTACGGCTTGGTCAAAAGGGGGTGAAACTGAAATGGAGAATCTGCAAACTCTTTGCGCGCAATGCAATATTGGGAAGAGTGATTTGCACTAGAGATCTGATTTTTTTGCATCAGCAAGCCAGTGTTGAGAAACATGCGCAGTGAAGGGAATGATTCTTGCGAATGAGGCGAAAGGAAAGCCGCGTTCCATCCGCGGAAGGCTTCCTTCGCTGAATGAGACAGAATCATGAGCCGGAATAAGCGTTTCGAAACAGGCTTGCGGAGCCTGCGCCGGCTCCGGAGGCGCAAAGCCTAACCGGCGCTTGAGGTTAATAGCCATACGGCAACTGAGTTACTTATGACACATGAACAATTTATGCGCGCAGCGATAGCTGAAGCGTTGAAAGCTAAAGGGCAAACAGGCGATAACCCGATTGTCGGTGCGGTCATTGTTGAAGACGGAAAGATAGCAGCGCGTGGCTGTCACAAGTTTTTTGGTGGGCCGCATGCGGAGGTCGAAGCCCTGCGGGCTTGGAACCAAGAACCAGGAACCAAGAACCAAGTTGCGCTTTATGTCACGCTTGAGCCTTGTTGCACGGTCGGAAAAACCGGTAAGTGCACCGACGCGATTCTCGCGAGCGGAATTAAAAAAGTGGTTGTGGGTGCCATTGACCCTAACCCCAAGCATCAGGGGCAGGGAATCAGCATCCTTAAGCAAGCTGGCGTGGAAGTTATTACAGGTATTTTAGAAAAAGAGTGTATGGAACTTAACCCGGAATTCAACAAAAGGATGAAATCAGAAATCTAAGATCAGAAGTCAAAACCATAACTTAAAAATCAAAGCCGTTCGAACTAACTCTAACGCTTCAATCTATGGTTCTGATCTCTGATTTCTGATCTTTGAATTAGAAAAGTTATGACCTTATTTGATACTCACTGCCATCTTTATTACGATGATTTTGATGCTGATCGCGCAGAGATGTTTGCGCGCGCGAAGGCTGTCGGTGTAAACACTTTTTTAAATGTGGGTGTGAATCTCGCTATTTCTAAGGTTTGTTTGGAATATGCTGAGAAATATCCGAATGTCTACGCATCTGCCGGCGTTCATCCCACTGAAGCGCATAAAGCTACGGAAGAAGAATTTGCGGGGATTGAGGCTTTGCTAAAACATCCCAAGGTTGTTGCGTTGGGCGAAGTGGGGCTCGATTTTTACCACAAAGACGCACCGCGTGATGTTCAAGAGAAAGTGTTTATCCGTTTTCTTGAAATGCAGCAGCGCGTGAAAAAGCCTTTGATTATTCATTCGCGGGATTGTTTTGATCGTCTTCTTGAAATGTTGCGCGATTTTGGTAAAGCTCCTTATTCCGGCGTGTTTCACTGTTTTACGGGCGATCGTGTTGTGATGAAGCAATGTCTTGATTTGGGCTTTCATATCTCGTTTTCAGGTATTTTGACTTATAAGAAAAACGATGAGCTGCGTGCCGCCTGCAAAGAGTGTCCGAGTGACCGAATTTTAATTGAAACGGATTGCCCTTATTTGCCGCCGCAAAGTATGCGAGGGAAGAGGAACGAACCGGCGCTGATGCTTGAAACGGCTCAAATAGCGGCTCAGGTTCGTGGCGTTTCGGTTGAAGAGCTAGGACGGCTTACGACGGAGAATGGTCTTAAGCTGTTTGGTATAAAAATTTAAAATTTCTGTTTAGAAATTCAGGATTTATCTTTACAATACTGCCCATGTCGATTTGGATTGGTCTCACAGGAAAAAATGGTTCCGGAAAAGGCGAAGCAGCCAAGTATTTGCAGTCCAAGGGATTTGCTTACTTTTCGCTTTCCGATGTGCTTCGTGAGGAAGCCAAGAAACGCGGCATTGCTCCTACTCGCGATAGCCTCTATGCGCTGGGTAATGAAATGCGTTCCGAACATGGTTCGGGCGTGCTCGCCAAAAAAGTTTTAGAACAATTACAGCCAGGTAAAAGCTACTGCATTGATTCCATTCGACATCCTGATGAAGTTGGCGTCTTTCGCTCGTCAAAGTCGTTTTCGTTTATCGAAGTTTATGCGGATCCCCGTATTCGTTTCGACCGTATGCTGAAGCGTGCCCGTGAAAATGATCCGACCACATTTGAAGCATTTCAAGAGTTGGAAGCGCGTGAGGCGAAAAACTCGGAGTCGACCGCGCAGCGACTCGATGCCACGATTAAACTTGCGGATTATCGCGTGTCCAGCAACCAGAACCTTCCCGGCCTTTATCACGATCTCGACGAACTGCTCGCTAAACTTCAGAAACTAGAACATTCTAGGGCTTAATCCGCATGGCGGGCTTCGCGGCATTCTGGCGTGAAATTCCTTCTCACATTGATCCTGTCCTTTTTCAGATAGGCTCTTTTGAAATTCGTTGGTATGGAATTTGTTATTTTCTCGCGATTTTTGTTTCCTTTTTGCTTTGCGCTTGGCGTGTAAAACGTAAAGAAACGAACCTGACCAGAGCGCTGCTCGAAGACTATTACTTTTGGGTTATTTTGGGTGTGGTAATTGGTTCTCGGCTTGGGTATGTTTTGTTCTATCAGTGGAGCTATTACTTCTCACATCCGCTTGAAATTATTCTGCCTTTTCAATTTGACGGAGGGATTCGTTTTACGGGAATTAGCGGGTTATCCTTTCACGGTGGATGGTTGGGATCGACGCTTGCGACATGGTTGTTTTGCCGCAAACATAAAATCGAATTTTGGAAGCATATTGATTTTATCGTCGCCTCGGTTCCCGCTGGATACGCTTTTGGAAGATTGGGCAATTTTCTCAACGGCGAGCTTTGGGGGCGCGCGACGGATTCAGCGGTGGGGATGATTTTTTCGACAGACCCCTTACGGTTAACACGTCATCCTTCCCAACTTTATGAAATGGCCGGGGAAGGCTTGCTGATTTTTCTGATTCTTTGGCCGCTCAGAAATAAAAATTATTTCCCCGGGTGGATTTTTTGTGCGTATGCTTTCTGTTATGGTGCCATTCGTTTTGCGATCGAATATTTCCGTGAGCCGGATGAGCAGCTTGGGCTTTTGAGTTTAGGCTTCTCGATGGGGCAATGGCTTTGTGTGGGAATGATGATTTTAGGATTGGGCTTAGGCTTTATTTTAGTTCAGAGATCAAAGTTCAGAAATCAAGACCATAGCTAAAGAAGCAAAGATGTCCGATCATCTGATTGGTTTTGGTCCATGGTTATGATTTTTAATTTTTGAATTCTGAGTTGGTGGTATGAAGAATAAAAAGACAAATGTTGTGATCGTTCATGGCTGGGCAGCTGATCCGGACTGCAATTGGTTTCAATGGCTGAAAACAGTTCTGGAAGAAGATGGGGTTACTTGTACGATTCCGAAAATGCCGAATTCCTTGAATCCGGTTTTGGCGGAATGGGTTGAGCATCTCCATCAAACCGTGGAATCTTTGCCCAAGGGCGGAAAGCTGATATTCGTTGGACATAGTTTGGGCTGCGTCACAATTGCACATTATCTCGGTCTTGTTAAAGGTGCCTATGCGGACGGTTGTGTCTTTGTTGCCGGATTTAGCGGAAACATCCGGATTCAAGCATTTAAAGAGTTTTATGAAACACAGGTGCACCTTGAAGAAGTAAAAAAGAAAATTGGGAAATCAATTTCCATTCTATCCGTGGATGACTCAGTCGTTCCTCAGGGGCGCAGCCGTGAATTTGCCGCTTCTCTCGGTGCTGAAGTAATTGCGGTAAACGGATATAGGCATTTTATGGGCAGTGAGGGTGTGACGAAGTTGCCAATAATACTGCCTGAACTTCAGAAACTATTTTGAGTTATTTCAGCAAAACATCTTATCTGCTCAAACAACTGATGCTGCGCTCAGAACTCGCATCTAAGATGTTTTGCCTGAAATGTATTGGCAAGAGTGAGGTAAAAGCTGTTGAGCGGAGAAACGCTTTGCGTTTCCTGTTATGAATCTCCGAGGTGTTGGAGCAACTCCTCGGAGGTTGGGTTGGTGTGACATAAGCATGGATGATGAAGAGAGTGGGTTTCAGGATTATTTTTTTCGGAAAAAGCTAAAAGAAAGTAACTTTATGAATGCCTCAGTAAAAAAGCTTGCTTCGATAGGTGTTTGTGGCTTGTTTGCTTTTCTTGTTTTTTTATTTACACCTCTTTTTTCTGTCTCTGGATCAGGGCAGTCAGGTGAGTTTTTAACGTATGCGAAACTGAATTTGTTCGGTATGAAGCATGGTCGATATGTTGAAAAGCTCAAATCGGGTCAGGTTGTTCTTGAGGGAAGTTTTTTTCTTGGAAAACATGCGAAGGTTTGGAAATGGTTCGATGCAAATCAAGTTGTGACGGCTCGCTGTAATTATGGCCAGAGCCCCGCTTTGTGTGAGGCTTATTTTGAATCTGGAGAGCTTAAGGAAAAAGTTTTTTCAGAGCCGAAAGTCGATTTTTCAAAGATATTTTTTGATTCGCAAAGATCGCAGTGGGAGTCCGCTTACTGTGCTGGAAAGCGTGTTGGTGAGTATCGTCAATTTTACCGTTCGGGAAAAATAAAAGTTGAGGGAACATATCAAGATGGTTCTGCTTTTGGAATTTGGAAGTTTTTCCGAACGGATGGGAAAGTTCGAATGACAAAGCAATACTCAGGTGAGCTGAATGAGCTTGAGATTAAGACGCAGACTTTTAATCTGAATGGGAAACTTGCCTCAGAGAATTTATCCGGAACGAGCCTTGCAGTTCGCAATCGAGTTGATCAAGTTTTTTATGAGTCAGGGCAGTCTTTCTTTCGAATGAAACTTCGTGGTGGAGCTCCCGAAGAAATTTCATTTTTAGAACCCAGTGGAGCCTCAATTGTTTATTGTGATGTGGATGAGTTTGGATTGTATTGCGGGCTTGAGTCAGAGCGAGGAACGGGGTCAACAGCAAAAGTTCAAGCGTATTATCCCTCGGGAGCTGTTGCGCTTGATATAGAGACCCAGGGTGGGCGTCTTAATGGTCGCTTAACTCGTTTTTTTGAAAATGGGAGCGTGGCTAACTTTTATACATTTGATCATGGCGCTTTGGATGGCGAGGCTGCATTTTATGATGAGGATGGTCGATTAGAAGCTGTGAAGGTATTTAAGCGGTGGAAGTTAGTAGGGGCGCAATATTACGACGCGGATGGTGATATCATGGAGTATCCTGATAATTAACCAATCTCGCCCCGTGTTGTGCAGAGGTGTTTTGAATTTAAAGGGCCAGTTGTTTAAAAGTGACTATTGAAGAATTGATCGAAAATTTTGAATTGATGGAAAGCTGGGAAGATCGTTACAAGTACGTGATTGATCTGGGCAAAGCTTTGCCTCCGATGCCGGTTGAAGATAAAACAGACGCGAATAAGGTGCAAGGCTGTTTGAGTCAGGTTTGGTTTAAGTTTTTGCCGTCTTCATCCGTTCCGCCACGTGTCGATTTTTTGGCGGACAGTGATGCGTTTATCGTGAAAGGCTTGGCTGCAATTTTGCATTTGATTTATTCAGGTAAAACAAAAGAAGAAGCTTCTAAGATCGATTTGGATGCGACATTTAAAAAGCTGGGCCTTGAAAGTCATTTATCGATGAATCGCCGTAACGGTTTTTTTGCGATGGCAACGCGTATTCGCGAAGCCGCCGAGGGAAAAATATGAAGAAAATAATTTGCGTAATCTTGATGTTGAGTTCGGTTCCGATGGTATGGGCGCAGGAAGTGATCGAAGAAAAAGTATCCAAGGTGCACAAAATTTTTGATTTGCCCGGAACTTTTTCGCGGGACGGCATTTTGCAAGAGTCGATTGGTGTTGAAACTCTTGCCGGTATTCCGTCACCGGTGTTAAAAGCAGGGCAGGGTTTTCCGGCTTCGGCCAAAATGAAGTTCGGAGTTTCGCCGGATTGCCAATGCGCTAAGTTTCGTTTGTTCCGTATGCCCGCAGATAAAGCGAAGCCTCCGGTTGAAATTAGCTATGACGCCGTGCGCGGATTTTCGAAAGACAACAAAACGCTCGAAGTGCTTTTTGAAATTACTGAAAATCGCAAAGTGAAATTGTCGGTAGAAGTGGATCAGGCAATTGCTCCGGGACAATTACTGGAATGGGTTCCCGCGAATGAGATTGTGCCTCTTCCCAAAGTTGAGCCGAAGCCTGAAGTTGCCGCGCCTGTTGCCGTTCAGCACAAGCCTGCGGACGCGATACCATCTGACGCTTTGCCGATTCCAAGTCCGGCCATCGATGCGGCAGCGCCGAGTGCGAACTCTGTTGAATCGGTTCCGGAGACTTCTTCGACGGCAGATGCGTGGCAGTGGCTCGATGCACGCTGGGTTTTAAAGAGCGGCGGTTCGGAACTGCTGCGCGTGGAGGCTTTGCGCAATGTTCCGGATTTAGAGTTTAAATTAGAGGAACTTGTTTTTATGGGACAAGCCCCGTGCAACCGGTATTCAGGCGGACTCAAGATCGCGGAAAATCATGTGATTGACTTTGAAGCGCCTGCGGCAACACGCATGGCCTGCGAAAGTTTAGAAGCTGAGATGGAGTACTTTAAGTTGTTGGACCATGTGGATTCTTGCCGTCAAGACGGTACGGATTTGGTTTTAGTTGCGAGCGACTTAGAAGTGCTGCGTTTTAAAAAAGCAGACTAAAAAGAGATCAGTCTCTCTCAGTAAAAGCAAACCGAGTGAGAGATGAGCTTTTTGTTTTCATAAACAAACTTACCGGTGAAAAAATGGCTCTGATTGAGCCAATCCAAAAATAAATAATCGCCTTCCCAGAGCGGCAGTGCTTTGAGTTTTGAATCTTCAATCCACTCTAAATGACCTTCATCGCATTCTTTGATTTTTCCCGTAAACTCGTTTGCGGTATAAAGAAACATTTGCCAATCTTGTCCCGCTTTAAAATTGGGGAAGGTGAGAAAGCCATGGAGCTTCGGATTTTGAATCCGGAAGCCGGATTCCTCTTCGACTTCACGAATCACGCATTGTTCGGGGGACTCACCGGAAAGGAACTTCCCGCCCAAGCCATTCCACTTGCCTTGATGAATATCCTGATCTTTCTTGATGCGGTGCAGCATCAGGGTTTTCCCGCCTTGCTTAAGGTAGCAAAGCGTGCTCATGATGTTTATGTTTTGATTCATATTGCTAGTCTTTACCTGCCCACATCCCGGAAGAGGATAGGTTTTTTAAAAGGTTTCAATTATGCCTTTCCAAACTGAGGAACGATTTCTATAATACCAAACCTTTTTCAACAAGCCATTTATTTTAAAGGTGTTATGTCAGCAAAAGAGATTCGTCACTCAATTTTGAATTGCGAAACCAAAGATGAAACCGGCCTGAATGATTTTCAGAAGCTGCCGGATGACTCGGGTATTGCCATCGATAAAGTTGGTATTAATAATTACCGCATTCCGCTTCAATTCCGCCATCAAGACGGCACGGTGATGAGCCATGACGCGACGGTGAGCATGTATGTGAATTGCCAGTCGGGGAAAACCGGCATTAACATGAGTCGGCTCGGCGAAATTTTGATGCAGGAATCAGCTAAGAACCCTGTTGATGGAGCTTTTTTCAAAAAAGTATTGCACCGCTTCCGCGCGGATATGCGTGATTCGGTTGAAGAAGATTTTTTTGACGGCGCTTATCTTAAAATTCGTTACGCTTATTCCATCAAACAGCCCAGTTTAAAATCTAACCGTTGGGGTTGGCAGTATTACGACTGCGTTTTGGAAGGACATGAAAATGCCAAAGGCGGAGTGTGGCTTTATTTGACGGTGGATTATAAATATTCTTCCACTTGCCCTTGCTCGCTTTCGATGTCGAAACAATACGAAAAAGATTTTGCAGCAGGAAAAGAATGGGAAGGCAACGGGATTGCGGTAGGGCATAGTCAACGCTCGCTCGCCAAAGTCACGGTTCAGTATTCTCCGGATCAGGATTTCAGTGTGGAGGATTTGGTTGCCATTATTCGCAAAGGTTTGCCGACGGAAACGCAAAGTATGGTGAAGCGCATTGACGAGCAAGCGTTTGCGATTATGAACGGATCCAACCCGATGTTTGTGGAGCATGCCACGCGCCGGCTTTCCAAGGTTTTGAATGCCGATAAGCGTGTTTTGGATTGGGCGGGATCGGTTGAGCATTGGGAATCTTTGCATAGTCACAACGCAGTCGGAGTAATCCGTAAAGGTATCCCGAACGGATTACGCTAAACAGCTGAAAAGGCCTTATCTGCTTCGTCGCAGGCGGCACTTCCTCGTGCGATGTACCTTGCGACAGTACATCTCCTCGGGCGTTGGCCTGCTCCTGGCATCTAAAGCCTTTTGAGCCGTTTAGTAGAAAATTTTTTATAAAAATAAATGATAGAAGGAAATAGAAATGACGGATTTAGTTTTTAAAATTTTTGGTGAACGGAAAAGAGAGACACTTGAAGAGGGGTTTGATTTCGCTCCGAAGTTTGACGCGGATGGATTGATTCCCTGCATCGCTTCCGATTACAAAACCGGCGAGCTTTTGATGGTGGCATACATGAATCGTGAGTCGCTCGCTAAGACCTTGGAGATCGGCGAAGCCGTTTACTACAGCCGCAGCCGCAAAGAAATTTGGCATAAAGGTTTGACCAGCGGACACACTCAAAAGATTGTCGAAATCCGCACGGATTGCGATCAGGATGCGATTTGGATTCGTGTCGATCAGCAGGGTAGCGGTGCCTGTCATGTCGGTTATGAATCTTGTTTTTACCGCGTGGTGCCTTTCGGAAAAGATTTTAAGAAAGATCAAACAGTTCAGCTTAAACCGTCAGGTGCGGCAAAAACGTTTGATCCCAAAAAAGTTTACAAAAAATAGACCAGCGACCGAAGACTAACGACCAAAGACTTGCCCCTTGTTTCTATTACAAGGGGCTTTCCTTTAAAGTCTATTGTCTTTAGTCTGTTGTATGTGGTCTTGGCTAAAAGTAATGATTGTGAAGTAGATTATGAATTGTGGTTCAATTTTAATTCGGGGCGGAACGGTGGTTTCTTCCCAAGGGCGCGTTCAAGCGGATGTTTTGATTCAAAACGGAAAAATCTCTCAGGTCGCTTCCGGACTGAACGTAGCTGCTGACCGCGTGATTGATGCGGACGGGCTTTTTCTGATTCCCGGCGCCTTGGATCCGCATGTTCATTTTCGCGATCCCGGACAGCCGCACAAAGAAGATTTACATTCCGGAAGTATGGCTTGCGCGGCGGGCGGAGTAACGGGCTTTTTTGATATGCCGAACAATGATCCCTCGATTACGACTCCGGAGTTGATGGCGGAGAAGAAAAAAACAGCCGCTTCCAAATGTGTGGTGAATTACAATTTTTTTATCGGCGCCACTCCTTCTAATGTTGCGGCGATGAATTCAACAAAAAATATCCCCGGAATCAAGGTGTTTATGGGGTGTTCAACGGGTGGTTTGCTTGTTGATAAAGAAGAGGATCTTGAGAAGATTTTTGCCGAAGGTAGCCATATCATCGCTGTGCATGCCGAAGATAATTCGATTCTTCATGAGAATGAGAAAAAGTTTAGTGGCAAAGAAATTCAATTTGAAGATCATCCCAAGATTCGCGATGAGAATGCGGCGATTACGGCAACCCGCCGCGCGGTTCGCTTAGCTTTAAAATACCGTCGCCGTTTACATATTATGCATGTTACAACCGCGGAGGAAGTTGAGTTTTTGCGTGAATATCGCGATAACCCGTTGATTTCCGCGGAGGTTTGCCCGCAGCATTTATTTTTAACAGCGCCTGATATTTATCGAAAGCTCAAAGGGTTTGCGAAGATGAATCCGCCGATTCGTGTCGGCCGTCATGCCGCGGCGCTTTGGGAGGGGTTAAAGGACGGAACCTTAAAGTGGATTGCGACCGATCATGCTCCGCATACGAAGGATGAAAAATCAAGGCCTTATGGAGATTGCCCCTCGGGGATGCCGGGCGTTGAGACATCCATGGCGCTGATGCTGAATCAGGTCAATCTCGGCCGTTGTTCTCTTGAGCAAGTTGTGCTTTGGATGTGCGAAAATCCGGTGAAATACTATTCGGTTGTGAATAAAGGCGAAATCAAATCGGGTTTTGATGCTGACGTGACTCTTTTGGATTTAAAATTACAAAAGTCAGTTAGTGGTAAGGATATGTATACCAGGGTAAAATGGTCGCCTTACGAAGGAATGTTACTTCAGGGGTGGCCGGTGACGACGATTGTGGGCGGACAAGTTGTTTTTGAAAATGGAAAAGTGAATGAAGATGTGCGTGGTAGGGAAATCGAAATTCGGGATTTCTGAATTTCGTCCCGGACAAGCGTTTGTTAAAGCGCGCGATCCGGGATCCAGTCAAGATACCCGCCTGCGCGGGGATGATATCTGTAACATATAAAGGGTTTTGAATTATGATTCTCTCGGATAAAAGTATTCTTAAGTTGATCGAAGAAAAAAAACTTGTCATTGACCCCTTGGGTGAGAATGCAGTTCAGCCCGCTTCGGTGGACTGTACGATCGGCAGCCATTTTCTTGCCGTGGATGAGCATCACATGGATATTATGACGCTCGATTCTGAAATTAAATACCGCTCGATCGAATCGAATGAAATCACGCTTGCACCGCATTCCTTTATTCTTGCCACCACGCAGGAATATTTCGAGCTGCCGGATAATTTGACAGCTTTTGTCGAAGGACGCAGTTCTATCGGCCGTATGGGGCTTTTTATCCAGAATGCGGGCTGGGTGGATCCGGGCTTCAAGGGACGCATTACGCTGGAGCTTTACAACGCCAATTCATTACCGATTAAAATTTCTGCCGGTCGGCGCGTTTGCCAGTTGGTGTTTTGCAAAATGGATAGTTCGCCTTCGGCACCTTATCAGGGTAAATACCAAGGTCAGATGAAGACAACGGGCTCGCGCGTCTTCCAAGATGCCCGGTGAACAGTCTGAAAAGGTTCATCTGCGGCGTTGCAAATTCGCAATCTTCGGTCAATGTACTGATTACGTACACCTCCTCGATTGCTCATTTGCGCCTTGCAACTGAAGCCTTTTGAGACTGTTCGGAGTAGAATAGGATGAAACAAATTTTGCAGATTCAGCCGCTTAATGGCACGGAGCTGATGATTGTCTGGACGGACGGACGGATTAGCTTGTTGCCAAATACGCTGCTTCAGCTGAATTGCCGTTGCGCGAAGTGCGTGGATGAAATGACCGGTGAACGGATCATTCGTGAATCGGATATTTCTGCCGATGCAAAACTTTTGGAAGTCGTGACAGTCGGAAATTACGGCGTGAGATTCCGTTGGTCAAAAGGCTGCGAGTCGGGAATTTACGCGTATGAGTATCTTGAAAAACTGGAAACTGAAAATTTAAATCGAACTTAATAATTAGATATGGAGAGACCCAAAATGACAGCACATGCCTTAGAAGCGAATCCCAGAGGTTGCTATAACTTTAATGCCGGCCCGGCTGTATTGCCTTTTCCGGTACTTGAAAAAATTAAAGAAGAGCTTTTTGATTACAAAGGCACCGGTATGTCGATTATGGAAATCGGTCACCGCACTAAAGAGTTTGAAGCGGTAATCAATCATGCGACCAATAAAGTCCGCGGACTTTTGAATGTACCAGCGAATTACGAGATTCTTTTTTTGCAGGGCGGAGCAAGATTGCTTTTTGGGATGATTCCGATGAACCTTTTCCTGAAAGGTCATCCCGTGGATGTGATTCATACCGGAGAGTGGACCAAACAAGCCATTGCTGACTTGAAACGCGTGGCGGAGTATCGTTTGGCCGGTTCCACGGAAGCTACTAAGTTTTCACGTGTGCCCGCACCCAGCGAAATTCAGTTAAATCCCGACGCGTCTTATTTGCATATTTGCGCCAATAACACCATTTTCGGAACGCAGTGGAAAACTTTCCCTGATGCGGGCAATGTTCCGGTGGTCGTCGATACAACTTCTGAAATTTTTTCGCGTCCGATGGATGTAAAAAAATTCGGTATGATTTTCGCGAGCGCTCAAAAAAACCTGGGGATTGCCGGTGTGTCGGTGGTAATTATCCGCAAAGATTTGGCGGAGCGCGCCCCCACGAACCTTCCCGTGATGCTCCAATTCCGTGAACACATTGAGGCGAAATCGCTCTTGAATACCGCGCCGACTTTTCCGATTTATGTTTCGGCTTTGGTGTTGGATTGGATTGAACAGCAGGGCGGCGTTTCCGTGATTGAGCAGAAGAATGCCGAAAAAGCCAAAACGCTTTATGATCTTTTGGATCAAAGCGGCGGTTTTTATACTTCGCCGGTTGAGACATCAAGCCGTTCGGTGATGAACGTTGTTTTCCGCGTTAAAGCGGGTGATGAAGCTTTGGAAAGCCAGTTTGTCAAAGAAGCGGAAGCTGCGGGCTTGAAAGGGCTCAAAGGCCATCGTTCGGTCGGTGGTTTGCGCGCTTCGATCTATAATGCTCAACCGCTCGAAGGCGTACAAGCTTTGGCATCTTTTATGCGCGACTTCGCCAAGAAGAACGGTTAATCCGATAAAAAACGCTCGTCTGCTTCGTTGCAAGCTTCGCTTTCTTATGAGGCGTATTTTTAAATACGCCTCCGCGGGGGCTTGCTCCTTGCATCCAAACATTTTTAATCGGATTAAAAAAAGTGCAATTAACGAACAATAGTCAAAAAAAAATTGCAGTGATCGGTTCTGGTGCCGCAGGGCTCACGGCGGCGTATCTTCTTGATTCCATCCACAATGTAACTTTATTTGAAAAAGCCGACCGCCTTGGCGGTCACACCAACACCCTCACGCTGTCTTCCGGCCCTGATGCGGGAACTCCGATTGATACCGGTTTTATCGTATTCAATGAGAAAAATTATCCACTGCTGTGCCGGCTTTTTAAGCGGCTTGGCGTTGAGACTGATTTTACCGATATGGCTTTTGGTTTAGCTTGCCGCGAAACCGGGCTTGAGTATTGCAGTGATTTTCCACGAGGCCTTTTCGCCCAAAAGCGAAATTATTTCAAGCCGTCTTTTATCCGGTTTATCCGCGAAATTTTAAGGTTAAACCGCTTTGCGAAACAACAGCTGCAAGACGGGGTGATGGCGGGGCAAACTTTGGCGGAATGGCTTGAATCGGTAAAGGCTAGTTCCGCTTACCGCCAGTTGTATTTATTGCCCATGGGAGCGGCGATTTGGTCGACGCCCGCGGCGGAAATGCTGAAGTTTCCTGCGGAAATGTTTTTAAGATTTTTTGATAATCATGGTCTTTGGGATTTAAAAAATCGGCCCCGCTGGAAGTTTGTGCGCGGCGGAAGCCAAACCTATGTCAAAAAAATTCAGGCCGGATTCAAAGGAAACATCCGGCTTAATAGTGGGGTTGTCAAAATCAAGCGTGAGGCGGACGGGGTGGAAGTTCAAACCGCGCAAGGTGCTCAGAAGTTTGACGCGGTTGTTTTGGCCGCGCACGCCGATGAATCTTATGCCATGTTGACTGATCCCTCGGACGCCGAGAAACAAGCCCTTTCCGCTTGGAAATACACCCGAAATGAAGCGGTGCTGCATTGGGATGATGCGCTGATGCCTCAACGCAAAGCGGCTTGGGCGAGCTGGAATTATACCGTGTGGAATCGTATCGCTGAGAAAACCCGTGTTTCCGTGACTTATTGGATGAATCGCCTGCAAAATCTAAAAACATCTCGCCCTTACTTTGTGACGCTGAACGCGACGGATTACATCGACCCGCAGAAAGTAATTCGTAAAATAAGCTACACCCATCCGCATTATGACTTTTTATCTTTAAACTCACAGAACAATCTCCCGCAGCTTAACGGCAAGCGGAGTACTTATTTTTGCGGAAGTTATTTTGGGAATGGATTCCACGAAGATGCTGTGCGCTCCGCTGTTCAGGTTGCTGAAAAGTTAGGTGCCAAGCTTTGATCTCCTCGATTGTTGAAGGGAAAGTTTGGCATGCGCGCCTGGCTCAAGCCAGACATGCTTTCGAATATCCCGTTTATTTTTTTGAAGTAGATGCGGATCGGCTCAAGGACCTTGAGCAAAAATGTTTTTTGTTCGGAGTGAATCGTTGGAATGTTTTATCAATCCGAGAAAAAGATTTTTTGCGTCCCGGCCCTGAAAGTTTGCGTCAAAAGGTTGAATCGCTTCTAGCAGAGCGGGGAATGACCGAGAACCCCTTTTCGATCGGAGTTGTGACTCAGCTGCGGTATTGGGGTTGGGTGTTTAATCCCGTGAGTTTCTTTTTTTGCCGGAATGCCGAAGGAAAACTGCTTGCGGTGATTGCGGATGTGAACAACACGTTCGGTGAAGGACATGCTTATGTTTTAAGTGACTTTGTTCTGATCCGCCCCGATTGTTTTGAGGTTCGGGCGCCGAAGGTTTTTCATGTTTCGCCTTTTTTTGAAAGAAAAGGGGAATACCGCTTTGAATTTGATTTCAGTAAAACGGATGCAGTTCGTATTGTTTTAGATTATTATGAGGGCGGAAATTTGCTGTTAGCTTCAAGCTGGACCGGCAATAAAAGAAACTTTGAAACAGGCGCGATTCTGCCAGTTTTATGCCGCTATCCTTTTGCCGGCTGGCTGACGGTAATACGGATTCATTTGCAGGCTTTTGTTTTGCATTTCATTAAAAAGCTGCCGGTTTACTCTAAGCCAAAGCCGGATCATGAAATGACTTTGCGCGGAAAAGTGTAGGAAATAATGTTTGAACGTTTTTATTTTAAAATTTTTAATTATGTGATGCTCTCCGCGCGCGAAGGGTTGCTGGAGTTGCGTTTGCCCACCGGAAAGGGCATGCTTTACGGTGACGTGACCGCGCGGCCGCTTGTCGTTTCAGTATCAGATTGGGATTTTTTTAAGCAAGTGATTCGGGGCGCGGGCATCGGTCTTGGTGAATCTTACACCGCCGGACTTTGGAATACGTCCCAATTGACCGATTTTTTGTGTTTCTTGATCAAGAATAAAAAATATTTTGATTCCCGGCTTCGCCTTTTTCGAGGAATGAATGATTGGGTAAATTCTTTGTCCCACCGCCAAAGAAAAAATACGGTCAAAAATAGCCCGAAAAACATTCAAGACCATTATGATTTGAGCAACGACTTCTTCAGTCTTTTTTTGGACCCTTCCATGACTTATTCCAGCGCTATTTTTGAACAGCCGGAGGATACGCTTGAAACGGCGCAGCGCAATAAAATCCGAAGGCTGGCGCAAAGTATTGGGATTAATCAAAATGATCATGTGCTTGAGATCGGCTGCGGCTGGGGCGCTTTCGCGATACAAACCGTTCAGGAAACGGGGTGCCGTTGGACAGGGCTGACCCTGTCTGTTGAGCAGAAAGCATGGGCTGAAGCTAAAATTGCCGAAGCGGGGTTGAGCGAGCAAATTGAGATCAAGCTGTTGGATTACCGCCATGCCAAAGGAGCTTACGATAAAATTATTTCGGTTGAAATGATTGAAGCCGTGGGGCATGAGTTCTTGAAGGATTTTTTTCAAATTTGCGCGCGTCTGCTGAGGGCTGGCGGAAAAATGGCTTTGCAGGGAATTGTGATTCCGCACGAGAGATATGATCAGTACCGCCGCGGCTGCGACTGGCTTCAGAAGTATATTTTTCCGGGAGGGCACCTGCCTTCGCTTGAAATTTTGCAAAAACAATTCCATGCGGCAAATCTTGAATTAGCTTCGGTCGGCCGGATAGGAGCGCATTATGCCCGCACCTTGGAGCTTTGGCGTGAAGCATTGCAGCTGCATGAACGTGAACTGCGGGCTTTGGGATGTACCGACGCGTTTATTCGAAAATGGAATTATTATTTTTGCTATTGCGAAGCGGGATTCCGATCAAGGTTTATTGACGCGGTTCAAATTGTTTTAGAAAAAGGGACCGTATAAATGGCGCGATTTTTTCAAATTCCGGATGACGCTCAAGTCGAATTGAAAGGAAACCTTCCGTTTCTTTTTTTGCATCTGGGCTGTTTGCTTGTTTTTTGGGTGGGGGTGACTCCGGCCGCCGTCGGGATCGCTTTCTTATGGCTTTTGCCGCGCATGTTCGGCTTAACCGCGGGATATCACCGCTACTTTTCTCATCGCGCTTATAAGACAAGCCGCTTTTTTCAGTTTGTTCTCGCATTGTTGGGCGCCATGTCGATTCAGAAAGACCCGATGTGGTGGGCCGCGCATCACCGTAATCATCACCGTTACACGGACACCAAAAAAGATGCGCATTCCCCGCGTATGTTCGGTTTTTTTTGGGCTCATATGGGGTGGGTGATGTGTAAGAAAAATGCCAATCTCGTGCCTGATGAATTAGTGCCGGATTTAGCGAAATATCCGGAGCTTGTTTTTTTAAACCGTCATCAAAAGCGGCCTGTTTTGCTCTATGCGCTTTTATGTGTTTTGACCGGGTATGCGGTTGAGTGGGGTGTTCCGGAATGGGAGACAACGGCAGGACAAATATTTGTCTGGAGTTTTTTTGTCGGAACCATTGCTTTGCATCATGTGACTTTTCTCGTTAATTCCGCAGCTCATATTTGGGGTAACCGCGCCTATGAAACAAATGAAGACAGCCGCAATAATTGGCTTGTCGCCATTTTGACTATGGGTGAGGGTTGGCATAACAATCATCATCGCTACCCGGGCTCCGAAAGGCAGGGGTTCTTTTGGTGGCAAGTGGATGTGACCCACTATGTTTTGCGTTTATTGTCGCTGATGGGAATCGTTTGGGATTTGCAAAAACCACCCGCAGAAGTCTTAAGCCAGGCTTATCAACCCTCAATCTCAATTCCGAAGATCAAGGCGACCTAAGATATCGCCTGCCGACGCACCGATGTTTAAATCGGCAACCGTATAAAGTGGCGTTGTTTCCCGGTTGATAATAACCAGTTTGGCGTCCATTTCTTTGGCGCGGCGCGGGATGGACGCCGCCGGTTCAACAACCAGAGTTGAGCCCACCGCAATCATCAAGTCACAGTTTCGGGATAGCTGAAACGCACGCTGTAACGTGTCCGCGTTGAGTTCTTGCCCGAATGAAATCGTATTGGTTTTGAGTAATCCGCCGCACTTTTCACAAAGCGGAATATCTATTCCTTCGATTAGTTTTTGATAAGTGGGCTGGTAGGGTGATATGTCTCCGCAGCTCAGGCAAATGATCTCGAGATTAGTGCCGTGAATCTCAAATACTTTTTTTGAACCGGCCGCTTGATGCAGGCCGTCAATGTTTTGGGTAATCACGCCCATGACTTTGCCTTGTTTTTCAAGCTTTACGATGGCGAGATGCGCCTCGTTAGGCTTTGCATTTTTAAGTTGGGTATAAAATTCTTTTTTCCTCCTCCAGAATTCTTTGCGGCTTTCTTCGTCGGCTAAAAACTCCTGAATGGTGACGGGTTGGTAGCGTTCATAAATTCCGCCTTGAGAACGGTAATCCGAAATGCCGCTTTCGGTGGAAATACCCGCGCCGGTAAAGAAAACAATGCAGGAAGAGCTCGACAAGAGCCGTTGCAGCTCTTTTATTTCGTAGCTAAATCCGGTTCCGGACACACAATCACTTTGCTGCAGATCGGAATTTCAAGTTTCAGGGAGCTGGGAGAGCCGGCAGCGATATTAACCGGAAACTTAACGCGCATCAGTTCCGTTAAACAAATTTGAGTGTCTTTGTCGCAATAATGCACGCGTATGTCGATGGCGACTACGGTGCGTCCGGTTTCCGCTGTCAACGTGATCGGATGAGGGAGTTTTGCCAAATCAAGGTTTTCAGGCTTCGGCTGATTCGGAGTCACTCGGAGTAAGGTTGGGTCTTTAACTCGAGTCCAAATAGTCGACGGTGCTTCAAAGGCGTATTCGTGATGTTCGGGTAGCTGAAAATCAATTAAAATCTGGCTCTGCCCCGGAGCTATTTTTTGTAAGGGTAGTTGGATTATTTTTCCGGAAAAAGGTTTGGCAGATACGGGCGAGACAGCAAAAATAAACAAAGCCGCCAAAATCAGACCGACGATTGGCAGAGAGAGTTTTGTTCGCATGCGAAATTGTAATATGAGGCTTTGTTTAAATACAACCAATGAATTATGACAAAAATTAAAGTTCAAGCCAAGGCTGGGGCAAAAGAAAACCGCGTAGAAGATTTAGGTGGGGGAAGTTATCGTGTGCGCGTAAAAGCTCAGCCTATTGAAGGCAAAGCGAATGAAGCGCTCGTTGCCGTCATTGCTGAATATTTCGATGTTCCGAAGCGAGCCGTGCGTCTTTGTTCCGGGCAAACCTCAAAGCAAAAAATATTTGAAGTTGGATAGGTTTAAATTAGTGGTGGATTAACGGCGCCCTTCATTCGCTCACTCGCTCGACGCTCGGGCTCATTGCGGGTCGGCCACTCGCTCCTCATAATGATTTCCTCCTGCGCAATCTGACATCAGGTCAGTTTGCTTATTCGTCAGTTATGATTTTGTCGTCGCTCACTTCTCATCCACCACTCCCCACCATATTTTTAAAAGTGAAAAAGAAATGGGCTGTGATTCATTTTGTTGGAGGGGAAATCTACGGTTGCGCGGCAGCGCAGAGTAAAAATATGGTGGGGAGTGGTGGATTCGAACCACCGAAGGCGTAAGCCAACAGATTTACAGTCTGTCCCATTTGGCCACTCTGGTAACTCCCCAAGAAGCAGAAACTTATAAGAACAATCCTACACGAGGATTTGGCGCCTTGCGTTCATGTCCGCTAGACGCGGCATTCACTTCAGGTCGGCCACTCGGCGCGCCTGGACTTCACTTCATGCGAAACTGACATTAAGTCAGTTTCTTATTCCGCTCAGCCGTATGAATTGCGCGCCTCACTTCAAATCCCGCAACCTATCTTAATTCGTTGTGAAGGGCGTATCCTTCACAACGAATTAGCTGGAGGAGGGATTTGAACCCCCGACCGGCTGTTTACAAAACAGCTGCTCTACCCCTGAGCTACTCCAGCGCGAATCGTATTCCGGCTAAGCTCAAGGCGTTAGCGCTTATATGATTGCTTTAAAGGAAGGGGGATTGTACTCAAAATCCTCCTCCCAGGCAATCAGAGAAGTAGTAAGAATGACTTTTAGTTTTAGGCTGTCAGAGACGAAGGTTCTGGCGCGGGTTTAATTGAAACCAGTTTCTCAAGATGTGAGATCGCTGAGTTCGAGCGAAAAGTCCCTATCACCGGAGTGACTAAGCGCGGATCCTGCGCTGAAGCGAGGCTGATGTAATGTTCGTCTATCGCGAGACCGGTGGAGGGGTCATAGCCGCGCCAGCCCGCTCCTTCTAAATACACTTCAGCCCAGGCGTGTAAATCACTGCCAATCAAGTTCGTGGAGTCCCAAAGATAGCCGCTGGTAAATTTGGCGGCCATGCCCACTGCGCGGCAGCAAGCGACAAATAAAAGAGCCATGTCACGGCAGGAGCCGTTCTGTTCAGCGATTGTTTTTTCCGGCGCCCAGGGGAAACCTTCCTCACGGTGGCGGTAATGAATACGTTGATGAATAATGAGACAAAGCTCCGACAGAAACGGAGTTGTTTTTTGGCCCGCGCGGTTGGCGGCTTCATGTGCCATATCCGCAACAGCGGGATGTGCATGCTGCTGCTGATAGGGCTTAAGCGTTTCTTTCAAAAGATCGGGGTACTGAACAGGAAGACTGAGCGAGCTTTCTCTTAATAAATAATTGAAAGGGTTTTGCCGGTATGTCTCAACCTGGCATTGGATTTGAATCAAAAGGTGATTGGTGCTGCCCCGAAACCACACTTCATGCGCCGGGTTTCCCGCCGCATCGACTGTTTCAGTGACAAGCGTTGGGATGGGTTGAATTTCAAGCCGGTAGCTTTTGAGCGCTTGATGCGCGTCTGTGAGAGGTTTGAGATGCAGCAATTGCGTCTCTAAAAAAACAGCATGTGAATACTGATAATGAAGGCGATGGTTAATTTCGTAAATCATGAGGGAACCGGCAACCTTCCGCTTTGAGGGAGTTTTTCCAATATTTTTGAAGACCAATCCGTGGGCAGTTCTCCCACGGAACGGCGTAAAAGGTCCTGCCACTTTTTTGAAAGATGCAAAAGCTCATCTTTGTTGTAACGCGTTTCGACAATTTCAAAAGTATCACGCCGGTAGGCCACGACATCAATGGGGTAATCAACGTCCACCGCGCAAGTGATTGTTGCATTGAAAGCCAAAAAGCCGGTTTGCATGGCTGACTTCATATCCGATTCATAATCCAAAAGCCTTTCCAGAATAGGTTTACCATAGCCCGATTCGCCGATGATGTAGAAGGGCGTGTTTTGTCCGACTTCAACCCAATTACCTTCAGGATAAATCATATAGAGCTTATGCTCTTTATCTTGTTCAAGCTGTCCGCCCACTAGCGCGTGCAAATTGAAATGCAGCCCGGCAGCGGCCAAAGCTTCTTTATCCTCGCTTGAAACGCGCCGAACTTGCATGGCAAAAGCGTTCACAGCTTTGTAAAGATGCGTGAAAACTTCGGTTTGCTCACGGATTTCTTCAAAGTAAGTCAGAGCTTTGTCGCGGGCGGAACGTAAACCCGAAGTCATCAAAAACATCGAATGCTTGCCGTGCTGATGCAGTGAAACTTTTTTTGCGGTAATGCGCTCCGCCCCCGAAGTGATACGCGTATCGGCAATGCCGATTAAACCGTCTTGAACCTTCATCCCCAAACAAAAAGTCATAAATCCCCCTAAGACTCGATTATGGTTTGTTGCAGCGCCGGAACTGAAATCTTCGGCCAAGCCGCAAAAAAATCAGCGGTGATGCTGTTGTTAATTTCAATGATGCGCGATTGCATATCATCCAAAAACTCATGCAAGCCCGAGTTAATAATTTCGCCGATGCTGATGCTGTTTAAGCGCTGACACAGCGCCGCGGTTTGACGGTAGCCTTGGCATGTGCCGGTTTCATTTTTAAGAATTTGGCGTAAGGACTGTTCAGCTCTGTAAAGACAAGAGTAAATCGAGCGGGGAAACTCCCGGTTTAAAATCAAGAACTCAACCACATGAATATGCTGAACCGAGTTCCGAACCCGGCGGTACATTTCTAAGGCGCTGACTGACTTTAAAAGAGCAGTCCATTGAATGTCGTCATAAGTTGTCCCGACATATTCGGGCGTGGGCAGCAAAATAAAATATTTCACATCGAGTATGCGGGATGTTTGATCCGCGCGCTCAATCAGGTTGCCGAGTCGTCCAAAATGCCAAGCCTCATTGTGCGAAAGTGTCGTATCCATAATGCCCGTGAAAAGCTGACAGGATTTACGGATACAGTCATAAAAGTCACGGCCCACGAGTTTGCCTTCCAGCGCTTTTTTCTGAACCTGGACATGGGTGGCATTCAGTTCATTCCACATTTCTGATGTAATGACCGGGCGGATGGAGCGGGCATTTTCACGCGAATTAAGGATGCAGTTCACGATGGAGTTGGGATTTCTTTCGTCGAAGGTTAAAAAGCGCAAAACATTTTCTTCAGTAGCTTGACCATATAATTTTTCAAAAAGATCCTGATCTCCTGTAGTCGCCACGACGGGGTACCACTGGGCTTGGTCATCGCCCGGAGCGTCGATGTTGAGGTGCAGGCTGGCTTCGATTAAACGCGCGGTGTTTTCAGCGCGCTCACGGTAGCGCTGCATCCAGTAAAGAGATTCAGCAACACGGCTAAGCATGCGCTTTCTCCTTTTTACGGATCACCCAAGTGTCTTTGCTGCCGCCGCCTTGAGAAGAGTTGACGACCAGTGAACCCTTTTTAAGCGCGACGCGTGTGAGGCCGCCCGGCATTACGTAAATATCTTTGCCGTAGAGAATGTACGGCCGTAAATCGACATGGCGTCCTTCGAATGCTTTCTCTTTGATCATCGTTGGTGCGCGCGAAAGTGCCAATGTGGGTTGGGCGAGGTAATTGCGCGGCTGATCAACAATTTTCTTTGCGAATGCTTTGCGTTGGGCGGCCGTGGAAGCCGGTCCGATTAACATACCATAGCCGCCCGCTTCATTCGCGGGCTTGACCACCAATTTCTCCATATTTTTAAGCACATAGTCGCGCTCTTTTTTATTCCAGCAAAGGTAAGTCGGCACATTAGGGATAATCGGTTCTTCCGAAAGATAAAAGCGGATCATATCGGGTACAAATTTATAAATAACCTTGTCGTCGGCGATTCCGGTTCCCGGAGCGTTTGCCAAAGCCACTTGGCCTTTTTGATAAGCTTTAATTAATCCCGATACGCCGAGCTGGGAATCCGAGCGAAAAACAAGCGGATCTAAAAAACTGTCGTCAATGCGGCGGTAAATCACATCGACTTTTTTGGAGCCGTCCGTGGTGCGCATATAAATGCCATCATCTTGCTCTGCCAAATCTTTGCCTTCGACTAATTCCGCGCCCATGCGCTGCGCGAGAAAAGCATGCTCGAAATAAGCCGAGTTGTGAATGCCGGGAGTGAGAACCACGACAGTCGGTTCTTCCGAGCTTCTTTTCTTAGGGGCGATGTGGCGTAAAGTATTCAGCAGGTGATGGGGATAATTTTCAACCGGAGCAATGGCGTAATGTCTAAAAAATTCCGGAATGGTTTTTTTGACCACGTCGCGGTTTTCAATTACATACGAAACTCCGGAAGGACAGCGCAGATTATCTTCAAGTACATGAAAAATACCTTTTCCGTCACGCACTAAATCGGTGCCCGTAATATGGCACCAAATTTTTTGCGGGGGATTCAATCCAATGCATTCTTTTAAGAAGTTTTTCCCCGAAAGAATCAGTTCTTCGGGAATGATTTTTTCTTTCAGAATTTTTTGACCGTGATAAATATCCTGCAGAAAAAAATTCAGCGCCTTGATTCTTTGCTTTAGACCTTTTTCAATCCGCAGCCATTCAGTTTCGTCAATGAGCCGGGGAATGAGGTCGAAGGGGAAGATGCGGTCGAGGCCGCTTTTGTCGCCCGTGACAGTAAAAGTGACGCCCGTATTAAGGAATGTTTGTTCGGCGAATTCTTGCCGGCGCTTAAGTTCTCCGCGAGGAAGCTTTTCAAAAGCCTGAATGAGCGGCTCGGCGATATCGCGCGGCCGGCCATCCCCTAAAAACAGCTCGTCGTAAAACCCTTGGGTTTTATATGTTGAAAAATCCATGATTAACTTCCCCTTTGAATCTCGAACCCCAAACGAGGAATGCAGGATGCGTACCAAGTTGGATAAATACTTTTGTTGAGAGGGGGAGATTGAAAGGGATTCAAAAATGTTCACAGAGGAACATTTTTGTATTGGGCTGAATAGTGAATCGCGGAAAATCGCGCAGCTCGGATGAAATCATCAAGCCGTCCATTTAAGTGGCGATCGTACCTTGTTAACCCTCTTTATATAGATAAAACGCGGGAATCTATAGCTTCCTGTTTAGCTTGACTAAGATGAGGTCTTAATTTAATCTTGACCCGATTTTGGATGCTTTCCTGATCTGATTTACCCCATTTGTATTTTTAGACTCGTTTTATTACAGGATGGTTATGACAAAGAAAATCTTTTTAAGTGCTGTTTTTACTATTACAGCATGTTTAATCGCGTCTTTTGCTTATGCGATTGACTCCACAAGTGAAGCAGGTGCGGAAGCAACCCGTTTTGAACAAGAAAAAGATTTTCAGGCCAAGCTTGATAAGGCTGAACAAGCGCTCGATCAAACTGAGGACATTGAGTCTGTAGATGATGAAGGCTTAACGGAAGAAGAGAAGCAGATTCGTTTTCAAATTAAGTCGATTCAAATTACCGGCAATGAAACTATTTCAACCGAAGATTTAAATGGCTTGGTTCAGGATGAAGTTGGTCAGGAAGCCGGGCTTGCCGATTTACGCCGCATTGCGGATAAGGTGAAAAAATATTACCGCGATCGCGGATATATTGCTGCTTATGCTTATGTTCCTCCCCAAACCATCGACGGAGGTAATGTTGAAATTGCCGTGGTTGAAGGTGTGCTTGAAAAAGTTGAAATCATCAACAATAAATGGTTTTCAGAAAAAACATTGCGCCGCTTCATTCGTTTAGTCCCCGGGCAAATTCTTTATTTGCGCGAACTGCAAAACACCCTCATTTTTCTGAACAAGCACAAAGACATCAAAATAAAGTCTTATCTCAAGCCGGGTGATACGCCAAAAACCACCAAGCTTGAGTTGGATGTCAAAGAGCGCTTTCCGATTCATTTTTCTGCGGACGTGAATAATCTTGGAACCGACAATACCGGACGCACGCGCGTTGGGCTGGGTGTTTCTTTCGCCAACTTGACCGGCAACATGGATGAACTTTCTTCGCGTTTTCAAATCGGAACCGGTGCTGTTGCAGTGGGCACCGATTATAGTATTCCGGTGCATTCTTCCGGGACGCGCATTGGTGTGGGTTACTCTTATTCCCATATCCATCTGGGCGGTGACTTCAAACAGTTGGCGATCACCGGTGACGCGCATACTTACAGTGGTTATATTCTTCAGCCGATTGTTCGACGTGATTGGATTGATTTGACCTTTAATACCGGGATGGATTTCAAGGAAATCGAGAATGATATTTTAGGCACGCCGGTCGGAAAAGACGCTTTGCGCATTTGGAACATTGGAATTAACAGCGAGTTTACCGATCGTTGGGGTAAAACTTATTTTCCGCATTCGGTCCACATAGGTTTTTCGTCCTTTTTGGGCGCTTCAGATAAGGTGAGCAACGGTGCCACGCGCGTCGGAACCGGCGGTCAATTTTTCGCCTACCGTTCTTCGCTTCTCCGTTTTCAGCGCTTACCGTTCGGGATGACCTATGCTTTCCGCGGTCAAATGCAGTTAACGAATGATCGCTTGGCGCCTTCAGAGCAAATTCGTTTGGGCGGTGCTTTTTCCGTGCGCGGTTATGCGGAAGGGGAATATCTTGCGGATTACGGCGCTTTCATGACCAACGAAATTTATGTTCCGACTTATTTCTTTCCGAAAGACTGGAAGCTTCCTTATTCCAAGCAGCCTTTGCGCGAGCAGATTCAGGGCGTTGCTTTTTTTGACTTTGGCGGCGGTGAATTGCGCGCCCCGCGCACCGGTGAAAAAGAAGGCCGCACTTTGGCGGGTGCCGGTATCGGTGTGCGTGCGCGTCTTTTTGATAAGGTTTTTGCAAGGCTGCAATGGGCTACCCCGACGGGTGCTGATGCCCGCAATGGTGATGAATCAGTCTTTTACTATGGAGTAACAACTGAGTTTATCTAACAATATATAGCAGGGCTTGGCGCGTTCTTTTTCGTCCCTTGTATTATCCAAATCATATGTTAAGTTTTCGGCATCTTTTCACTTTAAAAAGTTTTTTAGTAACTGTTTTTTTGAGCGTGGCAAGCGTCCAATCAAATAAGGAGATCCCCAGATCATGAAATCATTCAAAAAAATTCTCGCAGCATTTCTCGCTGTGACGCATGTTCTTACTTTTTCTGCTCCCGCTCAGCAGATTAATATTCAGGAAGGAACAACTGTGAATGTTGATTCCATCCAAGTTAATTCCGGCGAACAGCTGACAATTAATGTGTTAGACCAATTAGGTCAAGTGTGTCCGTCTTGCCGCGGCATTCTTGAAACCAATAGTTTGTTGAACAATGGTGCCATTGATATCTGGGGAATCTTGGCGATCATTGCTCCGACGATTATTAATAATGGTACGATCACGGTTCAGGGTGATTTACTTCTTTCGAACCTCGGGATCAACCAGGCGCAATTTTTTGCCGGTATCGCGGAACTTTCAAAAGATCCTTCGCTTGCAAATGGTTACATTTTAAATACCGGTGAAATTAAAAACTTAACGCAGGGACTTCTCGCGCTTGTTGCCGCAAACGGCGGAGTGCATAACCTTGGTACGATTTCTTCAAACGGCGGTGCAGTTGTTCTAGCTGCAGGTGACCGTGCATCTTTCCCGCTGACACGCGACGGCGTTCTCAATATTGATCTCGGCGAAGTAACCGGCGTTAAGGGGCAGGTTTTTGATAAAGACGGAAACTTAATTGATACAAACGGACTTGTGACGAACGCGGGCGTTCTTCAGGCTAATGGAGGCGCAGTGGTTCTTCAGGCCGCGGGCGCGGAAGCAATCTATGACAGTATTATTAACCACACCGGTATTATCGAAGCTAAATCAGTTTCTCAGGAAAACGGCAAAATCATTCTTAAATCAGAAGCAGGCAATATTACTGTTAATAACGCAGTGATTGATGCTTCGGGTTATGACGCAGGTGAAAAGGGCGGTTCGATTGAGCTTTTGACCCATGGTAATGTGATTGTTGAAGGAAATTCCGTTCTCGACGCGTCCGGTGATATCGGCGGCGGTACGATTCTCATCGGCAGTGATATCAATGTGACCGGGCCTTTGACTGCATCAAATGTCTTTGTGGGTTCTGATGTTGAAGTGAAAGCGGACGCAGTAACAAATGGTAACGGCGGTAAAATTATTGTGGGTGCTGAAGGGATTGCTTTGGCTTACGGAAGTTTCTCCGCTAAGGGCGGAGCGCAGAGCGGTAACGGTGGTTTTATTGAAACATCCGGTAAAGAATATTTAGATATTGATGGTATTGGAATTGATGCGTCCGCCTCAAATGGTGTGGCTGGAACCTGGCTCTTAGATCCTGTAAATGTCAATGTTGTATCAAGCACATCAGGGAACACACAGGTTAACAATATCTCAAATGATGGGTTTACTACTACGTTTACATCATCGATTACGGGGGCTAACCATAGGACAAATGTCTTGGCTTCGACGATAGTCGGCCTTTTGGAAGCAGGAACAAATGTGAAGTTAGTTACAGGTTCTGGTGCGGGTGATGGGAATATTTCTATCCTAGCGGATATTTTAGTGAGTTCAGTCCCTGCTCTCGTCGCAACATTAACCTTGGAGGCAGCTGGGTCTATCACAGTTAGCGCAGCGATTGGTGCTTCAGCTGGGTTTCTTCTTAATGTAATTATGACAGCAGTTCAGGATATCAATATCAATAATGAAGTAAGAACCAATGGAGGAGATTTAACAGTAACTGCGGGAGATCGTCTTAATTCAAGTGGTGTTGTTGCTACAAGCGGTGGTGATATTAGCTTTACAGCAAATGGAGAAGATAGCAATATCGGAATTGAAATTGTGACTGAAGGATTAAGTGCGGGGACAGGGTCTGTTTCTCTCAATGCGACATCCGGTGACGTTAAGTTAAGCAGCTCGATTGTGACAGATGGCAGCGG
>CAZLTL010000022.1:0-30295 GCA_964562525.1 uncultured bacterium
CATTGATATTGATACAGGCACGTAAAATGAGATTGCGACGTATCCCACGCCGGAGCAGTTATGGATTAAAACTTTCTTAAGGGAAGAACCTTGGCGTGATCGATTTGCCGGGGTGTCTTATGAAGATAAGGGCGGTTCGCATCCGGGAAGATATTATCAAGATATTGCGATCGAAAGAGTTTTAAAGGCCATTGCTGCGAAGCAAAAACGAATTCTTTTAACTTTGGCGACGGGAACAGGAAAAACATTTATTGCCTTTCAAATTGCATGGAAGCTTTTTCATGCGCGGTGGAATTTAAGTGGGGAACCAAATCGCCGTCCCCGCATTTTATTTCTTGCTGACCGAAATATTTTGGCTAATCAGGCCTATAACGCCTTCTCAGCTTTTTCTGAAGATTCTCTTGTGCGTATTAAGCCTGAAGATATTCGTAAGAAAGGTAAGGTTCCTAAGAACGGAAGTTTATTTTTCACGATTTTTCAGACTTTTATGAGCGGACCTGAAGTGAACGGAAATCCTTCGCCCTATTTTGGCGAATACCCGCCTGATTTTTTTGATTTTATTGTGATTGATGAATGTCACCGTGGCGGCGCGAATGATGAAAGTAATTGGCGCGGAATTATGGATTATTTTTCGCCCGCCGTTCAGCTGGGGCTTACCGCGACGCCTAAGAGACAAGAAAACGCCGACACGTATGAATATTTTGGTGAGCCCGTTTATATTTACTCGCTTAAGAATGGAATTAATGACGGGTTTTTGACGCCTTTTAAAGTGAAGCAAATTCAAACGACGCTAGATACTTATATTTATACCTCAGACGACAAAGTGGTAGAGGGGGCGGTTGAAGCGGGCAAAGTTTATGACGAGATCAATTTTAATCGTGATATTGAAATTCGTGAGCGCGAAAAAAAACGTGTTGAGATTTTTATGGCGCAGATGAATCAAAATGAAAAGACCCTTGTGTTTTGCGCGACTCAATCGCATGCGCTTTTGGTGCGCGATCTCATTAATCAGATAAAAAGGAGTCCGGAGCCTAATTATTGTCAGCGTGTTACGGCTGATGATGGTGAGCTGGGCGAGCAACATTTACGGGATTTCCAGGATAACGAGAAATTGATTCCGACGATTTTGACCACCTCACAAAAGCTTTCGACGGGTGTTGATGCGCGGAATATTCGTAATATTGTGCTGATGCGGCCTGTTAATTCGATGATTGAATTTAAGCAGATTGTGGGACGAGGAACCCGGCTTTTTGAAGGAAAAGATTATTTTACGATTTACGATTTTGTGAAAGCACATCAGCACTTTCTTGATCCTGAGTGGGATGGGGAGCCGATAGACCCTGAACCGAAAGAGCCTTGCGGGAAATGCGGGCAAGATATTTGCGTTTGTGAGCCAAAAGCGCCGCGCATTTGTGCTTCGTGCGGGCAGACCCCGTGTGTTTGTCCGCCTCAACCTTGTTCTCAATGTGGTAAGCGTCCTTGTGTTTGCAGAAAGAAAGTAAAAGTTAAGCTCGCCGACGGTAAAGAGCGAAATATTCAGCATATGATGGTGACGAGCTTTTGGCATCCCGATGGTACGCCTATGAGTTCACAGAAATTTATGGAGATGTTGTTTGGTAAATTACCGGAGTTTTTCAAAAACGAAGATGAGCTGCGAGCACTTTGGAGTGTTCCGGAGACACGCAAAAAACTTCTGGTGGGGCTTGGCGAAAAGGGGTTTGGACATGATCAGTTGGCTGAAATGCAGCGTGTGATTGATGCGGAAAACAGTGATCTGTTTGATGTGTTGGCCCATGTGGCTTATGCGGTAGCGCCCGTGACACGGGAAGTTCGCGCTTCTCATGCAAAGGTTTTTATCAACAGCGCTTTCAATGTGAAGCAACGGACGTTTCTTGATTTTGTTCTTCAGCATTATGTGAGTGTGGGGGTTGAAGAGCTTGATCAGGAGAAACTTTCGCGGCTTCTTCGTCTTAAATATAACGACTCAATTGCAGATGCCGTTGCCGATCTTGGAAAACCAGAAGAGATTGGCCATGTTTTCGTTGGTTTTCAAAAGTATTTGTACGCGGATGTGGCGTAAAGGATTCTAAAATCCAGAGCTTAGAGCATTTCCACCTCGGTGAAAGTAGCAGATAAATCTATTCTCCCCAAAAACTCTGATCTGTCTTAGAATTTCGCCTAACAATAAATCAAAAGGTAAGTAGATGCTTGTTTTAAAGTCGTTAGTCGTTAGTCTTTGGTCGTCAGTCTGCGCAAGGAGCTTCACTCCATGCGTATAGCCCACTTTCTAGCAACAGCGGGGATTGATTCGCGGCGTAAATGCGAGCAGCTGATTTTGAAGGGCTATGTCCAAATCAACGGCAAAAAGGTTGAGGATTTGGGCCGTCAGGTTGATCGCGAGAATGACATGGTAATGTTCCGGGGAAACCTTGTTCGTTTGCCCGAGCCGGTTTTTCTGATGATGAATAAGCCTTTGGGCTATGCCGTGACCGCCGGTGATCCGCATGCGAAGAAAACTGTTTACGATCTTTTGCCCAAAAAATATGTCGCGCAAACGCATGAGGCGTTAACGCATAAAATCCGCATTTTTGCGGTGGGACGGCTTGAAAAAGAAATCTCCGGTCTTTTGCTTTTTACCAATGACGGCGACCTTGCGAATCATTTGACGCATCCTAAGTACGGCGTCAGCCGTTATTATCAGGTGCGTTTGCATAAGCCTTGGGAGCCCAAAGATACCGCGGCTGTTTTAAAAGGAATTAAGACTAGCGATGGCCGTTTGAAAGTGGCTTCGTACAAGCAGGTTTCAACGCGCGTATTAAACCTCGAGCTTCAGCAGGGAAAGACCGGACACATTGAACGGCTTTTTCGCAAACTGAATTACAACGTGCAGTCTGTGCATCGAGTTGGTTTTGGTCCGTTGGGCTTGGGGGATATGCCCGTGGGGACGATGCGGTTTTTAACAAAATATGAAATTAAAGCTTTGCGCGACGCGTCCGCCAATATTTCACCGACGACACGCGTGAAAGGGAAGCCGGCAGCTGACCCCGTTTTTTCAGGGGACGACTCCGATAGCCTTCCCGAGGGTTGACGACAAACCTTTCATTCTGACCTTTTCTATTTTTCCCGAGCGGGTGTAATAAAACCAGCATTCCGAGGGCTGTTCATTCAGTACCAATAAAACTCGGTCATCCATCCAAAAAGCGGGTTGGGATTTAAGACTGTCAGATTGAATCGATTCAAGCTCGATTTTATTCAATAGCATTTCTCTTTCGCAAACCGAGAGCCGTGTTTTCATTTCAAGAAAATCATCAATGAGATAGCGTGTCGGATTTTCTTTTGAGTTTGCGGCGGTTAATTTGTTTTTCATAAAAGCCTCTTTCCTTTTTTGTGTTTGTTGATTTGAACCTAGCTGTCTTGATGGGGTGTTTCAAACGAATGGGCGGATAAAGCTGGGTGAGTGTCGATAAAAGTAGATAAGTATCTCTTATGAGTAGATCAACTTTCGGAAGGCTGAGGTTATGCAAACCTTTTGATTAACTCAAAAATAAGTTCGTGTTGAACTCTAAGGTGCTAAGCTTGCTGCTTTGTTAAAAAGGCAGCCATGATTTTCAGTGATTAGTTTTGATCATTTTTGATCTTAATAGCCACGGCATTAGGAGTTTAACGGGCAGGATGGGGCCAGTTTGAGTGTTTACGGGGTTTTGGTGCTTGTGCCTTCTCTGCCGCCCCTCTATAATTTCCGCCATGTCAACCACACCTAGCCGAAAATTAGAGGTTTTTCCGAATCCTAAGCCTGAGAGGGATTATTGGATTCATTTTGAATGTCCGGAGTTTACCTGTGTTTGCCCCAAGACCGGGCAGCCTGATTTTGCCATTATCTATATTGATTACATTCCGGGATTGCAATGTATTGAGCTCAAAAGTTTGAAACTTTATCTCTGGAGCTACCGCAACGAAGGCGCGTTTCATGAGGCGGTCACGAATAAAATCTTGGATGATCTCGTCGAAGCCTGCGAACCGCGTAAGATGAAAATCAAAGCTGATTTTTACGTACGCGGAGGTATTCATACGGTGATTGAAGCTTCGCATGACCAATAAGTTCGCTGCGCTGCTTTTTTTGTTTTCTTTTTTCTTTTCAGGAATCGCATTAACCGAGGAGTCGATTATGTCCACAGCCGTTTTAGAGAACAACAGCATCATTACTTTTAAGGGCAATGCCATGACTTTGGTCGGGGCACAAGTGAAGGTAGGTCAGCAAGCGCCTGACTTTAAATTGACCGCAAATGATCTTTCCGATGTTTCGCTTAAGAGTTCCGCGGGAAAAGTGCGCGTGATTAGCGTGGTGCCTTCGGTAGATACTCCCGTTTGTGATTTGCAAACCAAGCGCTTTAACGAAGAAGCCGGAAAATTGGGCGCCAAAGCGGCTGTCATCACCGTAAGTATGGATTTGCCTTTCGCGCAAAAGCGTTGGTGCGGCGCGGCCGGTGCAACTGCGGTTCAGCTTTTGTCGGATTACAAAAATCATTCTTTTGGTGTTGCTTATGGAGTGCGCATTAAAGAATTAGGTTTATTGACCCGAGCTGTTTTTGTGGTTGATGCTCAAGATACGGTTCAATACGCTGAGTATGTCAGCGAAGTCACCTCGCATCCGAATTACGATGCCGCGCTTGCAGCCGCAAAGAAATTGCTTTAAGACATGAGACTGAAGACTAAAGACGACAGACACAGGCAACCGATTTGCAGCTTGTGGCTTTTAGTCTTTAGTCTTTGGTCTTTAGTCTTTAGTCTGCCTGCATTTGCGAACGAACCTCTCTATACTCTTTCCGCCACTGTTTCTGAAGCGCATCCCGATAAGGCGACTTTTTCAGCTAAATTTGATCACCCGGCGACCGGTGAAAACATAGAGTATTTGTTTCAGGTAACTGAACGGACGGGGATGAATGGTTTGAAGAATGTCCGTGAGCTGAAACCGAATGATATTTTGCAAATAGATTATTTTAAAACTGCGAATGGGTCCCTGGTCGTGGAATATATGGCGCGTGTGAAGATGAGCGGAGCGCCTGAAGGCTTGGAAAAATTTAACCCTGCGGATCTCTTCAAAAAACAATAACCTTGCTTAGATGATTTTCTTTTCGAGAAAAAAAACTCTGTCTTCTATTTTGTTTTATCTTTTGCTTGGACCTCTTTGTTCTTCTGTATTCGCACAAGATTTAAATGCCCCCGAGCCCGCTCAGAAGATGGATGCGCGGGTCATTTTGAGGCAGCTTCGATTTGATAATCAGGAACAGTTGGAAGAGTCCCGCCGTCTATTAGTATCAGCGTTGGCGTTTGACCCTGGCAACGCGGATTATCACTTTGAATTGTCGCGCGTTTACGGCGCGCTCTATGATGAATCGATTCCTGAAGGCAAAAAAAAGACAGGGGAAACACGGCTTTTGGATATGAGCCAGGGACAGCTGGAACAGGTTCTGATGATTCGCCCCAATGATATTCCGGCGCATTACAATTTAGGCGTCATTTATAAGCGCCGCAGCAAAATGGAATTGGCCCGGGCTGCTTTTCAGCGTGTGATTCAACTAGCACAAAAAGATTCAGCGCCTTCGAATGTGACCGCTTCGGCTTGGCTGCAAATCGGTACGGTGTATGAAGAGCAGGGTTTTTTTGAAGAGGCGCGTGATGCGTATATGAAGGCACGTGAAGTGGGCGGGAACAGTCCCGAAGTGCAGGATGCTTTGCAAGGTATTGGTGAAAAGCAAACCCATGAGCGGAAAACACCGCCCCAGCGTCCCGACGGCTGGACGCGTGAATATGTCAGTGGTGCGGATTACACTCAGTTTGGCGCGGATGCTTTGCGCGCCCAAAAACAAGGTGGCGGGATCGGCGCACTGGTTCCGATGGCGGGGATGATGTTGTTTGATCAATTTATGAGTCGGAGACGGGATGCGCGAGAAGCCCAAGAGTTTGAATGACAAAAAAATTACTGCAAGGTATCAAAGCTGTTTTTTTTGACGCCGGCGGAACTTTACTTTACCCGTATCCCTCAGTCGGGGAAGTCTACGCGCGTGTGGCTTCGGAGCATGGTGTCGTTGCGTCGAAAGATCAGCTGAATCAGGTTTTTCGTGAAGTTTGGAATCAGAAAGACGGATTAGCGATGGCGGCGCTGACCGATGAAAAGAGCGAGAAAAACTGGTGGCGTGAGATTGTGCGCGAAACCTTCAAGCCTTTTGACGAGTTTAAAAATTTCGAAGCTTTTTTTGACGATCTTTATGATCAATTTGCCAGCCCGCAAACCTGGCGGCTTTTTGATGAAACGCACGCGGTGCTGGAAGCCTGCAAAAAAAAAGGGTTAGTCGTGGGTATGATATCGAATTGGGACCGCCGCTTGATTCAGCTTTGCGAGGCATTTCAAATCACGGAGTATTTTGATTTTATGCTGATTTCAGCGCTGTTTGGAAAAGCCAAGCCCCATCGGGATATTTTTGATGAGGCCGTGCGTCTTTCCGGATTCCGTCCCGAAGAGTGCTTGCATTTAGGAGATAGTTTGGAAGATGATGTGCAGGGCGCGATGTCCGCGGGAGTGGCGGTGGTATGGCTTGACCGGCATGCCCGGAGCGAAACCAAAAAAGATGTTCACGCGATCAAAGTGATTTCAAATTTGAATGAAATTTTTTTGTGATAGCAGATTCATGTGTGAGGTTTAATTGAAAAAAATAGTTCCTGTTTTTTTTATTAGTGTTGTGCTCTTGGTGTTGGGGATTGTGCTGTCTCTGCTGTGGGGCGTAAAAGGCGGAGCTTATTTATCCTCTAATTCTCAGCTTGAGCCGCGCACCGGGGTTTCAATGGCCGCGGATTTCGGTTATTTCCGTGACGACTTGGTGAAGCGCGCGGCAACGGGTATGGGGAAAATTTTGCTTCAAATCCTTGTTATTTTTCCGACAGCGTTTGTGTTGGGACGCTTGGCGGTGCGATTAGGTCAGCCTTCCGTGATCGGGCATATTTTTGCGGGAATTTTGCTGGGGCCCTCGGTTCTGGGAAACGGCTTGCCCGAGGTTTCTTATTTTCTTTTCGCGGAAGATCAGGGGCTTGTTCTGCATATGCTGGGCGCTTTGGGCGTAATGCTGTTTATGTTTTTGGCCGGCATGGAAATGGATTTTAAGCTTCTCAAAAATCAGACGAATGCCGTTGTGATGGTCAGTCATATCGGCATCTTCTTTCCTTTTTTTCTCGGGGTTCAGGTCGCGTCTTGGATTTATCGCGAGTATGGCGCCGGCGTGCATTTCATTTCATTTTCTTTGATGATGGGAATTGGTATGAGTATCACGGCCTTTCCTGTTTTGGTGCGGATGCTTCAGGAAAGCGGTTTAATTAAAAGCCCTTTGGGCCAGCTCGCGCTTTCCGCGGCTGCGGTGGATGACGTTACAGCGTGGCTTCTGCTTTCGCTGATTATCGCGGTGATCAGCTCTTCTTCTGTTTTGCTTGTCGTTTGGACCATGATTGCTTTAATTCTATTTTTAGCATTGATGGTTTTTGTCGTGAAGCCGCTTTTTAAATTTGTTTATGAAAAATTCCGGCTTTCGGATAATTCTGCGGCGGCTCTTTCGCTTTATCTTTTGCTTTTTTCGACTTTAGCGACGGAAGCCATCGGTATTCACACGATTTTCGGTGCGTTTGTCGCGGGCGCCATCGTCCCTAAAGATTCGCGATTGCGAACATATTTGCATGAAAAATTAGAATATTTCTGCATGATTTTTTTATTACCGATCTTTTTTATCATTTCGGGTCTGAGGACGCATCTCGATTTAATCCGCCTGCAGGATTTACCTACCACGCTGGTTTTGCTGGGCGTGGCCATCATCGGGAAATGGGGCGGGGCCTGGGCGGCGGGACGTATTGCCGGCCTTAAAAATCATGACGCCTTTTTGATTGGCGCTTTGATGAATACGCGCGGGCTGATGGAGTTAATTGTTTTGAATATCGCGTATGAGCTCGGAATTTTTTCATCCAAAGTTTTTTCAATGATGGTGATTATGGCGGTAGTGACGACCGCGATGACCGGCCCGATTATTAATTTGTATAAAAAACGCTTTGTTCGCGAGGATGCTCAGGCGGTTTGACGGAGCTCTGTACGTTGACCGCTATGCGCTGTTATAATGCGCGAATTATTTTGAACTTATAAATAGGGGGATTTATGTCTGACAATCAAGTTGAAGTGCCGGTTTTTAAATCTGATTTTCTTAAAGGCAAAAAAGGTCTTGTTTGCGGTGTGGCCAATAAACGCAGTATCGCGTGGGGCATTGCTCAAGCGCTTTCCAATCATGGTTGTCAGTTGGCTTTTACTTATCAGGGTGATCGTTTAAAAGAAAATGTCGAAGAACTTGCCGCAACTTTGCCCGGCAAATCACCGCTTTATCCCTGCGACGTGAACGATGACAATCAAATTAAGGCTGTAGCTGAAGGTTTGCAGAAAGATTTCGGCAAACTTGACTACTTGGTGCACTGCATCGCTTTCGCTAAGAAAGAAGATATCAGCGGTCGTATTGTTGATACTTCCCGCGATGGTTTTAAGCTCGCTCAAGAAATCAGCGCTTTCTCTCTGATTGCTCTGACCAAAGCTGTTGAGCCTTTAATGGAAAAAGATGGCGGGTCGATTGTGGCGTTAACTTATCTTGGTTCTGAAAAAGTGGTCACGAATTACAATGTCATGGGAACCGCCAAAGCCGCTTTGGAATCCGCGATTCGCTATTTAGCGAATGATCTTGGCCGAAAAAACATCCGTGTGAACGGTGTTTCCGCCGGTCCGGTGAATACTTTGGCTGCGCGCGGTATCGCTGGTTTTACGACCATGCTTGATAATCACGCTAAACGCGCACCTCTCGGGCGCAATGTTGAAATCGAAGAAGTTGCCAATGCCGCGTTTTTCCTTTTAAGCCCGCTTGGAAGCGGAATGACGGGGGAAACGATTTATGTCGACTGCGGCTACAGAATTATGGGCACATGATTCAGCCCAAGGTTCAAAGGTTAAATCTCAAAACCATAACTAATAGCCCAAAAGTTTCGGCAAATTGAAAGTTTTGGCCTATGGTTTTAACTTTTAACCTTTCAGATTTAACCTATGTTTAATGGTAAAGACATCATTGTGTTCGACATTGAAACACAGAATACGTTTCAAGAGACGGGGAAGTCGCGGGCTGAAGCGTTTAAAAAACTGCGTGTTTCGATTGTCGGTGTTTACGAATATCTAACCGACTCCTACAAGGTTTACGAAGAGAAAGAGCTAATGGAGCTCGATAAACGCTTTCAGAAAGCGGATCTCTTGCTCGGGTTTAACTCCGCCGGTTTTGACCTTCCCGTGCTTTCTAATTATTTTTTTACGCAGATTGATCGCTTTCCGCATTTAGATCTCATGACGGAAATCGAAAAGAGCCGTGGCCATCGCGCGAGTCTCGATAGCGTCGCGAAGCCCACACTTAAAGCTAAAAAATCAGGCTCGGGTCTTGACGCAATCATGTACTGGAAAGAAGGGCGGATGGAAGAGCTGAAGAAATACTGTCTTGAAGATGTGCGCATCACCAAAGAAGTTTTTGAATACGGCTGCCGTGAAGGGAAAATTCTTTTCACTTCGACTTGGGATTTTAAAACCTACGAAATTCCGGTAAATTGGAAAAAAGATGCCGAGACCTTGATGAAGGGTGATTCATCAGCCCCTCAGAGTTTTCCCAGCTCGCTTTTCTGAGACATTTTTGCTCTGCACCTTTGGCGCAACTGCAGAGGCCCCAGCTAAGCTATAATGCTTTCATGAATCAATCACCGATCATTGCTTTTGATAATACTTATGCTCGACTACCTGAACGGTTTTATGAGCGAATTTTGCCGACCCCCGTTCAATTGCCTAAGCTCATTCGTTTTAACTCTCAATTAGCATTGCAACTGGGAGTCAATGTGAAGGGTGTTTCATCAGAGGATCTTGCTGCCTTTTTTTCAGGGAATCAAGTTGTGCCAGGAAGTGAACCGATTGCTCAGGCCTATGCTGGCCATCAGTTTGGACATTTTGTACCGCAGTTAGGAGATGGTCGCGCGATTTTGCTTGGCGAAGTGATCGGAACTGATGGCAAGCGGCGTGATATCCAGCTTAAAGGCTCAGGGCGGACACGCTTTTCACGGCAAGGGGATGGACGCGCGGCATTAGGGCCTGTGATGCGTGAAACTGTTTTGAGTGAAGCGATGTATGCCCTGGGTATTCGAACAACGAGATCACTTGCTATGGTGACAACCGGCGAAGAAGTGCTGCGCGAAACAGCTTTGCCCGGCGCGGTTTTAACGCGCGTTGCCGCAAGTCACATTCGCGTCGGGACATTTGAATACTTCGCGGCACGTCAGGACAAAGAAGCATTAAAAACATTGGCGGACTATGTCATGGCGCGACATTACCCGGAAGTAAGAAATCAGCCGCAGCCTTATTTTGAAATGCTCAAAGCCATTTTGCGCGCGAAAGCAGAGTTGGTGGTTGATTGGATGCGTGTGGGTTTTATTCACGGCGTGATGAATACGGATAACACTTCCGTTTCGGGCGAAACGATTGATTATGGACCCTGCGCGTTTATGGATGAATATGATCCGGCGACAGTTTTTAGTTCGATTGACCATAGAGGGCGTTATGCCTTCGGTAATCAGGCGGTGATTGCCGCGCAGAATATGAGCAGTTTGACGGCTTGTCTTTTGTTTTTACTGCATGAGGATCAAACTAAAGCGATGAAGATGGCACAGGACGCGGCGAGTTATTTTGAAATGATTTTTCAAAACACTTGGGCGGCAACGGCGTGCAGAAAAATTGGACTCTTGCAAACGGACGAAGAGGATCTTGGGTTGGTATTAGATTATTTGGAGTTGATGCAAAAAAATAAAGCCGATCACACATTGGCATTCCGCCATTTAAGTGTTGCCGTGGGCGAGAAGAACGCTCCGCCGGAGTTGCTTGATATTTTTAAGCATTCACAAGGGTTAGAAGCTTGGCTTATGCGCTGGCAAACCCGAGTTTTAAAACAAGGCCGGTCTGCGCAGGAAGTTTCTCAATCTATGAATGCCGTTAATCCGGCTTTTATTCCGCGCAATCATCGTGTGGAGCAGGCGATTCAGGCGGCCATGCAAAAAAATGATTTCGCAGTTATGAATCGGCTGATGGATGTTTTGGCGCGGCCTTATGACGGTCAGCCCCAGGCGGGCGATTGGATGCTGCCGCCCAAGCCTGAAGAGCGAGTCGCTCAAACATTTTGCGGGACTTGATTTCTGCTTAATTTTAACGCGGAACAATTTTCAAACTCTTCCGAAACAGGCGTATAATGTTCGTAGCAAATTTGAAATTAGTTTTTGAGGGTTAGGAATGCTGTTTCAGATGCATCAAAAAAAGTGGGGCTGGATTCTCAGTATTTCGGCTGTTTTGCTTACCGTGTCAATCGCTTGGCTTGAGCAAGGTTTTTCTTACCGATTTCGTTTTTCGCTGCTTTATTTTATTCCGATTTTAATCGTGACCCGTATTTGGGGTACACGTGTCGGCGTTGCAACTGCAGTCGCGTGTTCGATCATTACCCTTTCGATGGACCTTATTTCCGGGCGGCAATACGCGCTTTGGGTTATTCCTTATGTGAATGGATTAATGATGTTGGTTGTTTATGTCGGAGCCGTGTTACTGGACGGGCAGTATCGTCATGAAAGCCAGATGGCACGTACGGATGGTTTAACGGGGTTGCTTAACCGAAAAGCTTTTTTTGAGCTGCTTGATTTTGAAGTGGACCGATGCCGTCGTTATCACCGGCCTGTTTCAATTGCTTATATTGATGTGGATGATTTCAAAACGATTAACGATCGTTATGGTCATGGCACCGGCGACCGCTTTTTGATGACTCTCGCAAAAACTTTAAATAAAGGTTCGCGGACTACAGACAAAGTTGCGCGTTTGGGCGGAGATGAGTTCGCAATTCTTATGCCTGAAACCGATGAGATAGGTTCTAAGGTTGTTTTAGACCGGCTGAATACGCTTGCTCAAATTATGAACAAACATTTGTTCTCGATTACGCTGAGTATTGGTGTCGCGACTTTCCACAAAGCCCCTGAAACTGCTGAGGCGATGATCAGTGAAGCGGATAGGCTGATGTATTTAAGCAAGAAAAAAGGCAAGAACCGCATCGAAACCCACGTTATCCGCTAACTTTTTAATTTTCATAAAGGGCTTATCGAATTGAGGCTTCACGGGTAGAATGTCGCCTATGTTTTCCGGCGAATTCTCACTCATTGCGGTTTTTTTTCTTGGGCTTTCACTTAACCTGACGCCTTGCGTCTATCCCATGTTCTCCATCACGGTGTCACTCTTTGCCGCTGAAGGGGCATCGCGCCGTCGAGCTTTTGTTCATGCCTTAATCTATGCGCTGGGCATTTGTCTTATGTACAGTGTCCTCGGCGCCTTCGCGGCGGCAACAGGCAGTTTTTTCGGCAGTTGGCTGCAAAGTCCTTGGGTTCTTGCCGGTATCGGTGTTTTTCTTTTAGTACCGGCGCTTTCGATGTTTGAGATTTTTCATCTTCATATTCCCGGATTGCCGAGTCATATTCCCGGAAGCGGCTTTTTACGGTATCTCGTTTCAGGGCTTTTCGCGGGCATTGTCGCGTCGCCTTGCGTGGGTCCGCCGATTATTGGGTTGCTCGCGGTGGCGGCTTCGCAAAATAATCCGCCGCTCGCGTTTTGGCTTTTCTTTGTGATGTCAATCGGGCTTGCGCTTCCGTATGTCATTCTCGGAACCTTTTCTGGTGCGCTCAGCAAATTGCCGCGCTCGGGAGCGTGGCTGGTTTGGATTAAACGCGGCCTGGGATGGGTGATGATTGCATGGGCGCTTTTTTATTTTTCGCTCGCGATTTGGCCCGGGTCTTTCAAATGGATTTTACCGGCGGTGATGATTGCGGGCGGTATTGATTTAGGCTGGATTGAAAAGGGTAACCATAAACCTTTTTTTGAAACCCTTAAAAAGGGCGTCGGAATTGTTATCATTGCTTTGGCGTTGGTTATGTTTTTTAAACCGCAATCCAAAGCGGAAGTCGTTTGGGAATCCTACCGACCCGAAGTCGTTTCTGAGATTATTGCTTCTAAAAAGCCCGCAGTTTTTGATTTTTACGCGGATTGGTGTATTCCTTGTCATGAGCTCGATGCGACAACCTACCGCGATGAGCGCGTGGTGAAGGCGCTTGCAGGTTTTCGCCGTATCAAAGTTGATTTAACCAAAGAAGACGATGATGCAGCGCAAGCTTCTATTGAAGAATTTCAAATTGAAGGTGTGCCAACGATATTATTTTTGGATCGCGACGGAAAAGAAATTAAGCCGATGCGCACGGCGGGGTATATTGGACCGGATGAATTTTTACTTTTGCTGAAGGCTTACGAAAGTGAGTTAAGCTAGATTTGTTGCTTGTCATTCCCGACCTGATCGGGAATCCAGAAAGCTCAAAAAGAAACATCTCGCCGGCTCAGACAGCTCTCGCTAGCGCTCGAGAACTCGCCTTCGAGATGCTTCTTCTTTGAGCCTTTGCGCTGAGGTGGGGCGGGCTGTCAGCGGAGAAAGCCTCGGCAGGTCTGCCTTCGGCGTTTCCCGTCATATTTGCTCCCTCGGCTCGTGAATCTCGCCTTAGTCGCGTGTGTCATTCCCGCGTAGGCGGGAATCTAGTCCGATAGCGGGTTCACTCAAAAAGAATTTCGCTGCAGGCTCAATGGTCTACGACCACGAGACAGCTGCGTCTTGACAGCGCAGAACTCGCCTTCGGCAAACTTCTTCTTTGAGCCTCTTGCGCTAAGGTGGGGTGGGGGCTGGGAAAAGGTGAACCCCTGACACTGCCTTGCAGTGACGGGTTCCTGCAATATGGACTTTCCTCGATTCCAAGCGAATCGCGAAAAGTCCGGTTTTGTATAAAACTCCGAAAAACCCGCTTGCGGTTCAATAGACTTCTGACATAATCGGGGCGCATTTTTGATTTTTAATTTCCGACAATTTCACCTCACCGCAAAGCTTGTGGCGAGCGAAGTCGAACCATAAACCGTATGCTTTTTTTATTTTGAAAATTTTTATTAAAACATTACTGCTTTTTTCACTTCTTTTTCCGGCTCTTGCTTTTGCTGAGAGAAGCAGTCTCACTTTCCCTCAAAAACTAGAGAATGCCCAGAGTGCGGCAATTCACAATGAGCGGTATAAGGCCCAGGAGCTTTTTGAGGCCTTGCTTCGGGAGTTCCCGCACGAATTCGTGGTTTATGATATTTACGCTCAGCGGGTGGAGTGGTGGGGGAATCTTCGCAAAGCAATAGGGATTTATAAAAGATGGCAGGAGATTAATCCCCAATCTGAGACCGAGCCTTTTTCTGTTTCTAAACGTATTGAGATTTTAGAGAAAAAGATTGAGATGGAAGAGGTTTTGAAAAATGCTCCGAGTTGGGAGGATGCGGAAGTTCATCGGGTCTCATTCTTTGCAGTGAAACAGAATCTGCCCGAGTCTATTGCAAAACCGCTTCTTTCGGAAATTGAGAATATTGCAGAACAAGAAAGACAGATCCTTGCGGAAGCTTTTGGTTTTCCGGTGCAGGTCAAGGGGTTGCGAATCTATATGGTCGCGGGGCTTGAGGACTATTTGAAATTCTGGAGAGATTATTATGGAAATACGTTTGAAATTAGCGATGCATTTTATAATCCGGAAGGTAAAACGGTTTTTATCTATGGAGCAAGTGCAAATCGGGGTGTTTTGGCTTTGGTATTAGCCCATCATTTTATTCTTTCGTATATAGAAAACCCTTCGCCGTTTGTGATAGCGGGCCTTTCTAACTATCTTTCGATCCATGTTGCAAAAGAAGAGCGTGTGTTTGGGCTTCAGGACTGGCTTCAAGGAATTGAATATCTGGACAGCATAGGGGAATTGCAAAGTTTTTGGGATTGGATGAAAGTCAAATATTTGCCGACGCTGACCCCAGTGGGCCGTTTTTCGAGAAATATGGCTGCGATGGAATTTGATGCCAGGACATGGACGGCTGTTTATTTTTTCATGCAAACAGAAGACACTTTTTTTAAAGAATTTTTTAGACAATACCTTACTCATGAAAGAGGACAAAAGGAAAATACCGCGATGACGATGCGAAATTATTTTAAGACTCATCTCGATGAAAAAAAGATGCAGCGTCTCGATGATGAGTGGGGGAAAATGACGGTCAATCTGACGTTAGATAAAATTTAATAACGGCATCGGTGCCAGAAAACGAAAATGGTACCGTTTACCAAGGGGACAGGTAAGGCAAGGTTGGCGGTTAAATCTAAAATCTCAGAGATTAGTTGATAGGTTTTGGGTTATGGTTTTTACCTTTAAATATGAAAAAGATAACGGTAGCTCAAATTTTGGGGAGCGCGGCGGCGATTGGGTCTGCGATTCCGGGTGGGATTCGTGCGGCGGAGCATTTCCGTGCGTATGAGCTTGTTTGGTTGATTCCTTTTCTACCGGCTTTCACGGTCACTTTTTTTTGGATTGTGACGGTGATGGTGGGGCTCTTTATTAAGGCGGATTCTTACAAAGACCCTAAGGCGATTGCCCAAGCTAAGAGCTTTTTAGCTGTTTTTGACTGGCTTTTTCTCTTGGTTGCGGCTGCGTTTGTCGCGGCGGGTTGGTTTTTGCACCGTTTTTTCTCCGCTTAAAATCCGCTCTCGACTCTGCTATACTGCACGTTCTTATGAGTATCAAATTTCCCATTTATCTCGACAATCATGCCACGACGCCGATTGACCCGCGTGTCCTTCAGGCGATGCTGCCCGGCTATACAACGGCTTTTGGTAATGCCGCGAGCCGCACGCATGCTTTTGGTTGGGAAGCGCAAAAGATGGTTGAAAAAGGCCGTGCTCAAATCGCGCAGCTCATCAATGCTTCGCCCGATGAAATCGTACTCACCAGCGGAACCACCGAGTCGGATAATATGGCGCTGAAGGGCATTATCGAAAATTACCGCGATCGTGGCAATCACATCATCACCCAAGTTACCGAGCACAAGGCTGTGCTCGACAGCGCGAAATATTTGCAAAGCCAAGGCTGCAAGGTGACTTATTTGCCGGTAGACCGCACAGGGCGCATTTCAATCAATGATTTGAAAAAGGCAATCACGGATGAAACTGTTTTGATTTCGATTATGTTTGCCAACAATGAAGTCGGCACGATTCAGCCGATTAAAGAAATCGGTGAAATCGCTAAAGAGCATAATATTGTTTTTCATTGTGACGCGGCGCAGGCCACAGGCAAAGTTAAAATTGATGTCAAAGAACTTGGCGTCGACATTCTTGGGTTTTCGGCGCATAAAATGTATGGTCCCAAAGGTATCGGAGCACTTTATGTTCGCCGCCGTAGCCCGCAAGTGCGCCTTGCGGCTTTGATTCATGGCGGAGGTCATGAGCGCGGCATGCGTTCAGGAACTTTGAATGTGCCTTTGATTGCGGGTTTTGGTGAATGCTGTGAAATCGCAGGGCGTGAACTTGAAAAAGAAATCGCGCATTGCCGGCATTTGCGCGACAAACTGCAAAAAGCGCTTACGCACAGTCTAGAAAATACGGTAATTAACGGGCATCCCGAGCATCGCTTGCCGCATAATTTGAATATCAGCTTTCCTTATGTCGATGGGGCTGAGCTGATGACCGCGCTGACGGATGAAATTGCGGTTTCTTCGGGGTCGGCATGCACTTCAGCCAGCGTGGAGCCGTCCTTTGTATTGCGCGCCTGCGGTGTTGATGAAGTAGTAGCTTTAACTTCAATCCGTTTTGGTGTGGGGCGGTTTAATACCGAGCCGGAAATTGATTTTGCGATTCAAAAAGTAATTAAAACGGTGCAGGGCCTGCGCGAAATTTCGCCGATTTATCAGGCTTTTGTTAAAGAGCAACGTTAAGAGGTGAATTTATGACCAATCAAATTTTTGTGACTCCGGCCGCGGTGAATGAAGTGAAGCGCATGATTGCTTCGAAACCCGAAGATCAGGGGAAGGGTTTGCGTCTTGCCGTTAAGGGCGGCGGTTGCTCCGGTTTGTCGTATGACATGAAGTTTGACGAGAAGAAACCGGGAGACCAAGAGTATAACTTTGAAGGGCTGCTGGTTTTTATTGATCCTAAAAGTTCGCTCTATTTGGCGGGGACCACTTTTGATTATTCCGATACGCTGAAAGATAAGGGTTTTAAATTTAAGAACCCCAACGCATCCAAAACTTGCGGATGCGGCGAAAGTTTTTCCGTTTAGGTTTGTTGAATAGTCTACGACTACAAGAAGGGATCATCTGTATACAGCTGTGGTCGTATGACCACGCCTAGCATCTAACCCCTTTTGAAAAAACCTTTGTTTTGTGATCATGGAAGTTGATGTTTTATGAGTGAAGCTAAAGACGAAATCGAAAAAATGAAGCCTTTGCGCGAACAGACGCGCTGGTTGGGTAGCTTGCTCGGACAAGTTTTGATCGAGCAGGAGGGGAAAGCTTTTTTTGAACTTGTTGAGTGGGTGCGCAAAACCTCCATTAAATTGCGCGCGCAATACCGCGCTCCGCTCGAGAAAAAGCTGATCACGAAACTCGAATCTCTTGCGCCGGAACGTCTGACTAAGCTGTTGCGCGCGTTTACAATTTACTTTCAGTTGGTGAATCTTGCCGAAGACCGTCACCGCATTCGCCGCAAGCGTATGTATGAGTCCGAGGGCGTCGCTCAGCCAGGGTCGCTTGAAGATATTATGGAGCGCCTTAAAAAATCAGGCGTGAGCGCTAAAGAGTTTTTGAAAGAAGTTCATGATTATTCTATTGAACTCGTTTTGACCGCGCATCCTACCGAAGCCCAACGCCGTTCCGTGCTTGAAAAAATTTTGGCGATGGATCATCTTTTGAGCGTCCGGGAATTTCATGTTTTAACTCCTTCGGAGCGTGAGGCGATTGATCAGCGCATTTATGAGAAAATCACATTGCTCTGGCAGACCAGCGAAATCCGCCAACGCCGCCAAACTGTTTTCGACGAAGTTGAAAATGGTCTTTTTTATCTGGATGAGATTTTCTTCCCGGTTTTGCCGGCTTTGCTTGAGCGGTTTCAGAAACTGCTGAGCAAGCACTACGGTAAGCCCATGCCTTTAATTCCTATTTTGCGGATTGGGTCATGGATTGGCGGTGATCGTGACGGCAACCCTTTCGTGACGCATGAAGTCACTTGGAAAACAATTCAGCGCCAAAAAACCGCGGTGCTTCGTAAGTATATTGCCGCGATGGATGGCTTGATTCAGCATTACAGCCAATCGATCAACTGGGTGGGCGTTTCCAAGGCGCTTTTAGATTCCGTTGCCGAAGATGAAAAGAAGCTGCCGGTTTTTGCCGCTTCGCAAAGTTCCCGCAGTCACTTTGAGCCTTATCGCCAGAAGCTTGCATTTATTAAGCGTAAATTGATCAATTCGCTTTTGCAGGTGGAGTCGGGCAATACTCCGTCATCCAATTTTCCGATGGAGGCGTTTTATGCGAATGCCGCTGAATTTAAACGTGAGCTTTTGATTTTAAAAAATTCATTGGTTAAGTTCCGCGGCTCGATGTTGACGGGACGGTTGAATTCGGTTTTAAACGCGTTGGAGCTTTTTGACTTTTACTTTGCACGGCTGGATGTCCGTGAAGATGCCGCGGTTCTTCGCCAGGCGGCAGCGGAGTTAGCGAATGCCGTTGAAAAGAGTGAGATCCCTTTTGATTATTTGCCTGAGGCAGATAAGTTGGAGCGGTTGCGCCATTTTTTAGAAAAGCGCAGCAAAGTCAGCTGGGAAAAATTAGATTTAACACCCGCGACTCAGGAAGTTTTAAAAACCTTCGAAACGATTCGCCGCATCCGCGCTGAAATTTCACCGCGTGCAATTCAGGCTTACATTCTTTCGATGACCAAGTGGCAGTCGGATGTGCTTTCCGCGCTTTGGCTTTCCAAGGTAGCCGGCAATGAGGACTTGATGATTGTTCCGCTGTTTGAAACCATTGAAGACTTAAAAAATGCCCCGGAAATGATGGAGGGGCTTTTTTCGTTTAAGCCGTATATGCGCCATCTTCGGAAAATGAAAATGAACCAGGAAATTATGCTGGGTTATTCTGACTCCTGTAAGGTTGGCGGATTTTTAGCGTCGAATTGGTATTTATTTCAGGCGCAAAAAAGATTGACTGTTGTGTCGGCAAAATTCGGGGTCAGACATAAGTTTTTTCACGGACGCGGCGGTGCGATCGGACGCGGCGGCGGGCCGGTGAATCAGGCGATTATGGCTCAGCCGCGCGGAACCGTGGATGGACGCATTAAAATCACCGAACAAGGCGAAGTGATTTCGCTCAAATATTCCGATCCGCATATGGCAGAACGCAATCTTGATTTGGTGATCTCGGCGGTTTTGCACGCGAGTTTGATAGATAACAAGCCTTCCGAAAAACGCGAGTCGTGGTATGAAGTAATGGAGAATCTTGCTGACTTAGCGCATCAAGCTTATCGTGATTTGGTTTACGAGGATGAGCAGTTTGTTTCCTATTACTTTGGATCGACTCCTATCAATGAAGTGACGCGCATGAATTTGGGGTCGCGCCCGTCGAAGCGCAGGAAAACGCCGGGTATTAATGATTTGCGTGCGATTCCTTGGGTATTCAGTTGGATGCAGTCGCGCCAAACCGTGCCTGGCTGGTATGGTTTCGGATCCGCGGTGCAAGCTTGGCTCAAAGACAATCCCGAGGGTCTTGAAAAACTGAAGGAAATGTACGTCGAATGGCCGTTTTTTAAAATGGTTGTCGATTTTCTGCAAATGAGCTCGCAGAAGGCCGATATGCATATCGCGAAAAAATATGCTGCGTTGGTGGAAGACGAAACTCTGCGGGAAAAATTCTTTTCGAAGGTGGAAACGGAATATAAACAGACTATCCGCGCGGCGCTTGAAATTACGGGGCAAAAGGAAATTCTTGAAAATGCCTTCGCTCTGCGTCATTCTATCCGTCTCCGCAATCCGTATATTGATCCGATCAGCTACGCGCAGACGATTTTATTGCGGAGAATCCGCAAGGCCGGCGGGGAGATATCGGAAGATTTAGAACGCGCAGTCTTCATGTCGATCAACGGCATCGCTCACGGACTTAGAAATACCGGATAAAGTGAATAGATGAAGATCATACAAAAGTACATTTTGAAAGAGCTGTTCATGCCATGCTTATTATGCGTGGTGATCCTGAACTTTATCTTTTTGGCGGGCTATCTTGTTAAAGCTGCGGATCTTATCATCGGCCGCGGTATCCCTCTTTCCGAAACATTGATGATTCTTTTGCTCGCGATGCCGCCGATGGTGAGTTATACCGTGCCGCTCAGTCTGCTGACCGGCACCCTGATTGTTTTTGGCGGATTTTCCCAATATAACGAGTTGCGTGCCATGAAAGCGGCGGGAATTCATCCCATGCGGTTTATGCTTCCTGCGATGGTGATCGGCCTGCTTACCACGATGGTGATGTTTGTTTTTAACGATCATGTCACTACCGGTGCCCGCTATGAACTCCGCAAAAGTATGAAGAAACTCGCTGTGCGCCATCCGATGGCATTGATTGAGCCCGGGCGTTTCGCTCAGCTGACCGACAGCATTATTTTTTACGCGAAGAGCGTCAAAGACGGCGAGCTGCGTGATGTGGTCGCGCATGAAGGCGTTGATTCCGAAAATCCGGTGCGCACGGTTATTGCTGAGCGGGGAAAAATCATCAGCGATAGTAAAGCCGGAACGATTGAAATTCATTTGTACGATGGGAGCATTTCCGAAAATGAAAAAGGGGCTCTGCATTCCGTGCAGTTTAAAACTTTTAAGTTCCCAACTTTTGGAAAAGAAAATCTGGCGCAGGTGGATAAAAAGAAAAAAGAATTTCAGCTTTCGGAATTAATTTTGCGCGTCGGGCAGAGTGATCTTAGTCCCAAAGATCGACTTCAGTATTGGATTACGATTCATGAGCGCATCGCGTTTTCACTCGGTGCGTTTATTTTCGTGTTTGTCGGTATTCCCATCGCGGTCATTGTTCGGCGCGGGGAAGCCGTGGTGAGTTTTGCGATTGCGATGGTTTTTGCATTTCTCTTCTACATTCTTTTCGCAATCGCGCACGCGATGGCGGCCAAAGGTATTTTGCCGCCTTATATCTCCATGTGGCTGCCGAATTTACTTTTGGTTGCGATCGGTCTTTTCGCTGTCCGCAAGGCAATCCTCGTTTAATCAGCTGAAAAAGCCACATCTGCGTCGTTACGAACTTCATAACCGTCGTGCGGCGTAGGTTTTCACTACGCCTCCTCCGTTATTCGTTCGCGCCTAGCCTCTATGGCTTTTTGAGCTGATTATTCATTTTGTTCGGTTCTCTACCGTAGATATGTAGTGAGCGCGGTCTTTCGGCTGAGCCGATTGTTTTATCCTCAGCTCCGCCTTGCTTCGCTACTGAGACCCGTTTTCAAAGATAGTAAAAAATAGCATTGTAAAGCATGCCGTAAATGCAAGAATCAGATTAAATTTTTATAAGTTTTAGAACTTGCAAATGAGATGGGGTAGTGTTAAAAATATTTTAAGTTAAGACATTCTAAAAGATTTTAACAAGTTCAACGGAGAGGTTGTTATGAAAAGCAATAAGAATAAAAAATTAATCGCAATAATACTACCTGCTTTTTTGGTGACTTCGGTTATTGAGCCTGCCTTTGCAGCAGAGCTCATTATGGGTACGAATGGACAAGTGCAGTCCGTCGTATCTGCCGAGCAGACACAAGCTGAGAGCTCTCTTCCGACAGAGCAAGTACCGGAAGATTTATTTGAATCTGCCGGAGCTCTTTCCGCCCCAACCCCTGAAGACGATAACATTGCCGCAGCCATTCCCGAAGGGTGGTCGGCGGTCGCGAGCAATTCGAATTTTGCTTTTAAGGTGGATAACCAAATTGATGCGGTGACACATAATAATGTTTGGACGTTGAAACTTTTGAATCTTGGTACGAGTGAAGAGAAAGTTGTGAATGTTCAAAATGGCTGGCCTTCTGATCCGTTTGGAACAGATGTTGATGTTTCGCCGGACGCTTCGACTGTTATTTACAAGGTTTCCTACGGCAGTGCCGTGAATAAAGTTGTGCTTCAGAATATTGCAAATAGCGCTTTGAAGCTGGAGCTCGAGGGGCAGCGCGTGGATCCTATTTTGTATTCAGATACAGCTGTGCATATTGTTGTGAAGCGCACGGTTCGTTATGGTTCTCCGGTGCAGGTTTATACGGGCGTGACTTTATCTGATTTGAAAATTTACAACACAAAGTATCTGTTTATTAATCCGGGCAGTGATGTTCGCGTTGACAATGATCGCCCTTATGTGACACAGCTCGTGCGTAATTCTTACAGCAACACCTGGACGCTTTACGTTTATCGTGCTCCTGATGGGACGAATAATTGGTTGAATCTGATTCACTCCCAAACGCTTTATACAGGCCAAGCCGGGGGCTCATCCACATTGACTCATCTCGATGTGACTCAAAATGCTAATGGCTATGATATTTTGAACCTCAGCATTGACAGTACGCAAACAGACGTCAATTTGAATTTGAATTTAACGTTGCTTTCCGTAAAGCTTCCGTCAGGATTGGTTCTTCCCGGGCAGCTTGTTGATTTTACCGAAGATGATCGGGTGGGCGCGTACGTTTATTTGGATGCGAATGGAAAGCGTCAGGCTGTCATTTACGACAAGCTGAAAGGGAGTGTTGTTAGCGCGGGAGTTCAGCGGGTTCAAGTGAATGCGGGAGAGTATGTTTTGTTTTTCAATGTGCCGGCGCACAATTACGCTTTGCCCAAGGGGTATCTTCTGCATATTAAGAACGATTCCGCTAAGTTGAGCGTTTCCAATTTAAACGCGAGTCAAATCCAGATTACTCCTGGCAAAGACAAGATCATTTTTATTACGGTTTCTGCTAATGGAAATGCGTCCTTTGGTATTTATCAGTTGGGTTCAAAAACACTTTATTTGGACTCGATTCACCACTGGGGGCTTGGAGCGAAGATGATTTGGACTGATCCGAATAACCAAATGGCCGCGGTTTCGGTGGGGAATGATGAGAAGATTCTTTTTATCTCTCTCTCAACCGCAAATCGGCAAGCATTTGTGCCAGCCACGAGTATTTACAACAGGGTTTACGATGTTGTTGCGATTCCCGGAGTTGTGAGGGGACGAATTGCAACGCTTAACTTTAATTTTAACGCCCAAACGATTCAAGCGGTGACTACCGGCGGTGATCACTTGCTTTTTAACATGACCGCAAACGGAAGTGTTTGGCTGCGGCAAATTGAGAGCTGGCAGCGTTACGGGAATAATGTTATCCGTGAGTACACCAAAATTATTTTTGGCGCGGACGGGAAACGTAACAATATGTGGTTGAAACAATACAACGCAAATGGGCAAATTACGTATGAACAAGAAGTGATTTATGAAGCGAATGGAAATGTTAAACGTATCATTGCGTATCGTTACACCATGATCCGCGGGCGAATTGTAAAAGTAGCTGTTTGAGCCGGAGACAATTATGAAAAAAAGAACAAGCAATAAATTAATCGCGGTTATGATAGCGCCTGTTTTTCTGGCGTCTTGGTTTGAACCGGTATTTGCCGCTGATTTGATTATGGATTCGAGCGGGCAGCCACAATCGGTTATTTCTGTGGATAACATTGATTTGTCCGGAAGCGACGCCCCGCCTGAAAATCAAATGCCAGTTGATCCGTTTGATAGTGTCAGCCCACTTTCAGCAGTCGTTGAAACACCCGAGATAGTTCAGGCACCTCCTTCCGTACCGCCTATGCCCGGGATAAATTTGGTGGATGATTTTGGAAGTTGGCGCGGGACATCTAACACGACTCTTTCCAAAAACGCGGATGACAACTTAGAAGTACATGCTCAGTTTAACGGCATCAACCACACCGTATCCGTTCTTAAACTGCCCGAAATTAATCTTGGGAATGTTACGGGCATCACGGTTCGATTTCGTGTTTCTTCCGCGCAGCCCTTGACGCTTGGGTTTTGGGGAACGGGTTCTTATGTTTATTCGGGCACCCAAAATCAAGGTTTTGGTCTTATCGGATCAAATTTCGGCATCACCGTTTCGGGCGATAATACTTGGCAGGAAGTGGTCGTACCCATTTCGCGTGCCGGTTATTCCCGCGTGTCGCTTCAAAGCTTTGGATTCAGCGACGGCTATGCAACAACTCCGTACACAATCGAAATAAGCGACGTGATTTTGCCTTTTCAGGTTGTTGTGAAAGAAACCTTTCATCCCGGCGGTATCACCAAAACCCGTGACGAGAAACATTACGATACGCAAGGGCGTTTGGTTTATCAGTTAGCGGAAACTTTTGACCGCAACCGGGTTTTGACTCTCTCTCAAACAACCCGTATTTCATATCACACGAACGGCAAGGTTGCGTCCAAAGATTTTGTGAAATTAAGTGCGGCGGATGAACAGCGCAAAAGCGAAACCTTTTTTGAAACAGGACTTCGCGACGAGTTGAAGCAGGAAGATATTTATTATTTCAAAGGCACGACCAAGATACAAAAACAAGTTCTCACGGAGATGGACAACAACCAGCTGACCAAGCTTGAGACGCGTGTTTATCTTGCGAGCGGAGCGCTTTCGACGGCGAGTCTTGATAACCGCACTTATCATGCGAATGGTAAATCAGCGACTCGGACTCTGGATGTATTGGCAGCGACGGGTGTTTGGACCAAGCAGGCTTGGGCTTGGGATGATGCAGGACGAACGCTTGTTATTCACAATCGCGTTTTTGCCACGAATGGAGTGTTAAAAACCGCAAGTTTGGATGACAGAACTTATCATGCGAACGGTAAGGCGGCCACGCGGACTCTGGATGTTTTGGCTGCGACCGGCGTGTGGACCAAACAGGAATGGGCTTGGGATTCAGCGGCGCGCGCGCTTGTTGTCGACACGCGTGTTTTTGACGCGAATGCAGTCTTGAAAACCGCGAGCTTGGACCATCGTTCTTATCATGCTAACGGAAAAATGGCTGAAAGAACTCTCGATACATTGGCCGCGACTGGAATTTGGACGAAGAAGGAGTGGACATGGAATGAAGCGGGAAAATCGCTGACGATTAACACGCGCGTTTTTAACGCGAACGGTTCACTCAAAAGCGCCTCGCTTGATTCGATGCAGTATTATCCGACCAATAAGCTTCTCGTCAGAAATCTCGATACTTTTGTTAACGGCGTTTGGAAAAATGTGAAAACCGCCTATGACGAGTACGGACGCGTGATGCCTGCGCAAAAAGCGATTTTTGCTGATCCCACTAAAACTGAAGCCGATGTGACTCAGCTTACGGGCATCAATAATTTGGTGGTTTTTGCGAGCAAGCCAAAGGCTACTGCAGCCACGGCTGTGCTGTCTCAAAGCAGTTCAAGTGAGTTTGGCATCATGTTTGATGTTTCTAAAAATAACAGCTATGCCGGAAGCATCACGAGCTTTGATGACTTTGGAACGACCGCGGTTGAAACTCGGGATTTAAGTCATACGCAGATTACGCTTGGCGCGAGTTTGTCTGCAGGAACGGGGACAATCAAAGTTGAAATCGAAGATAGTAAAGGGAAAAAGGATATTGCTTATCTTCATGGAGTCAACGGCAACGAACAGTTTTTTTCATTTAATGCGGATATTTTTACTAAAGTCGATTTGACCGCGATCAAAAATATTAATTTTGTGATCGTTGAAGATTTTGTCACGGTGAAGGCGGCGACACTTAATATGAATGTGGGTGATAATCCTTATACAGGGTTTGCGTTAGCGCCGAATACCGCTTTGAATCCGAGTACGGTTGTACCGCATAGCCCTTCTCCGCTGACAGGTTTTACTGTCGGTGGCGCTTATGAGCCAACGCCCAGTTCCGGACAGTCTGCGGGATCAGGAGTGACTGTTAATATTACAGGCGGGCAGCCCTGGGGCGGTGTCGCGGTCACTTACGATGTTTTTGGATCTGTGCAAGTTGAGAGCGCAGATTTAAGCGCGTTGTCCAACTTGACTCTTGTGGCGCAAGGTTCTTACTCATCTCTCAAAGTTGAGATTGAAGACGCGGATGGAAACAAATCCTCCGTTCGGCTTGGAGGAATGACGTCATCGGCTCAGGTTTGGCAAATTCCGGTTTGGATTTTTAAAAATATCGATTTAAGCCGTGTTCGATTTCTTGTGTATGTGGTTGAAGGCGCGGCTCAGGACGGACAGATTACCGTTAAGTTTTAATTTCTAAAGCTACAAAAGCCGGGTCGAAAGACTCGGCTTTTTATATTTATAGCGGGTTTATTTAAAGTCCCGCGAGCTTGAGTAGGTCGTGCGGATGCTGAAGTAGGAAATCTGCGTCGGCTTTTTTAAGTTCCTGCTGAGCGTGGAACGGATTGGCCGAGAAAAGCGGGAAGCCTGCTGAACAAATATCAATTTCCTTTTTAGCCGAATTCGCCGCGAACATGTCGTCCGGCAAATCGCCAATGTAGAGAAACTTCTTTTTGAGACCGATTTTTTTGGCAGTTTCAAGCAACGAATACGGATGGGGCTTACGTAAAGACTTTTTCTGGGCTTCTTCCGCAGCGCGGACTTCATCCATCGTCGTGATGGCGTCAAAATACTCAAGCACTTCAAATTTTCTTAAAGCATAAGTTGCTTCAAAACGGGGCCGGCCCGTGGCAATACCCAGCTTGATTCCGGATTCTTTAAGCTTTTGCAGAATTTGAGGACGGAAAATCAATTTTTCGCGGTCCATCAATCCGCGTTTTTTCCAAAAGTGAGGACGCGTTTTTTCGGTTTGCGTAAAAAGGCCTTTGCCCAAATAGATTTCCTGGAAAATGCGGCCGATGCGTTCAATTTTAATTCCCGGATGTGAATCAAGCATGTCGGTAATGCCGTTAGTGCCAAGCGGGCGTGTTTTTACTTTTTTGACGAAAGCCTGAATGGCAACTTTGCTGCGCAAATCTTCCAGCGTGCGCTTTTTTACCGGAAGCGAAAGCAAATAAATCAAAAGCCCGTAAGTGCAGTCCCAGTCATCGTTAAATCCGCCAAGCATTTTAAATTCATCCACGTCTTCCAGCGTGAGAAGGGGCTTTTTTGCCGCGCCTTTACTGCCGCTGAAAAAGGGGATTTGACCGTAGGTCAAATAGACTTCAATCGTCTTGATGATTGTTTCAAGGTAAGACTTGCGGGTATCGATTAAGACATTATCAATGTCGAAAATGAACGCGTCGAACTTATGGTCTTTTGAGACGGGGTATTTACCCTGAATGGGTTTAGCTTTGGTCATCATGCGGCGTATTATACACCCGGAATCTTAATTCCTGAATTCTTATTTCACGCTGAATCCCTATTTCCCGAATTTTGAATCCTGATCTATAATGCGTTTTTCCAAAAAGGCTTGTGACTGTTTAATTTATTAGTCGACAAGCGCGACGTCTGACGACAGGCGGGCTGAGTTATATTTTAAAATGCCGGAAAGCGGCGTTCAGCATTTAGAGCAAGCACCAGGAGTCATAATTATGAAGCTTAATCAAAATAGTTCCACAATCACTGAAGGTCCGTCACGGGCGCCCGCACGCGCAATGATGAAAGCGCTGGGTTTAACCGATGATGATTTGAAAAAACCATTGATTGGTGTTGCCAACACCTGGATTGAAACCACACCCTGCAATTCGCATTTGCGCAGATTATCCGAAAAAGTAAAAGAAGGGATTCGCGCCGCGGGCGGAACTCCGCTTGAGTACAACACGATCGCGATCTCCGACGGAATTACGATGGGCACCGAAGGTATGAAAACGTCGCTTATCAGCCGTGAAATTGTGGCGGACTCGATTGAACTTGTCGCTCGCGGACATTATTTTGACGGCGTAGTCGCGCTTTCGGGCTGCGACAAAACCATTCCCGGAACCGTGATGGCGCTTGCCCGTCTGAATGTTCCGTCGCTGATGATTTACGGCGGCACGATTGATCCCGGCAGCCATGAAGGCAAAGACATTACCATTCAGGAAGTGTTTGAAGCGGTAGGTAAATATTCCGCCGGCCAGATTAGCCTTAAACAGCTTTGCCAGGTTGAAAACCAAGCTTGTCCGAATGCCGGTGCTTGCGGCGGACAATTTACGGCAAACACCATGGCAACCGCTTTCGCGATTATGGGAATTTCGCCGATGGGGACGAATGAAATTCCCGCCATGGATCCTAAGAAAGATGAAGCATGTTATGAAGCGGGTCGGCAAGTGATGCGGCTCTTGAAAGAGAATATCCGCCCCTCAGATATCATCACCAAAAAATCAATTCAAAACGCGATTGCGGCTGTCTGTCTTACCGGAGGTTCGACGAATGCGGTTTTGCATTTGATGGCGCTGGCGAAAGAAGCGGGTTTGAAGTTGGATATTTTTGAATTCGACAAAATCAGCAAAAAAACACCTTTGCTCGGCGACTTAAAACCGGGCGGGCGATTTGTGGCGAATGACACTTACCGCGCGGGCGGATTCCGCGTCGTGGCGAAGCGCCTGCTTGACGCGGGGCTTTTGCATTCCGAATGTCTTACTGTTTCGGGGAAGACGATCAGTGAGGAAGCGATTGATGTGAAAGAACTTAAGAACCAGCAAGTGATTCGTCCTTTGGATAATCCGATTAAGCCCACAGGCGGGCTTGTGATTTTAAAAGGCAATCTCTCGCCTGAGGGCTGCGTGATTAAAGTTGCGGGACATAAACGCACTTTTCATGAAGGTCCGGCGAAAGTTTTTGATACGGAAGAATCCGCTTTCAAAGCTGTCAAAGAGCAGAAGATCAAAAAAGGCGATGTCGTTGTGATTCGTTATGAAGGGCCGCGCGGAGGACCCGGCATGCGCGAAATGCTAGCGGTGACCGCGGCACTTGTCGGAGAAGGTTTGGGTGAACATGTCGCTTTAATTACGGACGGACGTTTTTCAGGCGCGACACGTGGTTTTATGATCGGGCATGTTTCCCCGGAAGCTGCGATGGGCGGACCGATTGCCGCTGTGAAAAACGGGGACATCATTCGAATCGATGTGGATAAGAATAAAATCGATATGGTGGTTTCTCAGGCCGAAATTAAGAAGCGCCTGAAGAAATGGAAAGCTCCGAAGCCGCATTATGTTCAAGGCGTCATGGCCAAGTATGCCAAATCAGTGAGCTCTGCTTCCGAAGGCGCCGTGACCTGGTAAAGAGACACACTTTACTTCAAAAATAAGTTCGGTATAATACGCCCTCTTTTGCGACGGGGTAGCTCAGTTGGTAGAGCATAGGACTCATAAGCCTAGTGTCGGGAGTTCGATCCTCCCCCCCGTCATTATTTTTCCTGAAAAGGGCCGTCTACCGCGTCAAAATTTCACTCCCTTGTGCGGAGTAGGTTTCACTACACCTCCGCAGTCGTTCAATTTTTCCTTGTATTCAGGCCCTTTTGAGGAAAAATATTAATTAGCGGGAGGATCGAAGAGAGCGCCGACCAATTATAAACATCTGACGAGGCATATAAGCTGACTAATGTCAGGTTATAAGGCGAGGAAGTCATTAGGAGAAGCGAGTGGCCGATCCGAAGAGAGTGCCGCGACCAGCGAGACACGAGCGAAGGACGCCGATCCTCCCCCCCCGTCATATTTGAAACTTCGTTTCAAATATGGCTATAGCTAAAAGCGACGCTTTTAGCCCGATCTCATCGTTTGCTCTGAGCCTGCGGCTCAACCGCTAGCTACATTCAAGAATGCTCCATTTGGACTCCTGAAGTTTCTTTGGCTTTGTGCTTCTAGCACGCAAACTTCGTTTCAAAATTAACTCTCAATTGAAGCTCCGCTATAAGCCGAAGCTTGCTTCGGACCTATGGTCGTATGACCACTTTTAAATTCCTTCTATACGCTGTAAGCTGTGTGAATGCTAGATGCTGTTTATGATCAAAAGTCTCTCGTTTACCGCTTTCAGAAACACGCCCTTTTAAAGGCAGTTTTGAAGCCGAAAGGTGCTTACTTAATCGGCTGTTCCGGCGGTGCGGATTCGGTTGCGCTTTTTCATTTGATGCGCATGGCTTTTCCTCAAGCGCGGCTTGCTTTGGCTCATTTTAATCATGGGTTGCGCGCCACAACTGCGAAGCGGGATGAGCTCTTTGTTAAAAACCTTGCCGCGCAATATCAAGTGCCATTTTTTGTGGGAAGAGCTGAAAAGAAAAATCAAAAAAAAGTTTCAGTCGAAGAGTGGGCGCGAGCGCAAAGATACCGTTT
>CAZLTL010000023.1:0-30283 GCA_964562525.1 uncultured bacterium
AAGGCTAAGTATATGTTGACCGATTTTCTCGAGTTCGGTGCAACTGCTTTCTTTGTGAATAATATCTCAAGCCGTTTGCGTGATGAAGAACAGCGCCGTTTCCAACTTGATCTTGTTTGGAAGTGGTAATAATTCCCCTGATCCGGTTCCTATCGCGTTACGCCTTGGTGCGTGGTAGGGCCGGACGGGACTTTACACGGAATTTACAAGTAAGTTCCGAATAGCCAAATAGAATGAGCGTCCTAGCAATGATAAATTTTACGGGTCTTAATCCAATTAAGGAGATTAAAAGTATGAACGATTTGAAAAAGTTAGCGGCAATGTTCGCGTTGCTTGCGATGGTTGCTTTAAGTGGAACAGCTTATGCCGGAACCATGGTTGCCGCAGACGGCTCGAGCACGGTTTATCCGATCACAGAAGCTGTTGCGGAAGAGTTCGGTAAGCAGGCGAAGGATACTCAAGTTACTGTGGGCATCGCAGGTACAGGCGGCGGATTTAAAAGATTTTGCCGTGGTGAAATTGATATTTCGAATGCTTCTCGCCCGATCAAGTCCAAAGAAGTAGACCAATGCTTCGAAAACGGCATTGATTACATTGAATTGCCGGTGGCTTATGATGGACTTGCTGTTATGGTAAACCTTGCTAATGATTGGGTTGATACCTTAACTGTGAAAGAGCTTAAAAAAATGTGGGCACCTGAAGCGCAAGGTAAAATCACTAAATGGAGTCAGATTCGTGAAGGTTTTCCTGATTCACCGATTAAATTGATTGGTCCGGGAACAGATTCAGGGACTTATGACTATTTTACCGAGGCGGTTAATGGAAAAGCTGGAGCCAGCCGCGGTGATTATGTTGCCAGTGAAGACGACAACGTTCTGGTTCAGGCGATTTCAACAGACAAAACAGCCTTGGGTTATTTTGGTATAGCCTATTACGAAGAAAATGCGGATAAGCTCAAGCTTGTTGCTATCGATGGCGGCAAAGGTGGGGTGAAGCCGAGCATGGAAACCGTGATGGATGGTACTTATAATCCGTTGGCGCGTCCGCTTTTCATCTATGTCAGCAAAAAAGCTGCTGAGCGTCCTGAAATTCAAGCCTTTATTGAGTTTTATTTAAAGAATGCCGCGACTCTTGCAAAAGAAGTGGGATATATTCCGCTTCCGCAAGAAGCTTATGACTTAGCTCTTGCGCGCTTCCAGGCACGCAAAACGGGGTCTATTTTTAAGAAAGCTCCGGTTGGCGTTAAAGTTCAAGATTTTTTAGCTCAGGAAAAGCATTGATTCGTTGCTACTGTATCTTTTAAGATGAGGGGCCTCCGGGGTTATCCGGAGGTCCTTTTCTTGTTTTAATCTAAATTTGACTAATAAAAAGGTTTGAGTTTGAGGCGTACAGCTGTTTTTCAATTTAAAGAGGAAGCGGTCAAGACCGTTCTTTTTGTCTGCGCTGCTTTTTCTGTTTTGACGACGCTAGGTATTATCTCAGTCTTATCTTTCGAAACCTTTTCTTTTTTCCGTGAAGTATCCATCTTTGAGTTTTTAACGGACACTCAGTGGACGCCGCTATTTGTTGATAAGCATTTCGGTATTATGCCGCTTTTATGCGGAACTTTTTTGACCTCGATCATTGCATTGATTGTTGCGGCACCTCTTGGAATTTTAACTTCGGTTTATTTGAGCGAATACGCATCAGTTAAGGTTCGACGCTTTATTAAACCGATTTTGGAAGTTTTAGCCGGTGTTCCAACCGTCATTTATGGTTACTTTGCCTTGCTGTTTGTGACTCCGCTTTTGCAGAAAGTTTTACCCGACTTGCCTGGTTTTAATGCGCTTTCTCCCGGTTTGGTTTTAGGTATTATGATTTTGCCGATTATTTCTTCGCTTTCTGAAGATGCCATGTATGCTGTTCCTCAAAGTTTGCGTAACGCAGCTTATGCGCTTGGTTCTTCTAAGATGCAGGTTTCATTTCAGGTGGTGATTCCGTCCGCGTTTTCAGGAATTACGGCGTCATTTATATTGGCAATTTCACGCGCGATCGGGGAAACCATGCTGGTTGCGATTGCCGCGGGGCAAATGCCGAACTTAACCTTGAACCCCATGCAGCCGGTCATGACGATGACTGCTTTTATCGTGCAAGTGAGTTTAGGGGATACGCCGACGGGGACGATTGAACATAAAACCATTTTCGCCGTAGGGACCATGCTTTTTCTTATCACTTTTATGCTGAATGTGATCGGGCATAAGCTTCGTAAGAAGTATCGCGAGGTTTACGCATGATTAAGACTGATCGCAGCATCGAACATATTCTGAAGTCTCAAAGACGTAATGAAACCATTTTTCAAATGGTCGCTTTTGCTGCGGTTTCCATTTCTTTGGTGACATTGGGGGCCTTGCTTTTTGACGCTCTCTGGGATGGGTTGCGCCGTTTGGATTGGCAATTTTTGACCAGCTTTCCTTCACGCAAGCCGCAGAATGCCGGTATTTATGCCGCGCTTGCAGGAAGCTTTTCGGTTGTCGGATTGACTGTGTTGATCGCAGTTCCGGTGGGAATTGCGGCGGCCGTTTATTTGGAAGAGTTCGCTAAAAACAATCGGTTTAACCGCTTTATTGAAATCAATATCACTAACTTGGCCGGCGTACCTTCAATTATTTACGGTATTTTAGGACTGGAGCTTTTTGTGCGAGCGATGCATCTTGGGCGCAGCGTTTTGGCCGGAGCCATGACGTTGTCGCTTTTAGTTTTGCCTACGATTATTATCGCATCGCGGGAAGCGATTCGCACGGTGCCGAGCTCGATCCGTCAGGCGGCATACGCTGTGGGGGCGACGAAGTGGCAAGCGACGCGCGATCATGTTTTGCCTTTGGCATTTCCCGGAGTTTTGACCGGGGTGATTTTGGCTATATCGAGAGCAATTGGTGAAACAGCGCCATTGATTATGTTGGGTGCTTTGACTTATGTTGCGTTCTTACCGAAAGATATTATGTCGCCCTTTACGGTTCTGCCCATTCAGATTTTTAACTGGGTGTCTCGCCCGCAAAAAGGATTTGCGGATTGTGCCGCGGCGGGTATTGTGGTGTTACTTGTTGTGACTATGACATTGAATGCGCTTGCGATTATTTTAAGAAACTATTATCAAAGAAAATTTTCAGTGAGATCTTTATGAGCCAAAATTTAAATGCGGGCGATGTTTGTTTGAGGGTTGAAAAGTTTAACGCATGGTATGACCAATTTCATGCTCTGAAAGATATCAATATGGATGTTCGAAAGAACGTTGTCACCGCGATGATCGGTCCCTCCGGATGCGGGAAGTCAACCTTGATTCGTTGTTTTAACCGTATGAATGACTTTATTCCGACTTTCAAGCAAACAGGAAAGATTCTTTTTGAAGGACAAGATTTGAGTGATAGATCGATTAATCCGGTTGAGGTTCGAATTAAAATTGGTATGGTGTTCCAAAAGCAAAACCCTTTTCCTAAATCAATTTATGATAATGTGACTTATGGTCCCAAGATTATGGGTGTTCGGCAAAAGAGCCGGTTAGATGGAATTGTTGAAGAGAGTTTGCGAAACGCTGCTTTGTGGGACGAAGTTAAAGACAAACTCAAGTCGAGCGCGCTTTCGCTTTCGGGCGGACAGCAGCAACGTCTTTGTATCGCGCGCGCTTTGGCGATGGAGCCTAATGTTTTGCTTTTGGATGAACCTTGTTCCGCTTTGGATCCAATCGCAACCGCAAAAATTGAAGAGCTGATTATTCAGCTGAAGAAAAATTACACGATTTTGATTGTGACGCATAATATGCAGCAAGCCGCACGTGTGAGTGACTACACAGCTTATCTTTATTTGGGTGAGCTTATCGAATACGACGTCACTACCAAGATTTTTACGGCGCCGACGCAGAAAGCTACGGAAGACTATATCACCGGCCGAATGGGGTAATAAAACCGCCGAAAAAGTCTGTCTACTACGTTGCGATCATCATTTCCTTGTGCGGCGTAGGTTTCACTACGCCTCCGCGGTCATTCGATCGCGCCTTGTAGCCCGAGCTTTTTGGGCGGTTTTTAATCCTTGTTCCTGAATCCCTCCTCCTGACTTATAATTCCGCTATGTTGGAAATTCAAAACTCTTCCTCGCTCAAGAATCCCTGGGTTGCTTTTATTCTTTCCGTTCTTTTTCCGGGGTTGGGTCATCTGTATGTTGGGAATCGGCTTGCTGCTCTGATTTACGGCGCAATGGGGGTGGGAGTCGCGTTCAGCTTTTTCTCTTCGGACTCCGCTTTGACTAAAGCGGCAGTTTTATTGATTTTGCCGTTCGTGATGATTCCCGCCGGGCGGGATGCTTTCGATACGGCTGCTGGTAAGAAAAAGCCCGTGACGGGGGAAGAATCAAAGGTTTATGTGATTTGGATGCTTTGTTGCGTGGGACCTTTCGCGCTGCCGCTACTTTGGCGGAATAAAAAGTTTTCTTTTGTCGTCAAAGTGGTGTGGACGGTTATTGTTGTCGCAATCGCTGTTTTTTTCTTTTTGTCTGTTTCTTTCATAGGAAAAGCCAGTCATGATCTTTTGGGGATTTAAGCAGTTTCGGGTTTTTGTTTTTACGCTCGGGTGGCTGCTTTGCGGAAGCGCTGCATTTGCATATGCTCAAGCTTCCGTTTGTTTCGGTTCGGAATGCTTTTATCCGGAATTAGCCAAAACTGCGTCCCAAAAAGAGAAGGGGCTGATGGGAAGAGAGCAATTGGCGAAAGATGGCGGAATGCTTTTTGTTTACGATCAAGAAATTCGTCCCGCATTTTGGATGAAAAATATGCGCATCCCATTAGACTTTGTTTGGTTGGATCGCGATGCAAAGGTGGTGGATTTGCATCAGGCGGTGCTTCCGTGCGACCGGGATTGCCCGTCAATTGTCAGCCGCTATCCTTTAAAGTATGTTTTAGAAATTCCTGCCGGTTCCGCCGAAAAGCGGGGGATTGAAATCGGCGACCATGCTGTGATTAAACTGGGAGAAAACCATGCCGACTAAAGACCGAAGACAAAAGGCAAAAGACTTTCGTTATGCGATTTATTTTTTTAGTCTCTGGTCTGTGGTCTATGGTCTCTGGTCTGCGCCCGCGATCGCGGGTGAGCGGTTTCAGGATGCAAGCGGCTATGCTCGCGCAATCGATCAGGTTCAAAGCGGCGGAAAGCCTATGATTGTTTACTTCTACACGGATTGGTGTCCTTATTGTCGTAAATTCGAAAAAAATGTTTTAGCGGATGCTTCGGTTGAAAAAAAATTGGAATCTTTTGTTTTTGTTCAAATTAATCCCGATAAAGGAAGTCTCGAAGAAAAGATTGCGCAGGAGTATCGGGTTGATGGATATCCCACGGTTGTTTTTACGGGAGCTTCCGGTTCCCGAGGCGGCGAAGATGCGGGGCGGGCAACTCGATCGCCGGCGGAGTTTGTTCAATTTGCCGACCGGTATTTAAAAAAGCATCCGCCTTCTCCGAAAAAAGCGGCTGCGGATCCGTCGGCTCTTGTTCAGCCTCAGGCCCCGCTAATACCGGATCATGTTCTTTATTTAAAAAATGGTCGCAAAGTGGAAGGGCAATTGGTTAGCGAAGAGGCAAAAGGAGTTACGCTCGCGATGGACGATTTGGGCGAAGTTTATTTCTCAAAAATAGAATATGACAAGCTGGAAGAAATTAAAAAATGAAATCAGTTCTAACTATCGCGGGCTCAGATCCGTCGGGTGGGGCGGGAATTCAGGCTGACCTTAAAACATTCCACCACTTCGGTATTTACGGCATGGCTGCGGTCAGCTTGCTGACTGTGCAGAATACGCTTGGCATCAAAGAAGTTTTAGTGATTCACCCGGATAAAATAAAAGCGCAGATTTTGACGGTATTGGAAGATATTTGCTCCGACGCGGTCAAGCTGGGCGCTTTAGGACATGGTCCCGCGGTGATGGCCGTGGCGGATGCGCTAAAAAATTATTCCGGGCCTGTGATTGCCGATCCCGTGATGCTTTCCAAGAATGGCGCTCCACTTTTGATGAAAGAAGCGGTCGAGATCTATAAAAAAAAGATTTTACCTTTGGCTTTTTTGGTGACTCCTAATTTGGCGGAAGCAGAAGCCCTTTGCGGATTTGAAGCCCAAAGTTTAGATCAAATGAAAAGAGCTGCGGAAGCGATTGCCGGTATGGGGGCTAAGAATGTTTTGGTAAAAGGCGGCCACTTGGCAGGAAGTGATGCTGCTGATGTTTTGTTTGATGGGAAAAACTTTGAAATCTTTAGCGCTCCCAAGCTTGATGCTAAGCACACGCACGGCGTTGGTTGCACGCTAGCTTCTGCGATTGCCGCGAACCTTGCATTGGGGAAAGGGTTGTCGGAAGCTGTTAAGATCGCTAAAGATTATGTTCGGTTGGCAATTCAAAATGCGCCCCAGCTCGGAAAAGGCAACGGTCCCATCAATCACTATGTCTAGGGTCTCAGCTTTGTTCTTTGTTCCTTGTTCTTTGTTCGGGTATAATCCCCGCCATGATTGAAAAAATTGCTTTAATCGCTTCGGTCACTTTGCCGCTTTGGAATATTCCTTTGATTGTGCGCATGATTTCGCGCAAGTCCTCCGATGACGTGAGTGTGGCTTGGGCGGTGGGGGTTTGGGCCTCGTTCGCTCTTATGGCACCGCAGGGTTTTACTTCGGACGACGTCGTGTGGAAAACATTCAGCATTGCTAATATCATTATGTTCTCATTCGTGACCGCAACGGTGCTGTTCTATCGGCTGAAAAAACCGAAAATCTCCAAAGACCCGCTTTAATTTTTTAAGGAAAGAATATGAGTTTAAAATCGAGAAGTGTGATTTGCTGTTTAGATTTAGAAGGCGTACTTGTTCCTGAAATGTGGTTAGGCGTTGCCGCAAAGACCGGGTTGAAAGAACTTGAGATAACGACGCGTGAGGAACCGAATTACGACAAGCTCATGAAGTACCGTTTGGGGATTCTTAAAAAGCATAAAATTTCTTTGGCGGATATTCAGTCCGTGATCGCAAAAATGCGCCCTTTACCGGGAGCCAAGCTTTTTTTAGATCGTTTACGCGCGAAGTATCAGGTGATTATCCTTTCGGATACTTTTTCCGAATTTGCCCAGCCGCTCATGAAGCAATTAGATTGGCCCACAATTTTCTGTCACACGCTTTCGGTTGATAAGAAAGGGTTTGTGACGAATTATCATTTGCGTATCTCTGATCAAAAGCGCAAAGCTGTAAAGGCTTTGCAGAAACTGAATTATTTTGTGCAGGCCGCGGGGGACTCTTACAACGACCTCACCATGATTCTTTCCGCGGATAAGGGTGTTTTGTTTCGCACGACGGATAAAATCAAGAAAGAATATCCCAAGCTTCCCGCGATCGAAAGTTACACGCAACTTCTAAAAGAGTTCAAAGTTTAAAGTTCAGAAATCAGAACCATAGATCAAAGTTCAAAGTTTTCCGAGAGTCTTTGATTTTTTAGTTATGGTTTTGAACTCAGATTTTTGAGTTATGAGTTAAGTAGGCGGGCCGCATTCTTGGCCCAGTAGGTAAGAATAATGTCTGCGCCGGAACGTTTCATTGCGAGTAAACTTTCCAGCATGCCTTTTTCTTCATCCATCCATCCTTTTTCAGCCGCGGCTTTGATCATGGCGTATTCACCGCTCACATGGTAAGCGGCCACCGGAACCGATACGGCATTTTTTACCTTAGCGATGATATCAAGATAGAGCAGGCCGGGTTTCACCATCACCATATCCGCGCCTTCTTTAACGTCCAGTAAAACTTCGCGCAGAGCTTCGCGGCTATTGGCCGGATCCATTTGATAAGTTTTTTTGTCGCCTTTTTTGGGTGCGGAATTCAGCGCGTCGCGGAAAGGTCCATAAAACGCGGAAGCATACTTAGCAGAGTAAGCCAGAATTCCGGTTTCGGTATACCCCTTGTCATCCAACGCTTTGCGGATGGCTTTGACGCGTCCATCCATCATGTCGGAAGGCGCGACGAAGTCCGCGCCGGCCTCCGCTTGCGAAACCGCCATGGTGCATAAAATCTCAACCGTTTCATCGTTTAAAATTTTTCCATTCCGGACCAATCCGTCGTGCCCGTCGCTTGAATAGGGATCCATCGCCACATCGGTGATGATCGCTATGTTTGGCACTTGTTTTTTGATCGCGCGGACGGTGCTTTGCAAAAGGCCATTGGGATTGACCGACTCGCTGGCGTGTTTGTCTTTGAGCTTTTCTGAAATCGCGGGGAATAATGCCAAAGCGGAGATGCCGAGTTTGGCAGCCTCTCTGGCTTCTTGGACGGCGAGATCGGTTGAAAAACGGAAAACATCCGGCATGGATTGAATAGCTGTTTTCTTTTTTTTACCCTCACAAATAAAAAGCGGCAAAATTAAATTTTGCGGGCTGAGTCTTGTTTCCCGGACAAGCGCACGTACGGCCTCTGATTTCCGGTTGCGGCGTGGTCTTTGTTTTAAAGTGTGGCTCGACTTCTTCTTCATAGGTTGTTTCGAATTTTTTCAGCAAGCGAAGCTAGCTCAGATGCTTCAGCGGGTTTCGCATTGGCAAATGCCAACTCGTGCACGGATCCGAGAATCGGAATAAGATGAATATGCGCGTGGGGCACTTCCAGCCCTGCCACCATCACACCCACCTTTTTGCAGGGAACTGTTTTTTTAATGGCTGCCGCGACTTTTTTGGTGAAAGGCATGATGCTTGAAAGCGAAGCGTCATCCATGTCAAAAATATAATCCACTTCCTTTTTAGGGATAACCAGGGTATGTCCGGGGTTAACCGGGCGCAAATCCAGAAAAGCGAGGTAATCATTATTTTCCAGAATTTTGTGACAGGGGATTTCGCCGCTAATGATTTTGCTGAATACAGTCGCCATAAAAACCTCTTTTTAATCTAAAAACAACCCCCGAGGGAGCTGAGGGAATGAGGGGTATTTTAGTATAAAGAGGTCAATTTCCAATGAATAATAATAGGGTAGGAATAGTCTTAAATACGGCTAAACGCTTTCATTTAGATTTTACTTAGGCGGCTATGCTGATTTCGGTATAATTCACGAATTATTCGCGGCTTTTAAACAGGAGTCTTAGGGATGCAAATTCGCATTTTTTATTTAACGGCAATGCTCGCGGCAGCCCTTTCCGCTTCCGCTTTTGCCACAGAGTATGAGATCGACCCGGCGCATAGTGCGGTTTCATTCAAAGTTAGGCATTTGCTTTCTTACGTTAACGGCAGCTTTGATCAATTCGAGGGCCGTTTTAAATATGTGCCGGATAAACCGGAAGAGTGGTCGGTTGAAGCCACTATCAAAACGGAAAGCGTTAACACCAAGCATGAGCAGCGTGACAATCATTTGAAAAACGCCGATTTTTTGGATGTGATTAATTTTCCGGCGATGACTTTTAAAAGCACTCAAGTTACGGATTACTCCAAAGGCAAAGCTAAACTGCATGGAATGCTCAGCCTGCACGGCGTCGAAAAACCGGTGGTGCTTGATTTGCAGGTTTTTGGAGTGGACCGCGATCCCTGGGGAAATGACCTCGCGGGATTTAGCGCGACTGCGGTGATTAACCGTAAAGACTTTGGCTTGGTATGGAATCAAGTCGCGGAGTCCGGGAAGCTTTTAGTCGGAGATGAAGTTTATATTTCGATTGATGTTGAAGGCATCACCGTTGTTGCGGAACCGAGTGATGCCGCCGCAGAATAGTTTTTAAATTAAAAAGGATAGACCATGAAAAAAGATAAAAAACAAAAATTAGTTGTAGCGGCATTGACGGGGTTGATGGCAGTGGCGGGTACTTTTTTAGCGCAGTCCGCGGCGCATGCCGAAGATGTGCAATGCTATGGCGTCAATAAATGTAAGGGCGCAGGCGATTGCGGCGGCAAAGGCACATCTTGCGCGGGAACCAATTCTTGCAAAGGTCAAGGATGGGTCAATATGGAGAAAGCCTCTTGTTTGCGACTTGAAGGCGGATCTTTAACGCCCAAGGCTTAATTGAGTTTCAAATTTAAAAGGAGTAATTATGAAAAATAAAAAATTTGTAGTCGCAGCGTTAGCCGGATTGATGGCTGTAGCCGGCTCGGTTGCTTTTCAGGGTTCTGCTCAGGCTGAAGATGTGCAATGCTACGGCGTGAATAAATGTAAGGGGACAGGCGATTGCGGCGGTAAAGGCTCCGCTTGTCATGGTTCCAATGCTTGCAAGGGGCAAGGCTGGAAGAGTATGGACAAGGCGGCTTGTTTAGCCATTGAAGGCGGCTCTCTTACGCCTAAAGAATAATTTCTTACGATAAGAAATAAAAGAACCCTACTCGAATGAGTGGGGTTCTTTTCTTTTATGGAAAAAAACAAAAATCTAAATTCTCCGGTCTCCGATCTCCGGTCTTCGCTTGGCCATGGCGTCGGTTTGCGTACCGAGCATTTTCAGGAAATTCTTGAAAAGAAACCGAAAGTCGATTGGTTTGAAGCGATTTCCGAAAACTTCATGGATACGCAGGGTAAGCCGATTAAGATTTTGGAAAAAGTTCGTGCGGATTATCCCATTGGACTGCATGGGACTTCGCTTTCGATTGGATCCTCTGGAGAGCTCAATCCGCTTTATCTTGAAAAACTAAAAAAACTGATCGACCGCATTCAGCCCGCGATTGTTTCCGATCACTTGTGCTGGTCGGAGCATGGCGGTAAGCGTCTTTTTGATTTGCTGCCCTTGCCTTTTACTGCCGAGTCTTTGGCAACCGTTGTGCGGCATGTGGATCAGCTCCAAAATTATTTAGGCCGCCGCATTTTGCTTGAAAATGTTTCCGCTTATATCAGCTTCAAACACTCGGAAATGACGGAATGGGAGTTTCTGAATCAAGTCGCGCGCCAAAGCGGCTGCGGTATTTTATTGGATGTGAATAACATCTATGTGAATAGCTTCAATCACGGTTTTAACCCCCGCGATTATCTTGAGGGCATCGATTCCGATCAAGTTTTGCAATATCACATTTCGGGGCACACGGATAAAGGCAAATTTCTTTTTGATACTCATGTGGGTGAAGTGATTCAGCCGGTTTGGGATTTGTATGCGGACGCCGTGCAGCGTTTCGGTGATGCCAGCTCTTTAATTGAATGGGATACCGAAATTCGCGGATTTGATGAATTATTGGCATTGAATGAGAAAAGCCGGGAAATTGCAAGTAAGCTCGGAGGCCCGAGGCCGAAGGCCCGAGCGGTAGACGGCTCAAGACTTCCCACATCTCCGGCCCCCGGTCTGCGGCCTAGTCTCAGTGATATCCAATCCATGTTTTCACAAGAAATGCTCGGCAAGGAGAAAACAAAATTAGCTGAAACGCTCAATGATCAATCCGGCGATCCCGGCATTAAGCGCATGGATGTTTATGCGGAGGGTTATCCCGCACGCATTTGTGAAGCGCTTACGGAGGCCTATCCGGCCGTGCTCAAAGTATTGGGCGCGGGAGTGTTCAATGATTTAGCCGCGGAATTTTCAAAGTCACGCGCTTTTGAACATTATAATTTAAATGCCGTCGCGCCTTTTTTTCCGAATTTTTTAAGGTTATCGCCTTGGCAAGAATCTTTTCCTTTTTTGAATGATTTGGCGGATTTGGAGCGCGCAGTGCACCTTGCATTCCATGCTGAAAGCCAAACGCCCGCGACGCCCGAAGACTTTTCAAAAAAAGCCGTTGTAGACGGCGAAAATCTTATTTTCCGGTTTCAGCCGCATGTTTTCGTGATCCGCTCCTTTTGGCCCATTTTAGATATTTGGAGCGCGCGCCATTTGCCTCCCGAAAAAATTAAAATTGAAGTCGAGAATCGGCCGCAAGCTGTTTTGGTTCACCGCCAAGGTGAACAGGTTTTTTGCCAAAAGGCGGACGCGATTGAGGCGGCCGTATTGCAGCAATTACTGCAAGGCGAGACGCTCAGCCGGGCATTTGACGTCATGACGGAAGCCGATGACATGACGCCCGTTCAAAGTTGGTTTTCGAAGTGGATTGCATTGGGATTGATGACTGGTTTTGACTTGCCGGAAGCCAAATGAATTTATCCCAAAGCTTGATCGAAGAGCGTTTTGGATGCGGCCGCTGCAATGCCTGCTGCAAGCAGCCAGGCTTTGTTTATTTGAAAGACGGTGAAGCCGATAGAATGGCTGAATTTTTAGGGATGTTGGTGTATGATTTCACCGATCAATTTTGTGACGTGATCGATCGGCGGCGTTTAGTTTTAAAAAAATTGCCCGATGAAGTTTGCGTGTTTCTTAGCCAGGAAGGCTGCCGAGTTCACGCAGTTAAACCGCAGCAATGCCGTGATTTTCCTTTCAAGTGGAGGACGCCGGCTTCGCTGGAATATTGTCAGGGCTTGAAAGAGTTAATAAATCGCGATGTTTGAAAAACTTGCTATCCGGTTATTAGAGTGGGCGGCAACTCCTTGGGGTGCGCTGGTGTTGGTCCTGCACTCGTATTTTGAGTCATTCATACTTCCTTTGCCGCATGACCCGATTTTGATGACTGTCGCATTGGCGGACCCCAAAAACAGTTTTTGGTTCGCGACAATGAGTTCACTGGCATCCGCTTTGGGTTTGACCACCGGATATACGATTGGCCGGCTAACGCGGAAAACCTCGCTGGCTTGTAAAATCCGGGCGAACAAACATTTTTCCGAGGTGGAAGGCATTATTCAGCGATATCACCGGTGGGCCACGTTTATCGCGTGCTTTACGCCCATTCCTGATAAGCTTTACTGCGCCGTGGCCGGTATTATGAAGCTGGATTTCACGAATTTTATTTTAATTGGATTGCTTGCGCGCGCTTGCCGTTTCTTTTTGGTGGCTTCTCTCATTTTCTTTTTCGGAGAAGTCATTCGCGATTGGATTTTGCATTCGATGAAAGGCTTCTTGATCGGTTTTGTCGTGCTTGTTGTTGTACTGTATTTTGCCACGAGACTGTTTTTTAACCTGTTGGATAAGAAGCTGAACCTCGCTTCGACCGACAAGAAAAAGTGCTCATGAGTTTTCAATATCAAAATCCTTATCCGCTCAGCGAAGACAAAACCAAGTACCGCCTGCTCTCTAAAGAGGGTGTGAGCATTGAAATCGCCGGTGGGCGAAAAGTTCTTAAGGTTGCGCCCGAAGTTTTAACGAAGCTTGCCAAAGAAGCTTTTTTTGATGTTTCATTTTTGCTGCGCGCCTCCCATCTTGAAAAAGTAGCTAAAATTCTGGATGATCCCGAGGCTTCTGAAAATGACCGTTATGTCGCGTTGACCTTGATTAAAAATGCCGTGATCGCGGCTGAAGGCAAGTTGCCTTCCTGTCAGGATACCGGCACGGCGATTGTGCATGGTAAGAAAGGCGAAGGGGTTTGGACGGGCGGTGATGATGCCGAAGCGCTTTCACGCGGAGTATATGAAACATATCAGGAAAAAAACCTGCGCTTCTCACAGTTGGCGCCGCTTTCCATGTTTGAAGAAAAAAACACAGGTAATAATTTACCCGCGCAAATTGAAATAGCCGCCGTGCCGGGAAATGAGTATCAGTTTTTGTTCATTGCCAAAGGGGGCGGTTCGGCAAATAAAAGTTATCTTTATCAGGAAACCAAATCCGTTTTAAATGAGAAATCCCTTAAAGAGTTTTTGAAGAAAAAGATTTTTGATCTCGGCACTGCCGCTTGTCCGCCTTATCATTTGGTGGTGGTGATCGGGGGAACCAGCGCGGAAGCTTGCTTAAAAACCGTGAAGCTTGCCTCGACCGGCTATTACGACTATTTACCCACATCCGGCAATGCTCAAGGGCAGGCTTTCCGTGATTTAGAATGGGAAAAGAAATTGCTCGAGGTCGCGCAAGAAAGCCGTATTGGAGCGCAATTCGGCGGAAAATATTTAGCGCATGATGTCAAAGTGATTCGTTTACCGCGCCATGCCGCGTCATGCCCGATTGGAATCGGAGTTTCCTGCAGCGCGGATCGTCAAATTAAAGCGAAAATTACCGAAGCGGGCGTTTTTCTTGAAGAGTTAGAGCGCAATCCTGCGCGGTTTTTGCCGGATGAAACCAAAATGGTTTTGACGAAACCTATTCCCGTGAACATTGACCGGCCTATGCCTGAAATTTTAAAAGAGCTTGCGCAATATCCCGTCAAAACTCGTTTGTCGCTGAATGGGACTTTGATTGTCGCGCGCGATGTGGCGCATGCCCGCATTAAGCAAATGTTGGCGGAAGGCAAACCGATGCCGGATTATTTTAAAAACCATCCCATTTATTATGCCGGCCCCGCGAAAACGCCGGAAGGTATGCCGACCGGCAGTTTTGGTCCGACGACGGCGAGCCGTATGGATGTTTATGTGGATGAATTTCAGTCCCAGGGCGGTTCACTTGTGATGCTCGCGAAAGGGAACCGCTCGCCGCAAGTGACGGAAGCTTGCAAAAAACACGGCGGTTTTTACTTGGGCTCCATCGGCGGTCCCGCTGCTATTTTGGCGAAAGAAAATATTCTTAAAGTGGAGCTGGTTGATTTTGAAGACTTGGGTATGGAAGCCATCCGCAAAATTACCGTCAAAAATTTTCCGGCCTTCATCGTCTGTGATGACAAAGGTAATAATTTCTTTGGCGGTGCTTCCGCCGAAGCATGATCGCTTGCTGAAAATGTTCATCTGCTGCGTCATAAACCGCACTTCCTTGGTCTCGTCCGATGTGTTCTTGAGACGAGACACTGCGTTGAGTATTATTTCAAACGGTAACAACCGTTTGAGGTTTCTATGAAGCGCTGGTGCGGCGTATTGTCGCATACGCCTCCGCGGTCGTTTGTTTATTCCTTGCATATGAGCCATTTTGAGCAGCGCGAAAAAAACAGGAGCGGTTATGATTTTTGATGTTGCTGTTGTCGGTGCCGGAGCGGCGGGGCTGATGACTGCCATTACCGCAGCTCGCAGCGGCGCTCAGGTTTTGTTACTCGATACCCGAGAAAAATACGGCGCTAAAATTATCATGTCGGGCGGCACGCGCTGCAATCTTACCAACCGTGAAATTTCTGAAAAAGATTACGCAACAAACGAGCCCAATATTGTCCGCGCGATTTTGCGCGGTTATACCTCAGAACAAGCCCTCAAGTTTTTCAATGAAATCGGCGTGGAAACCGCAGAAGAACCCGGAATCGGAAAATTTTTCCCCATTCAGAACTCAGGTCAATTTGTTCTCGAAATGTTGATCAAAGAAGCTATTCGTTTGGGAGTGAAAATCGAAACACCAAGGCGAGTGACATCAGTACAACGTACATCGTACAACGAATCAGAGCATGGCTCGCTGGACGCTGTACGTAGTACGTTTTACGTTGGTGGTGACGGCTTTGACTACTCCGCTCAAAAAGTGGTTTTGACCACCGGCGGGCTATCATTTCCTTCCACCGGCAGCGATGGCACAGGAGATGCAATTGTGCAAAAGCTGGGACACACGATTTTATTCCGGGCGCCTTCTTTGACACCGCTGACCACCGCCGATGAAGACTGGAAAAAGCTGACCGGTATTTCTCTGGAAGTTAAAATGACATTTCTCGAAAATAACAAAAGCATAAAATCCTTTCAGGGCTCGTTTCTTTTTACGCATTTCGGATTTTCAGGGCCGGTGGTTTTGAATATCAGCCGGTTTTGGATTTGTTCCAAAGCTGAGAAGAAGCAAATGCTTGTTAGTTTTTTACCGAATCATACCGAAGAACAAATCCGCAAAGAAATCGTGCAAGGGCATTTCCTTTTTCCCAGGCAAACGATAAAAAATTATCTGTCGCAAAAAAAACTGCCCGATCGCTTTGTTGAAGCCATACTTCAAAAATGCCATATCATGCGGTCGGTTCCGCTTTGTGATTTGATTAAAAATGAACGCGAAACATTGATCAAAGAGCTTTTCCGCCATGAGTTTTCCGTGATCGGCGACAAAGGTTATGCAAAAGCCGAAGTGACCGCGGGCGGCGTGGATTTGCGCGAAATTCGAAAAGACACGATGGAATCACGCAAAGTGCCCGGTCTTTATTTGGCGGGCGAGATTTTGGATTGTGATGGGCGCATAGGCGGCTTCAACTTCCAATGGGCTTGGTCGACGGGCTATTTAGCCGGCAAAGCCGCCGCAGCCCGCTGAAAAAGGCTCATCTACGGCGTTGCATGCTTCGCTTCCTTGTGCGGCGTATTGTCGCATACGCCTCCGCGGGTGCTCGCCTGCGCCTTGTATCTGAACCTTTTTGAGCGAGCTGTTTTTCATTTTCCTAATATAATAAACAAATGCAAAACTACATATTAGTAATACTTGTTCTGTGGGGAATTTACGAATTTATTCTTCGATGGGCTGAAGGTATTCTTGGGAGAAGGGTTGATGATGTGAAAAATGCATGTCCCGAGAGTCCAACACCCGAAAACACAAAGATATTCTTTAAACGAGTTGAAGATTTTTTTTGTGAGTTGAAGAAGATTTGTTTTGGAATTATCTACTCTTCAATGAAAAAAGAGATTCAAAAAATTAAGTGCCCCAGAGATGGTTTGATTAATGTTGCTGTTAAACAAGCTCGTGAGTGGATTGAAATTATTAATAATCAAATTTTGAAAAGAAGTATAAAGTTAGTTTCATTTGAAGAATTTAAAGGGTTTGGGGGGTTGACGGACCTTCAAGCCTTGTCTTTAGATATGCACAGCTTGAATAATTGTCAAAATGTTCTATCAAGTGAGAAATCTGTTTCAACACTAATTGAGGTGCTGGAAGAGATTTCTATAGCATTCTTACATTTTAAAGAAGTAATAAAATTGAGGGGTGATTCGGTTAATGATCTTGAGAAGGAAACTGACATTTTGCTGCCGCTAATCCGTGAACTTAAAGACTATAAAAATCAAATAGAAGCAAATTTGTCATTTAGTCGCTGTGATGATTTTTTACAGATCGAGGAAGTCGTGGGTGGCAATGGATGCTTTGTTTTGCGTTTGTTGATTGGTGATTTCTGTGATGGATCTAGCCGCAGATCAAAAGAGGAAGTAAAAGAAGTTTGTAAGAAATACTTAAATCATGTAGAGCGATTGCAAAACAGAATAAAGGATGGCATCGCAAATGTTAGCTTGCTTTCTGGCTTAGTGCGTTTTTTTTCGACAAAAGGCTGACTAGTGAGTTGAGGGCTCAGAACATTTCCCTGAAGTTCGTCAGTCAGGAAAAGTACTGTTTTAATGCGTGGTTCGTGGAGCGATTTTAGTCGGTGGTCTTGAGTCTAAAAAAGGAGTTCGGTTTCATGAAAAAAATAATGAGCTTTTTGGTTTGTGGGTTAGTGCTTTTTTCGTCGGTGTCGTTCGCGAAATCGGCGCGGGAGATTGACGCGAGTGTGGACACGGCGCTGGTGCGGTTTGAGCGGGAGGTGCCGGGCGCGAAGCAGCTTTTGAAACAGTCCCATGGTTTATTAATTTTTCCAAGTGTAATTAAAGCGGGCATCGGTGTTGGCGGCGAGTTCGGCGAGGGGGCTTTGCTCGTTCGGGGCGCGAAGAGCAATGAATATTACAATACCGTCAGCGGTTCAATTGGTTTTCAATTGGGCGGGCAAATGCGCAGTGTGTATTTGCTTTTTATGAATAAGCAGGCGCTTGATGGCTTTCGCAGCGGCGAAGGCTGGAAAGCCGGGGTGGATGGTTCGGTGGCGCTTGTGACGGTGGGCGCGAACGGGCAAGTGGACACGGCAACCGCGAATCAGCCTATTTTGGGCTTTATTCTCGGGCAAAAGGGGTTGATGTATAATCTCACTTTAGAAGGTTCGAAGTTTAACCGTATTTATCCAGAACAATAACTTAGACGGAGGGTTCATGAAAAAGCTAACAGTCAGTATTCTTGCTCTGGTTTTGATGTTGAGCGGTGTTGTTTTAACGGCGCAGGCGTCCCATCATGAAGGTAAGGCCGATGGAAAATGTCCGATGATGAGCGCAGGTAAAGAATGCCCCATGATGAAAGGGGACTGCTGTAAAAAGGGCGGATCTGAATGTCCGATTGCAAGCAAGCTCATGAAGAAAGCCAAGTTTTATTTGGAAAACGCGGATGCCATCGGGCTCACGGATGATCAAGTGAAACAAATCAAGGCGATTAAGATGGACGCTAAGAAAGAAATGATTTTAGGCGGGGCCCAAATGGAAGTGGCGATGCTTGAAATGGAGTCAAATCTGTCCAATGATCCCATTGATGTTCAAGCTTTAAGCCAAGCTATAGATCAAGGCATGGCTGGAATGGGCGCGGGAGCCAAGAAAATGGTTCAAGCTTACGCCGATTTAAAGCAAGTTCTGAATGCGGATCAGAAAAAGAAAGCCAAAGAAATTTGGAAGAGCGCTGAAAAGAAATAAGCTAATTTCGAAGATTGAGTTAAAAGCCGAGAAGGGATTCCTTCTCGGCTTTTTTACTTGAAGGGCTTAAGCGGTTTTGGCTGCTTCAAATTGTTCAAAAGCGCCAATTGCGTCAGCTGCATACATGAGTGAAGGCCCGCCGCCCATATAAATGGCCATGCCCAGCACCTCTTCAACTTCCGGTTTTGTCGCGCCCAACTGCGATAGAGCCTGGGCATGAAAACCGATACAGCCGTCACACCTTGCGGCCACGCCGAGCGCCAGGGCAATCAGTTCTTTTGTCTTCTTATCAAGCGCGCCATCTTTGGTCGCGCCGCCTGCCATGGCTGAAAAGCCCTGCATTGTTTCCGGGATGTCTTTGCGTAATGTCCTTAAATTCGCGCTGATGGATTGGGTGATTTCGAGATAATTCTTTTGCATAAATCCTCCTTAATAATTTTCTAAAAATAAAGCTTGATAATATATTAGCAAATGCTAATATATTATCAAGATGAATCATCAGAAAAATATTAAAGAAATGGCACGGCACGCGGCGAAAGCCGAGGCGATGCTGAAACAAATGGCGAACGCAAACCGCCTCATGATCCTTTGTAAGCTTGTTGAAGGCGAAGAAACCGTGGGTGAGCTGGTTGCTGAGGTGGGACTTTCGCAATCCGCAGTATCGCAGCATTTGATGAAAATGAAAGCCGCCAAGTTGGTGCGTTCTGAAAAACGCGGACAGCAGGTTTATTATTCGCTCGCGAGTGATGAAGTGACGGCAATTTTAAAAACATTACATCAAATTTATTGTTCTTAAATTGAATAAGGGGGATTTATGAAATCTGTGAATGCGGCGACATTAAAAGAATGGTTGGCGAAAGGCGAGGCCGTGCTTGTGGATGTCCGTGAGCCCGCAGAGCATGCGGCGCAGAACATTCCGGAGGCGAAACTGATCCCGCTGGGCAAAATTTCAAAGGCAGATGTTTCCGGTTTTGGCGGAAAGAAAGTCGTGATTCACTGTCAGGCTGGTCGGCGCGGGGGAATGGCGTGTGAAAAATTGCAGGCTGAGGATCCTTCGCTCGAAATTTATAATTTAGAAGGCGGCATAAGCGCATGGCAGCAAGCCGGATGCGAAGTAAAAACATCGGAGAAATTCTTTATCCCGTTGGATCGGCAGGTTTTATTGCTTGCCGGCTCGTTGGTTTTAACCGGGAGTTTGTTGGGTTACTTTGTTGATGCGCGGTTCTTTTTGCTTTCAGGATTTTTTGGATTGGGCCTGATAGTCGCGGGATTGACCGGCTTTTGCGGCGGCGCGTTGCTTTTAGCCAAAATGCCTTGGAATCAAAAAAAAGAAATACCTGAGTCTGCCGCTTGTGCATGGAAACCAAAGGTGTGATATGAGTCAAGAATGCGAGTTTCCCAAATCCAACGCAACGACGGAAGAAATTAGAAATATTTTGCGTGAATATAAAAGAGTGGTGATTATTGGCCTTTCCGATAAGTCCGATCGCCCGAGCTACCATGTGGCAGCGTATTTACAGGCTCAGGGTTATGCGGTGATTCCCGTAAATCCGATGATTCAAACTTGGAAAGGCATCAAAGCTTATTCTGATCTGCGATCCGTTCCGGGCCCTGTTGAGATTGTGGATATTTTTCGTAAGCCTTCTGATGTACCTGCCATTGTAGACGAGGCGATTTATGTCAGCGCCAAGGTCATTTGGATGCAGGAAGGGATTGTGCATAATGAGTCTGCCGAGCGAGCCCGTTTAGCCGGACTGAAAGTCGTCATGAATAAGTGCATGCTCAAAGAACACCGCGGTCTTTCTTAAATCAATCCTTCTCCGTGCGCGTTTGAAGAAATCATCCCTGTTGTCTGGCAACAGGAGAAGCTGCTCCCCAATCAAAATGAACGCAAGATTTCTGCTGCATTCGCCGTTATAATACGGCTGTCATCATTTTACTGCCGGATATTCCGGAAGCATCTTTAGCTTAGGGGAAAACTCAAATGGCTCAAAATATTGTTATCGCAGGCGGTTTACGCACACCCTTCATCAAAGCTTGGTCGCTTTTTGACTCTGTTGGCGCAGAACAATTAGGCGCTTGGTGTTTGCGCGAATTAGTTGAAAGAACTGGGCTCAATCCCGCCGTGGTTGATGAAGTGATTGTCGGCTGCGTAGGGCAGCCCGCCAATGCGGCCAATATTGCGCGCGTGATTGCATTGCTGGGCGGTATTCCCAAAGATAAAAAAGCTTATACGGTGCACCGCAATTGCGCTTCGGGTTTTGAAGCTGTGACCAGCGCTTATGAGAAAATCTTGGCAGGGCAAGATGAAGTTGTGATCGCGGGCGGGGCTGAATCCATGTCCAATGTTCCCCTTTTCTTTTCCAAAGAGGCTCAATCTATTTTTATGAAGCTCGGGCGCGCCAAAACCGTTGTCCAAAAACTTCAGGTGATCGCTGAGTTCCGCCCTAAGCATTTTTCTCCGGTGGCCGGTTTAATGTTGGGTTTGACTGATCCTGTGTGCGGCTTGAATATGGGGCAAACCGCCGAAGTGCTTGCCAAAAAATTCGCCATTTCCCGTAAGGCTCAGGATGAATTTGCTTTGGCGAGTAATAATAAAACGATTGCCGCGCGCGAAAGGTTGCGCGAAGAAATTATGCCCGTTCTTTTGCCGCCCAAGTTTGATCAAGCGGTTCAGGACGACAATGGCGCGCGTGAAAACCAAACGATTGATCAGCTTGCAAAACTCAAGCCCGCTTTTGAGAAGTTGACCGGCTCTGTGACAGCGGGTAATTCGTCTCAAATTACAGACGGCGCGTGTATGTTAATTGTTACTACCGAAGAAAAAGCGAAGGCGTTGGGGCTTGAAATCATGGGTCGTATCGTAGGTTATGATTATGCGGGTTGTGAGCCCGCTGAAATGGGCATGGGGCCCGTTTTCGCCATTGACCGTTTGATGAAGCGTACAGGCGTGGATCTAAAGTCAGTAGACCTTTTTGAAATTAACGAAGCTTTTGCTGCGCAGGTGCTGGCATGTCTTGAAGCGGTCAAATCAAAATCATTCGCGCAAACATTTTTGGGTCGCACAGAAGCCTTGGGCGAGATTCCCTTGGAAAAGTTGAATGTGAACGGCGGTGGTATTGCGCTCGGGCATCCTGTTGGTGTGAGCGGCGCAAGGTTGATTTTAACCGCACTTAAAGAATTGAAGCGCAGAAATGCGAAACGCGCGATTGTCAGTTTATGTATCGGTGGTGGACAGGGCGGTGCGATTCTTTTGGAGAGGAACTGATTATGAAAGAAGCTTGGAAGTTAACAGTTGAGGATGGTATCGGCGTTTTAACCATGGATCACCTGGATTCGGAAGTGAATGTTCTGACAAGTGTTCACTTGGAACAGCTGGACAAGCATTTGGATGCTCTCAAAACCCGCACAGATTTGCGCGCGTTGCTTTTTGCCAGCGCAAAGAAGAAAATTTTTATCGCGGGCGCCGACATTAACGAAATCGCCAAGATTTCCACGCCTGATGACGCTTTTAAAGCTGCGGAAATGGGGAAAGTTGTTTTTCAAAAAATCGAAGATCTGCCTTATGCCACGATTTGCGTGATTAACGGGGCATGTTTGGGCGGAGGCTTTGAGCTTGCGCTTTCATGCTGGTATCGCGTGGCAAGTTTTACTGATTCCGTCAAAATTGGTTTGCCGGAAGTGAACCTTGGGATTTTGCCAGGTTTTGGCGGAAGCATTCGTTTACCGCGTTTAATCGGACTTTTGAAATCACTGCCTTTGATTTTAGGTGGATCGATTGTGGGCGCTCAGGACGCGTTTAAAAAAGGGTTGGTGGATAAACTTTTTTATGAGCAGACGCTTTTGCAAGATGCGATTCAATATGCCAAAGGTTTGGGCGGAATACATCATCCGGCACGCAAGCAATCCTTTCAGGATAAATTGCTCGAAGGAACTTCCTTTGGCCGTGATTTTGTTTTCAGTCAGGCTCGTAAAGATGTGCTTAAGAAAACCAAGGGTTTCTATCCCGCTCCGCTAGAAATTATTAAGCTGATTCAAGGCACTTACGGTAAAACCGGCGCTCAGGTTTACAAAGAAGAAAGTCATGCCTTTTCTAAGTTAGGCGCCACAGCAGTTTCAAAGGCATGCATTCGTGTTTTCTTTTTGAGCGAACGCTATAAGAAAAGGCCTTGGACGAAGGCTGATAAGCCTGCAGGTTTTGATGCCAAAAAAGTCGGCGTTATCGGAGCCGGTGTGATGGGCGGCGGTATTGCGCATTTGGTGAGTTCTAAAAATATTCCCGTGCGCGTCAAAGATATTGATACCAAAGCCTTGGGTGGCGCCTTGAAAGAAGCTTATGGTTTATTTAAAGCCTCTCTAAAGCGCCGCAAATTGAAGCAGCATGACATGACGCGCCAAATGAACTTGATTTCAACCGGACTCACTTATGACGGTATTAAGAGCGCAGATGTTGTGATCGAAGCCGTGGTTGAAAATCTCGATATTAAAAAGAAGGTTTTCAAAGAATTGGCATCGGTAGTGGGCAAGAATACGATATTAGCTTCAAACACTTCATCTTTGCCTGTCACTCAAATGGCGGCAGGCTGCGAAAATCCGTCACGTGTTGTGGGATTGCATTTCTTCAACCCTGTGAATCGCATGCCACTCGTTGAGGTGATTCGCGCCGAACAAACATCTGATGAAACGCTTGAAAAGACAATTGCTTTCTCACGCAAGCTCGGCAAAACCGTGATTGTCACCGAAGATAAGCCGGGCTTTTTGGTAAATCGTTTGTTACTTCCGTATTTGAATGAAGCCGCGCTTTTGATGGAAGAAGGCATGGACCCAGAAACCATTGATCGTATCGCGACGCAGTTTGGTATGCCGATGGGACCGGTGGAGTTGGTCGATCAGGTGGGCATTGATGTGGGCTATAAAGTTGCGCATATCCTGCAAGACGCATTCGGTGAGCGCATGAAAGTCGCTTCCATTCTTGAGTCCGCTTATCAGAAAAAACTTTTGGGTAAAAAAGGCGGCAAAGGTTTTTATCTTTACGATAAAGATAAAAAATACCGCAACCCAGAAATTCCGTTTACCGCAAAAGGCGGTATTTCAGATGAAACCGCTTTGAAACGCATGATGTACATTATGGTGAACGAAGCCGCCCGCTGTCTTGAAGAAAAGGTAATTGATTCGGCTGAAACAGTGGATGTGGGTATGATCTTTGGCACGGGTTTCCCGCCTTTCCGCGGCGGGTTGATGGATTATGCCGATACGGTGGGTCTTGCTTCCATCGTTGAAGATTTGCAGGCTTTCGAAAAACAATATGGTTCGCGTTTCGCGCCTTGTCGGTTGTTAACTGAACTAGCTGCGCAGAATAAAAAGTTTAGAAGCTGATTTTGTCTCAGATGGATGATTTTTGTCTGCTCGAACAGTCCTCGGCTGCGCCTGCGGAACTCGCAGCTTAAAAATCATCCACCCGTTTCAGCAAAAGAGTGGGTGGGCTTTGAAATGGAGTCAGGCCAAGCCTGACCTGTTGGGTTATGTATGAAAGATAAAATTTACTCCAAGCCGCGCAAGAAAATCTCCAAGTTTGTTTTTGATCAAAAAGTTGCCAATGTTTTTGGCGATATGATCAGCCGCTCAGTTCCGGGATATTCCGATATTATTCAAATGTGCGGTGTTTTGGCCGCGCAATTTGTTAAACCCCGCACGCGTGTCTATGATTTGGGCTGTTCTCTGGGCGCGGCCTCAAGGTCGGTGTTGAATGCAGTACCTGACCAATTGTATGAGCTGATCGCGCTCGATCCTTCCGGGGCGATGTTATCCAAAGCAAAAGAGAACCTGCGCGGAAAATACAAAGCTAGTGTTTTGCTTGATTGCGGAAAAGCGGAATCTGTCGGAATTAAAAATGCTTCGTTTGTGATGCTTAATTTTGTTTTGCAGTTTATTCCCAAGGCGAACCGGCTTATTCTTTTAAAGAAAATTTATGCGGGTCTTAATCCCGGCGGGGCGTTAGTTTTATCCGAAAAAATTGACTTTGAAACGAAGCGAGAGAGAGAAGCCCAGCGAAAATTGCATGAAGAGTTTAAAAAAGCCCGGGGGTATTCCGATTTGGAAATCAGCCAAAAAAGAACTGCGCTCGAAAAAGTGTTGATACCCGAAACTTTGCGTGCCCATGAAAAACGGTTAAGGCAAGCTGGATTTTCAAAAATTTATGTCTGGTTTCGGTGCTTTAATTTTGCTTCTATTGTCGCTGTTAAATGAACTTTGATTTTTTCTTTCAGATGCTTTCCGAAACGTCTTTAGCGCAATATGCCGATGAGCTGAAAAACCTCTCAGAACAAAAGCTCCAAAATCCGGGACAAGGGGATTTTGAAAAGTGGCGCGCGTCTTTCGCAGAGCTTCCTGAGGTGATTCCTTCCCAAATTGATTTAAATCAAAATGCCATTTTGATCGGACAGCTTGCCGATCTTAAGTTAGAACGCTGCTTAACCGAAGTTTTGATGAAGTTTCACCCATGGCGCAAAGGCCCATTTGAAATTTTTGGGACATTGATTGATACCGAATGGCGTTCGGATATCAAGTGGGGACGAATTCAGAAGTCGATTCATCCGTTGAAAGACAGGCTTATTCTCGATCTTGGCTGCGGAAATGGGTACTATCTCTGGCGTATGTTAGGCGAGGGAGCACAATTGGCTTTAGGTGTGGATCCGTCCTGGCTTTATTTTTTTCAATTTCAAATCATGCAGAAATACATTCAAGATTCGCGATGCGCTGTTTTACCGCTTGGGGTTGAAGAATTGCCCAAGTCATTGAAGGGGTTTGATACGGTTTTTTCCATGGGGCTTTTGTACCATCGCCGTGATCCTATAGAGCATTTAAACCGCATCGCCCAGTTTTTAAAGCATGGCGGACAAGCCGTGATTGAAACTCTGGTGATTGACGGCGGACTAGGCGATGTTTTAAAGCCCAAGGAACGCTACGCAAAAATGCGGAATGTTTGGAATGTCCCTTCGGTGGCAACCGCCGCGGAATGGCTTGAAAAAGCTGCCTTTAAAAATGTTCATTGCGTTGACGTTTCACCGACGACGTTGAACGAGCAGCGCAAAACGGATTGGATGACATTTGAATCACTGGATGATTTTTTAAATCCGGCTGACGTAAGAAGAACTGTTGAGGGTTATCCCGCGCCGAAGCGCGCAGTATTTGTCGCGGAGCGGTCATAGATGGCGCAGCTCGATAAAAGCTCGCCGCGCGAATTCTTTCCAAAAAATAAATAAAGAGAATGAAAAATTAAAATGAAAATCGCCAAAAACATTTTGAAATGGCTCGTGCTTGCGGGGATTGTTGTGTTTGCGGTGTGGGCTAACAAATCGGGTTTTTTTGAGGTGGTTTTGTCCGCGGTTAAAAGTTTAGATGTTTGGGCCGCGCCCGCTTTTTTCGGAATTTATGTTTTAAGCTGTCTTTTGTTTTTCCCCTCCGCCGTTTTAACTTTGGCGGCAGGAGCTTTGTTTCCATTTCCGCTCGCTGTGTTATTGTGTTTGCTTGGAAATAGTTTGGGGTCTGTCACGGCGCTTTTAATCGGGCGTTATGGTTTGCGGGATTGGGTTCGGGGTAAGGCCGAAAAAAACGCGCAGTTTCGAGTCCTAGATGAAGCGGTGCGGCAGGAGGGCTGGAAAATTGCCGTGTTGGCACGTTTGACGCCGATTTTTCCGTTTTCAATCGGAAATTATTTTTTTGGCGCGACACCGATTCAAGCTTGGCTGTATGGCGTCACGGCTTTTGTTGGAACCATTCCTTCGGCTTCCGTTTATGCTTGGGTGGGGTATCTTTCGGGCGGGCAAGCGGCCGAACGCGAAAAAAGTCCCTTGGAGTGGGGATTGCTCGCCATTGGCATTTTGGCGACCGTCGGTTTAAGTTGGTATTTGAAACACTTTTTTAAAAAGTTTCAGTCTAAAACACCTGCTTCCTAAGAGATTAACAGTAGAGTAGACTACTCTCCTCGGTTAAGCTTTCGGGGAGCTGGCCGATAATCTGAGAGATTATTTCTGTTTTTATTTTAATTAAAAATTATTTTTGAGACTCTAATCATGTGTGAAATTTGCAATAATCCGAATCATCATCATTCCGATCCTTTACCTTTAAAACCAGAGCCTGCTTTAGCTCCGACCCGGGATGATTCCCGGCGTGATTTTCTGAAATGGATGGGTGCGGCCGCGTTAGGTTTAATGCTTCCGGGCTGCGCACCTGAGTCTGGGCCTTCCGGCGGAAGAGTTCTTCAACGGCCCGCTTCCGCTTTGCGCGGCGGCCCCCTTGGAAATGGTTTGGTGGCGCATGTTCTTTCCCAGGGAGAAACGGTTTGGCGCGTCAGTAAGATGTATGATGTTCCCATTGATCAGATTATTCAGATGAATAATATTTCGGATGTAACGAATGTTCCAAAAGGAACGACGCTGATTCTTCCCGAAACGCATCCGCCGATGCCGTCTTTTACTTTTGACCAAGTTCCGCTTTACCGGAACAATAAATGGAAGTACATCATCATTCACCATACCGCGTCCGACATGGGCGATATGATGTCGATTGACCGCTTTCACAAATCACGCGGATATCACAGTCTTGGGTATCATTTCCTTGTGGGGAATGGCTCGCGCAATAATCAGCGCTTGGGTTTGATTGAGCCGGGGCCGCGCTGGTATAACCAGGAAGACGGCGCACATACCAAAGCGAGTAATATGAATCCCGTTGCGATCGGCTGTTCGATTGTGGGTAATTACAGCCAAAACTATGTATACGATAATCAATTAGAGGCTTTGGCTTTTTTGGTCCGTAAACTACGTTCGGCTTACGGTATTCCGCATAATCGGGTTATGCCGCATGGCGGAGTTCCGGGCGCAACCACGGAATGTCCCGGCCGCTTGTTTCCTTGGGGCAAGTTCTCTCAGATGATCCGTTAGTCTTTTTACTTTCGCTCTGCGCTTGTCGCGCAACCGCAACGTATCTATGATTAGTCTGATTCAAATTCAAAAGAAACTCCACGCGTTTGCTTTGCCTGCCAAGCAAAAGATTTTGACCTCCTTTTTTAAATGTGGTCCCGGCCAATACGGCGAAGGGGATCAATTCATTGGTGTCACGGTTCCGCAAGTGCGCAGTCTTTTACCACAAACCTCCGATTTGTCTTTATCCGATGTTGCAACGCTTATTCAATCGCCCATTCATGAAGAGCGGCTTTTAGCGCTTTTGATTCTTGTTAAGCGATTTAGAAAGGTGCCTCCGGTGGAACAGAAAAAGATTTTTGATTTTTATTTTCGCTTTAAGAAGTTCGTCAATAATTGGGATCTTGTGGATCAAAGTGCGGCGCCGATTGTTGGCGCGTACTTGCACAAGAAGCCGAGAGATGTTTTGTTTCGCTTGGCGCGTTCAAAGTCGCTGTGGGATCGCCGTATTGCGGTTGTGGCGACTTGGTACTTCATTCGAAACTATGATTTGAAAATGACTTTTGAGCTTTGTGAAAAGCTGCTGGCTGATGAAGAAGACTTGATGCATAAAGCCTGCGGTTGGATGCTGCGCGAAGCAGGAAAAAGAGATGTTCAAGCTTTGGAGCGATTTCTGAATAAAAATGCGAGCCGTATGCCGCGCACCATGCTTCGCTACGCGATCGAAAAATTCTCTCCTAATATCCGTCGTAAATATTTAGATATAAGGAAAGTTAATTCGATCAAAAAGGCTTGAATGCCAGGCGCATCCGAGCGACTGAGGGGGCGTATAGAAAAATACGCCGCACGAGGGAGTGAAGGATGTAACGCCGCAGGCAGGCCTTTTTCAGCGAATTAAAGAAGGTCGGCGATGTCGTAGATCAGCTTTTCTGAGTCAGCCCAACCCAAACAAGGATCTGTAATCGACTTACCGAAAACCCCATCACCAATTTTTTGAGTTCCTTCGACGATATAGCTTTCGATCATGATCCCTTTAACGCTTTTCTTAAGGATGGATGAGAACTTTCGGTTGAGGAGAATTTCCTTCGCGATTCGCGGCTGCTCTTCAAACTTTTTACCTGAATTAGCATGGCTCGTGTCCACAAGAATAGCCGGATTGGCGAGCTTGCGTTCCATGTAGTATTCCATCGTGTTGATCAAATCTTCATAGTGATAATTCGGAACATTTCCAATGAGGGGGTTGGATGCCCCGCGCAAAATGGCATGGGCTAACGGATTACCGGTGGTTTCAACTTCCCATCCACTGTAAATAAAAACATGCGGCTGCTGAGCGGCATAAATACCATTCAACATCACAGAGAGATCTCCGCTGGTTGGATTTTTGAGGCCGACAGGAATATCCATACCGCTGACAGTCAGACGATGCTGTTGGTTTTCAACCGAGCGAGCACCGATAGCAATGTAACCGAGCAAATCCGCCAAAAAAGGTGAGTTGCCGGGATAAAGCATTTCATCCGCTGCCGGTAAGCCTGATTCTTCCAAGGCACGGATATGCATGCGGCGAATGGCTTTAATGCCAGCAACGATATTGGGCGGTTCATTCGGATCGGGCTGATGTGCCATGCCCTTGTAGCCAACGCCGGTTGTGCGCGGCTTATTGGTGTACATGCGTGGAATTAAAAGAACTTTGTCTTGGACTTTCTCTTGAACTTTGCGGAGGCGCGAAACATATTCGCAGACGGCATCAGCGTTATCCGCCGAGCATGGGCCGATGACTAAAATAAATTTATCGCTTTTGCCTTCAAAGACATCGCGAATTTCTTTGTCGCGCTTAGCTTTAATTACAGCTAAATCCTTTTTTAAAGGAATTTCAGCCAAAACTTCTTCTGCGTTAGGAATTCGATTTTTAAATGTAAAAGCCATGTATAAAACCCTCTTAAGAAGCGCTAGTATATACAAATTCGGGTGCGCGACGATATTTTTTTATCTTTGAGCGGTTTTCAAAGAGGGGAGCCTTTCTTTTTAATGCGGCGTTTGATTTTTTTAGTTTCTCTACTGGGTATTTTTGTTTTGGTTGTGGCTAGCTCTTTTTCTTTTGCTTTAGCGGGAGGGGACTTGCCCCGGTATAAGGCTTCCGAGCTCAAGCCGGTTTCGCTTTACGTGGGGGAAAGGTTTCTTTATTTAATTTCTTATCTGGGCATGACTGTCGGTGAGGCTGAAGCGCAGGTTAAAGAGTTGGTTGAGATCAATGGGCGACAGGCTTATCACATTGAGGTGAACGTCAGGTCCCGGTCGGTGATTGACTATTTGTATCGCGTTCGGGATACGCATCACTCTTATGTTGATGCGGAGCATTTCCATTCCTTAGCTTACGAGAAGAATCTAAGCGAAGGACGGTATAAAGTTCATGAAAAAATGACTTATTACCAAGAGAAGCATGAGGCCGAGTATCACTCGATAACGAATGGTTCTAAAAAGATTATGCTCATACCCAAAAATGTTCAAGATCAGGTTTCGGCTGGGTTTTGGTTTCGTATGCAGGATATTAAGCCCAATAGCAAGTTAGTTGTTCCGATCAATGCGGACGAGAAAAACTGGGATCTTGAGGTTGCGGTCGGCGGAGTTGAACAGGTTAAAATCGATGGAGTGGGACATTTTGACGCAGTTAAGCTTGTTCCTAAGCTAAAGTTTCAGGGTTTGTTCGTTCGTCGAGGGAAGCTTCAGGGTTGGTTGGGGCTTGATTCAGGACGCATTCCGCTCATGATGAAGGTTCGGGTACCTATCTTGGGGGTGGTGACCGTGAAGCTTCATGAATATACCCCAGGCATGGTAAAAAAGAAGTAAATTGCTATAGCAAGGCTATTGCATTGATGATATTGCTATATTATACTAAACACAGATCATTTAATTCATATCGATAACAAGGAGAAGGAAACATGATTAATAAACTTCAAAAAGGCCAGAAGGGTTTTACCCTTGTGGAAATTATGATTGTAGTTGCCATTATTGGATTATTGGCGG
>CAZLTL010000024.1:0-27554 GCA_964562525.1 uncultured bacterium
CAGCCTCTCATGTACTTTCTTTTTGAGGTCAATCTCATGCCGCTGAATTCCGTCGCGGTATTGTTTGCGGAGAACATGATATTCCTGATTGGATAAAAGCTTGGTGGCTTCCGCGAACTCGCCTTTTTGGACTAATTCGAAAGCGCGCCGTTCAATTTGAATTTTGCGGCCATTGGCGCTGTAAGTCTGCAAGACTCCGTTTTTTTGGTCGGAGCGCGGGGTCAATTCAAGCAGTCTGCGGATCGAAGTGCTTTGCTGAGGGACAAATTCCTCGTACTGAATTTCCCAATTGGAATCGCCGCTGGTCGCGGCCATACGGGCGGAAAGCGTTAATACTTCCCCGAGCTGAATGGTTTCATCCGTTAAGCGCTGAAGCTCGAGATCGTTTTCAATTTGCCGAACTAAATCTTCTCCCGTTTGCCAAAAATGCCAGCTGACAGCTCCGAAAGCAGCCAGGGTCAAAATCGCACCAATGCTGATAAACCGGGATAAAAATTTCATGAATGACTTAGGACAGCCAAAATCTCCAAACGCAAAAACCGACAATTGCTAAAATAAAAAGCCACTTAATTAAAGTCTTCATCAGCCAAAGAATTAAAACTACCGCCAGCGCCGTAAGCCCGATTCCTAACCAAGGCTGTTGAAGCAAAGAACCATCGATCATAAATACCCCTAAATACAAAACAATTCTATTCTCTATTCTAACAGGGAAAAACGCCCCGGAACAATCCTCTAAATGTTTTAATTAAAAATTCAAATAAAAAAGGCCGGTAGAAATAAATCTACCGGCCTTGATTAAAACAGAAAAGAGGCTTACGAAACGGCTTGTGCCTCGCCTGCTGCTACCGCGGCAGCGGCTTCATCCGCTTTTTTCTTCAATTCTTCCGCTGCGGCGGCTTCTTCAGCGCTCACAGCTTTGGCATCCGCCTGAACTGCTGCTGCGTCTTCAGCTAAACCGCTCAAAAGCGCCTGGGCGTCGTCTTGAGTGTCAGCGGCAATATCCGATAACGTATCCCCCGCGCCGTCTAACCCGCCCACAATCGTATCAGTTGCTTCATCCGCAAAGTCAGAAGCGGTCTCGGTTAAATCCGCGGCGGCGTCTTCAGCGACATCCTGCGCGTCGAGAATTGTTTCATCCAAATCAAAAATATCTTCATCTAAGTCCGTCGCGGCCTGGTCTTGCAATGCGGCTGCGTCAGTCACCGCGTCAGAAACAGCTTCAGCGGGCTGCTCTTTCTTGGTGCAGGCTGAAAACGTAAGCCCAAACATCAGTATAAGTACAAGCAAAGACAATAAATTCTTATTCATTTCATTCTCCTTCATTTTTCAAACCCGCTTTCGGGGTAAGCAACTGCCCGCTTGAGGCGATTCGGCTTACCCGAGAGAGGCTGTTTATAGCATACGCTTTCAGTTTTGTAAACGAACACACTTAATCAGCTGTTATATTTCACGGTATAGTTAAAAATGACTTCCTGTCCCTTCGGGACATCCACAACAGCCTCAATCCTCTGAGCGCTTTTCTTTTCAAAAGCATGCGAGTTTTTTATGATCTTCCATTCCCGTCCCCCATAAAGATTTTCCACAACCAAAACTTGGATATTCTCTTCCTTGCGGTTGCGCAGCTTGATTTCCCAGGTTTCTTCCCAGACTTTGCCGGGCTGAATCTGATTGTAATTCGTTTGCTGGCGCTCGACCGCAACGTCAAAGACATTGCCGAGCAGCAAGCTCAGCTTTTCATCTTTAGGAGTGTGTTCAATTTGGTCTTCTCCGATAAACTGCAAGGTGCCTTCCTTGTCCTTCTTGTAAAGACGAACACGGCCTTTCGGCAAGGGCAAGCCCATGCTGTTCTCTTTTTTGTTACTGAATTCAAGTTTCACTTGCGGCTTATTGCCATTTTCAACTTTGTAAACTTTTTTGACGGGCACCGCGCGCGCAGTCATCATCTCAATTTGTTTCAACTCATTATTTTTGACCGTGGCGGGACGCTGCAACGTATAAAGATGATATTCAAAAAAAGATTGCTCCTGAAATTGCGGTGCCATGCCGGCATCCATCATCATCGCTTCCGCGCGCATCGACTTCACCATCATAGGCTGATGGTTCTGAACCCGATTCACTTCGCCGGCGACCAATTTCAATTTGGCATTTTCATACTCTGTGCCGCTACGGTTATCAATCGTCACCCAACCGATTAAATCCAAAGACTGGTCTTTGTCATCCACGGTCGCGACATAATCCGATATCCAACGGACACCCGAAGTGAGGTAAGAAAGCTGAAAATCCTGCTTGCCCGATTTTTTAGTGTTCACCAGCCAAGAAAGCGTGGGCTTAAGCACAAATTCTTTGGGAAGAGAAGGCAAAACCAAATGGCCGTTAATGCCGGTGTGAATTTTCCCGTCAATTTCCACCATCGGGCTGCCGCCGGAAACATAATTGAACTGCGAATTATAACCGCCGCCATAAGGCTGGAGCTGAAACCCGGAACTGAGCAAACGGCCTTTTTGCACAATGGTTTTTCCGTCTTGAGTGGTTTGATGAATCTCGACGTCGCGGCCAAGATACTTTTCAAGCAAGCGGCCGTAATTCACCAGGTCATACTCAAAATTCTGCTCGAGCATTTTAAATTCAAGCGGCGCGGTGAGCGACTGCAAACTGACGGAGGTCGGATCCAATTGCGCGGCCACCTCTTCCAATCGCATTTGAGTGGTTCCGCTCTTTAAGTCTTTGGAGAAGACTTCTTTCACCAAAGCAAAGTCTTCGTTATAAACCGTCAACTCCACTTTCTCCGCGGCCCAAGCCGAAGAACAAAGTACCGCCATCAAACCCAGTATGAAAAACTTTTTCATTTTGATTCCTCTTGTATGATTTGAAAATAACCTTCGCGAAAAGTGGGGTATTTTAACTCGATGCCCAAAGATTTGAACTTCTGATTGCTAAGACGGCGGCCGCCTTCGAAACATTCAAATGAAAATTCTCTCTTCACGCCTGTATTCTGCGCCAGCCAACTCGCCAAATTGGACATTTTAAACGGCTCGTCATCCGTCCCCAGATAAACCTGACCTTCTTTGGCATTTTTAAAAAAAACAGGCATGGCTGCCGCAATATCATCAACGTGAATCATATTCATCCATCGGTCAGCACCCTGCGGCCACTCGCCTTTGTGAAAAGCATTCAACCGGTTCCGTTGCGGGCCATAAATTCCGGATAGACGCAAAACAGCCGCGGGAAAACCCGAGTTTAAAATTTGCTTCTCCGCCTCGAACAAAATCCGGGCCTTCTCAGACTTAGGCGTCGGCTCAACCGTTTCATCAAACAAATCACCCGTTTGGTCGCGCCAAACTCCCGTACTGGAGAGATAAACAATCAGGAAAGGCTTGGGATTTTTTTTGATCGCATTTAAATAATTTCCAATCCCTTTTAAATAAATGGCTTCATATGCCCGGTCCGTGCTTTCGTCGGGCGCAGGACAAATAACAATAAAATGCGCGGCAGGAATTCCCTGCAACGACTCAGGGCGAGTTAAATCCGCTAAAACAGGCTGAATGCCCTGGCTTTTCAGAATTTCCGCTTTTTCAGATGAACGGGTTATCGCAAAAACTTTCTGTTTTTTCTCGGCGAAAAAACGAGCAATCCGCGCGCCTGCGTACCCCGCGCCAACAACTTGAATGGTGTACATAAAAACTTATAAGTTAAAATTTAAAGGTCAAAAACATAACTCAAAACCAAAAACTGTTCGCGCGGGCATCATTTTCAAATCACGGTGTTTAGATTTAACTTTCAACCTTTTATTCCATTCAAATAATTATTAATTTTATCAGCGGTTTCTTTCGCGGACTTCACGCAGTCCGGAATTCCGATTCCCCGGTAAGCGATTCCGGTAAGAAAAAGACCGGGATATTTTTCAGCTTCTTCAAAAAGAGCGTCTATTCTTCGGACATGGCCGACTTCATATTGCGGCATGCCGCGCGGATAGCGCCGGAGCAAAGTTTGAAGCGGTTCACCGGTGATATTCAGGATATTTTTTAATTCCGAAAAAACAGCTCGGATCATTTCTTCATCGGATTGATTAAAAATTAAATGACCGTAAGCGCCTCCGACAAAAGCGCGCAGCAGCACATGATTTTCATGCTCCACGCGTCCCTCAAATTTCTGATGTGAAAAACTGCAGCCGATAATCCCGCTTTTTTCGCCGGCAGGCACCACGAAGCCGAAGCCGTCCAGCGCATGCCCCACGGCATTGCGGCTGACAAGAAAATTAATCGTCGCAACAGGTTCATACTGAATCGCGCTTAATTTTTCGGAAAGAGAAGCGCAGTCCGTACGCAATAATTCTGCGGCCGCATAGCTCGGAACCGCCGCGCAAACCGCGTCCGCTTTATAAGCGCTCCAGGGGGTGTGAACTTGCCATCCGTCAGCCTCTTTTTCAATTTGGATCACGGGTGTCGCGCGAAAAATAAAGTCGCTAAGCAAGACGGATAGTTTTTCGGGCAAAGAGCCCATTCCTTTTTTCAAACTGGAAAAGAGCGCGTACCGCGGGCCGCTGGCGCTTTGCGCGCCGCCCGAAGCCGCAAGCGCGCGGATAATGCTTCCATGTTTTTTTTCCATGGCACGGAATTGCGGAAAGGTGGCGAGCAAACTCAACGTTTCAGGGCGCGAAGTATAAACTCCGGCAATCATGGGCTGCGCCAGTTTCTCAAGGGTTTCACGGCCAAAACGGCGACACACAAAATCCGCGACACTTTCATCTGCATCATCTTTGCGCCCGGGCAAAAACAAATCGCCCAGCATGCGCAGTTTTCCGGCCCAGCTCATGCCGGGCAAGTTAAGCCAGGCTTTAAAAGAGCGCGGCGCGGTTAAATAAAACCCGACCGGAATCGGCAAAAGCTGCTGCTTGTTTAAAATAAAACTGCGGCGATGTTCCGCACGGGTGGGAATGAGCTCGGATTCCAATTCAATTTCCCGGCACAGCTCAAGCGCCCAAGGCTTTTCATTAAACATGGCGTCGGGACCGCATTCCATCAGGGCATCGGGCCCCTTCACGGTTTCAAGCAATCCGCCGCAACGGCTCTCCGCTTCAAAGACACAGACTTCCAGATCCGGATTTTTTTTTCGCAGATAATACGCGGTAGCTAAACCGGAAATACCGGCGCCGACGACAGCAACTTTTTTCACAGGGCTCCGCTGAAGTTACTCTTTTGAAAATAAATCATCATCTGTAAATAAATCTTCACCGGTTGAAAGACGGATTTTAAATTTTCGAATGGTGTCCAGGTTTAAACGATACATCTCATCGTATTCGTCCCAGTCAAACGCGGCTTCTTGAGCCCGCTCGCCCTCTTCCGAATCTTCAAAAACAAACTGATCGGAAGTAGTCAGCTCTGCGCCGATATGCTCCGCGTATTCCGGCGGTATTTTTCCGGCAAGAATATCATCGCAAATCTTGACGAGGTGCTCGGCAGTCACTTCCATTTCGGTGCCAAACGAACTGTCGCGGTCTTCAAAATCTTCATCCTGCAGCATCCGGTCAATGACCGTCTTCAGTTCTTCCGCGCCGATTTTATTTTCAAAATATTTTCTTAAATCTCTTTCAAACACAACGCTGTCCTTTCTTAGATAAGCCGGGAGGAAAGCTCCCGCACGCATTGCACGAGATATTTCACGTTTTCTTCCGGTGTGCCGGGTAAAACTCCATGCCCCAAATTAAAAATATGTCCGGCGCGACCGCCCGCTTGCGTCAAAATTTTAGCGGCGGCTTCACGGATTTTTTCAGGACTTGAAAAAAGCATAACCGGATCCAAGTTCCCCTGCACAGCTTGATCTTTTCCGATTTTTTTCCAGCCTTCCGCAAGTCCGATATGAGCATCCACCCCAACCACATCCGCACCCGCGCTGGCAAAAACATCTAAGAAAGGCGAAGTGCCGGTTCCGAAGTGAATGACGGGAACCTGTCCTGAACCTGCCGAGTGGGCCTTGCCGCTAACGCGCTTAAGCAATTCCCGACTATGCGGCAAAACGTAACGCGCGTAATCTTCTGCATTTAAAATTCCGGCCCAAGAATCAAAAATTTGCAAAGCGTCCGCGCCCGCTTCAATTTGCGCCAACAAATAGCTTCCGGTCACCTGCGTTATTTTCTCCAGAAGCGAATGCCACGCGGTTTCATCGGAATACATTAACTTTTTGGTGCGGATAAAATTTTTAGACGCTCCGCCTTCCAGCAAATAAGACGCTAAAGTAAAAGGCGCGCCGGAAAAACCGATCAAGGGGATTTCCGGGGGTAAATTCGCGCGCGTGAGCCGCAAACCGTCCATGACATATCCCAGCTTTTCAACAGGATCAAAATCAGGAATTTTCTGGATGCTTGAAAGCCCGCGGATATCAGCCTGAATGACCGGTCCATCCCCTGCGACATAATCCAAGCCAAAACCCATCGGTTCCAAAACCACCAAAATATCAGAAAAAATAATCGCGGCATCCACGCCTAATTCCTTGACCGCGTTAATCGTCACTTCAGCGACAGCTTCTTTGTTTTTGCAAAGTTCTAAAAACGAAAACTGACCGCGTATTTCCCGGTAAGATTTTTGATACCTTCCGGCCTGCCGCATCAGCCAAATCGGCGTGCGCTCCACCGGCTCTTTACGGCAAGCTCTCAGAAAAAGGCTGTGCTGCCGTAAGGCAGAAGTATCCGGCACAAGCCCGGGAGAGGTAAACTTAACGCGCGGCGCGGCCGCATCAGAATGGGAAGCAAACAACGTCGCCGCTTGCTCAGAAAGTTCTTTCGCCAAGGTTCCCATTTTAGGATGGGTCGGCTCAAAACCCACGGAAAAGCCGGCTTCCCGCAAAGCCTCGGTAGTGGTTGGTCCGATGGAAACCAGCATTGTTTTTTTCAAAGCGCTTCGAAAAGCATCCTCAACCCCCAGCTCAGAGGCAACCTTCAGGGCATGCTTAATTTGAATAGCACTCGTTAGAACAACAGCCTGCGCTTCTCCGGCGATAATTTTCTGGACCGCTTCTTCAATGGGTTGACGGTTTTGCGGCAGCGCCCAACGGTAAACCGGAATCTGAACCACTCGACTGCCCCGCTTTTTAAGCGCGGCAATAAAAGCGGGATTGGATTCACCATACTCCTGCACGGCGACCGTCTTATTTTCTAACTCCACTCCGCGCGGGTTCTCATCGATCTCATTTAAAATCTCACGCCACGTATTCGGCTCCGGCACCGTTACGGCGGAAACCAAACCCATTTCGCGCAAAGCTTGCACCGATTTAGGCCCACGCGCAACCAGCGTCGTTTTCTTCAGTGCTTCGGTTAAAAGAGATTTGCTGAACTTATTCTCCAATACCTTCATCAGGTAACGCGTTCCAACGCCGGTCATAAAAATAACCGCGTCTATTTTCCCGGCGAGCAATTTCTCGGCAAAATCAAAAGCTTCGGGATTTTGTTCATATGGAATTTCCTGAACTGAGGGGGCGGAAAAAACAGAGGCGCCGTTTTTTTCCAAAACTTGGCGCAAAATATCGGCCTGCCGGCTTTCAAAGCAGACAAAGGAAAAGCCCGTAAGCGGTAATGCGGTTTTGGGAATCGTATGAGAAATCATGCTGCGATTTTAACATGTCCCCCAGGCGAGGAACAGAACCGAAAAAAGAGGTAAAAATCAGGGGTGCGCGTTGATTTCGCGTTCAGCCTGTTTCAGCGCGTCCAGCTCCCGGAACAAGGCATCGCGGCCCACTTCATATTCGCCTTCGTTAAAACGCACCAGCATCACTTCGTTGGTAAAAGGTGAGCGGTAGCAATGCTTTTGAATCCAATCCTTGGTTTTTTCCTGATTGTAATTCAAAGCTAAATACATTTTGGCAAAAGGAAAAGCGAGGGCGGCAGGATAAATATTTCCGTCAATTTTAATTTCAATGCCCTTTAAATTAAACCGCTCCATCAGGAAAACCAATTGGGACAATTCTGTTTTAATTCTGTTTTTATAGCGGGCAAAGGCTTTGCTTTCCTTGAGCGGCGGAAGCTCAACGCAAAAAGCAGAGGTTGCCGAAAAAAACAATAAAAAAAGACTGACTCCTAAAGTTTTCATAACGGCAAAATACCTTAAGACGGCTTTTTGTTCAAGCGCCTGAAAAATCACACGGTCGCAAACTTGTTCAGCCGGTCTAACTCTTCAATCAAAACATCACGAAAAGGACGGAACTTATCGCCTTCGGCGCGAATATAAATAATTTCGTTCGCGTCTTTCGTGCGGTAGCAATGTTCACGCAACCAATCCGCCGCATTTTCTTTTTTATAATTTTTGGCCAAATAACCTTTTCCATAAGGAAAAGCTTTTTCAGCGGTATAAACATTGCCGTCAATTTGAATTTCAGTCTGAGCAGTATTAAAACGATCCAGCAAATAAATCAGCTTTGAAAGCTCATTCGCGGTTCGATTTTGATACTTTTTAAAAGCCGCGGACTCCTGCATCGGCTCCAGCGCAAAAACAGACCCGGCAGCAATCCCCATCATTAACATACATAAAACTATTTTTTTCACTTTAAATCTCCCTTATCATTCGATAGAAAACTCCGCCGTTTTTCAAGCGGCGGGGTTTATTAAACCGGCTCGCTCAAAATCAAGCGGGGTTCGCCGCCTGCTTTTGCTGCTTTTTTTCACGGCGGACTTCGCGGGCCTGCTTCCATTCTTTTGGGCCGACTTGACCGTCCTTGTTCACATCCATCTTGGCCTTGGCATTCGGGTGATTTTCCACAAACTTTTCGCGGTGCTCTTTGCGTGCACCCTGAAATTCTTTACGGTCAACCTGCCCGTCTTGATTGGCATCCATCTTTGCTTTTGCATTCGGATGATTTTCAAGGAATTTCTCACGACGCTCAGCGTTCACTTCTTTTTGCTTCTCACGCCCGGCCTTAAATTCATCAGGGCTAATTTGACCGTCTTGATCGGCATCCAGTTTTTCTTTCAGATCGGGATGCTTTTCCATAAACTCTTCACGGCGCTCCGCACGAAATTCTTTCATCTTTTCACGGCCGGCTTGGCGCTCAGCATCCGAAATCTGTCCATCTCCGTCGGTATCGATCTTTGCTTTCATCTCAGGATGGTTCTCCATAAACTTTTCACGCTTTTCTTCTCGTTTTTCACGGCGGTCTTCACGAAATTCTTTCATTTTTTCGCGACCGACTTGACGCTCTGTTTCATCAATATTTCCATCGCCATTCGTGTCCAGCTTGGTTTTCATATCAGGATTTTTTTCAAGCATCTTCTGAAAATGTTCTTCACGCTTTTGCTTTGCCGCGGCTTTCTCTGCTTCATCAATTTGTCCGTCACCATTTTGATCAATCTTCTCAAAAAATCCGGGACGCCGCTCTTTTAGCCCGGCGCCTGACTGCGTATCTTCAGCCGCCTGATCTTGAGCATAAGCTCCGTTTGCGACTGCAAACAAAAGTGCCAAAACAATTAAGTTACCGCTATTTTTCATTTTCCTATCCTTCCGGGAATAATCCCGATTATTGCTATCTCTCGCTAACTTAGACGATAAATTTCAAAAAATGTTCGCGTCTTTTTTAAATTTACTTATCTCGTTTTGTTTAAATGAGTTGCATCATGCAAGGCTATCGCAAATAACCCGGGAAGCTTGTTTGAGCAAGGCCTCGGAGTGGGCAGCTGAAATAAAATTAGCTTCAAATTGCGCAGGCGCCAAATAAACGCCTTTCGCCAAACAGCGGTGAAAAAACTGTCCGTAGGCGCGGGTATCAGAAAGCTTAGCCGACTTATAATCCGTAACCGGGTTTTTTGTGAAAAACAACGTCCACATTGATCCAATATGATTCAGTGTGACAGGCAGCCGATTCGCGCGGATAAACTGGTGCAAGCCGGAATAAAACTTTGCGCAACGCTGATGCAAAGCCGTGTGCGGTTTTGTTTTTTTAATCTCTTTCAGCATCCAAATCGCGGCTGAAACTGCGGCAGGATTTCCGGCAAGCGTCCCCGCTTGATAAACCGGTCCCAAGGGCGCGAGAAAATTCATTATTTCAGCCCGTCCGCCAAAAGCAGCCAAAGGCATTCCTCCGCCGACGATTTTTCCGAGCACGGTTAAATCGGGCGTAACACCATAAAACTTCTGTGCGCCGCCATCCGTAATGCGAAAGCCAGTCATCACTTCATCAAAAATTAAAAGCGCGCCGTATTTTTTTGTGATCGCGCGCGCCGCTTCAAGATAACCTTCGTTCGGCAACACGGTTCCCATATTTCCGGGAACCGGCTCAAGAATCAAAGCTGCGATTTCTTTGCCGACAGCCTTAAAAGCATTTTCCAGCGCCGTAATATCATTGTAAGGGATCGACAAACTCAAATGCGATATCCCCGATGGAATCCCCTCGGAATCCGGAACGCCAAATGTTGTCGCGCCGGAGCCGGCCTGAATCAGCAAGGAATCAACATGTCCGTGATAACCGCCGTCGATTTTTAAAATCCGGGGTTTGCCTGTATATCCGCGCGCCAAGCGCACTGCGCTCATCACGGCTTCGGTACCCGAATTCGTTAAACGAACTTTCTGAATCGAAGGAAAAAACTCTTGAATCAATTCGGCAAGAATAGTTTCTTCCTTGGTTGGTGCGCCGAAACTGGTTCCGTCTTTTATTTTTTTTAAAACCGCGCGAATCAAACCTTCCGGAGCATGACCCAGCAGCATCGGCCCCCAAGAGCCGATAAAATCGATGTATTTTTTACCCTCTTCACTGTAAAGATAAGGTCCCTTCGCCCGCTTAATAAAAACAGGAGCGCCCCCTACGGCTTTAAATGCGCGCACCGGCGAATTGACTCCGCCGGGAATAACTTTTTTTGCCGCAGCGAACAATTTTTCATTTTTCATTTTTTGATTTGAATCCAATCTAAAATTTCACGCTCATGCTGATCTAAAAACAATTCCACTTCCCAGCGCAGCACTTGCTCAAAGTTGTGCTCATTTAATTCGCGGTCATGAAAAACAATCGTTCCCTTAGCGGACAAATCCGCTTTCGCGTAACGCAAAAGATAAAATTGCATATAAACAGGTTCATGCTGATTTTGGACACAAAGCTCATGCAGGGCTTCAAGGAATTGATCCGCGTTCGTATCATTATTAAAAAGCCTTTGCGCCCAAGCCCAAATCAGAACTAAATGCGCGGGCTTCTCGTCCAAAAGCGCGATTCCAAGCTTGGTAAAACAATCGTCCAGCGCTTTTTCTTTTTGAGCTTGGCTGGCGGAAGAATCGAGGCAGATTAGACTCTTGATTTCGGGATGTTCAATCCCCTGGGCTAAAAGCAAGTCCGCCCACAAAACAACCTCTTGCCCCAACTTTTGATTAAGGCTGCGTTGCGCCAACACCAGCGCGGTTAAATACTTGATTGATTTCATAAACATTATCAACGGACGAATTTAAAAATCTTTGAGCGTTTATTCTACGCCTGTCAGGACGGGGTTAACCTAAAAATTTTTCTTTTTCTTGCGGTGAGGGAATGCGGCAAGCGGCAGGTTTTCCAAAAGCATGTCTGCGCTTGGAATAAAAAAGGTAGCAGGCATCGGTAAACGACCGGGGCAAAACCGAAAAAATCAGCCCGGGCGTCCAAAACCCTTTAAGAATGCGGCATATTTGAAAATAAGCGGATGAATAACGGTAAACTTTTCCTTCAAAGAGAAGCGCCATGGTATTGATGTCGGGAGAATAATCTATCCCGATGGATTTCAAAATCGCTTGCCCTAACTCCGATTGCTGAGGCACAAAGCGGAACTGATCTTTTTTATCCGAGCGGATCACGGTGTCGACAACCGCATTACAAGAAAAACAAACTCCGTCAAAAAGAAGTACGGCTTTGTCTGAGGGATAAAGAGGGTTCATAGCTTGATTGTAGCCTGAAGATCGGTTTTCTTAAACAGATCAATCTTCCTGATATTGATGCTTCAGCTGCGCGACAACGGCGGGATCCGCCAGCGTCGTTACGTCACCCAAAGCCTTCCCTTCGGCGATATCACGCAAGAGACGCCGCATAATTTTCCCCGAACGTGTTTTGGGCAAATCTGCCGCAAATAAAATATCATCGGGTCTTGCGATAGCGCCGATTTTTTTAGCGACGTGCTCACGCAATTCTGCGGCGAGCGCATCCGTGGCTTCAAAACCTTTTTTCAACGTCACAAACGCGGCTAAAGCCTGCCCTTTGATTTCATGCGGTTTGCCAACCACGGCTGATTCCGCGACGGACGGATGATCCACCAACGCGCTTTCCACTTCCATCGAACCAATCCGGTGCCCCGCCACATTCATCACATCATCCACGCGGCCCATAAACCAAAAATAACCGTCTTCGTCCAAATGCACACCATCGCCGGGAAAATAAGCTTTGCCATTCCACTTGGACCAATAAGTTTCGCGATAACGCTGATCATCACCGTAAAGTGTGCGCAACATGGACGGCCATGGCTGATCAATCGCGACATAGCCGCCGCCTTGATCCAGTTTTTCTCCGGCTTCATTTAAAACCGTCGCGGAAATTCCGGGAAACGCTTTACCCGCGGAAGCGGGCTTGGCTTTCATCGCGCCGGGTAAAGTCGTGATCATGATCGCGCCGGTTTCCGTTTGCCACCAAGTATCCACAATCGGACAATTTTTCCGGCCGATATGTTCGTGATACCACATCCATGCTTCAGGATTAATCGGCTCACCCACCGATCCCAAAAGCCTTAAAGAAGACAAATCGGATTTGGCAGGAATATCACTGCCCCATTTCATGAACGCGCGAATCGCGGTCGGCGCAGTGTAGAAAATGGTGACTTTATATTTTTCAATCAGTTTCCAGAAACGGCCCTGATCAGGAAAATCCGGCGCGCCTTCATACATTAAAATCGTAGCGCCATTGGCAAGCGGGCCATACACCACATAGCTATGCCCTGTAATCCAGCCGACATCAGCAGTACACCAAAAAATATCTTTTGGTTTTAAATCAAAAACCAACTTAGTCGTGGAAGAAACCCCGGTCATATAACCGCCGGTTGTGTGCACAATTCCCTTGGGCTTACCGGTAGTGCCGGAAGTATAAAGAATAAAAAGCATATCCTCGGAATCCATCGGCGCGGGAGGACAATCCGTGTCTTGCTGGGGAACAATGTCATGCCACCAAACATCGCGCTTGGGTGTCATCGCGACATCATCGCGAGTGCGTTGATAAACCAAAACTTTCTGAATCGAGGGTGTTTCCTTTAAGGCTTCATCAACCGCAGCTTTCAATAACACTTTCTTCCCGCGCCGCCATCCGCCATCCGCGGTTATCACCCATTTTGCCTGCTGATCATTGATACGGTCGCGCAGAGACTCCGCGCTAAATCCGCCGAAGACAACACTATGCACCGCGCCGATGCGCGCGCAAGCGAGCATGGCGAAAGCCGCTTCAGGAATCATGGGCATATAAACAGTAACGCGATCGCCCTTGCGAACCCCCATTTGAATGAGCGCGTTAGAAAGTTTGGTCACTTCACGCCAAAGTTCTTCGTAAGTAATAGCGCAGGTGTCGCCGGGCTCGCCCTCGAAAAGAATGGCGGTTTTATTTTTTTGCGGCTCAATACCCGGAGCGCCGAATACGTGGCGATCCACGCAATTAAAGCACGCATTCAGCTTGCCGCCGATAAACCATTCCGCGTGCGGCGGACTCCAACGCAAAGCACGGTTCCATTTTTGATACCAGGTAAGCTGCGCGGCTTGCTGTTCCCAAAACAAAGCAGGATTTTGCGCGGCTTGAACATGCAGCGAGCCGTCTTTTACATGAGCCACGGATTGGAACGGCGCGGAAGGAAAAAATTCGCGCTTTTCGGAAAGTAAAACTTCAATTTGCGGCTTTGTCATTTAAATTGACTCCCCTTGTTCTTCTCAGCGCGAGCTATGCGAGCGCCTTAAAATTACCGGCGCAGCTCCGCTAACTGCTTTTCACTTCTTTGCCGCTGATTTTGAAAGAAGCCTGTTTTAAATGCGAGTTCGGTGCCGTCAGGACACCGTTGCCTGAGCAGGTAAAACAGGCTTTTTCAAAATTGGATTATTGTTCAGAAGCGGCTTCTTCCTCTTCTTCATCCTCTTCGGGTTCACCGGCATCAAAACCCCAATTCGCGTGCAAATAAAAATCTTTCACGGGCTTTTCAAGACCCTGAAAAGTAAAAACAAAATTAGCAATGCCACCCTGCTGTAGTTTAGGAGGCGAAGGCGAAAGGCTGGTGCTCATTTGCGGCAAATGATATTCGTCGAATACAACCACTTGAACGCGGATATTTTTAATCGGCTGACCGATGTTGTTGATAACGATGCCGCGGATTTCGACGCCCTTCTGAATATCCGTTTCAGAGATCGCCCCTTTCACCACAACTTCGCGGGGTAACTTGCGGAAGTCTTCGATTTCGGGAAAGGAATTAAGTCGCATTTTAATTAAAGCTGGACGGCCTGAAGCCGTCCAGCCAATTTAAATTAGGCCTTATCGTTGGAAAGTTCCCAGCGTTTTGCTTCCAAAATCGGCAAATTCGCTTCTGTCGGAACATAAACAACTTGAGACTCGTTTTTCTGAAGCCCTTGAATCCAGAGATATTTCAGATAATTGGAAGTAATACTGCCAGCGATCACTTCATTTGCCTTAGCAACACCCTCTGCACGAGCCACTTCGATCTCAGCGTCTTTCTTAGCTTTTTGAAGCTCAAATTCTTTTTGTAAAGCTTCCTGCTCCGCGCGCAGTTTCGCTTCAATGCTCATCGAAAAAGTCGGCGGAAGTTTGACGTCACGCAGCAAAACATCCTGAACATAAATACCGCGCGGCTCAAGCTTGTCTTTAAGGTGACTCAAAATCTTGGCTGTAATTTCGCCGCGGCCTTTTTCGCTATAAAGCGCCGAAACGGGATATCCGCTCACCACACTGCGAATCGCTTCTCGAACAAACGGCTCTAAAACAGTATCACGATAATAGTATCCGATCGTTTCTCTTACACCAGCAGCCTTGTCAGCGGGAACATTGAAAAGCACCGAAACATCCAACGCGGAAATTAAACCTTCAGACGAAGGCACCTGTGCCTGCTCTTTTAATTCCTGAGTCTTAATATCCCAGATTTCAATTTGCGTAATGAGAGGGTTATAAACATGCCAACCCGCATTGAGCGGTGTCTGAGAAATTTTTCCAAGCGAACGTTTCACGCCCACTTCGCCGGATTGAATTTCAGCGCACCCCGAAAGCGCGACAGGCACTAAAAATAAAATGAGAGCAAAAAACTTTTTCATAAAAACTCCTTTGATAAATAAAGCAAAAGTGGGCAATTATAGGCGGAAGAAGCGGGTCGACTCAAGCCTAAACGGCAATTTCAGCAAAATTGAAAACTTCGACAGATTCCGATTTTTCCAGACCCACCTGCGCGGAATGACCTTTCGGTAAAAGCCGAAAAGAGTCTGCCGAGCTTGAATAAGTCGCTACGCGGTTTTCCCAGCCTTTAATCCATCGCTCTTCTAATCTTTCAGAGGGTGCGTTATCAACCCTACGCCGCAGAACCTTGCGCGCTGCATCGACAAACTCCGCTTCAACGCCTGCCGTTCCGGCGGGCCAACGCATTTCCTGCAAAACTTGAAATAAACCCCATCCGTGCGTATGGTAGCGTTCCGCTTCAGAAAGCCCGTCTCCCTTAAAATTGGTGTAATCGATCATCGCGTAAATTCCGTTGCGCGTGCGAGTTAATTCAAAAACCTTTTCTATAAAAACAGCTCTTCTCTCCGACGGAACAGCCTGCGACATTTGAATCATTGAATTTTGAAACCGTTGAATCATAAAAAGCGCCTGATCATCCATGGTCTCTTTCAAAAATTGGCGAAAGCCAACCAGCGCCTCTTCATTGAGCTCAGCCACAAAAGAATTCCGGTCTTTCCAAGGCATGCCAAACTGAAGCATTTCCTCAAGCCAATCAGGTATAACATGCCCCTTCTTTTTCAAATAAGCCACCAGCTCAGGAAAACTTTCACGAAAAGGTCCGCGTCGATCTTTTGGGTACCATATAAAATGACCAATCCCAAGCGACGGAAAATCTTCACCCTCATTCCAAGTCGTCAAACATTCTGAGCGAAAGCTGCATTCATTCCCATAGATCATGTTCGCGATCCAGCGAGCGTCTTCACGCCCCAAAAGAACGGGCTCCGATTGAGCGGAATGAGGCACAAGAATCAGGGTAAGAACGAAAAGAAAAATCAGAGCGGTAGAACGGGGGTAAAAAACAAAAAGGGTCTTTTTGCCTGGAAAATTTCTAAAAAAATTCCGCACAGCCCCCCCCCTTCGATGATTTGCGGTTAATGAATCAGTTTGCTGTCTCCATTAACGGCATTTTGATGTTTTAACTTCAGCTCAAAAAAACAGCCTCTTTCATTAAATTTTCATATTCAACATCATTTAAATGGCGTATTTGCGGTGACTCCGACTGAATGATTTTTTTCAGCACTTTAAACTGATCCCGATCCAACCCCTGCTGAATCTTAAATACCCGCTGCCCGCTACCGTCATAGCGCATGCGCCCCATCAATAGCCAGTTCCGCACAATAAATGCTTCTCCCTGATCCGGCATTTCACCATCGCGTTCGCTAATCACAACCGCGCCGGGAAAAGGCCACGTTGCCGCGCCCGCGCGCTGAAAAGCACGTTCCATTTTTTTAAGATGCTCGGCTGTTTTAGAAGCGTCACGGCAAACACCGTCGCATTGCCCTTGACCAACACCGGAACAGGGCCCCGGACCTCTTTCGATACCGAGAACTTTCCTGCAAATTTTATTTTTTTCCGCGATCGTGAGTAAGGCTTGTTTCGCCTCACGAAACCCGCGGTAAAAACCAAGCACGCTATTTTTGTCAGCAACCTTCAGCTCAGGTAAAAGCTCAACCCAGGGGAAATGATCCGTCGCAGGAGAAGCAACGGCACAAATCATTCCGCTAAGCGGCTTCGCTTTTTTGGCAAAAACAGGCTGGAGTTTTTCATTCAGCTCGGCTTCCAAAAACAAAGCAGAGAGCTCGCCTGGCGACCGGAACCATTCCATATCGCAAGCTTGCGGTAAAACAAGCCCGTCACGGGTATTTGCAAAATCACCGTAAAAATGGCCCAATATTCTTTCGCGCAAGTTCCCGCTCTTACCGACATATAAAACTTCCTTGTCCGCTCCGCGAAAAAGATAACAGCCCGGGGCCTCAGGAAGATTTTGAAAACGCTCCGGCGGAATCCGTGTTTCAACGGGTCGCCCCGCCACCAATTTTTCGAACACATCCTGAAAGCGGGCAGCGCCAACTTCTTGCGCGCTTTTCTGAAAAAAATCCCAAACAGCCTGCGCGTCATCCAGCGCGCGATGACGGCTTGAAACCGACAAACCATGCCGGTCAATCAGTTCGGAAAGATTATGGCGTTTATGTTCAGGATAAAGTGCGCGTGATAATCTCGCGCTACAAAGCGTGTCCGCACGATAACGTCTTGAAAGGCGGCGCAGTTCAAAGCGGATAAAGTCATAATCAAAACGGACATTGTGACCGACAAAAAGCGCGCCGCGAAGCTGCGCCTCCACTTCATCCGCGATCGCTTCAAACGGAGGCGCGGAAACAAGGTCGTTGTCCGAAATACCGGTCAGTCTTTGCACAAAAATAGGCACAGGCTGTGAAGGATTGATTAGGCTTTGAAATCGGCTGACTTCACGTCCGTTTTCAATACGGACAATTCCGATCTCAATCAAACGGTTCGCGCCCGGACTCCCACCTGTCGTTTCAACGTCAACAATCACCATGGGCTTTGTGTAAGAAAAAGTCATGCGTGATTATAAATGAAGACACAAGTTATGGGGGCATAACTTGTTTGTCTGAATTTATTGGAAGACAACTCGCGGTTGGGCTCAGCCCAGAGCAAAACATGGTAGTGAAAAAGAAACGAGCGCAGCTTGCGCTGCGCTCGTTCTTTTTCCCGGCTGGGAACGAATCTTATTTTTTGTAGCCGGGAATGGGTTTGGTCACGAAATCATAAGTCGCATTCACAACCGTGATGGGAGCCTTAAGCACCTCTTTTGTGACTTTCCGCATCGGATCACTCACGGGTGCAATCGGCTTCATCAGCATATCAAACCCTTTAAACAGGTTATCTTTGGTGAAACCGATAAGACGGCCAAGATCATGCTCAGGGCGAAAATCTGACGCCACACGATCTTTCACCACAATCCTGTCCACTGCTTCCAGCATGCAAAAACCAGGGCTTGCGCCAACCATCATCATCACCAAAGCCAATGCAATTACCTTCTTCATATTGAACCTCCTGGGTTCTGTGAACCCTTTAACTGTCTAGTAAATTGTCCCCACTATTAAACTTATATTACGTCCTATAATTATCAACTATCAATTTATAGCATTTACATAAAATCAATATCAATGAAGGTTTAAACATATTTTAATATTGAAATACCGTCTTATAAAACTAACCTGCAAAAGAGAAACCACTAAAAATAAATCGTTTGTTCATTTGATTTTTCAACTAGCGACAGGCATAATTTAAATAGTTTTAATCTTTGCAGGATTATTTCGTCCGATTTCTTCGCAACTAAAGGAAGTATGGTTCCAACAGCCAAATTTAAGCTCCTTTTGATCGACGACGATGTTGAGTTTGCAAAAGTAACTCGTTTTAGGTTAACTCATTCCGAAAAGCCGCGCTTTGAAGTCCACTCGACCTCTTCACTCAAGAGCGCGCTTGAAATTTTGCCGATTCAAAATTTTGATGTAATCCTTCTCGACCTAATGCTGCCTGATGCTCAAAACTTGGAAGGACTTTCACAAATTGTTGCCGCCGGAAAACAAACTCCTGTTGTTGTCATGACAGGGCTGGATAACGATGAAATCGCGCTTGAGTCGATCCGTAAGGGTGCGGAGGATTATATTGTGAAGGGTGAAACGCCGCCCAAAATGCTGCTACGAATTATCCGGCATGCGATTGACCGTTATCAAATCAAAAAGAAACTGCGCGTTGTCACGGGCAAACTTCGCCAAGTGAATGCTCAGCTTGAAAAATACGCTGTCCTGGATCCCCTCACCGATGTTTACAACCGCCGGGGCCTGCAACAAATCCTGACGCGCGAAATTCACGCCGCAGAAAGAAACGGCTCATCTCTTTTGGCGATGGTGATGGATATCGATAATTTTAAAAAGGTGAACGACACTTTGGGGCACCCCTCCGGAGATATTGTCATCAAGGAAGTCGCAAAAAAAATTAAGGAATCGATCCGTATCTCAGATTATATCGGCCGCATCGGAGGGGATGAGTTTGTTCTGCTTCTTCCCGAAACGGCGCTGGACGAAGGCGTTAAATTGGCGGAAAGACTAAGGCTTTCCATTTCCAATATGCATTTTCAAATTTCAGAAGCGCAAAAAATCAATGTTACCGTCAGCATCGGCATTGCGCCGGTTTCTTTGCATATCATCTCCGTAGATGAAATTTTGGGCATTACGGATCCGCTTCTGATGGAAAGCAAACATAACGGAAAAAACCAAGTCTATTATGAATCCGCGAAAACTTTGCGCGGCATTTCACACCGAGCAACCCATTTGCCGGACCACCTTTCAGCCATGCGCCGGGGTGAACATTTTTTTGCCGTTAAACAGCCTATTCATCAATTGCAAACGCAAGAAATCGTAGGTTTTGAATTTTTAACTCGGATGAACCATGAAGCGCTCGCGATGCCGGGCGACTTTCTCAAAGCGGCTTTAGAAAACAATATGATTACTTTGGTGGACCATCACTGCTTTAACGCTTGCGTCGCGGCGTCTAAATCCGCTCCGGACATGGCCGACCGCCACATCAATTTGCTCCCTTCCACGATCATGGACATTCCCGCGGAAAAACTGGTTGAAAAACTTTCCGGATTGAATCAAAACCGCTACTGCATCGAAATTAGCGAGCAGCAAATCTTGGGCGACTCGACCCACTTAGCCAGAACAATCAATATTTTAAAACGCTGCGGAATCAAAATTGCTATGGATGACGTGGGATTCGGCAACACATGCCTTGAAAATCTCTTTCACATTGAACCCGACATTTTAAAAATTGATAAAAAATGCATCATGGGCATTTCGTATCAACCTGCTATGCAAAAAACATTGCAGCATCTCTTAAGAATTGCCAAGGATCTGAACGCAAGCGTCATCGCTGAGGGAATTGAAACCAGAGAAGACCTGGAAACCCTCGTGGCTCTCGGTGTGACATTGGGTCAGGGCTATTACTTAAGCATGCCTGCCTAAATTTAGTTTCATGAAAAACAAAAAGACAAAGAATAAAAAGCTCCGCCACGCCCCCGACGCTGAGATCAGCCGACTAAGGCAAGAGGTTCTTTTTTTAAACTCAGTCATCGACAACATTCCCAACATGGTTTTTTTGAAAGACGCGAATGATTTGCGTTTTGTCCGGTTCAACCGGGCGGGTGAAAAACTTTTGGGCTACCGCGAGAAGGATTTGGTCGGAAAGAATGACTACGATTTTTTTCCAAAAGAGGAAGCTGATTTCTTCACCGCCAAAGACCGTGAAGTTCTTAAAAGTAAAAACATCATCGACATCACAGAAGAGCCAATCCAAACCCGTAAAAAAGGAGTGCGGATTTTACATACAAAAAAATGTCCGCTTTATGACGTCAAAGGCAAACCCACCTATTTGCTGGGCATCTCCGAAGATATTACGGAGCAAAAAGACGCGGAAATGCGTTTAGAGGAAAGTGAAAAACGCCTTCACTTGGCGCTGCAAGCTTCTCAAATCGGAACATGGTGCTGGCAAATTCAAGCCGACAAACTGATCTGGGATGAAAACTGCTATAAGCTCTTTGGGGTTAAGCCCGGCAAATTCATTCCAAACTACGGCAATGTCATGGATCTCATTTGCCCGCGAGACCGTGAACGCATTAAAAAAACAGTCGCAACTGCTTTGATCGCGAGCAAAGAATACAACCAAGAATACAACATCATACTTCCCAATAAATCTGAACGCGGCATTGCCGTACGCAGTTTAATTGACCGCAACGAAGCGGGCGAAGCGGTTTCGCTCACGGGTATTTGCTGGGACATTACTGAGCAGCAGCAAAAGCACGCGCTGGAAGTTAAGTCGGAAATGATTTCCATGGTTTCACATGAACTTCGAACCCCCATTCACACCATCAAAGAAAGTATCAGCGTCATTTTAGAAGGATTAGCCGGCGAAATTAACACGGAGCAAAAAGAAGTCCTTGAGACAGCACGGCTCTGCATCGACCGCCTGACACGCCTGATTAATAATGTGCTCGATTTTCAAAAAATGGACGCCGGCATATCCGGCTTGGAATGTGAAAAAGCCAATCTCAACCAACTTGTCCGCGAAATCGCGGAAATCGAAATTCCAAACGCCGCAAAAAAAAATCTGGGTATCGATTTAGAGCTTTGCCCCGGTGAACTCATCGCAGAGGTCGATACGGATAAAATTATCCAAGTCCTTACCAACCTGATTCACAATGCGGTCAAATTCACGGACAAAGGCACAATCACGGTCAAAACCCGCAAAGAACAAGGGTGCGCTAAAATTTCAGTCCGTGATACGGGTATTGGCTTCTCTCAGGCGGACGCGGAAAAAATATTCACGGAGTTCGGACAAACCGAATCCTCTCGTAAGTTTTTTCCGCAAGGCACAGGGCTTGGGCTTGCCATTTCAAAAAAAATCATCACCCAGCATCAAGGTAAAATTTGGGCCGAAAGCAAAAAGCCGCTTGGCAGCGTTTTTCACATCCTTCTACCTTTAAAGCAGGTTCCCAATGACTCCCCGATCGCCTAAAAGAATTCTGGCTGTCGATGATGAAACTGACACTCTGAAATTGCTTCGCCTCCGGCTTGAAAAAAACGGCTATCACGTCACCACCTGTCAAAACGGGAAAGAGGCCCTGCGTGAGGTTCATAAAACAAAGCCGCATTTGGCCATTCTCGACATTAAACTTCCCGACATGACCGGCTATGATATTTTAAAAGTAATCAGGATGGACTCCTCACTCAAAGACCTGCCGGTTATCTTCTCAACCGCCGACGCGAGCGTCGCGCTCAAGCAAACCACCCGCGCTTATGAAGCCAATGACTATGTCATTAAGCCGTACGATGCCCAGCAACTTCTAAAAAAAATCGAAGCGTTGTTACATTAAGGCTCTGAGCCTTCGGCGGCTCAACCGCACTCCGTTTCACTTAATATCGCAGCCGTTTCCGGTTGTGCGACCGTTCGGCTGAGCTCAGCTCAGAGAAAAAACAACACAGCTCTGAGGATTAACGAGACAGCGAAGGACTATCCGGGTGGGACTTAAACACCAGCGATGAATCGCGATACCATTTGAACTCAATCAGGTTATTGGAAGGGTCTTTCAGAAAAAAAGTTTTGTGTTCGCGCGGCGTCCCTTCGAAACGGACGAAAAGTCTTTGAAAGAAATCAACCCCCGAAGCGGCCACGCGCGCGTGAAAAGCATCAAATTGTTTTTCATCGTCCAGAATCACGCCGAAATGCCGCGGATACATCGCAACCCGCGCGGGCACATCTTTTTCAGAAACATGCGCCACGGCTTGATGCCCGAATAAATCAATAATGCAACGCTCGGCTTCAATCAAATCAATCCGGAAACCCAGCGCATCCCGGTAATAGCTGACCGTCGACTCTACATCTTTAACCGGAAACGCGAGATGAAAAATAGGTCTGTTCATATTTTATGTTGCCACAAGATTAATGAGCCAGCCGAGTAAAACAATTTGAGGAATCGCGATCACCATCATTAAAACCGCGGATTTCCATCCGAGATTTTTCCAGATCAAGCTGATTTCAGTCAAGTCTGTCGCCACACCCGCCATTAAAAAAAGTGCCGCGTTCCCCATCGCTCCCGTCTGTTTATAAAGCTCAAAAGCAAGAAACGACATGCCTTCCGAACAAACCTCGATCACGCTTGCTAAGCCTAAAGTTGCGAAAAGTCCGCGAAGGTCCGGTCCTAAATAACTTTTAAACCATTCCTGCGGAACAACCGTGGCAGAAACCGCAGCCAAAAAAACACCCAAAGCGATCCACGGTAAAACCATCTCAGAGAGATTGAGCGTTCCGCGCGCGACACCGCGAATATGGCTAAAAAAACTTTTCGCGCGTAAATCGCGCCACCAGCCTGAAGCAGAAATCAATTCTTGCTCTGCTACTTCTAAAGTTGGCCCCAAAACACCGCGCTGATCTATTTTTTGAAAAACAAAACCGGTGATGAAAGCGATGACGATGGCTCCCAAAATAATCACGATTCCCCAGAATTTAAAAAACCCGATCAAAAGAAAAGTCATGGCAAGATTCGCCCAAGGGCTCGCAAGTAGAAAGCTAACGACGGACGCGCGGGACGCGCCTTTTTTGTAAAGCTGCATCGCGATCGCCAAAAGGCCGTGACTGCATGAACTCATTAAAAAACCAAAACCAACGGAATAAATTAAGTTACGTTTCCGTTTTCCCGACAGAATCGCCATAATCCACGAGGAAGGAATCCAAGCATCCACGGCTCCACCCACAATCAACCCCGCCAAAAGCGGCCAGAACATCACATCAAAGTCATGTTCTAAAACACCCCGAAACACTTCGAGACCGGGTAAAGAGGTCGAGGCCACCCAAATGATTGCCAGCGCGACAATGCTCCACAGCGTTTTTGATCTTTTCCAATTTGGTTGTCCGGGCTCATGACAGCAGGATTTACTCATGCGCAAATCATATCATAGGAAAAGACGAGCTAGACCAATGTCCAGACACACCTCTATAATTCAGCATGAATTTATTAGCCTTCGACACCTCCGGCCCCGTCATGAGCGTCGCCCTGCAAGCCGGAAATGACCCTATCCTTGAGAAAGTCCGCCATGGTAATTGGGGCCACATGGAAGAGCTGCTTCCATTCGTCGATGAGTTGTTGGGCCAAAAAGGCCTGAAGCTTGCAGAGATCCAGGCTTTTTTGATTAACCGCGGACCGGGTTCTTTCACAGGCCTCCGAATCGGATTCTCCACACTTTTGGGACTTATTGCCGCTAAACCGACGCCTTGCTTCGGTGTAGATTCACTCGACGTATTGGCTGAGCGCATTCCCTGCCGCGGTCAAACGCACCTCGCTGTTTGCCTTGATGCTTTCCGCTCCAAGTTTTACACCAAAATTTTTAAAAATGTAAATAGCCGCTGGCAGGCTGAAACCGAGTCGCAAGCTTTGGAAATGACCCGAATCGCGGAAATCATTCCCGAAAAAGCATTTGTCACCGGCAACGCGCTGGAACGCTTCCGTGATTTATTTGAAAAAACCGGAAAGCAATTTGTTTTAGCTCCGGAAGAATGGTGGTCTCCACGGGCCTCATCCTTGATTCATCTTTATCAAAACCATTCGCCTGCCATTAAAAAACTGGTATCCTCTGAAGACTTTTTGCCGGTTTATCTCCGGCTTTCGGAGCCTGAAGAGCGCAAAGCAGAACTCAAATTAAAATGACATTACAAAACCATTCCGAAAAACAAGACTTGGGCTTCAATGTGTGGATTGAACTCAAGGCCGAACGTTTACTTGAAAACATGAATCTGATTCGCTCGGCCGCCGGATCAGACAATGAAGTTCTTGCCGTCATTAAAGCCAACGCTTACGGTCACGGCCTGCGCCAAGTCGCGCGCGCTTTAGACGGGCATGTTCTTTATTTGGGCGTCTCTTCTATCAAAGAAGCCCTCGAGCTGAAAGATCTGGAATTAAAATCGCGAATTTTTCTTTTCGGCCGGCTGTTCCCGAATGAAATCGGTGCCGCGCTCTTAGACGGAATTACTTTAAGTGTTTCGAGTTTCTCCGAAGCGGAAGATATTTCCAAAGCCGCGCAAACTTTTAATAAAACCGTGCGTATTCACGCTAAAGTCGATAGCGGCATGGGCCGCATGGGCATTCCCTTTGACCGCGCAGTGGCGGACATTGAAAAAATTTCAAAACTTCCGTCGATTGAACTCGAAGGAGTTTATTCGCATTTCCCTTCCGCGGAAACGGACGATGCATTCCGCACGAAACAAATTCGTGACTTCGAATTGCTTGTGCGCGCGCTGGAAGCTAAAGAGGTTCAGCTTCGCTTTAAGCATTTACAAAACAGCGCGGCCTGCCTGAGTGTTAAAACAAAATGCACGAATTTAATTCGCCCCGGGCTTGCGCTTTATGGAATTGAGCCCACAGCTCAGCCGCAAATGTCCCGACTGAAGCCCGTGCTTTCGCTCAAAGCTAAAATTATTCATGTTAAGCGATTGGCTCCCGGAGCCACCGCGGGCTATGGCCGCCGTTTTACCGCGAAAGATCCGGCAACCATCGGCATTCTGCCCATTGGCTATGCGCAGGGTTATTCTTTTTCCGCTTGGGAAAAAGCGCATATTCTTTATCAAGGAAAACGCTTCCCTCTCGCCGGACGCATTTCAATGGATTACATGACGATTAACTTCGGCGACCAATATGTCCGCGCCGGCGACACAGTGACTCTTCTCGGAGATGACGGAGGCGACTGTATCACCGCAAATGAAATTGCGGCATGGGCCGGCACTATTCCGTATGAAATCGTTACCGCGCTGCAAAACTACCTGCCGCGCATTACAGTTTAATGCACGGCTTCGCGGTTCACCGGATTAGCGAAACGGGATCGACCAACACGCAGATTTTAGAATTAGCCAAAACCTATCCTGGCCAAAAACTTGTGCTGTCGGCCGATCATCAAACCAAAGGCCGCGGACAATTCGGCCGCCAATGGCAATCGCAGCCGCGCGAGAATTTACTCTTTTCGATTTATTTCTGTCCCGCGATCAAGCCGGCCGACGCACCGCAATTAACGCCTTTAGCAGCCAAGGCGGTCATGAGCGTCTTATCGGAAAGAGGAATTTCCTGTATGATCAAACCGCCGAACGATATTTTGGTGAACCGGAAAAAAATTTGCGGTATTCTGACGGAATCGAGCAGTTCAGGCGAAAAGCTTGATTATGTCGTCGTTGGGATTGGACTTAACGTAAACAGTACCAATCAGTCCCTATTGCCTGAGGCAACTTCAATGAAAATCGAATTAGGTAAAATCCAAAACCGGGATGATATCCTGGAAAAGATACTCAATGCTTTCCAAAATGAGGTTGCATCCCATTTTGGGGTTTAATTTGATCGACTTGTGGAGTAATAAACTATGAAAAGCACTCAAAAAAAAGAAATTATACACTTAATCGATATTGGAAATACAAGCGCCAGCTATGGCCTTGTCATTGATAAGAAAATAACCAAGTCTCAATCTCTGCAAATAAATGAAATCCCAGAATTAATTCAAAAAAGCAATAAAAAGGGATTAAAAGATGGAAATACTGTTGTTATCGCATCTGTTGTCCCAGAAAGCACCGAGCTTTTAATTTCTGAGCTGAATGCTCGCGGGAAATTTAACATCCTCGAAATAGGAAGGGATATTCCTGTTCCAATCAAAACTCTCTATAAAAATCCATCAAAACTGGGAGTAGACCGCAAAATCGATGCTTTTGGTGCAGTTAAATCAAAAAAAATACCCTGTTTGGTCTTTGATTTTGGGACAGCGCTTACATGCGACCTTATCGATGAAAAAGGAACGTTCTTAGGGGGGTTAATTATTCCGGGGCCGGCGACTTCGCTTAAGTCTCTTTTGAAAAATACGGCTCAATTACCCAAGGTATTCCAGATCAAACCTGAAACCGGCCGCTCTTATGGAAGAAACACCCAGGGGTGTATTCAGCACGGCGTCATTCAAGCCTATGCCGCGATGACAGACGGTTTGATTGCTAAGCTCTCGAAAGAGTTTAAGAAAAAACCCCATGTCATCATTACCGGCGGGTTTTCATCGTTTATCGGAAAAATCATCCATTCCAAAGCGGATGTCAACCCGGCTCATACGCTGCAATCCATGCTTAAGCTTTATTTGGATTGGAAGAGTTAAGCGAATCCAAAGCTTGGCGCATTACTAACCATGAAGTGTGCCAAAAGTATCCGCCCGCACAGCCTCTTTCTGTCTCCCTCCCTCTACAGCAAGCTGGCATAAGAATTGATTTGCAAGTCGTGATCGCACCCTCCTTTTAACTCATTGCATTTTGAGCAAGGGGGGCTAGAATGATCGCCCTTAGCAGTCACCCAAGGCGACTGCTAATTCGTAGCAATATTAACTTTTGAACGGCATTTCGCTCAAAAATGCTCAGCTACAAGGCGCATGCAAACAACTGAGGAGGCGTATTAAAAAATACGCCGCACGAAGGTTGTGAAGCATGCAACGCAGTGGATGACTTTTTTCAGCGAAATAAACAATGTAAGTAAGGAGCTAAAATAATATGGCAAAGCAGATACTGTTTGATGAAGACGCAAGAAAAGCAATTCAACGTGGCGTTGATAAGCTCGCAAACGCGGTGAAAGTGACTCTCGGGCCCAAGGGTCGCAATGTGGTCATCGAAAAGAAGTTCGGTTCCCCTTCCATTACCAAAGACGGTGTTTCCGTTGCGAAGGAAATTGAGCTGGATGATGC
>CAZLTL010000025.1:0-26990 GCA_964562525.1 uncultured bacterium
GGATTGGCGACAAAGCCTGCCCTTCTCGCAAATAAGCTGCGCGGACGAAGCGCCTTACAAACAGACCCCTCATTGGCTATGGCTTTGAGTTAAATAAATTCAGACCAAGCACAGCGAAAGAAAACATGTTTCAGCAAAAAATCGAAAAAGGTCAAATAGAGGGTTGCCCCTATGTGCGCTTTGGAAAAGGAGCCGAGAAGATCGTTGTTTTTCCGTTGATTAACGACGCCCTTTTCAGCGCGCCGGAAGTGGATTGGTATTTCCGCAATCTCTTTTCAGGGATAAGCCGTGATTACAGCATTTATGTGATCAGCAGAAAAAGAAATTTGTCTTTGGGTTACAGCACGCAAGACATGGCTCAAGATTATGCGCGGGTTTTTGAGAGTGCAAATTTTGGCGCGGTAAATGTGCTTGGTATTTCATTGGGAGGAATGATTGCGCAGATATTCGCGCATGATTATCCGCAGTATGTGAAACGGCTTGTGATTGTTTCAAGCGCGCACCACATGAGTCCCGAAGGTTTGAATATTGCCCGGCGCTGGATTCCCTGGACCAAGAAAGGGATGTGGCGTGAAATTTACGAAGAGACGGTGAGAATTTCTTTTCAAAGAGTGTATCGAATTGTTTTGCGGCTCGCCGAAGCGTTTGCGGTTCCATATTTGAAAAAGAATATTACGGCCGAGCGCGCGAATGATTTTATTATTTCAGGGCATGCCGGCGTTTTGCATGATTCCACCGATTTGCTCGCGAAGCTTGAAATGCCTGTGCTGGTGATGGGCGGAACGGAGGACCCGTTTTTTTACGAATCGATTTTTCAAGAAATGACCGAAAAAATCCTCCATTGCGAGAGGGTCAGCTTCCAAGGCGCCCGGCACTTAGTCTTGGATGAAGGCAAAAGAAAAGGCATCCAAGCCATCGCAGCCTTTTTGAAACGGTAATCGGGAAAGGGCGATACAGAATACGAAGCCCGGCAAAAAGCTCTCAAAGATCGTGTAACCCAAGCCGCACTAAGCTCTTCCTCAATAAGTAAACACCCTAGTCATTTCCCAGTTTTCTCCCGACTTTTATGCTCCGGCCGGAGGTTTAAGCTGTTCTCAGAAAGCAGGAGGTAACTATGAATTATAAATCAGTGATGGTAATAGCGATGATGTTGGCGGTATTGGGCACTTCGAAACCGGTGTTTGCCAATATGCATGATGAAAACCATGCAGACCATATTCAGGCAATGCGGCAGGCTGCAACGGAGTTAAAGAGCACTAATCCGGGGCTTTCTGACAAATTGAATGGTTATGCCGAAAAGAAAGAAAAATGGGCCTCCAAAAAAGATGAAGTATGGAAGCAGAAGCAGGCGGACATGAAAACAGTAAAAGATTCTGCGGCCGCGCTTCAATCCACTCGTAAAGATTTGGCGGATGAGCTCACTGCCATGTCGGACCGCTGTGCCAAAGAAATGGATGACGACGGGAAGAAGAAGTACTAAAAGTAACACGAACAGAGACGATCCTTCGCTCTCTTTGTGTCGGCGCATCCCGTGAAGCTTTCTGTGGAACGGGGTGCGCTATTTTTTAAATGCCGGGGGGAAAGCTGCCATGACTAAAATAAAAAAAATTCCCCAGACTCTTGCGTTGAGAGAAATCAAAGCGGGGCTCAAAGCTTTGCCCGGTTGGAGTTATGCCCGCGCGACAAAAACGATTAGCGTGGAATATAAAACGAAGAATTTTATGGCGGCTGTGAAAACAATTAATAAAATCGCGAAAGCGGCGGAAAAAGACGGCCATCATCCCGACCTTTATTTGACGGGTTACCGGTATTTAAAAATTGTGCTCAGCACCCATGAAGCCGGGGGTGTGACGGAACAAGATTTTCATTTGGCCCGGCAGATAAAAATGAAATAAGACTCGCTCCGCCCGCTCAAAATCAACAGCTGTGATTTTCAATTTGAGTTTTTGACTCCGCCCCGTAGACTGCACTCATGAATTCTTTAAAAAACCGCATCATTCTCGCTTTTGCGCTGGTCTATCTTATTTGGGGATCGACTTATCTTGCCATCCGTTTTACGGTAGAAACCTTGCCGCCGTTTTTCTTCGCGGGGTTGCGCTTTTTTATCGCGGGCGTGATTCTCTATTTATTCGCACGGTTTCGCCTTAAAGAACCGGCGCCGCAAAAAGCGCATTGGCGAACGGCGGCGATTGTTGGAGCTTTTTTACTTTTGGGCGGAAACGGCTTTGTGGTAAAAGCTGAGCAGACGATTCCTTCCGGCCTCGCGGCTTTGCTGGTGGCCACTGTGCCTTTGTGGATGGTTCTTTTGCAATGGCTATGGATGAAAGATAAAAAACCGAGCAATCTGATTTTGGGCGGAATTGCGATTGGGTTGCTGGGCGTGTGGTGTTTGGTGACGCATGATTTTTTGCATTTTGATTCAGAGAACATAGATTTGCGCGGACTTTTGTTTTTGTTGGCAGCGCCGCTGTCTTGGTCGATTGGCTCGGTTTATTCTCGCAAAGCACCGCAGGCGGAATCGCCATTTTTGGGAACGGGCATGCAAATGATTGTGGGCGGAATTTTTCTGATGATTGTCGGAGCGGGCTTGGGCGAGCTTGGCTTAATTCGCGCAAGCGATATGAGTTTGAAATCGATATTGTCGTTTTTTTATTTAATCGGGTTTGGGTCTTTAATCGGTTACACCGCGTATATTTGGCTGCTAAAAAATGTGGGCATTGTCAAAACCTCGACTTATGCTTTTGTGAACCCGGTTGTGGCGGTGTTTTTAGGCTGGGCTTTTGCCGGAGAAGCCTTAAACGCGCAAACTTTTGTCGGTGCCTTGCTTATCATCGCGGCGGTTTGTATGATTACACTGCAGCGCAAACCTCAATCTTAAAAAAGGAAATATGCCCCTTATCAGCGACCGCACTCAGCATTTCAGCGAATCCGTGATTCGACGCATGACACGCGTTGCCAATTTAACGGGCGCGGTGAATCTTTCGCAGGGCTTTCCCGATTTTGATCCGCCGATGGAGTTGCTCGAAGCTTTAAAAAATCTCGCACTCAAAGGCCCGCATCAATATTCGATAACTTCCGGTGCGCCGAATTTTCGCGCGGCTTTGGCCAAAAAACAAAGCCGGCTGATGGGCGTGCCGATTGATGCTGAAAACAATATTGTTGTTACCTGCGGAAGCACCGAAGCCATGATGGCGGCGATGATGGCCGTGACGAATCCCGGCGATAAGGTTTTAGTCTTTTCGCCGTTTTATGAAAATTACGCCGCTGATGCGATTTTAACGGGCGCGATTCCGATTTATGTGCCGCTGACTCCGCCGAATTTTGATTTTGACCGCAAGGTTTTGCGCGCGGCTTTTGAGCAAAGACCCAAAGCTTTGATTCTTTGTAACCCCGGCAACCCGACTGGCAAAGTTTTTAGCAGGGATGAATTGCTTGAAATCGCGGCGCTTGCGGAAGAGTTTGATGTGTTTGTGATTACGGATGAAGTTTATGAACATATTGTGTATCCGCCGTTTAAACATACTTATTTTGCGTCTCTGCCGGGCATGTTTGAGCGCACGATATCCTGCGGATCGCTTTCGAAAACTTATTCGATTACGGGCTGGCGTTTGGGTTATGTGATTGCGCCGCTTGCGGTCATTAACGCGGTGCGCAAAATCCATGATTTTTTAACGGTGGGCGCGGCGGCGCCTTTGCAGGAAGCGGCGGTGACCGCGCTTGAATTTCCCGACGCGTATTACGATGCTCTTTTAGAGCATTATCAGAAATGCAAAGATCTTTTTCTGGGATTGCTGGAGCAAGCCGGCTTGAAATACACCAACCCGCAAGGTGCGTACTATGTTTTGGTGGATATTCGCGAATTTAATGCGCCCAATGATGTCGCGTTTTGTGATTGGATGGCAAAAGAAGTGGGCGTGGCGGCGGTACCGGGCTCGAGTTTTTTTAAAGAAGATGTCCATCATTTTGTGCGTTTGCATTTTGCAAAAAAAGAAGCGACTTTGCGCGAAGCGGGGAAAAGGCTGCTTACTTTGAAAGCCAAATGGGCCGCGGCGCATTTCTGATTTTTCTCTCCTTTTGATTTTCATGGGTTAATAGACGGTCCTTTTGAGCCGTAAATACAATTTGTGAAACTAATCAATTTGCCCCTCAAGAAAGAAATGAGTCTCGGTACCTGGACTTTAAAGCGTCCCGCGCCGCCAGAGGTCTTACGTGTGCCCATTTACGGGGACGCGCCTTTTTATCAAGAGGTGAAAGTTCAGCCCGGTCAGGCGGTCTCTTTCGGCATGAAGCTTGCTGAGCCGCGGGGAGCGAAAGGTGTGCCGGTTTATTGTCCCGCGAACGGAACCGTGAACGGGATTGTAAAAACGCAAACCGCTACGGGCGAAAAAGTGTTTGCGATTGAAATTCAAGTTGATCGTAAAAATGCGGGCTCTTTTCTACCTTCCGGTGAAGCCACTGATTGGACGGAAGCGCGCGCTGAGAGTTTGCGCGCTAAAATCCGCGAAATGGGCGTTTTGCTTTGTGGGCGCGAGCTTTATCCCTTATCCGCTTATTTAGAAAAAGGTCCGTTTCAATCCAAAACTTTGATTATCAACGCGGTGGAGTCCGAGCCATATGTGACTTGCGGTCAGGTTCTTTTGATGGCGCATCCGATGGAGTTTCTCAAGGGCGCCGAAATTTTACGCCGCGCCGCCGGTCTTGAGAAAGTCGTTATTGCGGTGGCTCAACACGCTGAGCAAGCGGTGGAAGTACTCAAAAGCAAAATTTATTTTTTAAAATGGGGGCACATGGAAGCGCGCGCGGTTTCATTGCGCTATCCGCAGGATGATCCCGCTGTCTTGTTACCCGAGCTCGATCCGGTCTTTGCGAAGCAATCACCGCGTGAATTACATCGCGTGCTTCTGCCTGATGTGATGACCGTTTACGCGGCATATGAAGCGGTAGCCTTGAACAAGCCTTTTTTTGAACGCGCCGTGACCGTAACCGGTGAATGTGTGGTTCAGCCGCAGAATGTTTGGTTGCCTTTCGGTATCGGCGCCTCCGCGGCGCTGAAAGTTTGCAAAGGGGTTTTGCGCGAGCCGGGACGCATGATCGCGGGCGGGCCGATGCGCGGAAATGCTTTGAGCACAATGGAGGATCCTGTGTCTGCCGCGACGGATGCGTTGGTTGCTTTGCCGCTTGAATGGACGGCGAATGCTCAGGAGGAAGATTGCGTTCGCTGCGGAGAATGCGTTGAAGTTTGTCCTGTTGATTTATCGCCGGCTTTAATCGCGGCCGCGGTTAAGCGCGAAGATTGGCAAAGCGCGCGCGAATTAGACGCGGCGCAATGTTTGGCTTGCGGAAACTGTTCGTTTGTTTGTCCTTCCCATCTACCGCTTGTGAATTTGATTCAAAAGGGAATTTAGAAATGGCACAAACCATCACATTAAATCAGGGAATCGCGCCGCACTTGAAAGACGAGGCGCCTTTGGTGCCCGGAGTTGCGCGTGAATTAGGCGCGACGCTGATTTTGTTGTTAGCCGGATTTTGGTGCGGCGGATTCAACACCGTGCTTTTCTTCGGCGTTATTTTGGGCGCTGTTTTGATCAGTGAAATCATTTTACGGTTCGCGGGTTTTTCGAGCGCGCCCAAATGGGATGCGGCTTTGATTCAGCAGGCGATTTTACTGACACTTTTCTTACCCGCTCATTTGCCTTTAAGCATTGTCGCGCTCTCGACGTTTACGATGGCTTTGACTTATCGTATTTCAGGCGGCCGCGCGGGAATGGTTTTGTCGTCGGTTTGTTTGGCATTGGCGCTCGTGAGCGTTTTGAAATATGAACTTCACTTTGTTTTAAACGCCTTGCCGCTCATTCCGGCTTTAGTTGTTTTTGGCTTTTGGGTTTTGGTTCGTTTTCCGCGCACTCAAATTGAGGCCGAAAAAGGGGCCGGCATTTTGATTCTTGCGGGAATCATGGCCGGATTACATGCCGTGCCGATTGGCACAGCCTTGCTGTGGAGCGTGGTTGCGGGAGAAATTCTTTTTGATTCGGCGTTTTTGCCGCTGGGAAGATCTTTGCGCTTGAGCTTTCGTTTTGGGATGCTTTTGTTGGCGGCGCTTTTTGCGGCAGTGAGCACTCCGGAAGATGCGCTTTTGTTTTCAGGACTTATCGCGGGTTTTGTTGCCGCCGGCATGGAGCAGCGCGTTTATGCGGGGAAGTATTATGGAAAAGCGTAATTTTCGCCCCTCTTTTTCAGTGCTAGAAGTTTTTTTACCGCTGATTTTTTTTCGCGGGGAAATGATTTTTATTGCCGCGGCCTTGGCGCCTTGTATTGCGGGAATAACTTTGGTATGGCTTGAACTTTTGCGCCGCCAACCTCCGCGGATGATGAGCACCTTTTATTTAGTGTGGCTCGCTTTATGCGGATTGGGCACATGGTATGGATTGGGCGTTGCCCCGTATTGGATTTGGAGCGCGCATATTTTAATTTCAGAAACCGCGAGACAACCTTCAGCGGCTCAGCGTAAAAAACCATTTTTATTTGGACTTAAAAAATACACAGCTCGCCGCGCCCGCGAATTTGTTTTTGTTTTGGCCGGCAGCTTGGCTGCTGCGGGCGGATTGTTTTATTTGCACGGACAAATGACCGGCATTTCAGTTTGGGTGATAGCGGCCTTAGTTTTGGTTGCCGCGCAAATCGTTTTAAGTTTAGTCCGAAAGGAAAAAGCATGAAACTTTTCGGCGTGATTTTATTGTCGGGATATTTTTTGGCGCGCGAGAGGGAGCTTTTCATACCTGAGAAACAAGAAAGCGCGGGGCTTTTGCGGGATTGGGCAGCTTATGTGGCCTGCGCGGGCGCGGCTGTTTTTTTCGGCATGGTTCCGATACAAGACGAACGCTTTCAGCCCGCCGTGGTTTTGCTCGCCGCAATCATCACCGCGCTCCTTTTTCGTGCGCGCGCGGTTTGTGTTTGGGCCGGCGCAGCGACGGCCTATTGTGTACTGCGCTTTGTTCCGGATTTTAACCGCGTCGCTGTTGTTCTGATCGCAGCGGAATGCGCCGTTTTTTTCATCGCTCTTTTTTATCAACTTGCTCGTGGCAGAATGCGTCGTCTTTTTACGCCGGTGATGACGCTTGGCCACTTAGGAGCTCTAAGTCTTTTTTTTGCTTTAGCGGTCTTGCTTGGGGTGGTTTGGCAAAAAGCGATTCAGATTTACGGCGTTTAAGCCGAAACAAGAGGGAAGACCGAAACTCATGAAATTCATAAAAAACGGATTTACCGCATGACAAAGCCGATCGAACCGATCTTAGAAGCCGCAATTAACCAGGAAGCTTCGGATATTCACTTAACCGTGGGCCGTCCGATTACGCTCAGACTTTCGGGGGAGTTGGTTTCTCAGGATGAGACGAATTTAACTCCGCAGGACACCGAAGCGCTTGCTTCGGAAATTACCACCGAAGAACAGCGCAAAGTTGTGCAAGAAGTCGGCGGCTTGGATTTTGGATTTGCGTATAAAGATAAAGCGCGTTTCCGCGTTTCGCTTTTTAAACAGCAAGGGCATTTGGGCATGGTTCTGCGCCAATTGCCGAATAAATTCCGCACTTTTGAAGATATCGGGCTACCGGAGCAAATTCGCGACGTGCTGAATCGTCCGCGCGGACTGGTGCTTGTTACGGGACCGACGGGTTCCGGAAAAACCACGACTTTGGCGGCGATGATTAATTATATTAATGATAAATATGCCAAGCATATTATTACCGCGGAAGATCCGATTGAATTCGTTTATCCCATGCATAAATCCGTAATTAACCAGCGCGAAGTGGGTTCGGATGTGCCGTCCTTTGCTTTAGCTGTTGAAAAGGCGTTGCGCCAGGATCCGGATGTGATTCTGATCGGCGAAATGCGCGGGCTTGAAACCATGCAAAACGCGATTCGTGCGGCGGAAACTGGCCATTTGGTTTTCTCGACTTTGCATACGACCGGCGCGGCGCGCACGGTGGACCGTATTATTGACGTTTTTCCGCCGGAGCAGCAATCTCAAATTCGTGTTCAGCTTTCGTCTGTTATTGTCGCGGTGATTTCTCAGGCGCTGATTCCGCGCATTGATAAACCCGGCCGTATCGCGGCGCATGACGTGTTGATCGCGACGCCTGCCATTCGCAATCTCATTCGCGAAGGTAAAACCTATCAGGTCAACTCGGAACTTCAAACCGGAAAAAAATACGGCATGAAGTACTTGGACGATGTGCTGAAGCAATATTATGCCGACGGGATTATCAGTTATGAATCCGCGCTTGAGTTCGCGCAAGAGCCGCGTGACTTAGCGGGACAGCTTGCGCAGATTGTGCCGAAGAAAAAGGATGCGGCCGCGCCGGGGACTGCCAAGCCTTGATTTAGGGGCTTGACAAATGCATGCGAAAAACTAGAATGGCTGGGTTCGTAATTCATCGTTAATTACTTTTACCGCACTACAGTTCTATTTTTCCTTTAAATATCCGTTGATCATTTCAAAACAACTAAGCTAGTACTACATTATTAAGTTAAGCGTCTTGCCGGGGATTCAGCCGCGCCGCAATTAAGCATAACTCATTATCTGACAATGGGTTAGCTCATCAAAATATAAAACAAATGTTCTTCACTAAAACAAGGCTAATGGGAAATGCATAAAACGGCAGTCCGTCCGGGGACGCTTTACTTAATCGACGGCAATGGGTTCTTTTACCGCGCCTATTACGCGATTCAGGGTTTGACCAATTCTAAGGGCGAACCGACAAACGCGATTTATGGATTCATTACCAGCGTTGAAAAACTGATCGCGATGTATCAGCCCGAATATTTAGCCGTATGCTTTGACCGGCGTGAGGCGACTTTTCGGCATGACAAGTATGAAGAATACAAAGCCAACCGTAAGCCGATGCCTGAAGATTTGGTTTCGCAGGTCGAGCCGATTAAAGAATATTGCAAGCTGGCCGGTATTCCGTGTTTTGAAAAAGCCGGTTTTGAAGCCGACGATTTAATCGGCACCATGGCGCGTCGCGGCAAAGAAGACGGTTTGAATGTCGTCATCGCGTCCAGCGACAAAGATATGCTGCAATTAGTGGAGCCGGGAATTCGCGTGTTGAATTTTCATAAAGATCAAAAATTTTACGATGAAGCCGCCGTGCGCGAACGTTTCGAGGGTTTAGGCCCTGAGCAAGTCGTGGACTTGATGGCTCTCATGGGTGACGGTTCCGACAATATTCCGGGCGTACCGGGCGTCGGCGAAAAAACAGCTTTAAAATTGATGAAAGAATTTCACTCCGTGGATAATCTCCGCAAGAACGTCGAAAAAGTAGCGTCGAAATCTCAGCGCGAAAAACTCATTTCGCATGACAAAGATTTGCTGCTCTCGCGTGAACTTGCCACGATTGAAAAAAATGTCGAAATGGATTTGGACTGGGAAGCTTTGCGTTGGTCGCCGGCCGCGGCCGAAAATCTTTTACCGTTTTTGAAGCGTTATGAGTTTTACAGTCTGATCCGCAATTTGGAAGCGAAAGCTCCGGCGTCTTTCGCACCCTCTGCCTCGGATACGGCGGTTGCCGCAAACCGGCATTATCACGCGGTTGAATCCGTCAGCGACTTAGATGATTTGGTTAAAAATCTCGCGAAAGTTTCATTTTTCAGCTTCGACACTGAAACGACGTCCGCGGATCCGATGAAAGCCGCTTTGGTCGGAGTTAGTTTTTGCTGGAAAGAAAATGAAGCTTGGTATGTGCCTGTTTCAGATGCCGCGCATGCAGGCCCTGGCTTGCCGGTGAGCATTGTGTTGGAAGCGTTAAGAGATATTTTAGAATCGGATAAAATCGAAAAGTGCGGACAGAACATAAAATATGATTCGATTGTCATGAAGCGTGCGGGCGTCGAAATGAAGGGGATTGCCTTCGATACCATGATCGCGAGTTATTTAATACAGCCGATCAAGCGCAATCATAATTTGGATGATCTCGCGATGGAATATCTTTCCATGCGTAAAATTCCGACAACGGCACTGCTCGGCGAAGGCAAAAAACAAATTACGATGGATTTGGTGCCACTTGCTCAGATTAAAGAATATGCCTGCGAAGACGCCGACGCGGTTTGGCAGCTGGTGCCGGTTTTAAAGAAAAAACTCAGCGAAAACAATTTGGAAAAATTATATGTCGAGGTTGAAATGCCTTTGGCGCATGTGTTGATGCATTGCGAAATGAACGGCGTCAAAATTGACCCGCAATTTTTGCGCGAACTCTCTATTCGGGCGAGCCGCGAAATTGAAGCCTTGGAAAAGAAAATTCATAGCGCGGCAGGGATGGAATTTAACCTGGCTTCGCCGAAACAGCTGGCCGAAGTTTTATTCGAAAAACTAAAAATGCCGACGGTGCGCAAAACCAAAACGGGCTATTCCACGGATGCGGGTGTTTTGGAAGAGCTTGCGCCGAAATATCCGATCGCGAATGACATTTTGGAATATCGTGAAAAAACAAAATTACAGTCGACTTATTTGGACGCGCTGCCGGAAATGATTAACCCCGAAACGGGTTTGATTCATACGTCGTATAACCAGACGACAACCGATACCGGTCGGCTCTCGAGTACGGAACCCAATCTGCAAAATATTCCGATTAAGACCGAAACGGGGCGCTTAGTACGCAAAGCCTTTATTTCGCGTTTTCCGGAAGGAAAAATTGTTTCCGCGGACTATTCCCAGATCGAACTGCGGATTCTCGCGCATTATTCCGACGATCCGAATTTAAAAAAGGCTTTCGAAGAAGACCGCGATATTCACGCTTTTACCGCGACGATTTTATATAACGTGAAAGAAAAAGATGTAACGCGCGAAATGCGCTATGCCGCGAAGACGATTAATTTCAGCGTGATTTACGGCAAAACGAGCTATGGCCTTTCAGGCGACCTCGGAATTTCATTTCATGAAGCTGAGGCTTTTATAAAAAATTACTTCGACCGTTATCCGCGTGTGCGCGACTTTTTAGAGAGCCAAAAGGAATTGGCGCGCAAACAAGGCTGGTTAACCACAATTTTGGGCCGGCGCTCTTATTTTCCGCAAATTCACGCGAAAAATATGCAGCTGAGAAATTATGCCGAGCGCGCCGCGATTAACGCGCCGCTGCAAGGGTCAGCCGCGGATCTTGTGAAAATCGCCATGATTTCGATCGACCGCATTTTAAGAAAAGAAAAATGGAAGAGCTTGATGACGATGCAGGTACATGACGAACTTGTTTTTGACGCCCCGAAAGACGAAGTTAAAAAGCTAGAAGCCATGGTCCGCAAAGAAATGGAAGGCGCTTACAAGCTCAAGGTTCCTTTGAAGGCGGATTCGAATATTGGCGATTCTTGGTACAAAGAGTGACCCGGCATATTTTGCAGCGCTCGATAAAGCTCGCGTTGCGGAAGCACAAATACTAAAAATGAAGAAGCAGAAAAGCAAAAAATCAAAAATGGTTATTGGGATTACGGGTGGTTTTGGCACGGGCAAAAGTACGGCCGCCGGTCTTTTGCGCAACGAAGGCTTTTTGGTTTTAGACGCAGACCGTATCGCGCATGAAACTTTGCAGTCGACCAATCCTATTTTTCAAAAAATATGCGAAAAATTTCCGGACGCGCTGGTTAGCGGGTTTTTGGAGCGGCGCAAACTCGCGGAAATTGTTTTTAAAAGTCCGGCACGGTTGAAACGGCTGGAAAAACTCATACACCCGTATGTGCAAAAGCGCTTTTTGGATGAAATCAAAAAAACAAAAAAGAAGTTTATTGCGCTGGAAATACCGCTGCTTTTTGAAGCAGGTTTTCAAAAAATGTGTGATCGCGTCGTGACGGTTTTTGCCGGAACGCAGGATGCCGATGCTCGTTTGCTCAGCCAAGGCTGGACCCATATTGAAATTAAGCGCCGTCGCGCGGAGCAATGGCCGATTCAGAAAAAAATGGCGAAATCTGATTTCGTGATTAACAACAGCGGATCAAAAGCCGAAACCCGCAAACAAGTTCGTGCACTTCTCAAAAATTTAACAGAAAAAAAACCAACCAAAGGATCTAACTAATCATGTCCACACGAGAACGACCCCTCCGCAACGACAATGGCGGCAGCCGCCGCCCGCACCACTCCGACCGTGACCGCCGCCCCTATTCCGGCGGACAAGGCCATGGTGGCGGTTCATACGGCCACAGTGGTGGCAGCAACGGAGGCGAGCGCCGTCCGCCTTCGCGCCGCCCAAACTATGATCGGCCCGAAGATGCCGGCGTGGATGAAACACAAATTCAATTAAAACCGGGCGAAAAGCCGCTGGATATTGCGAGTCTTCGTAACCTGAAGGTTTTGGATTTGCAGGAGCTGGCAGCGAAATTTAATATTGAAGGTATCGCGGGTCTTAAGAAACAAGATTTAATGTTCAAGATTCTTGAAGCTCAGGCTAAACAATCCGGGATGATGTTTGGCGCGGGTGTTTTGGAAATTTTGGAAGACGGCTTCGGCTTTCTTCGTTCACCTGACTATAACTATCTTCCTTCGCCGGATGATATTTATGTTTCACCAAGCCAAATCCGCAGATTTAGTTTGCGTAAGGGCGATACTGTCAGCGGACTCATTCGTCCGCCTAAAGAAGGTGAAAGATATTTCGCGCTTTTGAAAGTGGAGCTTGTGAACGCGGAAGATCCGGAAAGCGTTCGCCACAAAGTTCCTTTCGATAACTTAACTCCGCTTTATCCCAATAAGCGGATTCAGCTTGAAACGACTACGGAAGATATTTCCATGCGCGTGATGAATTTGCTGACCCCCGCAGGGTTTGGTCAGCGCGGACTTATTGTTGCTCCGCCATACAGCGGAAAAACAATTTTGATGCAAAAAATAGCAAACAGCATCACAACAAATCACCCTGATGCGCATTTGATTGTTTTGCTGATTGATGAGCGTCCGGAAGAAGTTACGGATATGCAGCGGTCGGTTAAAGGGGAAGTTGTCGCCTCCACTTTCGACGAGCCGGCTGAACGCCATGTGCAGGTTGCTGAGATTGTATTGGAGAAAGCGAAGCGGTTGGTCGAGCATGGCAAAGACGTGATTATCCTTTTGGATAGTATTACCCGTCTAGCCCGCGCTTATAACACCGTTGCACCTCACTCTGGCAAAATTTTGTCGGGTGGTGTAGACTCCAACGCTTTGCACAAGCCCAAGCGCTTCTTTGGCGCGGCGCGCAATGTGGAAGAAGGCGGCAGTTTGACGATTATCGCGACTGCGCTTGTCGACACAGGTTCGCGTATGGACGAAGTGATTTTTGAAGAGTTCAAGGGTACGGGCAATATGGAGCTTCAGCTGGATCGTAATTTATTCCAGCGCCGCATTTATCCGGCGATCGACGTTAAAAAGTCGAACACACGCCGTGAAGAAATTGTGGTGCCGGCAGATGAATTGAAGCTGATGTGGATTTTGCGTAAAGTTCTGAATGAGTTGAATCCGACCGAAGCGATGGAGCTTTTGGTGGATCGCTTGAAGAAAACCAAATCCAACGCCGACTTTTTGGCGAGCATGAGCAAGGCGGATAAGTAACAATTTTTTGATTGAATCTGGATTCACCCGATCGCATTCGCGGTTGAGGAATTTCAGAGCAAAAGTATAGAGGATAGAGAAAATGAAAAAGGACGTGCACCCCGAATATCGCAAAGTTGTCTTTCGTGACGCTTCCAGCGATTTTATTCTTTTAACGCGGTCGACTGTAAAAACGACCGAAACTTACAAGCTTGACGGCGTAGAATATCCGAGCATGCTCATCGATATTTCGAGCGCGTCGCACCCGTTCTTCACCGGTAAGCAGCGTATCATGGATACGGCTGGACGCATTGACCGCTTCAAGAAGAAGTTTCAGGATAAAGTGACGGTTAACGTGAAGAAGACCGTGGATGTCAAAGCTGCTGCAGCTGCCAAAAAAGCAGTGGTGGGCTCTTCGATTGCAGATAAATTGAAAGCGCTTAAAGAAAAAGCCGCTGCCGAAAAAAACGGTTAGTTTCGTTCGTAGAAAATCCCCGTTACTTAACTGTAACGGGGATTTCTGTTTTTAAGGGGCTCTGCGCCGTAGGCGCAACCGCATACCACGTCGCAATTATTTATAAATATCCGTATGAAAATCAAAGAGCGTTTAGAAAAAATGGTGCTGCGCAAAGGGGAAGTGGAGGCTTTGCTTTCCGATCCCGAGACGTTGCAGAAATCGTCGCAGGTTCAAAAATTGAACCGCGAATTGGCGCAGCTGCGTCCATTGCTTGATAAGTACGAAGAATATAAAAAGTATGCCGCCGACCGAAAAGCGCTTGATTCAGACAATGACTCAGACCCTGAAATCAGACAAATGATTTTTGAAGAAAAGCGCGAGCTGGATGAAAAGCTCTCAAAGCTTCAAATTGAAATGGAAGACATGCTTTTGAAAGGCAGCGAGCCCGATGCTTCACGCGATGTTATTTTGGAAATTCGCGCAGGCACGGGCGGGGAAGAGGCTTCGCTTTTTGTCGGGGATCTTTTGCGTATGTATGACCGTTTTGCCGCAAAGCATGGGCTTAAGGTTGAGATGATGGAAGTCAGCCAGACGGACTTAGGCGGTTACAAAGAAGTCATTTTTTCGGTTTCGGGCCAGGACGCCTACAGTTATTTTTGTTTTGAACGCGGCATTCACCGGGTTCAGCGCGTACCCAAAACCGAAGCCAGCGGGCGGGTGCATACTTCGGCCGTGACCGTGGCGGTTTTAGCGGAAGTCACAGAAGAAGAAGTCGAGATTTTGCCGAAAGACCTCAAAATCGACGTTTACCGTGCCGGCGGTAAGGGCGGACAACATGTAAATAAGACCGAGTCGGCTGTCCGTATTACCCATCTTCCCAGCGGATTTGTGGTGACCTGCCAGGATGAAAGATCGCAGATGAAAAATAAGGCCAGTGCCATGCGTGTATTGAGAGCGCGCCTCTTCGATTTTCAGCGCGCCAAGGAGCATGATGCCCAGGCTAAAGAGCGTAAAGAGCAGGTCGGAACCGGGGATAGATCGGGCAAAATCCGCACTTATAACTTTCCGGATCAACGGGTTACGGACCATCGAATCGGTTTGACATTGCATAGTCTCGATGATATTCTCGACGGCTCTTTAGACCCTGTAGTGGACGCTTTGTGGCGTTCTGAACGGGAAAAAAAGCTGACCCAAGCCAGTTTATGACCTTGAAAGAGGTTTTAAAGGCGGGCTGTGATCGTCTTCAGGCCGCGGGAATCGATGAAGCGCGCGCCGAATGTGAGCATATGCTCATGCAGCTTTTGGGATTGAGCCGATCTGACACGTTGCACCGGATGAATCTCGGTGAAGCATTGAGTGCGGATCAGGAAAAACAATTTTTCGCTTGGATACAAGCCCGTGAAAAACGGATTCCCCTGGCGTATTTGCTTGGGGATGTTTTTTTTCATGGTTTGAAATTGAGCGTGGGGCCGGGATGTTTGATTCCTCGGTCCGAAACTGAACTATTAGTTACTAAGGCTGCGGCGGTATTGCGGGAAATAAAAAGTCCTGCGCTGCTTGATATCGGCTGCGGATCGGGCGCGATCGCGTTAGCTTTACTGAGCGAAGTTAAAGACGCAAATGCGGTTTTAGTTGATGTTTCGCCGGACGCGCTGAAGATTGCGCGCGCGAACGCCGAAAATCTGAAACTCGATAAACGCGTTAAAGTGATATTGTCTGATTTATTTGCGGCGCTTACGTGTGAGCAAAAATTTGATTTGATTGTTTCAAATCCGCCGTATTTGACTCAGATAGATATGGATGCGTTACAGCCGGAATTGGATTATGAGCCACGGCAGGCATTGGATGGTGGAACAGACGGGCTGGATTTCTACCGTCGCATAATCACGAATGCTGGAAACTATTTGAAGCCGGGCGGATGTCTCGGGCTTGAGTTGGGCGCAGGACAATCGCTGTCTGTTGGCGCGATGCTTGAGAAATCAGGTTATACAGATTTGAAAGTTTATAAGGATCACCAGGAGATCGAGCGAACCCTCCTGGCAGTAAAGAAGTAGTTTTAATGGACAAGATCATTGTTAAAGGCGGGACTAAGCTGCGCGGGGAAATCGAGACTTCGGGCTCGAAGAACTCGGCGTTGCCATTGATGGCGGCTGCGTTGCTTTCGCCGGACGAATCGATTTTTGAAAATGTACCGAATCTGAGCGACATCATGACGATGTGCAAGCTGTTGCGTTCGCTTGGCGCGCGCGTCACTTATGATGAAGGCACTTTGGCGATTAAGCCGGGAAAAAATCTGAAGCCTTTCGCGCCGTATAAACTTGTAAGCACGATGCGCGCTTCGGTGTGCATTATGGGGCCGCTTCTCGCGCGCCTTGGAGAATCAGAAGTGTCTTTGCCCGGCGGCTGCGTTATCGGTCCGCGACCGATTGATTTGCATTTGAAGGGTTTTGAAGCGCTGGGCGCCAAAATCGAAATCCAGCATGGTTATGTTAAAGCCAAGGCCGGCAAAAAAATGCGTGGGGCCGAAATTTATTTGGGCGGTTCTTATGGGTCATCGGTTTTAGCAACAGGAAATGTGATGATGGCGGCAACGCTGACTCCGGGAAAAACCGTGATTGAAAGCGCGGCATGCGAACCTGAAGTGGTTGATTTGGCGAATTTTTTGAAAGCGATGGGCGCGAAGATTTCAGGGCAAGGTTCGCCGCGGATTGAAATTGAAGGTGTAAAAAAATTGCATGGCGCGAATTATCGAGTGATTCCGGACCGCATTGAAGCGGGAACTTTTATGTATGCTGCGGCGATTACCGGCGGCGATCTTCTGATCAAGAAGATGGAGCCGACGCATTTGAACGCGGTGATTGATAAGTTGACCCAGGTCGGCGTGAGCATCACGAAATATAAAAACGCATTGCGTGTTACGCGCCGCGGAAAGCTGAAAACGGTCGATATGACGACCTTGCCGTATCCCGCGTTTCCGACGGATTTGCAGGCGCAGATGATGGCTTTGATGACGGTTTCGCCGGGCATCAGTGTGATTACGGAAAAGATTTATCCGGACCGTTTCATGCATGTGAGCGAATTGGCACGCATGGGCGCGAAGATTTTTATGGAAGGCGCAACGGCTGTGATTCACGGGGTTCCGAAATTGAGCGGCGCGCCGGTGATGGCATCCGATTTGCGCGCGAGCGCGGCCTTGGTTTTGGCAGGCTTGGTAGCTGAAGGTGAGACAGAAGTGAATCGCGTTTATCATTTGGATCGCGGGTATGACCGGCTTGAACAGAAGCTGTCCAAAGTTGGCGCCAGTATCAGAAGAGTAAAAGAATAAAAACGAAGTTTTTATTCTTTTCCATGTTTTGCGCGCTTCGGTAAAGCTCAGCGCGCGAGAATGAAAAATTAGTTGTTAGTTGGTTAGTAGTAAGTAGGAAATTAAGGAGAAAAAGAAAATGGCAGTAAGAATTCGCATGAAGCGCTTTGGCGCAAAGAATCGTCCGCAATGGCGCATTGTGGTTGCGGACGCTCAATCGCCTCGCGACGGCCGTTTCATTGAGGAAATCGGCTTTTACGACGCTCTTCCGAAAGAAGAGAAGTTCGTTTTGAAGCAGGATCGTCTCGAGCATTGGACTAAAGCCGGCGCTCAGGTGAGCATCTCGGTGAAAAGTCTGATTAAGAAGCAGCAACGGAAAGCAAAATCCTAATTTCTAATTTCTAGACTCTGAAAATTTTTTAGGGTTTAGAGTTTAGGATTTCGATTTTGAAAGCCTATGGCTTTCGAAATAGACATTGTTACGTTGTTTCCTGATTTTTTTGAGTCGCCGCTCAAGCAGTCACTGCTTAAGCGCGCTCAGAAAGATGGATTGATCAAGATCCGCGTGCATAACCTGCGCGACTGGGCCAAGGACAAGCATCAAACCGTGGATGACAGTCCGTTCGGAGGCGGGCCCGGCATGGTTTTCAAAGTGGAACCGATGCATGCGTGCCTGAGTGAAATTAGCGCGGGCAGCTGGAAAATTTTGATGGATGCGCACGGAGAGCCGCTTTCGCCCAAATTGGCGAAGGAGCTTTCAGGGAAAAAGAAGATTACTTTGATCGCGGGGCACTATGAAGGCATGGATTACCGCATCAAAGAACATCTGGTTGACCAGATGATATCGGTCGGAGATTTTATTACGATGGGCGGAGAAGCCCCGGCGCTGTGTTTGATCGAAGCGCTGACGCGGTTTGTGCCCGGCGTGCTGGGTAACGAAGAATCGCTCGAAGCGGAGAGTTTTGGTGATGGGTTATTAGAGTATCCGCAGTACACTCGGCCGCGCGAATATAACGGATGGGAAGTTCCAGAAATTTTGTTTTCGGGCAACCATGCGGAAATAGAAAAATGGCGCAATGCGGTCGCGTTGAAATTGACGCGTGAGCATAGGCCGGATTTGTACGAAAAACTGGATAAGAGTTTTATTTCGGGTTCTGCGAAAAAAAACGCGAAGAAACCGAAGCTAAAATAGATTTTGCCTCTGGGGTTTTTCCAGCGGGCATGAGTAAAGAACTGAAATTTGATTTTGAATTAAGAACTAAGGAGAGAATGAAAATGAAAGCAATTCAAGCGCTCGATGCAAAAACAAAAGCCAGCCGCGAAATCCCTGATTTCCGCGTAGGCGATACTTTGAAAATTTCTTTAAAAGTTAAAGAAGGTAACAAGACTCGTACGCAGATTTTTGAAGGCGTATGTCTTCGCCGCCGCGGTTCCGGTGCCGGAGCCAGTTTCGGCGTGATTAAAGATTCGCACGGCGATAAAGTCGAAAAGACTTTTCCCCTTTATGCTTCCTCGATTGAAAAAATCGAAGTAACGCGCGCGGGCAACGTTCGGCGCGCAAAACTTTATTATCTGCGCGATTTAAAATAACAGATTTTTTCATGCCGGCCGAAGAGGCGCCCCGCACTCAAATTTCACTTTTTGAGTTTGACCGTGAGATTATCCTCTCAGGTAAATGGGCGGGTGTCGACGAAGCCGGTCGGGGTCCTTTGGCGGGCCCGGTTGTTGCAGCCGCGGTGATTGTGATCGAGCCCGATTGGCTCACCGGCTTAAATGACTCTAAAAAAGTGACGGCAAAAAAGAGAAAAATGCTTTACAGTGAAATTATCAGCCGTCAGCTGGTTGGTATCGGATTCGCTGACGAGAAGGAAATTGATGGTATCAATATTCTTCAAGCTTCTCTGCTTGCGATGAAACGCGCCGTGCTGGATCTGCCTCTTTCACCCGACGGGCTTTTAATTGACGGCACATTCACAACCGACCTTCCTCTTCCTCAAAAAACCATTGTGAGCGGTGATGCTAAATCAGCAAGCATTGCCGCGGCCTCCATTGTTGCCAAGGTCATTCGTGACGCCTGGATGGAAAAAATGGAAGCGGAATATCCCTTGTATGGATTTGCCAAACACAAAGGGTACGGAACGGCACAGCATTTGCAGGCCTTAAGTGAGCATGGCGTCTGCTTGATTCATCGCCGCAGTTTTGATCCTGTCCGGCGGCTTTGTTTTGGCTCTGGGCCGCTGCCCCTGCCTGCCGGCAGACAGGCAACCGTATCAAAAAAATCACGCAATTATGAAAATTAAGCCCGCCAAGGGAGAGTTTCATTTGTCGCTGGGAGATCGGGGAGAAATGCTGGCTGCGGGATATTTGTGCGATCAAGGATATCAAGTGCTTGATAAAAAGGTCCGCGCCGCTTTCGGAGAATTGGATTTGGTCGCTCAAAAAAATGAGACAATTATTTTTGTTGAAGTGAAAACACGCAGTACGACTCAGCTTGGTTTGCCGGAAGAAGCGGTTGATCAGAACAAGCAAAAGCAGATTGCGAAACTTGCCGAATGGTATTTACAGAAAAATAAAATGACTCAAGCCCGCGTTCGTTTTGACGTGATTGCTTTGCTTTATGATGGCGCTTCGGAGCCTAAGATTCGCCACATTGAAAACGCGTTTGAGGCCGCGGCGTGAATCATTTCTTGGCGGCATGCCTGAAGCCATTTTTTGATATTCGCGCCGGTGAGCGCATGAAAACCTTGCTGATGTTCGTCTATTTTCTGCTCGTCATCATGACGATTTATATTTTGAAGCCTCTTCGAAACGCGCTTTTCATCGATGATTTTGGCGCGGATAAAATGAAGTATATGAATGTTGCCGAAGGCTTTTTTCTCGTGGTTGTGGTTTGGGGTTATTCCTGGCTTGGAAAAAGAATGCCGCATCGTCTTTTTGACGTTGTAATGACGTTGTTTTTAATTTTTAACCTGGCGTTCTTTTGGTTTTTTTCTACCGAGCACTCGGCTTTTATTTCCGGCTTTTTCTTTTTGTGGCAGGCCACATTTTCGGTTATTTTAACCACGCAGTTTTGGATTTTTGCCAATGATCTTTACTCGCATGATGAAGCCAAACGCTTATTCGGGCTTATCATCAGCGGAGGTTCTTTGGGCGGAATTATCGGGGGCTGGGCCACGAAGGCTTTGCTGCAGGTAACCGCGCTGCATAATTTATTTTTGGTTGTTTCCGTGATTTTGGCCGCCTGTCTTTTTTTAAGCATGATTCTTTGGAAAGAAGTCCGGCAAAAGCAGCATGCTCCGTTTTTGGAAACCCCCACTGTTCCGTTACCTGAAAACAAAGAAGGAACACATAAAAAGCCTTTGAAGGTCACGTCTTATTTGTTGCTTGTTGCGTCGTTGGTTATTCTCGCGAAAATGACGTCGACGATTGTTGAAAACCAATTTGCGGGCGTGGTGGAGCAGATGGTGCAGGGGAAGCAGGCTCTTGCTTCTTTTTATGGAGGTTTTTACGGCTGGCTTAATTTAATTTCATTTCTCATGCAGTTTTTGATGACCGCCACGTTTTTGAAACGTTTCGGCGCGCTGGGCTCGGTTTGGATTTTGCCGATTGGTTTAGCGGCTTTATCCGTTTGGAATTTATGCGCGGTTTCGCTCGTTGCGGCGATGTTTTATCGGCTCTACGACGGCAGCATGAATTACTCCATTCAGCAGGCGAGCAAAGAAATTCTTTATTTGCCGCTTTCGAGCGCAGACCGTAGGCAGGCTAAGCCGTGGATTGACATGCTGGGATTTCGCGGGGCCAAGACATTGGCCGGTTTATTTATGATTGCGGGAACCTTTTTGTTTCAAATTTCAGCGCCGCAAATGGGCTTGCTCGTGCTTGTTTTGATTCCTTTTTGGATCATGGTTTTAATCGGGTTGCGGCGCAAGCTGCGGCCTTTAATTCATTTATGAAATACCCCAAGTTTTTTTACGGTTGTATGGCTGCTTTGCTTATAGGGTTTTGCTCTTGTGCGAACAAACCGCGAAGCAACTCTTTTCAATCAGGGCAGGAGACCGAGGCGGCTTCAGCTGCAGGATCTCAAAAAACCCCGCAAACCCTCGCCAATCAAAGCGTTCCGACTCAGACCTCTCCAAGCTTAACCACTCAAGCTAAATCATCCGAGGCCGATAAGAAACCACCGACTGTCATTGCTTTGGGCGATGTTGCCGAGATAGAAACACTGGGATCTTTTAAGAAGCTGGCTCAAAAAACAGATGCGGATCCGGGTTATGAGAAGGCACGCATTGAGTATCTGCTTGAACGGCTTTCCAGAACTACCTATAATTTTCTCCGCAACGGCGAAACGTATGACAGCAAAAAGGCTGTTTTGCTGATGCGGTATAAATGGGCAAAGTTTAAATCGGAAGTCAACACAGCAGAAGACTTTGCGTTGAACGTTGCTTCGGTTTCGCGGACATCCGGCGAGCCTTATTATGTGAAAGCGCATAACCGTTTTTATCTGGTAAAAGATATTTTGTTTTTTGAGTTGGAGCAGCTCGATCAGGCTCTTTTGAGATATCAAGCAGGAAAGGCAGATTAATTAATGGTTCAACATTTTAATTTTCGAAAAATACTCACGGCCTTTTTTATCGGCACAGTGTTCTTTTTGTCCGGCGCAGCGCATGCTGCCAGCACGGATAAGTATGCTCCGGTATATTCCAAGCCGCTCAAAGCCTCCTCACTGAAGGATCCGATCTCTTATCTTTTGGCTTTGCCTTTTGAAATCATTCGTTGGCCGATGAGCCAAAACCTTCTTTTCGTCGATAAAGAATATATTCCAAAAAAATTAGAATGGGTTTACACCTACCTTAAGAATCACGGTATTCAGCCCCACCTTGGCTATGCGTCAGGACAAGGCATGCAATATGGCCTGAAGCTTGATTTACCAAGGCTTACAGGGCTTCAAGCAAAATATCCCGACTTTATTTTTGATACCTGGATTTATTATGGCAACGATGTTGCTTTTCAAACCGGAGCCGAAATCGGTTTGGAGAGGATTGCCGGAACGCCTTTTTTTGTTTCCGGTTTTTTTCAATATGAAGACCGCTGGGAAGAAAACTTTTTTGGCATAGGCCCTGATACCAGCGCCGGAGACGGTGTGAATTATGCGCATGAGCGAACCACGGTTGCGGGGAAAGTCGGATATGAGTTTTCACCCGAACTCAAAGGCGCAGCGCATCTTGTTTACACCAATAATAATATTTCCGAAGGCGATTCGGATGATTGGGGACAATTGGATTATTTTGGGCGCGCAAACATTCCGGGCGTCAGCGGCGATAAAATTTTGACCATGGCGGCTGATCTTGAACATGATACGCGTGATTTTCGCGACGCGCCGACCCGCGGAGGTTACCGCAAGTTGTATTTTGGCTATAACGAGGGGCTTGAAGACTCCAACGCGAGCTATTTAACTTATCGTGCCGACATTGCGCAGTATTTTAAAGTGGGCTCTCCTCGCCGTATTTTTGCTATCCGCGGATTAGCCGAGCATCACGATGAAATTAACGGCGGCAATGTTCCTTTTTACAATATGTCAAAACTTGGTGGTTACGGAACGTTGCCGGAGCAAAGCCATGCTTTGCGCTCTTATCACGTCAACCGATTTTTCGGCGAAAGCCTTTTGCTTTTTAATATTGAGTATCGTTACGCGATTTGGGAATATCGCGAACTGCAAATGGATGCTGTGCCTTTTTTTGATTTGGGCCAAACGTTTGGAGAGTGGAGTGAGTTTCAGTTTAAAGATTTTAGAGAGTCTTATGGAATTGAATTTCGTGTCTATGCCGCGCGCAATAACTTAATTAATATTTCGATTGCTCATGGCGATGAAGGCACCAACTTTTTTGTTCGCAGCAAGAAGGCATTTTAATATGTTTAAAAAAATATCCTCTGTTTTCTTTCTCGCTTTGTTTTCTGTGTCTGCCACTGCGGCGGAAGCGCCGGTTATCAAAAAACAAGAAACCATGCTGTATCGCGACGTAAACGAACAGAATTTTCACAGCGAGGTCGTCAATCAGCTGGACTTGAGCCGCTGGGGACGCAAGATTTTTAAAAAACCGTTAGGCTCTGCCAACATCAATGTCTTTGATGAAGTGCCGGATTCGTCTTTCTTTGTGAATCGTCATGCCAAAAGCCGTTTGACTGCTGATCAGCTTGCGCGTGGCTATGCCGAAAATGAAGGCCCGGATTTAACAGGTGACTTAACTGTAACTAAGGCCAAAACGGAAGGCTTGCACCAGGGTTTTTTTGTTCGCGACTCCCGCGGCGACAATTATTTAATCAAGTTTGATAGCGCTGAAAGCCTTGAGTTGGCGACTTCAGCTGAAGTTATCGCCAGCCGGTTTTATTATGCTTTGGGATATAACGTGCCGCAATATACGGTAGCCATTTTTTCTCCCGAGAAACTTAAAGCAGGCGAAGGCGCAATGATGCGCGACAAGACTGGATTCAAAAAACCATTAACACAAGAAAAGCTGGAAGAAGCTTTGATGTTTGTCCCGCAGACGGAAGATGGAAAATATCGCGTGGTGGCGAGCAAGATCTTGGCCGGAGAGAACAAAGGCTATTTCAGCTTTAACGGCCGCCGCAAGGGTGACGCGGAGGATGTTGTGAATCATCGCGATCGCCGTGAAATTCGCGCACTTGCTGTTTTTGGCGCTTGGCTGAATAATAATGATGTTCGTGAGAGCAATACTTTGGATATGCTTACGGAAGAAAATGGCAAGCAGGTATTGAAACATTACCTCATTGATTTTAACGGAGCTCTGGGCAGCGCTCATGGTGGAGCCAAACCCCCGCTTTTTGGGCATGAATATATGTTTGATTTCGGCGAGACCGCAAAGGCATTGTTGACCTTGGGTTTTTGGGAGAAGCCGTGGCAGAAACGCTGGCGTGAAAATGGTGAAAAGACGAATGATTCCGCGGCTGTGGGGTATTTTGACAACCGCGATTTTAAGCCGGGTGAATATAAGATTCAGCTTCCCTACGAAGTATTTAAGCGTGTAACCCGTGCGGATGGTTTTTGGGCCGCAAAACAAATTATGGCTTTCAGCGATGAAGATATTCGTGCGATGGTTTCAGCCGGTACGCTTTCTTCTCAGGAGGATGCAGCTTATATTTCTTCGACATTGATCGAGCGACGTAATTTAATTGCGCAGTATTGGTTTTCTCAAAGCGCACCGCTGGATGATTTTCAAATTCAAGGCGGAAAACTTACCTTTAAAGATCTTGCCGTTCAATATCAGTTTGTGAAGGCGGAAGAGCGTGCTTACAGTGCAGCATTGCTTGACGCTAAAGGTAAAAAGGTCAGAGATCTTGCGATAGATGCCTCAGGCGTTGCGCTTGACGGCGTTAATCCTGACAGCGTGATCGAGATTCGTGTCAACGGCTCGCCTTTTGTCCGCGTGCAAGCTTCTGCTGAAGCCGCTGTCTCTGTTCGTCACCAAGATTAACTCTTTTCAAAATCTAATCGGACAAGACTTAGGTCTTGTCCGATTTTTTTTGCTTCGAAATTTGATTTTTTATGCAAGACCGTGTAGGTTTCGATTAGCGTAAGGCTCTTAGAGCCTCATCAAGCTAAAAGACAACCTTAGGGCCGGCATGCGGAAATGATCAAAAATCCCTCTGGGGTCGATCTGCCGCTGGGACAAGAGCCCTTCGCTCGCCCTAGGTTCAGTCTTTGCTGGATATTCTTGCTCTGCGCTTCACGCAACTACATTAACTTCTCCACGATGACCGATCTAGTCCTCGGTATTGAATCGATTCAGCGATATGTTTTTTCGCGACTTCTTCTGTATTTTCCAAATCAGCAATGGTTCGTGCAATTTTAAGAATTTTGAAATAGGCTCGTGCCGAAAGCCGCAAATTTTTCATAGCGGCCTCAATCAGCGCCAAACCATCGGCGTCAGGCCAGGCCCATTTCCGGATTTCATTGGGAGTCATTTGCGCATTGAGCTTTCCTTTGTTGCGCTTTAACTGAATAGCTTGCGCGCAAATAACCCTTTTTCGGATCTCTTCCGACGTTTCACATGGCCTCACATCGTTTAAGAATTCGGTGCCCACACGGGGAACTTCAATCTGAAGATCAATGCGGTCCAAAATCGGACCTGAAATTTTGCTTTGATATTTTTGAATTTGATTTAACGAGCATCGGCAGCGGCGTGCGGGATCACCTAAATGTCCGCAGGGACAAGGATTCATGGCGGCAATTAATAGAAAATGGGCCGGGTAGGTGACTTGGATTTTAGCTCGCGACACGGTGATATGGCCGTCTTCAAGAGGCGCGCGCAGAGATTCAAGCACATCGCGTTTAAACTCAGGTAACTCATCCAAAAACAAAGCGCCGAGATGCGCTAATGAAACCTCGCCCGGCTTAGCGGAGCTGCCACCTCCGGTGAGCGCAATTGCGGAGGAAGTATGATGTGGCGAACGGAATGGACGCTGGAGCACGAGTTTTCCATCATGCTGCTCTGACACGCTTTTTATTTTTGTCAGATCAATCACTTCGTCCCAGCTTGGGGGAGGTAAAAGACTTGGAAATCGTTTTGAAAGCATTGTTTTTCCGCTGCCCGGCGGACCTACAAGCAAAATATGATGGCGCCCGCTCGCGGCGATTTCCATGGCGCGTTTCACATGGTTTTGTCCGCGAACCTCCGCGAAATCAGGCGCAGAACAGCGTTGTTTTAGAAGTGCCTCAGGGTTTGGTTTTAAGGGCTCAATGTGAAGCTGTTGATTTAAAAAAGAAACCGTTTCTTTAAGTGATTGAACCGGAAAAACTTTTGCTTTTCGCGCCCAAGCGGCTTCTTCCGCGCAGCCGGCCGGCAGAACAAACGCCGCGCCCGGAAAATGAGAAGTTAAAATCAGGCTGCCTTGGAACGGGCGCAAGCTTCCGTCGAGCGCGAGTTCACCGCAAAAAAAATATTTTTCAAAAACAGAAGAGGGAATAAGTTCATTTGCGGCAAGAATGCCCAGCGCCATGGGTAAATCAAAAGCGGCACCTTCCTTTTTTACATCAGCCGGGGCAAGATTAATCGTAATTTTTTCGGGAGGGATTTCATAGCCGCTATTTTTAATGGCGGTTCGAATGCGCTCTTTTGCTTCGCGCACGCTGGCATCCGGCAAACCCACCGTAATGAGCTGAGGCAGCCCCGAGCTTCGATCAACTTCGATGTCCACCTCGAAGGATCGGATACCAACATAAGCACAGCTTTTAACTCGAATCATAAGCGAACCCGTTCTTGTTCAGCCTGATATTACTGGTATAATTAACAGGGATTAAGCTATATTATTTAAATTAATAATAATTATTAATAATACTAATATTTGGGCGTTTGTCAACTCTCATCTTCATATAAGCGAGGCGGGTTTGTCTTCAGCGGAACATATTGATTACTTAGGGTTTGCGGCTGTTTTTTTCAGCTGGTTTGTGGCACAAATGATTAAGGTTGTGCGCGGAATGCTTCGTTATAAAAGACTCAATTTGCGTTGGATTTTTGATACGGGTGGAATGCCCAGCTCTCACTCTTCAACGACATCCAGCCTTGCCACTGTGGTGGGTCTTCATTATGGCTGGAATACAGTTCCTTTTCTCATCGCGCTTGTTTTCTGCATTATTACGATGCTGGATGCCGCGGGCGTCCGCCGCAGCGTTGGGAGGCAGGCGC
>CAZLTL010000026.1:0-21365 GCA_964562525.1 uncultured bacterium
CCCGCTCAACCGTTGCAGTGCCTTGTCCCCAACCGCGTGTTGCCGACGGCTGCTTTTTGTCAATTAAATGCCGCACTTCGTGAACTACATTCCCCTGCGTCGAAGTGTTGTACATCTCTTTAATAAAATCATTAAGAGAAGTAGCTCTTATGAAAAATGCTCCGCCGGATTGATGTAAAAATGTTTTTTCATTAAATTGATGTTTGCTGTCCGCGAAAGCGAGCGCTTCTTTTCCGTGACCCAGTTTTTGAATAAGCGCGTTAGCTGCTCCGCTATTATCAGTGAAGTAGGCGACAAAAGGCCGGTAAGGAATACCTAGCTTTTCAAAAATCGGGCGGAGCTTCTTTTGCGATATTTCATCTTCAGCTCCCAGCAGCACCTTATACACCGGCAAGAAATCATTAGCGACAACTTCTCGCTTAACAGATCGCCCCATATCATCATAGGAATCTTTATACGAATCCGCCAGTTGCTGTCTTTCTTCCGCGTCTAGTTTAACAAGCTGCATTGGTTTGAGCTCCGGATGATCTTTAACGTACTGTTCCTGTGCGTCGAAGTACCCTGTAGCATCATTAACAAAGTCTCCATCGATATTGAAATGGGAACGTAAGATATCTTCAATGCCCAAAATTGGTTTTTCAGGGACAACAACAGGGCTTTTTGCGAGTAATGAAAATAGAATTTGAGCATCACTTGCCAAATTCTTGATAAAGGTTCCGGCTTCTGCCACAGCGCTCAAATCACCTGAACGAGTACGGTCAATTAATCCCTTGAGCCATGCAATTTCGGCTTCTCCAATATTCTTCTCTCCGGTTTGCCGAGCCGCCGCGGAGTTCTCTTTTTCATCCAATAAAGTTTGAGCTCGATCTATATTTCCTGCCGCAATCAACTCCATAATAGGAATCAAATATCCGAAAACAGAAAACCGGAAATAATCATACACGGGGCGGAAGCCAATTTCACCATCCTGAGTCAAAACGTCAGGGCGCTTCGCAACACGGTTATAATAATTGGCCTTTTTAGACGATTGGACTGCCTGAGAGTTATGCCCCATCAATTTGTGCTTCAACCGGAATGCACTCTCAATTTCGTCGGATGCTCCAAGGATTTTTCCGAGCATCGTCGAGGCCGTATATTCTGCAATCCAGTCGCGGAACATTGCGCCGTGATCATCTGAACCAGCTTCATGCCCTTGGCTTCGTCGATTTGTAATACGCGCCTTAATTCTTGATCGGGTTTCAGCATCAAGGTCCGTCATTGTATCAATTGTCTCTTCGAGCTCACTCATCCTATGTTCCATGATCTCATGTGTCATAAGCGACTGAATTTGACGTATAGCAAGCTGTTTCGCCTTTTCAGCACTTGTAAACTTAGACAATTGCCGCAAGTCTCTTACTAAGTATCCGGCCATAATAACTTTTTTATCGGAAACAGCCGCTTCAGAATCCGACCACAAACCGATTTCTATTGTTGGATTAGCTTCCAATGTTTGCACAAAAAGATCCATGTAATCGACGAACTCCGAATTCATGGTTTTCAAAAAGTCGGCATCTAAACGCTTATCTTTCCAAGCTTTCACCATACCATCGCGAGCTTCACGCAGAATTTGGAAATCAGCAGTGTCAAACCCTAAGAAGGAATAAACTTGTTCAATCGAAATATCAAAGCGCTTAGCAATATCAAGTAGCTCTGACTCTTCAAGTGTGCGCGACGTTTTATTATCCTTATTTTCTTTTATGCGCAACCGTCTGAGACGTTCAACCTCAATCGCCGCCGCAATGTTATTTTCGATCTTCTTTTTCTCGCCGTCTGAAGAACCCAAAAGATCGGCGATAAACTGCGTGCGTCCGTCTTTGACTTTATCCGCAAGACCGGATCTCATGAGCGGAACAATCAATGTCGGATCCTCTAACTGCTTACCCTCTAAAAGGGCTCTTGCCATGTCATCCGATCTCAATCGTAAGGAATCCAGCGTAACCTCATGACCATTCATTTTTTCATCAAATGACTCAATTACTCGATAAGACTCATTTTCAACATTGCGATACACTAAAATCGATTTCGGTGCACCTGACATTTTAGCTTTTATATCCTTAATAAAGCTCAAACCCATTCCAGCTTCAAATCGAATCACATCCAGCTCTTTCGCAGTAAGTTTATTGCGTCTTAAATCGATTTTGATGTCCTCGAATCCATCTTTACCATCTTGAATTCCATAAAACTGAACATTTTGAACAGAGAAAGTAACCGGCCGGCCGATCAACTGGCGCGCCCGATCTTGTTTGGCTTTGAGGTAGCGTTGTGCCCGAAGAGTGTCTTCCGGTGACATCCCATCAAAAGAAGCTTCATCGACTATGACATCGATAATTTTACCGACCGTCTCAGATTCAGAACGAATAATGTAAGTTATTCCGTCCTGAGAGTGTTGATAAGCGGATTCCTGCGAAACATGCGCTTTTTGGACACCGACTCCGCCAATCTTACCACCCAACAAATCATAGCTTTTCCGTTCATTATTGTAAGTCAACATCGATCGAGTGACAGATGATCGTATTTCTTTTCGCTTAGCAATTCTAATATTTGCTCTATTCACTTTTTGGCGATCCCTAAAAGCATCCATAACATCATTAAATTTAATGCTGCCTTGGTTAAACTGATAAAGAATGTTTTCGTATTTTGATTTTTCCTCAGCAATCGCTGAATCTTCGATCATTTTTCTCAACCGCTTCTCAACACTGTTTCGAGAAACAAATAACCTGCTCACAAAAACGGGGACATACAAATCCGGATTCATCGATGCCGGAAAATTTTGAGCAATGAAGTCTGCGCTATCGCTAGCAAAATTCGCCACTGAGCTAAAAAAACGTACAAATGCTTTTGAAACTATCCACGCAACAGCTAAGGCGGCGACAGGAACGGCAATCCAAACGCCTACCAAAAGCAAGCTGCTAGTGATTAGCGGCGCACCTAAAACTGTAAAAAGCGTTATCGCAGCAGTCGCCAGAACACCAAAGATTGCGGTTCGAGAAGGGCTTGATTTTAACGCTGTATAAATCTCAGCAACAATCGCACCTGAAACGGTAAATTTTGTCTTCAAAAACTCTCTCAAGTTTTTTGAGGCAAATTGGAAGCGTTTTTGAGCCAGGTCGAAAGATAATGCCGACCGTTCAAAATGCTGGGCAAGAATAATCGGGTCATTAATTTCAGCAGCACGAACGCCGTGCCGTTCACCCGCGGTCTCAGCAAACAAGGCAAACTTTACAAATGATTTCATATCGGAGAATCTGCCTTTTGCAATAGTTGATTTCTTGATTGCTCGCCATGCCAGCGCAACAGCCTGAACTGCCGCGGCGCGAGAATATCGGTAATCGCGGAGATTGTCATCGAAACCTAATATAAAGTCTGCAACACGCACATCATCATCCGCCCCCATTGCTTTCACATAGCGCTCAATGGTTGACTCACGGGATCCATTAAAAATAGTAGCCGCATTCTTGAAGTCTGACCACGCACGCTTGGTTTTAGGCAGATTTTGAGTAACTTGGAGGCGCCATGTGCGATAGAAATCAGCTAATCTTCCAAGCGAGCGAGCATAAATCTTCTTTGATAATCGGATTAAATCAGTAATAAAAGAATCGGATTGCAATCCCGGATCCTTCGCCCAGTTACTTAACTTCTCTTTTTTCTCTTTCAGCGCAACACTTAACTTGTGCGTCTTCATCTTCGCGATTTCACGATTATTAAATTCCTCAATGTCCGCTCCGAATCTCTCCTCAAATACTTTTTTAAACTCAGGGTGTTTTCCCTGATTAATGTTGTCGCTTAACATTTTTAGTACTTTGCCTGAATCAGATGCGGTCAACGCAAGATGAAGATCACTATCCGATAACGGCTGCTTCATAAATTGTTCATGACTAAGAATCAAAGAGAGACGGCTAAAGTTTTTAATCAATTGCTCAGACGGAACTGAGAGATCCACTAAATTTCGATTCACCAAAGCCTGGAAAACAGCGAATATTTGCTTGTCATCATCAGCATCCGAGATCGTAAAATCCTTCTGCTTATCCGAATTGCGATCAATGATGCCGAGGACGGTTCTTCTAAAGTCCGCGTCTTTGTAATTTTCTCTAAAATGCTTAATATAAAAATCAAACGCATTTCGTCCAATTTCCGTTAAATTACCGTCCGCGCCAACCCATCCCTTCTCTTTCGCAAGCCGTGCCATCTCGCCTTTAAGATCCCCGGATTCACTATCCACGTTTTGATCACCGGTAAAATCATCCATCTCATGCAATGCTTCATCAATCGTTGGCAACGATCTCAAAACGGCATCTTTGCTTCCAGCATACGGAGCAACAGCCGGCAAATCTTTTCCGCGAACGGATTCATTAAGCATTTGAACAATTTGAGAGGTCCGGTTCCCCATAACTAACCCGCCCGCCTTAAGAACAATCTTGCCTGATTTAACTTTTCCGGAAATCGCATCAATTTCAACTTGAGCCCCGACATCAATTGAAATGCCGGTCTGGGTCAAAAGGTTACGATCTACTCGCACGACTTCGCCTTGCGTAATTCCATTTTTACGAACAACATAGGCATGACCTTGCTCATCAAAAACGGTCGTATGGTTATCATCTGAAAAATGAAGTCCCGCACGATCAGGATCTAAGGCTTCTTCCTCTCGTGTGATTGCCTCTTGTACCGTCTCAGGAAAATAGGCGGCATTTCCTTTAACATCGACTTGAATGCGTTTGAGGGTCGAGTGAAGCTTCTTATGCAATCGCCCAAGACTTTCAATCGCAGATTCAGCACGTCCCAGCTCTAACTCTGCATCGACATCCAACTGTTTATGCATTTCGTTCAAATAAGACCTTAATAACTCTAATCCTTTGGAGATGTTATTCTTTTCCGTCGCGTTCTTGCTCGCCTCGAGTGTGATTGTCATGGACTGCATAATATCTTCAATGAAGTTTTCGAATGATCCTTCCAACATTCCGCGCACACTATCGTAGGTATTCTTTTGTTTTTGCGCCGATTCGTTGATCATCCACAGCAATTCCAAGTCAAGAGCATCAAATGCTTCCGACGCGACCTTTGATTTCGCATTATTGTGATAAACGTTGAAAGAATGGTAGATTTTGCGGTTCGAATCGCCCTTATTATTCTGAGATTCGTAAGTAAAGTGGAGCCCTTTGCCAGCGAGATCATCCTTTACCTTTTGCATAGTCAGAGGACCCTCAATTCCCGGCAATTCAACTGATTCCCCGCGAGACATCGCTTGAAACGCATCTGCAGCCAAATGAGAAACTGCGAACAACTCTTGAGTTTTCATCTTTCCGCTTCCGTCTTTATCGCGCAGCATGCGAGCTCCGCGGTGACGGCCTAAAAGCTGAAACATTTTATATCGCTTCGACGCAGAGTCAGAAAGCACGTGCAAGTCAATATCCAGATTAAACAAGACATCTACACCGCGAATCGCGGCCGGATTGAAGTACAGTAAGGTTCTTTCATTCTTACCCTTATTCTCAAGATACTTTTCGACCCCCTCATCACCCTTAAGCTCTAAAGTAATATCTTTTTTAGAAACAACCCATTCACCGTTAACGAACTCCAAGGAGCGCTTTTTCCATGTTGTCTCCTGGTCTTTATAAACAAACGAATAACTTGTAATCGATGGATCCGTATTCTGCTTGGCCATTTCAACAAGCGCTTTTGTTAAACCCTGAATCAAATAAACTTCATCACCGAATTCAAGCCCATTCAAAATAATCTGATCACGATTTCCTTTAGCTAACATGCTTTCTTGCATTTGCTTGAGCTGCTCATCAACGTTTTCTGTCAAGTGAATATCCGCGTCAGAAAACAAACGATCATGTTCGTTCACGGATGTAAGCTTCAAATCAACCAAAAGATTCAGAAGACCATCGTTTTGAAGAGCCAAAGCTTGCTGTAAAAGGACGCCTTTCCCTTCGAGCACTGAGAAATCACCCGCAACAATACGCATCAATTCGGCGGAATTACCTGAAAAAGCAGTAAGTATCTTTTTCAAGGCATATTGTTGATCTAAACTTAGGCTTGAAACATCAAAGCTACTATCAGCATTAACAGCCTCAAGCTGACGGAAATACGAATTCGTACCGCTGTAAATAATGCTTTCTAATCCATGAGTTACACGTGCGGCATCAATAACGTGAAACAAAGTTCCCGAAAATCCCTGAAAAACAGACCCATTGCGTTTGAGCGAGGCGATCGTTTTATCTCGGCTCGAACGAAGTGCATTCCCGGAAACACCGACACGCTGTAAGTACGTACGCATGCCTGACTCAGACCCAAGATCGATATCTTTTTGCTGCAGACTCGCCGCATCTGTAAGCGATGATGCCTTTTCCGTCTGAAGGCTTAATGCCCGCATAAATATGAGCTGGGTATGCGCGGATAAGAACGCATCGCCCTGCTGAAGACTAGGCGCTACAACGTTATTCGACATCACCTTGATTTGCCAATTAAGATCCAAATCAGCCGCAAGATGAAGAAGATTCTTACTCCAAAGGGCCGCGACTTTTTCAACATAGCTCTCAGTTAAATTCCGTCCGTTTACTTTGACTTGGCCCGCTAACTTCTTAAAGACTTGAAGGTCTTTCCCGCTATTTCTGTCTAATCCCTTCCCAGCATTCAACACGTCCTTGAGGGCTATCTCGCTTCCGCCCAACTCGATCAGGATCAATCGCATATTTTCACGCATCAGCGCATCGCCTTGCAGTGCCTCAAGCGCACGTTTCCCATTCGCATTCACAACTCCCGCACCCGTAAGTTTTGCGACCAATTCTTGATACTTAGCTACGTCTTTTCCTTCATACTGCTTCAAGGCTTTGGCTCTTCCAATTAATGAAGCCCTCATTTTCTTGAGACTGTCTTTTTGTAATTCTGACAGACCACGAATTCCATCGATTTCTTCAGAGGAAGTATTGAAAACTTCTAATATTCTACCTTCGTCATTTTTATAAACTCGATCTAACCCGATCTCCCTCGCAAGCTCAAGTATCAAGGCGCGCCCCTGATCCGTGTTTAAGTTAAAACGCGCATCAAGGATAGTCGCACCGGGATATTGTTCTAAAATTTCCTGAATTGTTTTTCCCGAGATCAACTCGTTATGATAAACCGCATTCACAGTCAGCAGTCTGCGTTCCACTTGAAGACGCTCCAAACCATCCAGTTTTCCCTGAGGATCGACTAAACGACCCAGAATTCTGTCAATCGCAACCGTATGATCAATTTCATAGGATTTATTATTTGCACCTAAATTACGATTTTCTTCGGCCTTCATAGTACCGGGCTGCGAATAAGATTCATCGACCTCATCAAATAGAACACGATTCTGCTTAAAGATAAGCTGATGAAGCCGCTGCATACGCTCAAGACGCGCGCGGTCTTCTTCTTTGTTCAGCAACAAATCCTTTTGACGATTAATGGATTGCTTTTCGAGTTCGGCAAAGTCAAGCGCAGCTCCTTCAACATAAAGCAAATCAGCGGCTTCAAGACGGGTCAATTCATCTTCGCTTACATCACCGCCCTGTTGAACCAAATTGAGAATGTCTTGTGTTAACAATGCTCTTTTCATTCCAAGTCCAATTTCCATATCAATCAATTCGGCATCAGAAATTGTCTGCTCAAAAAGAGTCCGGTCACTGAGAACAAACAATAACTTATTCCGGTAATTTTCAACCTTCTCATTTAAGTATTCGGACACATCATTGTTCGATGTATCTGCGGAGTAATCTTTTGCTAGTTTCGCAAAAACAGCGTATGCGGTAAAAATAGTGGATGTTTTCCCGACACCGGTTGCAATTTGATGGAAGGAATCCCCTCGAAAAATGAGGTTTGCAATCGCAACAGCGACGTTGTGCCCGCTTCGTTTACTAATCGAGTAGCCGCGAAGATTTTCTACGGTTCCCAGCGCTTGGTTAAATAGGCGGGCCAAAGCAAGCGCGCCTTCCGATGTTGTCGCGCTTTCATCAGCACGATAAGTAGTAACAGTTCCCTGATCAACAGAAACTTCAACTTCCCGCAGAACAAAGTCATGTTGTGTAGCAAGCAGATTAGCGTCGTGATCGGACACATCTTTATTTCGATTAAGCTTCTGCTGAAGCTCATCTTCACGAGCTCGAATCTCATCTTGAGATTTTAAAACTTGGGTGGGTTTAACAGTCTCATCAGCTAATTTGGCATCCACGTCAAGCTGACCAAGGCGTTGACGAAGCATTCGCTCAAAACTAACTCGCGGGTCCACAAAAGGAGGCGCTCGCGCTTCCTGGCTTGTCCTTCCGTCAACCAACTTCCTTTCGCTGCGCAAGGCAGGGCTTACTTTTGATTCGGTTTCAGCAACGCTCAAATCTTCTTGTCCCATGAGAAAGGCACTCATGCCTTGTCCCATATTACTTGATTGAACCCACCCAATCTCGTCATATGCTTTGGAAATAACTTCATCTCCAACCTGAACATCGAGATAACTCATCAAAACCGCATGACTTTGCGATAAATCAGCAACTACAAGTTCGTTGCCTGATTCCGCGCGCAGCAGAGATAAATAATGGGTTGCAGCCATAAAATACATCTCACGAAGACGAATGATCGAATCCCGGTCAATTGTTTCCGCGCTAGCCGCGTTATGCAAGTCTTCGGTAACCGCTTCATACTCTGCCTGTGCCGAATTCACCGTATTAATCGAACTGAGACGCTCAGCGTAGGCTTTTAATCTTATCGTTAAGGCCCGTGTTTTTACCGAACGCTCCGATTTTGCAATTTCCATCGCACGCTTCGGACTAATTCGGTACTTTTTAATGAGGCGATCATTTTCCGGCACTTCAATCTGCTCAATCAAACCAAGCATCTCAAGCTCCCGGAGTGCTGAAATAACATCACTATAGGAATATCCGTTCTTTTCCAAAAGAGCGACTAAATCAAGCGCGGTCAAAGCCTGCAAGCCGCTAAATACCGCCAACACATCCGACTGAACTTTGACGTTATCGATAGACGAAGATGCCGCAGTCTCAGATTCCACAAATTGTTCCTGAGCAGCATTTGTTGACTTCTGATCGTTAACTTGAGAATCCGTCACCGACGAGGACTGTCCAGCTTCAACCCGACTTTTAATGCTCGCCGCCAGCCACTGACTATAACTTTGCCCGGGGAGGTCATAACCAACATCACGAAAGTTCAAATCACTTCCCCAGAAATTTTCCGCAATTTTCATCGCTAGTTGCACATCCGCCTCAGTTGCCCCATGCATCACAATTTGATCGGAAAGTACGGCTCCCGTAAACAAATCGCCAGCTATCTTCACATCACCCTGATATCCAGACTGAGCCAGAATTGTCATAAATTCAACCCACCGCACCGCCGTAACGCTATGCAAAATATCCTTAAATCCCAAATAACCCTTATGGGTTTTTCCCGACAAAGATGCATCCGGACTGCCATTATTAATCTGATAATAAAGCCAAGAGTTGGATGCCGCAGTTCCACTCCGAACACGAACGCCCGCAGCGATAACACTCGCCTGCTGTCCTTGCGATGCAACATTTGCGGCAGCCGCTTTGTGAGATTCAGCCATTTTTGAAAAATCTAAATCATTCGCAGAGCCCTGCGAATCAGAAACTCGAGCCGCTTTTCGCATCACAAGCAATTCTTGCAAATCTTTTGCAACGCGCAAATTGGTTGCAAGACGCAGCTGATCATCTTCAAGAGCCACCCCGTGCTGAACAGCATAATCTGCATACTGAGTACGACTCAGAGATGTCAAATCAACATTCTCTTGTGAAGCTACATTAGCTAAATAATAAGCTGCATCCCAACCGGATATTATTTTTGCGCTTTGTGCAGGCAAAGAGGGTGCTTGAGTGGGGACCTGTATGCTCGATTTGGATTTCGCTTGTGCTGCGGCTTTTTCTTCATCAGCTTTCTGTTGTGCGGTAGCCGCTGCCTGCACTGCTGATTCCTCGGCATTATTCTCAAGGGCTCGTTTGGCAAAGGCTTCCGGCGATGGTCGTTTTTGTGAAAGTCGATTAACCCGCGCCATGGATTGCGTATAAGCTCGCTCAGCTGCAAGAACTTCGTCTTGCGCTTTACTTTGAGTAGTCTCCGCCCCCTGAGATTCTGATGATTTCGTTGCAGCAGAAGTCTTTTTAGCGAAGACGGCTGCGGCAAAAATGGTCGCAATTAATGCGGGGGCTAAAATAGGGTTCGCTACAAAAGCGAGAGCCGCTGCGCCAAACACCGCAACAGAAGCCATGATTGGAAGTGTCGCAAATGCAGCCATGGCAAGGTCATCTTTGGGACTCTTTTTTGAGCGTTCCTGAGACGAATTATTAAAGCGTGATTTGGCAGCAAAGTACCGGGTTCCATCAATTAAAGCCGTCCGCTGAGCTTCAGACCAAGAACGTTCCCAATTATCCACATCTTCGGAAAGAGGAGAAGCTTCCGACTCAGCCGGTTTCGCTGCCTCTATCTCTTCATCAGTGAAGGGCGATTCTTCAAGAAGCAGAAGTAATTGACTCAATTCGATCGATTTTCCCTGCGCAAGTGCCTGCGCTAAATTCAATCCAACAATCTGAAAGTCGGCCAATAAAATTTGAAGAAGAGCATAAAGATGTGCCGCATCGGCGCTTTCAGCCGATTCAGTCTCTTCCGCAAAAAGCAGAACTGCCATCAACTTAGTTAATGCTTCACGGTTTTCTTTACTGTTGCCCTTGTTGAAATCACCGCCATAGCGCGCAAACAATTCATGTGCATTGATTCCAAACTGTGAAAGCTCGATTCCAACCCACTGAAAAAGGGCTTCCATAGATAAATCATCTTTACCAAGATCGATCAATATCTGCTGTAAAAGAATATTTTGAAGATTGCCCATAAACTCTTCAGACTGAGTATGTGCGCTTCCGCTAAAGTCAAAAGTCATTAATTTTTTCAAGAGGATAAATTTAAACTGCGTGGAGTTTATATTTAAATTGTTCTCCTCCGTCAGAAGTGATTTAACTTCTGAGTGAGCGAGGCGCGCTGACTTCAAGAGATGGAGAATAGCAACATCAGCTTGCCCCTTTGATGTTTTCAGACTGAGGGATGACTCAACCTCAAGAAGCGAAGAGCTAATCGACGGATACGACTGCACCAGTAACGTTAAGAGCTTATCGTTTCGAAGAATAGTCAGATCGCCCACCGCCGAGGCGGCAACAAGACGATAAATAAGTTCGGCTTGATTGGCCTCCATAAATAGGGCGCGAGACAAGAGGTCTTTAGCGGCCGCATCCGTTACTTCGGTTATTGTGAGCGTGGTGCGGGCCTCGTTAGGCACGCCAAGAAAAAAGCGCCCATCCCGCGTAATGAATAAGCCATGTGAGCTTCGGCCCTGCAAAATCAAGTCGGCATCGCGATCTTCTCCTAAACGCAAGGTTTGCTCACGCGCCAGAACAGAGCTAGATCCAATATTGAAATTTAAAATTCTAAATTCGGGACGACTCTGAAGCAGTGCTTTCACTTCGCTGCTTGCCATCACAACATTCGCCTCAAAAGAAGTCAGAAGCAGAACTTGATCGCCAACCGTAACGAGCAGCACTTCATATGGCAGCTTTCGAACTTCATTGAAGAGCTGATCTAAATTATCTGAACTTACATTTTCGAGAACAAACATTGAAGGCTGGCCTTCCTGAACAAAAGGAAATAACTTTGACGCAAGGTTTTCAATGCCCACGCGGGGCACTAAAGCGGACACAATCCCATTTTGATCGACCAAGACACCCTTCTGAGCCGAAGGTTGAAGGTTCAGCATTTGCTCCGCAGAATAGGTGGTCTCAACAAAGTTCCCATTTAACCCAAACGAAATTCCCGTGTTAAAAGCGGAAACTGCTGACTTGCCCGTAGATTGCAGTAAATTAAATTGCGCGCTATCAATTGTAGCCAGGACTTCTCCGGTTTTTTGATGAATTTCAGCAAAAGCATTATGTCCTGTTTGCGTTAAACGCATATACCCATCGCCACGAATATAAACACTATCCGCAACAAATAAAACTGATCGATCCTCAGCTCTTCGTGTCGCTTCTAAAATATATTGATTCTCCGAGTTTCTCGTTATTTTGGCAGATGAATGCACAACAACACCGGTTACGGAATCAAACACACCATTTGCAACCTCGCCATTGACGTTAACCTGAACATAACCACCGTTTGTATCAGTATTAAAAGTAATAGTCCCATCAGCCTGGTTAATCTGAACAACTTGCCCCAAGTTATTTGTAAAATCCACTTTTATGCCGTTAACAGTCATCATTCCTTGAGGTGCAAGAGAAACTGTCTCTCCTGCTAAATTAAAGGTTACTGTCCCGTCTTCAGCAACTTTGAAATCAGTCTTATTGTCTTGTGTATCTGTCACAGAAAAGTGCACTCCGCCGTATGATTGGTTGTCACGGCTAAAACTAATTGTCCCATCTGCATGATGGGTTTCAAAAACAGAAGTTTTTGAATCACTTGAATTTCGCTGAAAAACAATCTCACCCTTAACATTAAGATGGAGCCCTGCGTATTCAGAAGGAGCAAAGGAACTCGATTCAGAATAGATTATCGGCGCACCCCGATCCATCACGATACTCACTCCCGAAGCCGAAAACGTAATCACCCCTTCGTTTACTTGAAGGCTTGCACCGGCATCGATTGCCACACCGGCCCTTGTGTCTCCCGTCACTTGGTCTCTTGATTCATAAGCGTACATAGTTCCATCTTTCGACACACGCAAGACAACATCTCCGCTTAATCCGTCTCGAACCACAAGCTCGCCCGTGACAGGATCCAGCTGCATGACCTGCCCGAGACCAAGATACAACTGGGAGCCCGCAACGGAGACGATGCCGTCGGAATGATACGCCACTTCAAAGTCACCTTCTTTTGAAAAAATCGTTCCGTTATCCAGCACTAAATAGGTGCCATCCTTCGAGTATTCCTTTTCATGTAAAATACTTCCGTTTGAATGAAAGCGAACAACACTAATGCTTCCATCCGCAAGAACAGTAGTAATTGATTTACCGCCTGAAAAATCGTTATTCACAATGATAAATGAACCATCCGGAAGCGCTTGAGTATTGTTCCCCAAAACAACCCGAGTCTGATTCTCCATAACAACTGTTTTGGATTGCCCCCAACGATAGGTCCATTGAGAGACCGGTGAAGCAATCGGCGCATCCGGACGGGCTGTTATATTATTTTGCGCTGTGAAAAATCCCGCTAAGCGGCTTGCTTGATCCGCATTGGCAGCAAAACCTGACGCGTTAACAACTTTCAAGATATCTTCTTGTGTTAAAAGAGGATTTTGAATCGCAAGCAAAGCAACTTGATCACTGATCATTTGGAGCTGCAGAAGATTTTCCACACTGAGCAAATCCGCATAATTATTTTTCCCTAAAACAAGACCAAAGCTTGCGGCAGTCCTGAGCGCATCCGCGAGCAATGCCCCTGTTGCGGCGGGGTTGATTGTCCGAGCAATTAAATCAAGCGCCTGCGCGCTCGAGACTACTCCCGAGGTAGTTGAAGCGATATATTCCGCCAAAGCCGCTGCATCGCCGTAATTCATGTAAGTCGCATTTGACAAGGATTCTGAAATTTTAATTGCGGCAAAAATCTGTTCGATATTGTCAGCGGCATTAAACGCGCTAATTGCCCGCAGCTGGTTACGTGCTGAGTTTAAATCTCCGCGAATCAAAGCACTGCGGACGCCGGAATTATCAAAAGCCTCCATCACGTGCATTACCCGCTGAAATTCAGAAAGCATTTGATTGTCAAACTGAATGCCCGCGCTGCTTAAAATGCTCTGGATATTTTCAAATGTCAGGCTTGCATTACTTGAGCTGCGAGCTTCACGAACGGCATCAACAGCAGCCTGCCAATTTGCATTGGCTGCAAAAGGGCCAAAAGATCCCTGACCAAGATCCCTCAAAAACTCAAGAGGATTGATTGCGGCTGTACGCATATCCTGCATTGAGAATAAGGACACAGAAATACCTAAGCCATTTAATAAATTCTGAATTCCTGTATAAGCGTCCAAAGACTGTATTGCATTCAACCCTGGAATTTCAAAAACAAAAGATTTAGATTGAATGGATCTCAGCAAATTAAGCACTGAAAGCTCTTCAACATTCAGATTCGCTGAAACGTCACTCGACTGCGAGAGTCTTTGAATCAAAGAGCGGGTCGCGGCCAAGATCTCAGCGGATGCCCCTTTAGCGGTCAAAACCTTCTCAAGGGTTCTTAAACCTTCCAACTCGCTGTTCCCTTTCGCCATGGATGTAATATCTGCCATAGTAAGAAGATTTCCAAGTTCACTGCCGGCGTCTAATGCTTCCGACAAAGATTGAATGGTATTCAGCACCTCGCCCAGCCCAAATTGCTGAAAGAGGGCGGCCATTCGCTCCATGGTCGCATTGCTGTTCAGGAATCCCCCATCTTTGAGCTGAGTTACCAAATCTCGAAACTGATTCAGCGTAAAACTTCCGTCACTTTGAATTAAACGTGAAACATCCAGACCCGGAGCAATTTTTGACATTAAGGTTATGAGATTACTATAGGTTGATTGCCCGCCAAAATTAGCCCCCAAAATACTCGATAAATCTTGAAGATTAATGTTATCTAAAAAGCTCGCCTGTCCATCGGCTGTCAAGAACGACTCAAGCCCTGCGAGAAAACCGGCCGCATTATTCCGGCTTGCGAGATCCGGCAAAATAAACTGCAAGACCTCTTTCCATGCGTCAGATCGAGCCGGGCCCCTTGCATAGTTCGAAGCAGCACCAACAAGATCCGCAACGGATAAATTATTAAATCCGCCCTTCAGAGCAGCGATGCGGCTTAAGTCATTCACAAAGTTAATCGCTGCCGGAGAAAGATTTAAAGCACTTAAATTTTCAGCGGCAAATTGAAGATACGCGCCAGCTTCAAAATCCGCATTTTGCTTTGCGTAGCTAAAAACAATTAAATACATACCAGGATCAACATTCATTTGTGCCATCAGCGCCGCCAAGTTTGAATCAAAATTGGCATCAGTCGGATTCAAGCCGTCAATTTGATCAAAGATTGCACTATGCGATGCAAGCTTTGATATTTGCGTCAAAGTAAGCTGCCCAAAATTAAACTGGGGCAATCGTTCTGAAAAACGGGTCGACAGATTATCAACCTGAGACAGATCAACATTCTGCATCGCAATCGCTGATAAGACTAATTGAAGCGTGCGATTTTCAAGAGATCCGGAATTAATCGGTAAAGAAGCGCCAATGAGCGCAAAGGTGTCGAACACATTAACCTTGGTCGCAATCTGAATCTGACTAAGCAAATCACCTATTTGACTCAGATTACTGTCAACCGGGAGAGAAGCTTCTAATCCCGACAGATACACTAATACTTTGTGAGCATCGGTGTATGCTGCTGGAATTCTCATTTGAATCGCAGCAAGACGACTCTTTTGGTCAGTTAAATCACGGAGCGCAACCGGCATACTTTGATTGAGTGATCCGAGCATATTAACCAAATTCTTAACTTGATTAAGTCCATCCAAACTGCTGACACCCGGAATAACCCACTGCAAAGCCGCAACCTGAACATTCTCTGAAAAACCTTTCAGACCATCCAATAGACGAGTCACCTCGAGAGAATCATTAAAATTGTTGGCCGCGCCACCACCCAAAAGCGCTTTAAGATCCATACCGGCTTGTTGCAACCACGACGGCCGAGTCAAATTGGTGACGACTTTAAGCGCATCTAATACTTCTGTTGACGTCGCGGATGATCGCACCAAGTTCTGTTCAGCGAAGGACTGGATCAACCCCAACACTTTCATTGGATTTTGAAGATCTTGCAAACTTAATGCAGACGGAGAGCCCGGCAAAGATTTCGCATTGAGAAATTCCATAAAGCGAAGCGACGTATCCATCACATCTAATCCCAAATTATTGGCAAATCGCTGAACTTGCTGCATACCAAGCTGCAAAGCCACAGAAGATTGCATTGCTTGGTTAAGTCCCCGCGCAATCAAAACAGATTGCTCGGCTGCGCTTACATTTCCAGATCGGGAAATCGTTTGAATATTCTGAAGAGCACTAAACACATTCGCGTTGAACGCAATTTGAAAGTCGGCCGAGCTGACAAAACTTGCGAGAGCATTGGCCTGCAAAGAATTAAGATTGGGAACATTCATTCCGTTCAAAGCAGAAAGACTGGTTAATTCAGGAAGCCCTAATGCCTTAAGCGATTGATTAAGATAGGCCGTCTGACTTTGTGAAAGACCGTGTGCTTGCACATGCGCAAGAAATTGTGAGGCAGAAACATTCGCCCCATCATATCCAGTCACAATCGTACCCATGATATTTTGCAGAGACTGACGGTACCCATTCACTCCGCCGGGTCCAGTTAGAATCGTATTCATTCGACTGAACATATCTCCGGCAGATACGCCAAGCACGCCCGCTATACTTTCAACTTGATTGAAGTTATCGAGATGAGTCATAAGCACAAAATCATGCATCTGCAAACTATCCGTAAATTTCTGCGCATCAAGTTTTACATGCGAGAGAGAATCTCCAAGAGTATTCAAAGCGCTATCAATTTCTGCCTTGCTGGAAGCGCTGTTACTCAACACAAGAAGCGCCCCCATCGCCTGCATATAGGAAGGAAGAGACTCCATATTGGATAAATCAAAACTAATGGCATCGCGCAAAGCTTTTGCACCTTGCGCATAATCTCCATTCAACCCCAGAGATTGAACAATTGTCAAAGCGCCAACATTACCTTGCTCGATAAGTGCAGCCACATTCGAAGCCGCGTTAAACCCACCGCCCTCACCAACTGATGACCCCGATTCCTGAAGCATCTGATTCATGAACTTACTTTTAATTCCGACTACATCCTCAAAAATAACACCTAAAACAGGCTCCAAAATACCTTCGTCAAGCCAACCAAAAGCGTAACTCCCGGTTTGTCCCAAAGCTCCGTTTGCTACATTCCCCGGCGTGCTTGTGACCTTATTAGCCAATTTAAAAATTTGACCAAAAATTGGAATATCCGTAAAGGCGCGGCTCATAAACGGCATAATCGAGCCAAATACTAAAAAGGTAGGCACACCGCTAATGAGGCCATCGCCGAATGTATTTTTAAATGCTTCTTCGTAAGCATTACCACTGCCTAATTGCTTCATGGTACTCAAGATATTGAGTTTCAATTTATCCGTAATTGACATTCCGGATTCATCTTTCCAAGGAACTTTGCCAGAGTTTTGGATGCCTGCAATAATCTCATCTTTTGAAGCTAACGGCGAAACATCCAGCAGATTTGCTTGACCCGCAATGAGATTATTGATTACACCATCAAGAAATTTAGCGGTCACGTTCAGGCCAACCCCAAATCTCAATTGCATCGTCATGCTGTTATACAAACCGCGCCCAATCGAATTAAAAGCAAAATTAGTGAATCCTTTGGAAGTGCCCAGAAACTCAGCAGACTGGGCATAACCTTGAACAATATTTTTCTGAAATGCACTTGCAGCATAACCACCCGCAGCAAGAAGAAAGCCCGCTACGATAAACTTAGCCCCGATTGATTTAAAACCGGTTGTATCCGCTCCTAAACCATCTACTGATAGCCCATACGCAAGCGAGCCCATTCCAATAAGAAACGAGTTCCGCCCCGCAACTTGTAATACAGCCCCTAAAACTTCGGCGGTCCCCGACCCCTTGGATAGATCGAGTAGAGGCTTGACGGTAAAAAGCGCCGCTGATTTTAAAAAGCTCGGAATTGCTTTCATCGCACTCACAACGGCCGTCCCCATCCGAGCCCCAAACTGTCCGGCTGCAAAAAATGCTTTTGTCGAAGTTCCCATAGCACTTAACTTGGCAGTAACGCCAGTCCATTTAGTTGCGACTGAAGTGGCAAAAGACTCAAGCCGTGCAACACCTAAGGAGCCTAAAAGAGTTTGCATTCCAAACTCATTAAGCGATGTGCCGCCTTTGAGTCCGAGGGTAGAAACTGTTAGGGCTTTTACTGCTTGATAACCAAGGAAAGCAAGTCCTGCAGCGGAAAACATAAAAGCACCGGCACCCAATAATCCGACTGTTTCCATGCCAAGACCAATGTTCTCCAAAAGACTCCAACCTGAATTAACTCCCAGTGTTTTAATGATATTTCCGGCAATATAAGTCGTAACTCCCATGCCGCTTATTGAAGAAAAAGCTCCGGCGCCACTCCAGAAAACACGAGCCCCATTTACACCAACCCTTGCACCAAAACCCAAGAAACCAGAAGTGCTAAACCCGGCAACCATTTGTCCGCCCATGAGCGCACCAACTGAGACAAATCCTCCCAGAGCTGCACCCATAACACCAACGCCTTTGCCTAAATCAGCATGACCAAAAATACTTAAACCCGTACCCATTAAAACCGATCCGGCGGCAAGAAATGCTCCGGCAAGAGCAGCAGTTGCAAAAACACCTAAACCCAGAACAGGTGCTGCCAAAATAGCCCCTGCAACAGCAGCGCCCCCAACAACAACTCCCGCCGTGATCGTAGCAACCTTACCGAATAGACTCATGTTATTGAAATCAGTTTTCGCACCATTCCACATGTCTAATAGATCAGTCTTCCAATTTTTAGTTTCGACATAATCTTTCTCAACAATTTGTCCCGTTACAGCATCAATCGGCGCGAATCCGGTGAGATCACCGCCTTTGTCATAAAAGTTGATGTCTGAACCTATACGCATCGCAAAGGACTTCGACTCACTTATAAATTGACCATAAAGTGGCGCGACTTCCATGGACCCACCATTAGCACCGGGAACCAAAACCGGAGCAACTTGAACTTCTTGCTCGTCATAGTAGCGAACCTGCCCCATTAGTTCGTATGTTTTGCTGTCATAAACATTCCGGGTAAAACCGGCTTCAGGTCCTTTAATCTCCTTGAAGTCACCTAGCGTTTGGCCAATTTTTAAGGTAGACCCTTTACTTAAATCACCCGAGGCATCGAAAGAAAGTTCAAAAACGGTGATCTCACTGCCTTCTTGCCAAAATGTTGTATTACCAACTTTCCAAGATTGCACGCCCGCTGGAGCATCCATTATCCCAACCAAAACAGGCTTATCAGCCCCGTCAACAATCGCAAATGTCCCGAAAATTTTTGTAGAGTCTGCCGAGTAGCCCACAGCCTCAACTCCCTTGAAAGCAAGAATGCTTTCACCTTGCTTGGTGGGATTTTCGACCACAGCAAAGCCGCTAAAAGCTTCTTTAAGTTTGCCTTGGGCTTGCAATGCATCTGCTTTTGAAAGCTCAGACTGCGCCTGCTGAAGCATCGACTCAGAGAATGCCCCTGTGCCCTTAAGCAAATCAACGCTCAGATAAGAACTACCCTCCAAAGTGGGAATACCGTTAACAAAGTTCTGAGCTCCCAGCGTCTTGCCGTCAAACCCAACAATTAGACTTTGTCCATTTGAACCAGGGGCACTGGAAACACCAATAGGCTGATAAACACCTGCAATAAGTTGCGTTGCATCCACACTCAAAGTGTTACCCGCTGCATCGACACCTAAATTAAATTTGGCTCCTTCTTGAACAGAAAAAACATGAGACAAAGTGATCTGACCATTCTCGCCTACCTGCCCCATAAATTTTGGAAAATTCTGCTCTCCGACTTTGACAAAATCTTGAGAAATCGCAGTGGTGGAAAAAGCTCCTTTTTCTTTATCCCATGGAATAACAAAGCTCGCATCCTTCAGCACAACATTTTTGCCAGCAGCATCTTTATAAACTGAACTTACTTTTTTGATCTGACCAACCAAGTCACCAACCTGAGCACCGGTCGAATCAGCAGACAACTTAAAAATCTGGTCATTAAAAACAAACTGCCCGTCCATTCCGACAAAAATCTCTTGATCAGCAGCAGTGACCCCTAACTCATTAACCCCCTTACCTGTTGCGCTAGTCAGCTTGATATTGGACATCATCGATCCAATTTGTGTTCGGTTATCACCCATGATTTGTGAAAGAGAGGTAATATTTCCGAGCTGGCCACCAAAAGTTTCCCCCGTGAGAGTGTAGATATTATTACCCTCACGCATCGTGAATAAACCCGACTCCTGATTAAAACTGATACTTGCCTTTGCATTAAAATCTAATACGCCTTGCTGATTAAATCCAAGCTGTGTGAGTTGACCTGAATTGCCGCCATCCGCTGTATTAATAAACAGAAACTGATTTGCTCCGAGATCTTTTACAACTTGAGCCGGAGTTAATTCCAATCCCATTTCGGTCAACACCAACGCGTCGGGCGACTGCATATCCGTATAAATTTCTGTAGGTATGAATGCCTGTGTTAATTGACCGTCAATATTTACTTGGCGATAACTGCCCAACTGAATCGAATCAACACCTTTCGCTTGGATGTTTTGTACAGTCATGGCATATTTTCCGCCCTCGAAAGTATCAAACTTCTGATTATAGACGCCGGATAGAACACCATTACCGTTGTCTGTTGCCTTAAATATGCTTTCGAACTGCCCTTGACTATTTAAGAAATCAACCCCAACACCTTTGTCGTTGTAAGCATGATTAAAAACTAAGTCATAGCTACCGGAACTATTGAGCGTCCGCTCTTCAATAATTTTCCCGCCCGAATAGTACCCACCTGCTCCATTGTTGTTCGCGTCATAAACACCATCCGTTATGGTTTGCTTCATAAGAGTGCGCGAGCCATCATCGTTAGTCTTATAGAACGAATGGCTCACTTCAAGCTCCTGAAAGTTCTTGGTAACAGTTTCACTCAAAGATAATTGCTCACTCTGTGATAAGCCAGTGCCATCCACTGTAATGGTCACAAAGAGCCCTTCAACGCCGTCGGACGAACCTCGCTGAGTCGCTTTAATTAAGGTTATTTCTTTACCATCAGCAGTGATGCGTTTCCCATCCGGCGTATGCGTAATCTTGTCGACTTCAGAAATAAGATTAAATTGACTGTCATAGGTAGTAACATGATCAAGATCGCCTCGCTCAACTGCGGTATAAACACCCGTTTTAGAATCAAAAGTGACGTCTTGAATGACGCTACCACCTTTATCACTATAAGAATGAATCTCGGTCACATTAAAGTTACCGTCTTTATCAAATTTTCCAACCTGATATCCTCGCTCACCCGCTTTTTGTTTAACAATATTTCCGTTTCTATCCTCGCGATAGGTGAACACATCGGTTCTATCAACTAATTGTTCGCCAACCTTAACTTGGTAGTTAAAGGTTTCTTTGGTCTTGATCAATTGACCATTTTTCATCTTGTAATCAACCGTGCCTTTATTATTCGCC
>CAZLTL010000027.1:0-19425 GCA_964562525.1 uncultured bacterium
GGGTTAAAACTCGGAGCCGGTCAATCAGGTAATTTGAAACTTGAAATCGAAGACAGCACGGGTGCAAAGAGCTATGTGACTTTGACCAGTGTTAATTCAACAGAACAGTTTTACCGGATCGCGCTTTCGAATTTCTCAGGGGTTGATTTGACTAAAGTGGTCAGCTTCAACATCGTTGCTGAAAACGGCAAAGTAACGAATCCCGGGACATTGCAGATCCGTGTGGGCGACTTTATTCCGACGATTAATGCGGACCCTGTATTGACCGCGGCGGATATCAGCCGTTTGGCTTTTAAAGATATTGTCGGTTTTGATCAAGACGGAGCAGGCGCTGCGGTTGTAGGAACGATCAGCAAGCAGAGCAGTACCGTTTCGAGTTTAACTTATGACGTGACTCCGGCAGGTAGCTTTGCGGGCGCAATCAGCACGTTTGATGATTTTAGTACTATCGCGAAGGAATCAATTGATCTTTCAGCGACGGGCAGTTTGACGGTCGGTCTCAAGCTTGGCGCGGGACAGACAGGAAACATCAAACTTGAAATCGAGGACTCGACAGGCGCCAAAGCATTTGTGATCCTTTCAAGTATCACGGATGTTGAGAAAATCTACCGGGTTCAGTTAGTGGATTTTCTTGGCGTAGACTTGACGAAAGTTGTTGGATTTAATCTCGTGTTAGAGAATGGAAAAATCACGAGCACAGGAACGCTTCAGATCCGCCTTGGTGATTTTATCCCATCCATTGCGCCGAATGCGGCACTCACTTCCGCTGACATCAGCCATTTCACATTCAAAGACATCGTTGGCTTTGATCAGGACGGAGCGGGCGCTGCAGTAACGGGAACCATTGCAAAGCAGAGCACCAGCCTTTCGACTTTGACTTATAACATTACTCCGGTAAATAGTTTCGCGGGAGCGATCACAACTTTTGATGATTACTCAACCATTGCAAAAGAGTCCGTGAATCTTGCTGCGGCAGGAGATCTCACTCTCGGATTAAAACTCGGAGCAGGCCAGAGCGGTGACATCAAGCTTGAAATCGAAGACAGTACAGGCGCAAAGAGCTATGTCACTTTGACCGGTGTGACATCGACCGAACAGTTTTACCGTATCGCACTTTCGAATTTCACAGGCGTTGATTTAACGAAGGTCACCAGTTTCAACGTGGTGCTCGAGAACGGAAAAATTTCCAACACGGGGACACTGGCGATCCGCTTGGGAGACTTCATCTCAACGATTAACGCCGACCCGGTATTAACTGCCGCAGATATCAGCCGCCTGGCATTTAAGGATATCGTTGGTTTTGACCAGGACGGCGCAGGCGCCGCGGTCGTAGGCAGTATCGCCAAGCAGGGCAGTACGCTTTCGAGTTTAACTTATGACGTAACTCCCGCAGGCAGTTTCGCGGGCGCGATCAGTACCTTTGATGATTTCAGTACGGGTACAAAAGAGCTCGCGGACCTTTCAGCGGCAGGCAGTCTCACATTCGGCCTTAAGTTGGGTGCCGGACAGACAGGCAATATCAAGCTTGAAATCGAAGATAGCACAGGCACTAAAGCGTTTGTAATCCTCTCGAGTATTACGGATATTGAAAAGATCTATCGTGTTCAGCTGAGCAGTTTCCTTGGTTTGGATTTAACCAAAGTCACGGGTTTCAACTTTGTTTTAGAAAACGGAAGTATCACGAACGCGGGAACACTTCAGATCCGCCTCGGTGATTTCATTACGAACGTCAACCCGAATCCCGTATTGACTGCCGCAAATATCAGTCACTTGGCCGGACTTTATAACCCGATCGCAGTGAACGGTACAGCGACGCAGTTAAGCACTACGGAGTATAACGTCGGATTTAACGTAACAACCGCCGGATCATTCGCAACGGGAATCAGCCCTTTTGATGATTACGGAACAGTGGCGAAGGAAGTGAAAGACCTTTCAGGCCTTGCTGATATTTTCGTGGGATTAAAACTTGCGGCCGGAACCGGAACGATCGTATTTGAAGTAGAAGACTCGCTTGGCGGGAAGAGCATCGTGAAATTGAACGGTGTAAGCACAACCGAACAGTTTTATGGAATTCCTGTAGCGGGCTTAGTGGGTAATGTGGATCTTACGAAGGTCACCGGAATTAATTTCACGGTAATAAGTGAGAATGTGACAACGAAAGTTGGAACGCTTTCAGTTCGTCTCGGAGATCACGCATTTATCTCTTCGATCGCGCCGGATGGAGCATTAACCTCCGCTGACATCAGCCACTTTACTTTTAAAGACATCGTCGGTTTTGATCAGGACGGAGCGGGCGCTGCAGTAACGGGAACCATTGCAAAGCAGAGCACCAGCCTTTCGACTTTGACTTATAACATTACTCCCGCGAATAGTTTCGCGGGCGCAATTACGACTTTTGATGATTACTCCACTGTTGGAAAAGAGTTTGTGAATCTTGCCACAGCGGGCAATCTCACTTTGGGCTTGAAGCTTGGGGCAGGCCAGAGCGGTAACTTGAAGCTCGAAATCGAAGACAGCACGGGTGCAAAGAGCTATGTGACTTTGGCGGGCGTGACTTCGACGGAACAGTTTTACCGTATCGCGCTTTCGAACTTTTCGGGTGTGGATTTGACAAAGGTCGTCAGCTTTAACATCGTTGCGGAAAATGGACAGATATCGAATACGGGAACTTTACAGATCCGCCTGGGCGATTTCATCTCAACGATTAACGCCGACCCGGTATTAACTGCCGCAGATATCAGCCGCCTGGCATTTAAGGATATCGTTGGCTTTGACCAAGACGGAGCAGGCGCTGCGGTTGTGGGCAGTCTCGCTAAGCAGGGCAGCACATTATCAACTTTGACATATAACGTGACACCTGCGGGCAGCTTTGCCGGTGCCATCAGCACGTTTGATGATTTCAGCACAGTGGCGAAAGAGTCTGCGGATCTTTCAGCGGCAGGCAGTTTAACGGTTGGTTTGAAATTGGGTGCGGGCCAGACAGGCAACATCAAGCTTGAGATGGAAGATTCGACGGGTGCTAAGGCATTTGTGATCCTTTCGAATATCACGGATGTTGAGAAGATTTACCGAGTACAGCTTTCGAGTTTCCTTGGAGTTGACTTAACTAAAATCACGGGATTCAATCTCGTTCTGGAAAACGGAAGCATCACGAATGCGGGAACGCTTCAGATCCGTCTCGGAGACTTCATCACGAATGTGAATCCAAACCCTGCATTAACCGCGGCAAATATCAGCCACTTAAGCGGACTTTATAACCCAATCGCAGTGAATGGGACAGCGACGCAGTTAAGCGCTACGGAGTATAACGTCGGTTTTAACGTAACAACCGCCGGATCATTCGCAACGGGAATCAGCCCTTTTGATGATTACGGAACAGTGGCGAAGGAAGTGAAAGACCTTTCAGGCCTTGCTGATATTTTCGTGGGATTAAAACTTGCGGCCGGAACCGGAACGATCGTATTTGAAGTAGAAGACTCGCTTGGCGGGAAGAGCATCGTGAAATTGAACGGTGTAAGCACAACCGAACAGTTTTATGGAATCCCGATGGCAGGATTAGTGGGTAATGTTGATTTGACGAAAGTAACGGGAATCAACTTTACTGTGATCAGTGAGAATGTCACGACTAAATTGGGAACACTGTCAGTACGCATCGGAGATCATGCGTTTATCCAGTCAATTGCGCCTGACGCGGGGTTAACCTCAGCGGATATCAGTCACTTTACATTTAAAGGTATTGTAGGTTTTGATCAGGACGGAGCGGGCGCGGCGGTCACGGGAACTATTGCAAAGCAAAGTACCACGCTTTCAACTTTGGCTTATAACATTACTCCTGCGAATAGTTTCGCGGGCGCAATCACAACTTTTGATGATTACTCAACTGTAGGGAAAGAGTTTGTGAACCTTGCTGCGGCAGGGAATTTCACTCTCGGGTTAAAACTCGGAGCCGGTCAATCAGGTAATTTGAAACTTGAAATCGAAGACAACACGGGTGCAAAGAGCTATGTCACTTTGACGGGTGTGACTTCGACGGAACAGTTTTACCGTATCGCGCTTTCGAGCTTTACGGGCGTGGATTTAACCAAGGTGGTTAGCTTTAACATCGTTGCGGAAAACGGCAAAGTTTCCAGTACAGGAACGCTTGCTATTCGTTTAGGTGATTTTATTACGACTGTGAATGCGGATGCCGCATTGACGGTTGCGGATATCAGCCGCTTGGCGTTCAAGGATATGATTGGGTTTGATTTTGACGGCGCGGGAGTTGTGACTAAGCAAACTCCTACAGTTTCGAGCCTTGCTTATACTGTTTCCAATCCGGGCAGCTTTGCCGGTGCTATCAGCACGTTTGATGATTTCAGCACAGGAGCTAAAGAGTTTGCAGATCTTTCCACTGCAGGAAGTTTAACAGTAGGTCTTAAATTGGGTGCCGGCCAAACAGGCGACATCAAACTTGAGATTGAAGACTCGACAGGCGCCAAAGCATTTGTGATCCTTTCAAGTATCACGGATGTTGAGAAAGTTTACCGGGTTCAGTTAGTGGATTTTCTTGGCGTAGACTTGACGAAAGTCGTTGGATTTAATCTCGTGTTAGAGAACGGAAAAATCACGAGCGTGGGAACGCTTCAGGTTCGTTTAGGAGATTTCACTCCCACAGTTGCGCCCGACGCGGGATTAACCGCCGCAGATATCAGCCGTTTAAATTTCAAAGATATTGTCGGCTTTGACTTTGACGGTGCGGGAGTGATCGCTAAGCAAAGTTCGACCGTTTCGACATTGACTTACACGGCTACCAATCCCGGCAGTTTTGCGGGTGCAATCAGCACCTTTGACAATTACGCCACTGTGGCTAAAGAGTTTGCAAATCTTACCGCGGCGGGGAATCTGACTTTGGGCTTGAAGCTTGGGGCGGGGCAATCCGGCAATATCAAGTTTGAGATTGAAGATTCAGCAGGGGCGAAAAGCCATGTCATTTTAACCGGCGTAACATCAGCGGAACAATTTTACCGGATCGCGCTTTCCAGTTTCACAGGCGTGGATTTAAACCAGGTGACCAGCTTTAACGTGGTGCTTGAAAACGGAAAAATTTCAAGCTCGGGAACGCTGCAAATTCGCTTGGGAGATTTCCCTTTGTTTGGAGCTAATTTGGCGGTTGCGTCCGTTTACAATGAGGCGAGTTTAACTCAGTTGACATCGTCACCTGAAGTAAGTGCCGGCGGAGGAAACACCGTTGTTGGTTCGCCCAGCGGTACAGCTCTCGCGAAGGCTCTTTCTGATTCTGAGTTTGAATATGAATATAATTTGCAAGGGAGCTCAACCGCTTTTGCTTTCTCCCGTATTGCGAATGCGAGCAACGCTGTTTTTGCATTACCGTCGCAAGTTGTGTTGGCGGCACGCGGCAGTTTAAATGCAATGACGCGTGTTGATATCAAAGACGAAAATAACAATACGGTGTCCTTCTATTTACAGCTGGGTGCGGCTTATCAAAACTTCACTTTGGACCTCGGTTTAGCTCCTGCGGCTTTTGATCGCAACAAGGTGAAAGAGATTGTCTTTGTGCAAGACGCGAACTTTAAATCGGGCTTGGCGGAAGACCTTGTTCAGGTTCAAATCGGTGGGATTAATTATGCCGCGCCTGTTTTGAGTGCTGCGCAAACTCAGCTCAAAACAGATTTAATTGATCAGGGTTTAGATTATTTTGTGAGCGGTGTGGGTATTGACCCCGCAACGCATCTCCCTTATGACCGCGCGGGAGTCAAAGTGACTCAGCCGACCTTGATTGGATTTTATCTGCAGATTTTGGCTGAATCGATAAAAGGCAATCTGAATAATGGTATGACAACCGCCCAAGCTTTGACGGAAATTAATTTTGTCATGGATCAAGTGCTAAGTTTGCAGCAAAACCATGGCTGGAAGGGGCTTTTGGCGTGGATGAATTTAGATCCTGTTTCTCCGGCATCCACCCAATTTAACTTTATTGATAATGGAAACCTGACCATGAGTTTGGCGGTTTTAGCCGGCTCACTTGAATCGGTGACCTTGGCCGGAGCTGACGCGACAGTGGCAGCGCAGATTATCACCAAGGTGAACACGGTGATCCAAAATCAAAAAGTGGGCTATGTGGATTTAGCGACTCAGATGTTTGGTTTATTTGCGCAGGGTTATAACACCGCAACCAATAGCTATGACGCATGGGTGAATCGTGTCGCTGTTGAGTTTCGACCCGCAATTGCATTGCTCAAAACACTTTATGGCAGTGATATCCCAGACACAGCTTGGTCAAAAATTTTACCGAACTCCGGGCATGAGTTTTTCTATAACCCGACTTATGTTGATCGTAACGGTAAAGGAATCGCGAATATGGGCAGCTGGGACGGCGGAGCCTTCCAGCTTTTTTGGCCGCAATTATTTGTGCGCGAAAGTGATTTTATTGGAACGCGCAATGCGCTTTATAACGGTCTTCTGAGTTATTTGGACTACTCAAACCGGAATAAGATTCCCGGAATTATTTCCGCGAGCGATGTGCCGGGTGAAGGCTATGTGGGAGCCCAGGGAATTGGTATTTTGGCGGAGAGCCCTATTCATCAAGCCAGCGGACTTTTGATGGACACGGGTTCGATTTACGCGCTGGCCTCAGCTTACTCGATTGATCCGGCGCTTGTCATGAGCTGGCTTGAAGCGATCGGTAAGCAATTGAATATCGAAGGTCTTTACGGCTTTTTTGATGCCGCGCGTTCGAATAGCCAAATTGCTCAAACCTTTGTCGGCATTGACGTGGCTTCCACCATTTTAGGTCTTGCCGGAACCGGGCCGGATGCTTTTAAGGTCTTTCTTCGCAACCGCGGATTGGAAACTGGCTTTAATACGCTTTACGATAACTTGAGCCGTGCCATGGTTCCTTTGATTCCGAAGACAGATGCCGTTGCGGCGCAAGCTCCGGAATTTGCGGATAAATCACTTTCAGTTTTTAGTGATTTTGTCTTTGAAGGAGTGTTGAATGGTTTTCAGCCTGCGACTACGACTCTCTTTAGCGTTGCTGACTATTTCCAAGGTTATAAGTTTGATTATGGCGATTTGAGCGGAGTCGGTGGCTGGGGCGGGCATTATTGGGTTCTGAATCAAAACTATGACGCTTCCGCGCATGAGCTGGTCATTTATGCTGGCGTGATTGATTCTCCTCAAAAAATCCGAATCGAATTGAAAAATCAGGCGGACGTCACGGTTTATTCGGCTGATGTGACTCTGCCTGTCGGCGACTTTCAAACAATTCGGATTCAATTGCCGAATGAAGCCGCGCTACAAGGCGTGCGCAGCGTTTTCGCGATTGTGGATCAAAATCACACTCCCGGGGATGTTAGCGGTGAATTTACGATTTACGCGATGAATTTTATCCGCGTGCCTTCGGCGCAAGTTTTAGTTCCGAACCCTGCTGTTGGATCCGGCGATGTGACTAACTTAGGTGCCGGAACTCCTAATCTTGTCAGCTCGAATGGGGGCAGCACTTTAACCAGCCCGGTGCCGAATTATTTCAAGCTTTCGTTTGATTTAAATCAGGATACCTTCGCGGGTATCTCTGTCAATTTTGATCCGCTCAATAATGGGTCATTCATTGACTTAAGTACTTTCACGGAAATTGTGTTTGGTTTAAGCTCAACCAAGGCGACAACCTTGAAGCTTGAATTTGAAGACGTCAACGGTAAGAAGTCACGGCATGATGTGGTTGTGGATGTTAGTTCCAATTACTATGAATTTCTGAAGAATTTCATGAATGATGGCGTGGATCAGACCAAGGTTAAGAAAATGAACATTATTGTGGGTGAGAACTCGGTCGCTCCGGGAGATGAAATCGGAGAGTTTACTTTCGAAATCCAAGGGCTCTAAGCTCTAAAAACAGAATTTAAGCCTCGGCCGTAAAAAGCCGGGGCTTTTTCTTTTGTCGGGTGATTTGGCATGTTCCTCGTGGGATTTTGCCTCAATTGACAAAGCTGGGTTCGATTGCTAACATCATATTTTTAACGCAAGTTTTAATCTATTTATGGCTCATTCACAGATCAGTCCCATTGAAGAACTTATCGAAGAAATCCGCCTCGGCCGTATGGTCGTCATGACGGATGATGAAGATCGTGAAAACGAAGGGGACTTGATTTTTGCCGCTGATAAAGTCTCTCCCGAACTTGTTAATTTCATGATGCGCTATGGACGCGGACTGATCTGCGTTCCTCTTACCTCTGAAAAAGTGAAAGCGCTGGGTTTGGGCGCTATGAATCCGACCGCAGAAGACTCTATGGGAACCGCTTTTACCCTTTCCGTAGACGCTATCAAAGGAATCTCAACCGGTATTTCCGCTTTTGACCGCGCTCGCACAATCGAAATTTTGGCACAGGAAACCTCGCGCAGAAGCGATTTGGCTGTGCCCGGGCATGTTTTTCCTCTTATTGCCAAAGACGGTGGAGTGCTTCGGCGTGCCGGGCATACGGAAGCCGCGGTCGATCTAGCTCGTTTGGCGGGGCTGTCTCCGGCAGGCGTGATTTGTGAAATTGTGAACGATGATGGAACTATGGCGCGCCTGCCTGATTTAATGCGGTTTTGTGCGGAGCATGGGCTCAAGTTTGGAACCATTCGCGACTTAATTGAATATCGCCGTAAAAAAGAAAAATTGGTCGTGCGTGTGAATGAAGCCGCGATGTCATCTGATCATTCAGGCTGGAGCATCTTAACTTATCAGTCTGTGATCGGAAATGCGGAGCATGTTGCTTTAGTCAAAGGGCCCATTCAAGGCACTACGCTGACACGCGTGACCGGAGCTTGCTTTGCGGATGATGTGATGGATGCGATTCGACGTAAACCTCAATCTCAGTTGTTAGCCGCTTTAAGAATGATTGACCGGGAGCGGCAAGGCGTGATTCTCTACGTTAATCAATCGTCCAAAGCCATTTCCATGGCGCAGAATATCCAGAACAAAAGTAAATGGGTTTGTTTACCTGAACACGCAACCGGTGAGCCGCAAAATCAAACGGAATTACGCGATTACGGTATTGGCGCGCAAATTTTGAAAGATTTAGGTTGCCGTGAATTAAAGTTGCTGACGAATCATTCGCTGAAGCTGATTAGCTTGGAGGGGCATGGGTTGCATGTTTTGGAAACCGTGCCATTTGATTACTCTTCGGCCGCGGCGGATCATGAGCTTTCGTTTAACCTTCAATCAATATTGAGTTTTTAATGAAGCAGTTTTATTTTGGAAAATTAAATGGGGAAAATAAGAGTGTCGCAATTGTTGTCGCGGAATTTAATGATTTTATTACCCGTCGATTGCTAGATAGTGCCGTGCTTTATTTGAAAAAAGCCGGAATGAAAGAGTCTCAAATCAAAGTGGTTTGGGTCCCGGGCGCTTTGGAAGTTCCTTTCTTTTGCAAAGCGGTAAAGAAGCATTTGAATTGCGACGGCGTTATTGCTTTGGCTTGCGTTTTGCGCGGTGAAACTTATCACTACGAATGCGTCGCGCATGAAATTACGCGCGGAGTTTCTCAGGTGGCACTTGAATCGGGTGTTCCGATCGCGACCGGGGTTTTGACTTTGGATACTTTGGAACAAGCGATTGACCGCGCGGGCCTCAAGTCGGGAAATAAAGGGGCGCAGGCAGCGCAAGCTCTACTTGAAATGATCAGTCTCATTTCAGATCTGCGGCTACGCAGCAACCGCAGAAGCAAATCTGCAAGGAAAAAACATGCGTAAACGGACTCAGGGGCGCGAAGGTGCTTTGAAGGTGATGTATCAAAAAGAGATGACAGGAGAAACCGCAAATGATGCTTTGCGCAGTTTTTTTGGTAGCCAGCCCAAAATGGAGATTGATTTGCGCGATTTTATTATCAAGCTTGTCGAAGGCGTTGAGAAGGATACAGCTGCTCTGGATCAAAAAGTTGAGGCGGTTGCCGAAAACTGGAGTATGAAGCGCATGGCTGTTTTGGACCGTAACATTCTTCGCATTGCCATGTTTGAGCTGACGATGATGACGGAGACCCCCCCGAAAGTGGTTATCAATGAAGCTGTGAATCTCGCAAAAAAATATTCAGGAGAACATTCCGGAAAATTTGTAAACGGAGTTTTGGATAAGTTGATGCGTCAAATTGCGGATGTGAAGCCCGCCTCATGAAGAAAGCCCGGCCTTTTGTTACTGTAAAAATCGCTCAGACATTCGACGGGCAGTTTTTTTCAGCTCTGTTCCTACGGAACAACCGCAAATTTCCCCTATGAAGAAACGTCCCTTTATTACAATTAAGATTGCACAGACTTTTGACGGCAAGATTTCGGCACGGGGAGGGAAATCACGTTGGATTACGGGGCCGCAAGCGCGCGCTTTCGTGCATAAGCTCAGATCGGAACATGATGCCGTGCTGGTCGGAAAGACCACATTTAATTTGGATCGTCCGCGTCTTTCCAGCTTGAAGCCCGGCAACCCTGTCTGGAAAATTATTCTAGCTTCAGCGGATATGCTGCCTATTAAAAACAGACGTATTTTTGAAGGTTCTTCTCATGTTGTGTTTGTTGTTTCAGCGAAAGAGTTGCCTGTTTGGCTGAAGCAGAAAAACCTTCAAAGTAAGAATTGTTCGTTTTTGCCGGTTCGTAAGCCCGCCGGTAAAGGGTTTGATTTGCCCGAGCTCATGGATAGGCTCTTTCATTTAGGAGTTCGCAAGCTGATGGTGGAGGGCGGTGGAGAAGTTTTCGCTTCTTTTTTTGAAGCTCGATTAGCGGATCGGATTTATTGGATGATGGCGCCTAAGGTGATCGGCGGACGTGACGCCAAAACTTCGGTTGAGGGTCTTGGGCTGAAAGATCCCAATCAAGCTATTGATTTAAAAATTCTCAAATTGATAAAGCTTGGGCGTGATTATTGCTTTCAAGCCAAGTTAAGCTGATATTGTTTTTATGTTTACCGGCATAATCGAAAACACGGGGGTTGTGAAGCAAGTCCTTATTCGCGGTCAATCCGCGCGGCTTAGCTTTGCTTTTAAACGCAAAGAAAAGCAGGGGGCTCTGGGAGAAAGTATTGCCGTGAATGGGGTTTGTCTGACAGCGGTCAAAATAAGCAAAACCGGTTTTTCAGCGGATTTGCTGCCTGAAACTTTAAGTGGAACGACTTTGGGTCGTTTAACGTCGGGCACAACGGTCAATTTAGAAAGATCTTTGAAACTGGGCTCCGCGATTGGGGGGCATTGGGTTTCGGGACATGTGGATTCGGTGGGTGAAATTGCCGAAATTCGGCACCGCGGAGGGAATTGGAGCTTGTTGGTCTATGCTCCGAAGACTATAATTTCAAAGCTTCACTCCAAAGGCTCGGTGGCTGTCGACGGAGTGAGTTTGACAGTGCAAACTTTAAAACCATCTTCTTTTCAGGTGGCGGTGATCCCGCACACGTTGGCGGTTACAAACTTGCGTTTTCTTCAAGTTGGAAGCCTTGTTAATTTGGAATTAGACCATAGTCTTGATTTGATACGCGAACAAAAGCGACCCAAGAAATTGTCGCTTAAGATAAAAGATTTAATAAAACAAGGATTTTAATGCACCAGCATTATGTTTTAAAGAATGATTCTTCTGAACTTACGCCGTTTCGTGAAAAGATGCGCGAGCTTTTACCTTCGCTCGGTTGGAGTGATAAGCAGGTCGGTGAATGGGCTTTGATATTAGATGAAGCTTTGACGAATGTGATGCGTCACGCCTACCCTCAAAAAATCGGTCAAATTCGAATCAATGTCTATGATTCTCTTAAGCAAACAGAGTTTGTGATCGAAGACGATGGTGTGCCGTTTGATCCGACTCAAATGCCGACGCCGAAACTACCCAAAGAAAGCCCCGGCGGACTGGGTGTTTTATTTATTCGGTCGCTGACGGATATTTTTGAATATGATTCGACTTACAAAAAAGGAAACCGGTTGCGTTTAGTGCGTTATAAAACTTGTGAAAAAAGGAGCTAGTTATGAAAGTAAACTGTACGGTTCAAAACCAAGTCCAAGTCGTAGAAGTTGAGGGCGATCTCGATTTTCACTCTTCCCCCAATTTGCGTCAGGCGCTGAATCAATTGGCGGATAAAAAATCGCCCAAAATTGTGATTCAACTTAAGAAAGTGGGCTATATGGACAGCTCCGGCATCGCGACCTTCGTCGAGGCTCTCCAGAAAACAAAGAAATACCAAGGCAAGCTTGTTTTGGCGGAAATGGCACCGGCGGTGCGCAGCGTCTTTGAAATAGCCAAACTCGACGGCATTTTTGTTTTGTCGGATTCAATGGCGGATGCGATGCAAAAAGTAGGCGCGTAAAAATTCATGATTAGAGATTTTCTCGGCAAAATCGGAAATACGACAGGGTTTCTGCTTTCAGGAACAGCAAGGCTGGGTGCGCTTTTTGCTGATGTTGTCCGCTATTTTGCGGGGGTTTTAGTCCGTCCTCGGACTTTGCCCCGCGAGACTTTTGCTTACCAGCTCACAACCATGGGGCTTGAGTCGGTCGGAATTATCTCGTTGGTGGGAGCTTCCGTTGGGGCCGTTTTGGCTCTGCAAGCGGCTTACTCTTTAAAAGATTTTGGTGCTTTGAATTACACCGGAAGTTTGGTTTGCGTCGCGATGGCGCGGGAACTTGGTCCGCTGATTGCCGCGATTGTCATTTGCGGCCGCATTGGCGCGCGGATTGCCGCGGAGCTGGGTTCGATGCAGGTTCAGGAGGAAGTGGATGCATTGACCACGATGGCGATTCATCCGGTACGGTTTTTAGTTTTACCGCGCGTGATGGCATTGATGATTATGCTGCCGTGTTTAACGATTGTGGCCGATTGGATGGGCATGATCGGAGGCTATCTTGTCGGGCGCTTTGCCTTGGGAATTAATCCAGAAGTTTATGTCGCGAACTCGATACGGGCGCTTGTGCTTAAAGATATTTATACAGGCTTAATGAAAAGCGAAATATTCAGTATTTTGATCGCGCTTGTGAGTTGCCATCAGGGTTTATCCGTTTCCGGCGGTTCGGATGCTGTAGGAAAGGCAACAACTCAGGCGGTTGTGATTTCAATTGTTTTGATTATTGTGGTCGATTGCTTAGCCACGGCGGTAATTTATTATGCCCTCTAATTCTTCAGCAGGACAAGCTATGGACTCCATCATTGAAGTCCGGGATTTGGTGAAGAAGTTTGACGGGCGCGCGGTTTTAAACGGAGTGAATGTCGGTATTCCTCGCGGAAAAATTACGGTTATTATGGGGGGCTCCGGCTGCGGAAAAAGTACCTTTTTGAGGCACCTCATCGGCTTGCATCAGCCGACATCCGGCGATATTTTGTTTGAAGGCAAGAATATTGCCAAAATGGACCGCGCCGGTATGGATGGTGTCCGCCGCTCTTTTGGCATGATGTTTCAAGGGTCCGCGCTTTTTAATTCCATGACTGTCGGTGAAAATGTTGCCGTGCCTTTGCGCGAACACACGCCTTTGGATGAGTCGACAATTAAGATTATTGTGAAAATTAAATTAGAACTTGTCGGGCTTACGGGATTCGAGCATTTTTATCCGCATCAAATTTCGGGCGGAATGAAGAAGCGCGTTGCTTTGGCACGCGCGATCGCATTGGACCCTAAAATTGTTTTTTATGATGAGCCCGGCGCGGGGCTGGATCCTATTACCGCGAGCATGATCGATCAGCTGATTCTCGACTTAAGTCGCAAGCTCAACATGACGTCGGTTGTTGTGACGCATGAAATGAAAAGTGCTTTCCGCATCGCGGATCAGGTCATCATGTTGCATAAAGGCAAAGTGCTTGAGGTTGGCAGCGCGGAGCAAATTCAAAATTCGTCAAATGCGTATGTCCGTCAGTTTATTGAAGGTGAGCCTGAGGGAGTGATTCCTTTCAAGCAAACCAGCGAAGCATATTTACAGGGTTTATTAGATTCATAATGGGTGATGTTTTCAGGAGGATTGCATGAGTTATTCAGCGTCGGAAGTGAAGTCCGGTTTTTTTATTTTGTTTTCGATCACGGCTTTGCTTGTGATGACTTTTGTTGTCGGCGGAATGCGCGGCGGCGAAAAAGTAAGCTATAAAGTCCGGTTTGGCTATGTCGGCGGACTTGAAGAAGGCGCCCCAGTTTATTTTGCCGGTCGGGAAGTCGGGAAAGTAAAGAGCCTTGCGGTGGAAAACGGTGAAGAGCGTCCGATTGTCATTACCGTTGAAGCTCCTCGCGACTTGATTGTGCGTGAGGACAGCCCCGCCTACGTTGATACTTTGGGAATGATGGGCGAAAAATTGATTGAAATTGGGCCCGGATCCAAAGATAAGCCGGTATTGCAGCCGGGATCAACCATCGAAGGCGAAGATCCGATTCCGATGCATCAAATGATCGGAACTTTAAATACGCTTTCCGAAGAAATGGTCACGATGTCGGAGTCGTTGAACCCACTTGTTGCGAATCTGAATGATCTCATGCAGAAAAATGCTAAGACGATAGAAGAGCTCCTGCAGAACATCAATGGAACGACAAAAGGATTGAACAAGGTTTTGAACGGAAATCAGGAGCAAATTTCAAAAATTATTGCCAATTTGGAAGTCACTTCGGCGAATGTGCGCGATATGACCGATGACTTGAAGCATCGCCCTTGGCGGCTTGTGCGCAAAGGGTCTTAAGGTTCGATTGGTTTCACAAGAAATTGTTTTTGACCAAGGCGGGATGACAGGGTTTTCATGTTGACGCTGATTCGTTCGAGCCTTAATCGCGGCTTTCAGCGTTTACCGCTGCATTTTGTCGTTGCCTTCACCGTCACCTTCGCTTTTCTTCTCTTTGATTTGTTGGGCGCGGGTGATTTGTATGAACGCGATGCTTATGACCTTCGCGTTAAACTCCGCCCCGCCGAAAAAGCTCATCGCGACATCATTCTCGTTGAAATTGATGACAACAGCTTGCAGGCTATCGGCTCTTGGCCTTGGCGTCGCAGTGTTCACGCTCAAATGGTGCGCATTCTTAAAAGCGCGGGCGCCCGCGCGGTGTTTTTCGACGTTCTTTTTCCCGAGAGCTCACAATATCCCGAAGATGACCAAGATTTAGCGGCGGCAATACGTGAAGCGGGTAATGTTGTTTTGGCTTTTCATTTTCTTTCCGAAAATCCGCCGGAAGCTTTATTTCCGATTCCTAGTTTTTTAAAATCTGCTTACGCGATAGGTTACGCGAACACAGAGCCGGATTCTGACGGAGTTGTTCGGTCTATTCGCCCTAGGGTCAAACTGGGCGAGCAGGAATATTTTCACACTTCCGTGAGTTTGTTTCAGTCGCTTTTTTCCAACCCTGCGGAAGGTTTGGAGTGGGCGCGTCAATTGACGCAAGGGCGGGTGGATAAAAAGATATTAGTTAATTATCCGGGAAGGCTTTCGGAATTTAGCCGGTTACCCGCGCATTTTGTTTTTGATCTAGCTCAGAACGAAGACGGGCGCAAAAGATTAGAAAAAATATTTAACGGCAAGGTGGTCATGTTTGGTGACACCTCAACCGGTTCGACGGATATCAGCACTACTCCGCTCGAGCCTAAGACACCGGGGCTTGCGATTCAAGCCAGCCTTGTCCATAGTTTTAAAAGCATGAAGCTCATGAGCGAAGCTCCGAAGTATTGGAACCATTTGCTCATTTTTTCTTTGGCTTGGCTTTTGGCATGGCTCGGAAAGAAGCTGCGTCCGCAATGGGTCTTTGTTGCCGCGTTGGTTTTGATGGGGCTTTTTGCGGTGTCCAATTTTGCCGCATTTTATTTCTTGCGGTATGTTTTTTACTTTACGCTGCCGCTTTTGGCAATTGCCGTTGTTTTTGTATTGAGTTTGTTTTTGAAATACATGGAAGTCCGCATCGAAAGCGATTTTCTTGCCCGGGAACTGCAAATGGCTTCTAAAATTCAGCAGTCGCTTTTACCGGGATCTGAACTGAAATTGCCGCAGCTTGACGCCGGGTTTCGCTGTCTTTTTTATGAGCAAGTTGGCGGTGATTTGTATGATTGGATGGACTTGGGCAATGGCCGGGTTGCTCTGTGTTTGGGTGATGTATCAGGTAAAGGTGTTCCTGCCGCGCTTTATATGTCGCGCGCCCTGAATGAATTACGTCATCAGGTTACCAGCGGAGCGTTGCCGGGAGAGATTTTGACGGCGCTCAACAATCATTTGGCACGCGGTGAAACCTCCGGAATGTTTTTGACATTGTTTTTTATGATCATTGATTCGCACGCCCAAAAGATTTACTTTACGAATGGCGGACATGACCCTATGGTTTACTATCATGCCAAAGAAAGTAAAGCGGATTTGATTACGGGGGCAGGCGGATTACCGATCGGGATTATGGAAGATCAAACCTATGAAACCGGTGAAATTGATTTCTCAAAGGGGGATGCAATGCTTTTAACCAGCGATGGAATCAAAGAGCAGAAGGCCCCGAACGGCGAACAATACGGCAGTGAACGGCTGCAAAAAATATTGGAGCAGTGCGCTACGGGGGAAGATACGGGTAAAATGATTGACGCGGTTATGGCGGATGTTTTGACTTTTGCTTCTGGCCGCGCGCCGCATGATGACCGCACCTTGGTCTGTGTTAAAATGCTGTAGTTTTTGGGAGGATTTATGCGTAAATATTTTTTGACTTTGGGGCTGGCGCTCTTTTTTTTATTTTTGTTTAGAGCTCAGGCAGAGGCTTCGGGAAATTACTTTTCTGAAACCGGTGCTAAATTTGGACGTGGGATTGAGAATGTAATTACAAGCCCCGCTGAAATTCCTTGTACCATGGAAAGCGAAATGCACAAAGGCGACCGGATTATCCGGTTCTTTTCAGGTTTTGGTAAAGGAACGGTTTATTTTTTAAGGCGAGCTATTGTAGGTGCGACGGAAGTGGTGACTTTTCCGATTCCAATGAAAAGAACGATTCCGCGTGTTTGTATCGAAGAGCCGACGGGAGTGATCATTTAATATGTCAAAGCGAGCGTATCTTTTTATCGCGCACGGTAGCCGTGAGAAAGCCGCGTTGGACGGCTTTGATTCGTTTTTAAGTGTCGTTCGCAAATCCCTTAAATCTTATCCGGTTTTAGGAGCTTATTTGACCCTCAATGAGCCTTCCATTGCGGGGGCAGTTGAATCCGCGATGAAGCAGGGGATTGATGATTATGTGATTGTTCCGCTTTTCTTTTTTGAGGGGGCGCATATGAAAAAAGATATTCCTCAAATTTTAGCCGAATTAAAACTGAAACATCCGCTGCTTAACTTTCAGGTGATGCCTCCGATGGCTTCGATTGAAAGCTTCGCGGAGTGGGTTGTGGGTAACACAGCTCGGTTTTCCTCTTAGCGTCATGACGTCCTCCACTAAGCCGACTATGCCCGCTTATGACCGGCACATTTTTGTCTGCGTCGGTGAAAAATGCCACCCATCGCAGGGTTTGCCTGTTTATGAACATCTGAAGGAAAGACTGCGGACGAATGGATCGGATCCGCGTCTTCAGCGCGTGAAGCGCAGCCAATCCAAATGCCTCGGAGTTTGTCAGGGCGGGCCGATTGCTGTTGTTTATCCTGAAGGCGTTTGGTATTGTGCGATGACGCCTGAAAAGATGGATCAAGTGATTCAGCAGCATTTAAAAGAGGGAAAGCCGGTTGAAGAATGGACCTTTTGTCCCAACTCAGCCGAAACCCCTTCGTCCGGCAATTCAAAATAATGTGTTTTCGCCAAGACCTTTCCTTGACGCTGAATTCAACCAGTCCTTATAATACGCCTTCACTTACTAAAACCATTTATTCATCATGATATTTACAACCAAGCGCAAGTCCGACGCGGAAGAAAAAAACTGGTGTGTTGTTCTGAAAAGTTTCAGCAGCACCCTGGACCGCACACGCCTTGTCCAAAAGCTGCAAAAAGCGTTTGAGATATCCGGCGAAGATGCTTTGGATGTCATGCAGAACACACCGATTATTTTGCTTGATCATCTTTTGCATGACCAGGCCAGCAAAATCAAAGACTTTTTTAGCGATAATGGGGTTGAAATTGCGCTTAGCAATGACAGCTTTTACAAACGCCGCTGTTACCGCACGGTTTGGCCGGCTCTGCCTAACCTCGAATCCATTTTAAAACCGGCCTCGGCGTCGACTGTTGTCGCTCGACCTTTGAATGAAGCTCCTGCGCGGGGAGTGCGAGATTCCTCCGGTCCTGTGAATCTGCCTTCACCTGAGAACGAACGCTCACACAGCTCCAATCAGCAGGCTTGGACGACATCGCAAAAAGAATTTTTAGAGCAAAAGGATATGCTGATTCGTGACTCCCTGAAGCTTCAGGAAGAGGTTGTACGCTTGCGGTCGATGGTGGACCGGTCTTTGGAACAAGTTGCTGAAAAAGACCGCTTGGTTCAGATTTTAACGGCAGAAAAAAAAGAAAAAGATTTAGAGCTTCAGCGGCTGGAGTCGCAGTTAGCTGCGACTGAAGAAAAGTTTAAAATCGCGCGGGAAGAATTCCGCGACACCCGATCTTACTTTGAGGAGCGGATTGTCGCGCAGGAAGCCAAAATGCAGGATTTGCAAGTTCAGGCGGAAGAAATGAACCGTCTTTTGCGTGATGCGCAAGCGGCTCATGCCGAGCTGCAACATAGCGTTGAGGCCGAGCGACAGCAGCTTGAAACGGCCAAAACGCAGATTGCCGCGGGCGAAATTGAGTGGGAAAAAAGAATGTCGCCGTTGCGGCACGAAATTGATCTCCAGAAGCGGACCATTCAGGATTATGAATCCAAAATGGCTTATTTGGAACTTTCAAAAAAACAAGTCGAAGAAAATGAAAATCGAATCCGTCAGGAAATGGAAAAGCAGTCTTATGATGTGAAAAGTCATGAGCTGAAAACAAATCAAATGCAGGCGGAGCTTGACCGTTTGAAGCACGCGCTTGAATCGCAGGAAAAATCGTGGACCTCGCGTTTACAGGAAGTTGAAATGCGCGAAAAAGAGCTTGAGAGTGCTCGCCGTCAAATCAAAGAACTTCACAGTCAAATGGAGCATCGCGAATTGATTCAGCGCAAAGTATTTGTCGCGGAGCAGATTGCCACAAAAGAATTGCGGTTAAAATCGCTCGTCAAAAAACAAGAACAGCTTGAAATTGAAGCGCGTGGTCGGGAAAGTGAATTAAAGAAGCTTTTAGAAGAGCAGGAAGCCGTTGAGAAGGGTTTGATCGAAGATCGCCAAGCTCAGCGCCATCTATTGGAAAAGCTCAAAAATGAAACTCCGGCTCATGAAAATCCGGAGGGCTTAAGAACTTCTTCGGATGTTTTGCCCGACTGGAAGCCGCGCGCATGATCGAGCTCACGTTAAGTAAGATTCTGATTGATGAGAAACGTGCATATCAGGTTTTGGTTATTCGTGAAAAAAAAGGCAAGCGTCTGTTACCTTTGGTGATCGGGCTTCCCGAGG
>CAZLTL010000028.1:0-18765 GCA_964562525.1 uncultured bacterium
CCATCGAAATCGTCGCATACGGATCATCGAGCGCAGTCAGCAGATTCGCTTTATCTCCAACCACATTTCCCGTATTAATCTGACTCTTCAGCGCTGCTAAATCCTGAATCCTTGTCACTTTCGATATCGAGATCACTCCGTTAACTCGATCCTTCGAGATCTGCCAGCTGACTAAGTCATTGTTCGCAAAGCTTACTTGCCAGCTTGTTGAGGAACCTGAAGAAATTCGAGATACCATCGCATATTTCAAAGCGTCTTCACTCAACCCTAAAAACTCATCCTTAAGACCTGTTACAACTGCAGATGAATCACTGACTAAATTTCGCAAGTCAGTAAAAGCAATACGCTCAACCTTTGAAATCGAAAAGACTTGATTGATGCGATCTTGCGAAACCTGCCAGCTAACAAGACCATTATCCTGCATGCTCACTTGCCAGCTAACACCGGAAGAGCCCGTTACACGCGTAACCGATACATCATCCTGATTAAGCACCGACTCCAAACCACTTTGATTCCCGGTAATCTTCCCTGCAGCTAAAGCAGTTCTCAACGCTTGAGGCGTCATGCGATCTACGCGAGCAACTGATACAATACCGCTGAGACGATCCTGTGAAACTTGCCAGCTTATAGACTCATTATTGGCATAGCCAACCTGCCAGCTTGTTCCGCTGATGCCGGTAATTTGAGAAACAGAAACAAAATCCTTCAGCAATTCATCGGCCAATTCATTTTTAAGACCCAGCGCAGCTGCATTCAAAAGCGGCGATAGAATCGCCGTCGAAACTCTTTCTGTTTTGGTTAACTGCAAAAATCCGTTCAAAACATCGGGCGACCATTGATAAGAGATTTGCGGCTGTCCGGCGACCGTTACCTGATATGTCGTGCCGGATTTTGACTCCACTTTAGAAATTGACGCTTTAGGGTTTTGTAAAACTAATTCCGCTTCGGAAGACACGGAAGCGGAAGACACCGTTTTACCTTCGGTTGCCAAACGAAGTTCTGCGGCTGAAATTCGAATAATGCGCGACAAATTCCAAGAAAGATTAAAATCTTTCGACCACTGATAACTCACCTCAGGCATAAAGGGATGAGAAATCTGAACTGTCTCACGATCATATGAAGTTGATAGACTGATGACCGCCATAGGATCTGCGAGAAGAGCTTCAAAGTCGTTAAACGACGAATTTGAATAAACAAGCTTTTGATCTTTTAAAAGAGCCTGAAATTCAACTGACGAGAGACGTTTGCTCTGCACAACATCCCAAAATGCCCCAGGCATTGCTGTATCGAGGCTTATTCCAAAAGTAACATCGGGGTTAGATGCCTGACTGACTTGATAAGAAATACGTGAGCCGGATTCTACTTGTGTCACCGAAACATCTTCAATTTCAAGCAAATCAAGAAGATCCTGTCTCACCTCCGGCTTCACAAGCATTTTTTTACCTTGAGTCAAATTGGAGTCATTTTCTAGTAAATCTCGGGCTCGCGACCGGGCAACACGAGTATTCTTTGAAAACTCAAAAAGCGGTTGATCAACACCCAACGGCGAGGACCAGGACCAGGAAACAAGCGGCTGTTCGCTTAAAATCATTTGCAGCGAAGTCTGGAATTGATTTCCAATCACACTGACTTGAACGTACTTCGTCTCAAGCAAATTAAGAATATCGCTTTTTTCCAAATCAGTCATATTGACCGGAATTGAAAAGCGTTTTGACTTCCCTTCGATGACAGCTCTGAGTTCTTCCTCCGAAAGGACTTCCGAACGAACATAGGTCCAGCGAGGCTGCTTCTGTTTCGGATCATAACTGAGCGTATGTGAGATATTAGGAATCCGCAAATCAGAAACCTGCATAGTAAAACGCCCGCCGCTCAGGCTGAGTGTCACTTCTGCAGTAGTTGAATTTAAAAACTGACGAAAAGCAGCACGGTCTGTCGTTGAAAATTCAGTCTGATTAACATAGCGTGTTGAGGTTCCGTCAGCCAAAGCAATTGCTTCTGATTTAGCAAGCCGTACATTAACAACAAAAGAAGCTTCGGGACCATCAGGAGCCGTAGGATTCAACTGCAGTAAATAGGACTCATTGCGATCTCTTGTTGCCCAAGAATACGAAACCTGATTACCTGTCGTGGTACGTGTAAAATCAGCCATGGGCAAATCCAATTTATCCATAGCCACCGCTTGATCCGCATCATTTTTAATCAGTCCCAAGGATGCCAAAATATCAGAGCGCTCAACTGTTTCAGATTTTGAAAAAGTTGCAATCGTCATCAATTCAGATTGTTCCGATGTTCCTACCGGCATATTTTCATTAAAAAGAAGAGAATAGTTAGTCAAACCGTCTCGATTTGACATTTGGTATGAGTGCTGCATCACTTGGCGCGGCTCACCGGCGACAAAACCATCCGGGGAAGAAAAGATTTCATAAACAGTATCAATGCCGGAAGACGAGTTGGTCAGCAAGGAAACCATTTGAGCGCGCTGAACTTCGTCGACAACCAAACCATTCTTCGATAGGGCCTGCTCGATACTTGAACGACGACGCTCTTCAAAGCTTAACTTTGCGGAACCAACAAAATCGGGATGATTACGGTCAAGCGACACAGAGCGTGTCACCAAATCATCCATTGAAACAACCTGATAAGACTCACTGTCAATAAACCTTTGATCTAAATAAAAACCGTCTTTAGAAGTACGGTTCAACAGAATGGGCTGGTCTTTCCAATTCGCTACGCCGGCAACATCACCCAACAAAGCCTGGCGGACATTCAGCCCAGGCAATGCCTCATGATTAGCAGGGATTTTGATTTGTTCAGAGTAAGTAATTTGACTTGTTTTTAAATTGCGAGACGCAGTGCGAGTTATATTGCTATCGCGTGAGCTGACAGTAAATGAATGATTATCCAAACTACGCTCAGCGGCATCAAAAGATTGCGCCCAACTTTGAGTTTCCGTAATTCGCTCTTGGCGCCACTCCACGTCAACAGCTTCTTTACCCAATTGCATCTGACGAATAGTGATACCCTGAACCCACGAAGGAAGATTCGGATCGGCCTTTTTACTTTCTGAATACGTTACCTTGCCTGATTCTTTTCCGCCCACAACCTCAATCGACTTGGTGCGACTCCAAGATCCGTTCCCCTTAATATCGACCGACCAGGAATGATCCGTGAGAATCTGATTTGAACTGGAAAAAGCACCGCGATATGTCCATGATTCTTCAACCATTTCTGAGGTTTCAATCTGGTTCGGTAAAGCTCCCAGCAGCTCGCGTTTAATTCCCGGAAGATTATTCTTAACTCGGTGGTTATAACTGATCTCACCGGTCTGAGGAGATCGGCTGACGGAACGAGTGATTTGCTCATCGCGCGATTGAATCGAATAGGATTCAGATCTCAAAAAGCGCTTCTCGGCCGGTAAATCAAAACCCTCTTTCCAGGATCGGCTATAAGAAAAATCTTGTCCCACAAATGAGCGATCCGCGGTTCCACGCAAATCCGCCACGAGAGACGACTCCAAGGTTCCTTCGAAGGAAGCATCCGCGCCCAGTCGGCGGATATTTTCATTAAAATCGAATTCCCCTGTCTCCGCTCCATCCAAAATATCAGCTGATTTTGTTCGAACAACTGAACCGTCTTCGTACATGTCGTAAGACCAAGAATGGGTTTTAACATCAGCAAACGCACCTGTCCGCAAAGCATCATCATAGCCATCAACTTTGGCGAAAGCTGAAACACCTAATGTGTCATAAGTTATAGACTCAGAGCCCCAAACAGCAAGGTCGGCATTGCCGTCTAAATCGTCGCCCAAACGAACTTGACGCACATGGGTATAGGTGTCATCAGCAGTACCCTCGATAAAATCATCTCCAAAGTCGTGCTGGATCGAGTTCCAATTGTCTACCTGTTGAGAACGCGAAACGCCTCGCAACTCCAGCTGCTCACCGATTAAATCTTGAACAAGATATTGACGTGTCAAATCCACCTTGTTTCGGCCCTCTAGGTATACGAATTCGCTGACAGTTAGCAAGGTGCAACCTGAAAAGTTCGCACCGCAATCAGACAACTTGTTAAGATTACGGCGGTTCAACTGACGGTTTAATAAAATAGAGCGATACTGATTAATCACCACTGCATCTAAATAGGATTCAGAGAGGCTGTTATCCATGCGGCGATAGGCCTCTTCGTAACGCTGTAAGCTCAAGCCAAACAAATCCGCAAAATCCGCATTTTGGCCGACGGTCTTAGCATAATCTGCCGCTTTAATAGAATTGAAATAAACACTGCGACCGGACAGCCATCCGGAAGCGGTCGCGTCATCCGTCGAGGTTAAATTAAGACCGCTTAGTCGATAAGTTTTGACTTCTTTGAGGCGCTGGAAATGTGCGTCCTCTTTATCATCTGATTGATAAACAAAATCCGTACGACTCAAAATAAATTGACCGTCAAAATCATACTCAAACGACTTTAAAGGTCTACCATCGGAATCATAATTTGAAACCTTCGAAAGCGTTCCATCCTGACGATAGGAAAATGACTTCTCAAGCTTTGGATCATCACCGCTCGTGTAAAAATTAACTTCCAAAACACCTAACGCGTCAATTTGATAAAGTGAATTTGGAATCTCTTGCCAATTATCCGATTGGCGCTCATCGTAAAAAGTTACCACACCATCTGCGGTCACAGAAAAATCAAGCTGTGGCTGTGAGAGCTTTGCCAGCATCGCCTCTTTCTCGAGCTTCGAAAGTTGATCTTTGTACTGCGCAGGAACTAAATTCTGTAAAGACAAAATTCGATTGACCAACTCCTCAGCACTAACGGAGGCGCAAGCTGAGCCCGAACCCGGATGATAACAATAAGTCGTACGCTCACCATAAATATTTGTACTCGATTGAATTTCGTAAAAACCGGAAACTTGCTTGTACTCCGCATAACGTCCATCGTTATAGCGGACAATCATCGCTCCGGTGATCTCATCAATACTTTGCACAAAATCCGTGGCAAAAGCGTCGCCAATAAAAGTAAGGACGGGACCTTTGGGAGTTTTCTGATACTCCATAAAAACACCTGCTTCACCATAAACAACTTTGTAAACTGAACAATCCTCATTAACACAAAATGAAGTTGAGGCCATGTTTTCTCGCCCACGAAAGTACGCATCTCTGATTTCACCCGTGACAGGGTCTTTAACGAATTGATACTCACGAATGACTGCTCCATCGCGCATTTTTACCGCACTGATCAAACCTTCGCGGAAAAAGGTAGTTACCCCGTCTTTACTCGTGACGGAAGTAAAGTTATCTGTCTTGTCCCACTTTCGATTGACACCGTCGCGGCTTTCTTCAATCAACCGTATCTTTGACCAATCACCCGGATGACTTGGATCCTGTTCGAAGACTTGTTTGAAATAACTCAAACTGGAAGTGACCGTCAAAGTTTTGGCACTTTCGTCATATTCGTAACGTAATTCATCGCCGGACGAGAGGTTCTTATAAAGCGTGATTCGCCCTTGATCATCGTACTTTTGTTCAAAAAAGAATTTTCCGGTGCGATTCCATGAGCGAACCTGAACAATCCGGTCATCCAGGCTGAGCAATTTTCCGTCTACCCCAGCTGCGTAAACCGTAACTTCGGATGGCTCACCAGAAATCATTCCGGAGGCATCGGCAATTTGCTCACTAACCGTAACCGAAGAGCCATCTTCTGCGTATTGATAAATTACTGAAGCCTTGCGCCGAACCTGATCCGCCTGAATTTCACTATAAACAACACTGCCGGACGACGAGATGTAGCGCCCGTCAACATCCGTTTTAGGAACAAATAGAGCGCCCTCCCAGCTTTGAATCCGGCCGCGATCGTCCATTTGCTGAACAAAAGGTACGCCATTCCAAATTCCACTCACCAATTGAGAAATATCATCTGAACTCCAAATTGCGTCTGCGCCAAGGTTGAATGAATGCGTAATGACCTGTGCATTTTGCCCACGCATCTCCAGCATCGCGGTGCCGCCGCTTTGATATTCAATTTCAGCTGTCAGACCAAACAAATCATCCTGCATTTGCGTGACGCGACCGAGCGAATCATAGCTCAGCACAACAGCATCGCCGCCCGCCAAATAATCATCGGCACTGCCAAAGCGTCCATCCGCTCCGACTGAAACCATACGGCTTTTTCCGGATTCATCCGTGATGCGCACTTGCCCGGTTTGCACGGCATAGTCATAGGTAAAGCACCCCCGAACCGCATCGCAGGCCTTAGTCAATAAACCATCAACATAATCCTCCTCGACAAAATCTCCTTGCACTATCCGCTTAGCAGAAACCAACTCCAGTCCGCCCTGTGTTAAATCTTCAGACTGATAACGGTAGGTATAAATTTCTTGATTAACATACTTAAAAGAAACAATTTTCTCTGCTACGTTCCACTCAATTAACGCTGCATTTTGTCCTTGTGCATCTAGAACGCTCGACATACGTCCATTCTGATAAATCCATTTTGTTCCGGTTGCAGAATCCTGAACCCAAGACAACTCATCATCAGTTGTCCCGACTGTCGCATCAGCACCCGCATTCCAATTCTGAGTTAATCCGTCTGAAATCAAAGTAACACTAATGGAAGTTTGCTCAACGATCGTAACGCCCGCCCCATAAATGGGTGCAGCACCTTGTCCCACAAGCTCAGGAAGAAGGGCAGGATCAGCAGCCGGGCTGCCATAATTCAAGTTATTATCGCCGCCGCCGCCTTTTCCTTCCTCAGGTAAACCAATGCCTCGCAATTGCTCATTCTCAATTTCTTTTTGCAACACATCGATCTCAGACATAATTTCTTCGCACTTCCGAGAAGTCGTATTAAGTCCAAGACGTTTCTCATTTGCGCAATCTTGGTAACTCCGGAACTTGCTGCGCAAGCTTTGAATCATTCCGTCAAGGCGCGTGCTCCCACCCGGCAAAGGCGGCTCTCCGGAACCACCTTGCCCCGGCTTCACGCCACGCTCCGGTTTAGTGGTATCCGTATCGTCATCAGTCAACATTACCTTATCATCACCAAAACTTTTCCAAGTGGCATCTTTATCACCGGCACCTTGCAAAGCATAACGCTGTTCTTTGACGTCGAAAAATCCGGTCTTTAAGGTTTCGCCGATTGCTTTTCCATTAACGAGCGCGGCAACCAGAATGGTCGTGTTTTCATAATTAAGTATTGTGACCTGTCCATCCTGGTAGCGATATTCCTTCAAAGTCCGAATTTCGGTTCCGGCAGAGTCACGCAAAATTACCCGAGTAACGCGACCTTCATTGTCGAAAATCTGCACCTCGTCCTCAGTTGCCCCAAGGATCGCAAAAGTCGTCAAATAAGCTTTATTCGCGGCAGGATCAATCGAATACATAAACTCTCGGTCAGCCGAACGCAAAAGAACCTCATGCCCTTGAACTGTGTCCTTTATTGAAATATTTTGGATTGAGCCGTCCGGTAAGTCGAATTTCTCCAAAAGATCGCTCCGAACTTGAAGAAAAAGAGAAGCTTGAACTTCCGGTGAAAGAGACGTGGCTGTTTGAGATTGAAGGGAGCGGAAAAGAAGGCTTTGGTCGGGACCAACGCGATAAAATCCAAAGTCTGCAAGATCGAAACGGTTATCGGCATTGACCGTGTACCGAGCGTACACCGGATCAATTGTATTACGAACTAAAACACCCGTTTCCGTGTATTCAAAGACAAGTTCATAATCGGGTGAAGCCACTTCAGGCGGACCCCGTTCCCGCAAAAGCCGCCCAATCACATCCTTAGCAACAACTTCATAAAAGAAGACTTTGTCCGCGCTATCTTCTCCGTGAAATATCCACTCACCGGAAACGCGCTCAACCATCTTCTGATAATTGACACCTCCAGCAACCAAAGCAAAACGACCGGCTTCCATTGGCGTATCCGAAGGCTGAAGCGAACCATTAAAAAGCGCACCGCCCTGGTTGGCCACCTGAAACCGCACGTAGGTCGTCTCGAGATGGTTTAAAACGGTAACGGTATTGTTTTCACTATATATATACTCATAATCCAAAGGATGGTCAGTCGAAGTGTCCCGAACGCGGATAATCCCCCCCATGGCACCGGACTCCAAGCGTTTGAATTCATAAACCACAAGTGGTTCTTGTGTTGATGTCATCCGATAAACGGAAAACGTTTGCCCCGATTGCGTCATTTCGGATTTCTCTATACTGTTAACATCATCACCGAATGCAACCAAAGACTCCTCCGCGCCCTCCATCTTATAAACCCAATACTGCTCAGACATGTCATCGGAAATAATTTTCAAGCCGCGATCATTATCATAACTAATCGTGTAACTAAAAAATTCCGTATCGCTTACCTTGGCATAGCTCACAAGTCTTCCCAAATTTCCATAATCATCAACCGCCAAGTAAGTCCGTTCAGCGTAGGCGCCATCTTCCAAAGGTGCATACAACGTCACTTGTCCGTCAGCGTACTTGCGCATCACAACATCCGTACCATCAACTTGAAATCCGGCTTCACGCAACTCGCTCAAGTTCCCATTGTCATCCATCCCAAAAATCTGATAGGCATCATAATTCGCGTCAACGCCCAAAGTTAAAATCCGCACGGCATTTTGATCGGCGGACGATTGATAATCAAATTTACGAATTTCCAACTGATCAGGCTTTTGATCGTTCGTGAAATCTCCGATTTCAACAATGCGTTTATCTGACTCATCAAAAACAAAATAAGCTCCACCGTCATACTTCCACGTTGTTACCTTCCGATCTTCAATTTGCACAGAAGTAACCGTGACATCACCCTGGGGATTACTCAGCGGATTCACATCATTTAAAAATGACGCGCTGTCGACAGGTTGCTCGGCAAGCTTCGCCTGCACCATTTCATTTTGAATTTGATTAACTTGCTGTTGCTCAATCGAGCTCAAAGGATTCTCGGAACCCTGCTGCGCCAAATCCTCAAAATCTTGCATGTAGTGAATAGAATCAGAAATAGTTTTCGCGGGTATCGGCGCCGGCAGCACGCTCGCAGCAGCAAGCTGAATATCAAGCGACGTGGATAAGAAAAAGAAAATAATAGCCGCACTTATGGCACGGCAGACAAATGTGAAATCACCCGTGTTGTCTTTGACCAAAGGTATCAAATGAGCCTCGAAGATTTAATAAACCTATAAAAAGTATAGTAGTGCCAAATAAGCCTGTCAAATTGGCTAATGAAACAACACGGGAGAAGATGTTAGTTTTTGCTAGTTCTACCCCTTGAGATATAGCAATACATAGCCTACAAAATAAAGCGGGTGGATATAACTCCTTGCGCAAAAAAAGAGAACACGCAGTTACTTTTTCGAAGTTCGGCGCGGAAGCAAATCAGTCTTTAAGCAAGCAACCGAATCGATCAAAAGCTTTCCATTGAGGTGATCGATTTCATGTTGAACACAAACCGCTTCAATTCCCGTAGAAACTTTATCGATTACTTTCCCATTCAAGTCTTGATAACGAAACCGTATCCAACGGTAGCGTTTCACTAAAGCGGTATAATCCGGAACACTCATGCAACCTTCACGCCCAATTTCCGGATCGCGAGTCTCCAAGATCACAGGATTAATTAAAACCATACGCTGACAATTTTGATCGCGCTCAGAAACATCCACTATCGCGATTTTTTCAGCAACTCCGATTTGCGGCGCAGCAATTCCAATTCCGTGTTTTTCACGCGCCATGACACGGGACAACTTCTGAACAATCTCTTTTATTTGAGCGGAAGAAAGATGGCATTCCGGCAATGGCTTTCGCAAAACCGGATCAGGATAAAAAACAATTCGATCCATGGATTAAAAAACTGCGGCCTCGGAAGTATGTGTTTTTATTTCAACACCCAAATCTTTTTGCCAAATCGAAATCAACCGCGTGATTTTATTTGCGGAGCTCAGAGTCGGCAAATCGACCTCCAAAACCATAGAATAAAGACTCGCGCTTTTTGAGCGCTGAAGCAATCGGCAATCCAGGTTTGTGATATTCGCTTTTAATTTTGACAAATCTGAGCTCAGCCTGTGAACAATTCCGGTCCGGTCTTTTCCGATCGCAGAAATTAAAATCGATTGCGCAGGCCGCTTGCTTTTTGAGAGCTGTGATGAAATAGAGATTAAATGCGTGTGCATTCCCCAAGGTTTTTTGCGCAAAACCAAAATCCTGGAGTCAATTCGCTTCCATGCTTTTTCATCCGCATTAAAACTAACCATCATCGCGAATTGATTTTCAAGCAAGGTCATACTGACATCTTCCAGATTAGCCTTACAGTCAAATAAAACGCCGGTGATTGTTTTAATAATTCCGGGTCGATCCTCTCCTTGAACGAACAACATTCCTTTACGCGGCATAATCACTCCTTATTTCTATCATCGGATTTGCTCCTTGACCCATGTTAAAGCGGCCTGCTTATCGCCCAGCACCCCTTCTAATTGAAGCAAATAGGCTTCTTCAAGCAAACTTCCCATTTGCGGCCCCGAAGGAACACCAGCTTGCTTTAAATCTTCTCCGTTTAAAAAGCGTGGCGGAAGTGAACGCTGGTTCCACGCCTCAATGCTTTTCAATATTGCTTCAAGATGACGTGCTCCACAAAGGCATTTTGAGTAAAAAATGCTAATTTCGTCAAAAAAGGGGTCATTGAGCAACAGCGTCTTTTTACCCGGACGCAGAGTGTCAAATACTTTGAATTCTTTAGCGCGGTCAATAAAATGCAACGTTCTTTGGATTACTTCATTGGAATAGCGTAAGAGCCGCATATCCCCCAATATTATCGATCGTTCCAGATCAAACCAAAGCGCCGCCTGAGCCACTCCGACCGGATCAGAATTCAGAGGAGTGTCAAAACGCATCAAAAGCGCCGCCGTCGGGTCCACCCGAGGCCATATTGAATTCCACAATCCGGTTTCGATCAACAGTTCAAGACCTCGTCGCGGATGCGGCGACGCAAGAATTTTATCAGCTTCATCACGAATGCGTTCCTTGCTGACAATCTCAATTTGACGCGCCCGTATTTTAACTTCGCTGAATGTCGCGGGATCAATGCCAAAGCTCAGTTTAACTGCAAACCGAATGGCTCTTAGCAAACGAAGCTTATCTTCTTCGAAGCGTTCAGCAGGATTACCGATACAGCGAATTATTTTTTTTGATAAATCGACTTGCCCACCGACATAGTCTTTAATCCGCTTCGTATCATCCCGTTCGATCGGGTCGTAAAAAAGACCGTTCACCGTAAAATCTCTGCGCCTTGCGTCTTCTTCCGCGTTTGAAAACTTAACAAAGCTGGGCCGCCGACCGTCCTGATATCCGCCTTCGGTGCGGAAGGTGGCAACCTCAAATTCCGCGCCGTTTAAAACAACCAGCATGACGCCAAATTGCTTACCGACGGGAATTGTTTTGGGGAAAAGCTTTTCAACCTGATCTGGGGTGGCTGAAGTGGCAATATCATAATCCGTGGGCTCTAAACCCAAAAGATAATCACGAACGCACCCGCCGGCAAAAAGCGCCGTATATCCGGCTTCCGCTAATCGCTTAACGATAGAAAGCGCGGCACTACTTTTGGGTGTGGTTAAATTCATCATGCCGCCGAATTATTAGGATGCTTTGCGTTTGCGCCCGAGGCACAGAGCACATGCATATCAACCTAAAAGGTCGCGCGCTTTGGCGCTGGCATCATTTTTTTGATAATCGCCCAGGTCAATCAAGGTGAGATCAGGCCGCTCTTCCGAAATACGCTTTGCAAACTGAAACCGCTCGCCGGAGTGTGTTTCTAATCTCCTGCTCGCAATAAATTTGAAGCGCGCTCCGCAATTCGGACAAACCGCCACGCTCCGGTGGTTCAGCCCCATCTCCCCGCATTGCGCGCAGTTTCCTGTCACTTCCCCCATAATCAAGAGAGAACGGCGTAATTCCTCAAGCGGATGGGCCTGGTAAACACGCAAGAAAATGCGGCTCAAGACGGTTATCCCCGTAAACGCACAACCGCATCACCCGATTTAACCGGGCGAATAACACGAATTGAAACTTCTTGTCCTTCAACAGCCTCTTGAATTGGCTGATTATCTAATTGCAAGGCTTCCACCTTTTGGCGTAAAGATGAGATATTTCCTTGAATCTCAATCCAGTCACCCGAACGCATGGTACCCTTTTCAACTTTAACAGAGGCAATGCGCATATCATCAAGATAATTGGAGACAACACCAATTTTCTCAGGCCCTTGCTGCGCCGGACGTGGAGCAGGTGTGGGCAAAGATTCCGCAACTGAAGACTGCGCAGGACGCATAGTTGAAGAAGGCCCGCCTGTCGGACGGTCAATTTGTCTTGGGATAGCAGGCTCATGATTTGATCGACGGCCATACTCACCGCCCTGGGAACGGCCACGGTTGGGTCCGCCATGCGGACGGCTATCACGCTCAGCATAGCGATCACGATCGCCGCCATCGCGGTTATAACCCGGACGAGGACCATTCCGGTCGTTACGATCACGGCCTTCACCGCGAGAGTCGCGTCCCTGTCGATTGCCGCGAGGATCGCGGTCGCCACGCGGAGATCTCTCCCGGTCACGATCACGGTCTGGACGATGATTTCCTGGACCGCGATGATTCAGTTGCGAGTCATTCCGTTTGGGGTGACTCGCTGCGGATTTATAACTTGCCGGGGCCTCACCGTCACCTGTGAAAAGCCATTTTAATCTGGAAAAAAAACTCATAGGTTACCTCTTACTTCGTAAATGTAATATTAATGTCTTCGCGGTGCAGCTCCGCTTCGGCATGCACATAAACGCGAGCTCCGGCTTGCTTTTCCAAGTCCTTGAGCGTTTTCTGATCATGATTGTAAAGACGATCGGCAACATCCGGGTGAACATAAGCATGAACCGCGCGTGAGCGGGATTCATGGGTTGCGCGCCGAATTTCCTTAATCGCCTGAATCGCCATGGTTACAGACGATTTCACCATTCCCTTACCCTTACAATAAGGGCAAGCTTCGTAAACCGCGCTTTCAAGCGACGGACGAATTCTTTGACGCGTCATCTGAATCAAACCAAATTCCGACATTTTCAAAATGTGGGTTTTAGCCCGATCCCGCTTCATCACATCGCCGAATACGCGCGACAAACTGCGCCGATTCGAAAAACGCTCCATATCAATAAAGTCGATCACGATAATTCCGCCCGCATCGCGCAAACGAAGCTGACGGGCAATTTCATGCGCCGCTTCAATATTGGTCTGGTAAACCGTCTCTTCCAAACCGCGTTCACGGCTTCCCGTAAACTTACCGGTATTGACGTCAATCGCAACCAAGCATTCGGTTTGCTCAATCACAATTGATCCACCCGATTTTAGCGGAACAGTCCGGTTAATCGTATTTTCGATTTCTTTTTCGATTTTGAATTTTTCAAACAAGTGCCCTTGTTCTTTTTCAAATTCGACATTTAGATTTTGCCCTGGCATATACACCGAGCAAAATTTCTTAAGCTTGTTGTACACCACCTCGGAATCAACATAGATTTTTGTATCTTCCTCAGTAACATAATCGCGCATGACACGCTCAACCAAACCCAACTCTTGATGCAAAAGTACCGGCGCCCTTTTACCTTCAATCGAAGCATGGATTTTTTTCCAAAGCTGCACCAGGTAATGAATATCGCGCTTGAAGTCCTGCTCGCTTTTGCCTTCCGCGTTAGTACGGATAATAAATCCGACACCATTCGGAATTTCAAGGTTGTCGAAAATGGCATGAATGCGGTTTCTTTCCGCGCGGTCGGAAATACGGCGGGAAATTCCCATTTTCTCATCACCAGGCATCATGACTAAATAACGAGCCGGAATAGAAAATTGAGTTGTTAAACGCGGGCCTTTGGAACGGATGGGTTCTTTAACAACCTGGACAATCACTTCTTGTCCGATTTTTAAGACTTCATCAATGCGCTGACGCTTACGTCCGCCGCGCCGCGCTCCGTCTCCTTTATCCTCATCTTCTTCAGGTTCTTTTTGCGTTGATTCCTCGGAAAGCTCCGCGTCCATATCAAGCGGTGCTTGTAAAGCGTCAGCAACATAAAGAAATCCGTCTTTACCCGTTCCGATGTCCACAAACGCGGCATCAATTCCCGGAATAATGGTTTTAACGCGCCCTTTGTAAATATTACCGAAGAGCTTATTGCTTTCTTCGCGTTCAATGTAGTATTCCGCAAGTTGGCCGTTTTCCAGAATTGCTACCTGGATCTCATCGGCTTCCTGCGTAATGAGAATGTCTTGTTTCATATCAACCTTTCAAGAAAGGTAGATACTCAAGGGCAGTCGTGGTGCTTTGGCTTTTCGTTATGCGGACGCTGATTAAGCGCTCGCTGAGGAAGTTGCCGGAACTGAAGATTTAGAATCCGCTGTGGAGGCTGAATCTTGAGAAGATGAATTATCTTGTTTAGCACTATCATGAACTGGTTGGCCTGATGTATCCACCGATGTCACTGTTACAAAAAATAATGTTTCTGCTTTTTCATTGCTATCACCAACATTCTGTCGTTTGGATTTAAATAGCAACTTCCCAAGCACGGGAATGTCCCCTAAATAGGGAACCTTTGTCTCTGTCACATCTTCATTATCAGTTAAAAGACCTCCAATTGCAATAGTTTCACCACTTTTCATCATAACCTGTGTTTTAGCCTGAGTTACGTTGAACGAAGGAGCCTGAAAATCAGCCTGAAAGCTTACGTTTGCCCCCTGGGTGCTTACCTCAGGCGCCAAATCCACCATAATTTCATTCGCGTCATTGATATGCGGAGTCACCTTCAAAACAACGCCAATGTCACGATAACCAAAGCCCGAAACTTCCATACTGCCGGTATTTTCATTGCGCTCATAAGTCGGCAATGGTATTTCAGAGCCAACCTGAATTTCTGCGGTTTGATTATTAAGAACCACAATGCGGGGATTAGAAATCACCTTGGTCCGTGTATCCGTCTGAAGCATTCTTAACACAGAGCGAAGATTCGCAAAACTCATTGTGCCATATGTAAATGTATTTCCAGCAGGAGCTGACACCGCAGGCACTGGGAAATCTTTTGGATTAAGTGCATTAGCAGCAAGCGCGGCACCTTGCGTGGGAAAAAACTGCTCAAATGGTGATGCCACTCCCTGTCCATCGTTTGAAACAAATGGAAATGTCGTCGGACGCGATGAACCACTCAAAGTCGATTCAACCGTCCAACTAATTCCCAAGTCTTCCGCAACACCGGCGTTGGTATTAATTATTTTTGAGTCAATATAGGCTTGCGGTGTGGGCTTATCAATGCGGCTAATCACTTCCCCAATTTGAAACAAATTTGAGGGAATATCTGTCACGATCAACATATTCATACGTTCAGCAATTTTAACGCGTCCTCGCTCCGTCAAAATATCCTGCACTGCCCCTTGCACCTCCGCAGCGCGGGAGTAATTTAAAATAAATGTTTTCGTATCGACCGGCTCCATTTGCATCTTATCGCGCGTTGTAACACGAATGACATTACCGTCTTTTTCATAAACATAATTATACGTGCGAAGGATCACATCGAGCGCCTTCTGCCACTCCACCTCTTCCAAACGAATCGTGACAACACCGATTACTTCCGGTCCCGCAACGATATTGACACCGCTTTTAAGACTAATGACACGCAACACAGTTCCAATTTCAGCATCTTTGAAATCAAGACTGATTTTCGCGTTCGAACTATCAATTAAATCTGCGGGCGGAACCGCAACCGCTTCCGCGGCAGGCACAGTAGCGGCCGAAGTGTCACTCACAACCGGTGGCTGCTGCGCAAATGCGACTGTCGCGAAAAAAAAGCTTAACGCCATCGGTACCGATGCGGCTGAAAAAGTCTTGAGGCGGTTATTCATGAACATATATTCCTCTTATTTGGATGATAGCTGCTTTTCAGATTCTGAAATCCAATAATCATTTTGTTTTCCGTCTTGATCCTGAAAAGTGACTTTGGACGGGTAAATTGCCGTCACTTTTCTGCCTTCGACTGTGTCGCCCACTTTATAGGCATCCCCTTTAACAACAATCACGGAAGCACCTTTTTTATCGTAAATAATACCTTCAACAACAATGGCGACTTCTGCCGCTTGGGCAACCGTCTGAACCGCACCCGCTTTAATAGGGACAAAAGGATCACGCCGGCCTCCCGATTGATATCGGATTTCTTCCGAAAAACTGAACCCTGGATTTAATATTGTTAAAGCACTCACAAAGATAAGCGCCAACGCTGTGTTATTTCGCACTGGTTTCTCCTGCATGCGATACCGCCATCAGCTTAATATCCGCAATTTGCTTTCCAACCGCGGAAACTTGCGGAAAAATCGCGAGACTTTGAATTTGAAAATACTGAGCATTGGATTCTAAACGGCTGACCAGGTCGGCTATTTGGTGATAGCCGCCTTCAACAGTAACCAGATAAATAAATTTTTTATACTTCTCGCCATAAGGCGCTGGAAATGCCTCCGATTGCTCCATGGGGCGAGACGACAAAAGCTCGACCTGCGCTTCATTTGCTATTTTTGAAATGCGCCCGAGTAAAAAAGCCATTTCATCCTCTCGAAACAAGCGTTTTTGAAAACTTTCGATAAACAACTTGGCATCTTCTTTTTGTTTTAATAACTCAGGCTTACGCGGCAAAAGCGCGTTTAATCTGGCTGTTTGAACCTCAACATCGGCAACTTTCTTTTTTAAAACCGGGCGTTGAAACCAAGCGGGGCCAATCAGAAAAACATACAATAAAATAAAACCAACCGCACTGACACCAACAATAACCCAAACCTTACGATCAACTTCCTTAATCCATGCGATTATCGCCTTCGAATCTAAGGTATTTATTTTTTTAAGAATTTCTTGGATATTCATATTAAGCGGCCTGCCATTCAAAATTTGCAGTAAACGCGGTTGCAGCAACTTTTTCAGCAAGCTGCTTTCCCGTGGAATAGGTGAAGTGAGCATTGGGAAGGACGCGCTTAATTTGATGAAGATATTCTTCAATTTGCTGAATATTCGTTTTATCCTGGCTATTGAGCGCCAAGCCCTGAACCTGAAACGACCGCTGCTTTCCTGAGTTATTGATCGTCAATGAAGTGAGCCAAAGCCCCTCCGGAAGCGACACGCTCATCTCTTGCAAAATCGAAGTAATCGCGGCCTTGTTCAAAACATGAGCATTCAAAAAGTCTTTTTCCGGATGCAGCAAAGTCGTCAGTTCCTGCTCTAAAAGGCGGACTTCCTGGACGCGAGGCTGAATTTCCGCAAAAGCCTGTGCGACTTTTGCCTGTTTTTTATTTAACCTCAAATAATCAACATAAAAAAATAACGTTACTGCCGCAAAAATGCCCGCGATTGCAATTGACGCCGCCTTAAGCGGAAGTTGCTGGGCATTGAACTCGCCCGCCGGCTTTGCGGAAGCAGCGCGTTTAACGATCTTTTTCTTTTTGACGGGCCGAAGCTCCGCCGGCAACAAGTTAATTTTAATCATGGTCACGCAAAATAAGCCCTAAAAGCACGGGCAAGTCCGGCAAAATGGATTGAAACAATTCTTTAGACACCTTCGGGCCCAAATCAACTAAAGGCTCAATGTTCATATTGACAACGGGAACATCTAAGCTTTTTTGAAGTGATTCTAAAATCATCTTTTGACTGGAGCCAAGCCCGCAGACAATAAGCTTATCCGGACTAGCTCCATCTTCGGACTGATCACGGTAAAAATCAAAAGAAACCTTCACATCATTTATTAAACTTTCAATGCTGTCCGCGTACTGCGCTACTTTGTCATCGGATACCGTCAACTTTCCTTCAATGAAATCAGTAATTTCGGTATCAGCGACAGAAGCGCGGCTTTTTAATTTTTTAGCGATATCCTGCGTTCCGAACGAAAGATCTCTGATAAACCGCGGCAATCCCGACCGCACAACTCCCAAAGTTGAAACATGCACACCTAAGTCTAATATTGCCGAATGCCCTTTGTAGTCTTCTAAATGAAAAAACTCCAGCGCCTTCATGCATGCAAGCATATCCACATCCACAAGCGTTAGTTCCGCCTGAGCGTCTTTGAACTGCTTCACCAAGGTATCAAGATAATCTTTCTTGGCTACTGCGACAAAAATTTCGGTATTTTCAACTTTCTCTGTTTTAACGGATTCCTGCAAAACGGAAAGATCCATATACAAGTCTTTGGCTTCGTACGGCACATATTGTTCAATTTCGAATTGCAAAACTCCGCGCAGCTCTTTTTCACTCATCTTCGGGAAGCGCAAAAAACGAGTAATAACTTGGGGCGATTTCAAGGAAACACGCATGCCCTCGAGATTACAATGCTCTTCATCACAGAGCTTTTTAAGTGGAATGCTAAAGTCCAGCTCACCATTGAGCGGAATAGAAATCAATTGATTGAGATACAGCTTCTGGGCGACAACCTTACCTTCACCAAAGAAAACACGGGTGCGCCCCAAATCAACGGCACGGCTGTAGTCAGCTGAAGTGTCGGCTGATAGCCCCGCTGATGAAGATTTGACTTTGTCTAAAATATTTTTTAAAAATTGCATATTCACTTTAAAGAACCCGGCACGGAAAACCGTGCCGGGTCTTTTGAATCAATATTCCCGCCTGCTGCAACAGTAAAATAATGCTTATGTGAACGCAGGGGTAAAACAAGCTTAGGCGATTGCCGTACCGCCGCCGCAAGTTGCGTTTGTTGCTGTCAACGCTGCCGTTGAAACAACCA
>CAZLTL010000029.1:0-10424 GCA_964562525.1 uncultured bacterium
AATCCCAGGCAAAATAATCCACCATGTCGCCGCCAAAAATCCGCTCAAATTAATGAGAAACTGAGTTGGCGCGGGAAGCTTAGCACCCAATCCGTCAAAAATCGTCGCGAACTTAGGAATGACAAATGCCAACATTCCAAAGGTTACTAAAAAAGCCATGATCGAGACAACCGCCGGATACATCATTGCGGATTTAACTTTTTTTTGCAGAACGCTGGTTTTCTCCAAATAGCTTGCGACACGGTCTAAAATTTCTTCCAAACTTCCGCTTTTTTCGCCGGCACGGACCATTTGAACAAACAAAGTTGGAAAAATTTTTGGGTGCTTCATTAAGCTTTCTGACAATGATGCGCCGCTTTGCACGTCACCGTGGACTTTTTTAATCGCCACTCGAAATTTTTCTTTTTCAACCTGGCTTCCTAAAATATCCAAAGTTTGAATCAAAGGAATTCCGGCTCCGACCAAGGTTGCCATTTGTCGCGAAAAGACAACTAAGTCATCAATTTGAACTCCGCCGCTCTTCCCCATCACTTTCTTGGGTCCGCTTGAAGCTTGCCCCAAACCAAACATGGATTGGGTTGGTTTCATTTCATGAATGCTGATAATGAAAAAACCTTCAGAGCGGAGCTGCGTGACAAGCGCCTCCTGCGAAGCCATCTCTCTTTCGCCTTGGCTGCTTTTTCCTGACCGATCTTTAACTAAATATTCATAGAGTGGCACGTAAGTCTGTTCCCTATTCTGCGTTTGCAATTCTTAAAACTTCATCCAACGTAGTCTGTCCCGATTTGAAATACCCTAAGGCATTTTGAAATAGAGTTTCCATTCCATGCCGCACCGCGGTATCGTGAATCACATCGCTCGACTTACGCTCAATAACTAATGTCTGCATTTCTGGATTCATCACCAAAACCTCAATGACAGCCATTCGCCCCCAATAACCCGATCCGTTGCATTTTTCGCATCCGGCACCTTTGAATGCTTTAACGCCCGCTAAGTCTTCGGGCTTGAGATGTAATTTTCGGCAAACATCATCGGTAATTTCATAAGGTTTTCGACAATGCGGACAGATGCGCTTCACCAAGCGCTGCGCCGCAACTGCAATCAGAGAAGATGCGATCAAGAAAGGTTCCACCCCCATATCTATCAAGCGGGTCATGGCGCCGGCCGCGCTATTCGTATGTAAGGTGCTGAAAACCAAGTGCCCAGTCAACGCCGCCTTCACCGCAATATCCGCGGTTTCCTGATCACGAATTTCGCCGACTAAAACAACGTCGGGGCTTTGACGCAAAAGCGAACGCAACCCACTGGCAAAAGTTAAACCCACTTCGGGCTTAGCTTGAGTTTGTGTGATGCCTTGAACCTGATACTCGACCGGATCTTCAATAGTCATTAAATTTCGGTCAGGAGTATTCAGCGTGTTAAGCATCGAATACAGCGTTGTCGATTTACCGCTTCCCGTGGGGCCCGTCACAAGCACCATGCCGTAAGGCGCGGCAATCGCTTTCGAAAGAGCTTCCGTGGGTTTAGGCGAAAGACCAATATCGGCCAAAGAGCCTTTGATGCCGCCTTTATCCAAAATGCGCATGACAATTTTTTCGCCGAAATAAGTGGGCAAAATTGAAACACGAAAATCAATGCGCCGGTCTTTTCCAAAAACCATACCGAATCGCCCGTCCTGCGGAATTCTTTTTTCGGTAATATTGAGTGACGACATAATTTTGACGCGCGCCGCGATCGCGCCATACATATCCTTGGCGTGCGAGAAAGAGGTGCGCAATGCACCATCAACGCGGTAACGAATCCGAAAATCTTTCTCGAAAGGCTCGAAGTGAATGTCGGATGCCCGTAATTTAAGAGCCTGATCTAAAATAAGATTAATCATGCGCACCACGGGCGCTTCATCGGTCGATGATTGAGACTGAAGCACCTGCCCCTCATCGCCGCCCTTAACATACTCAATCCCCTCATCATCCGCGACGACAAACTCCATCAAATGATTAGTCGATTCCGAATATTTCTCATCAATAAACTCTTTGATTTGTTTGGGCGCGGCCAGCACGATCGAAACTTCAAAGCCCGTCACATTGCGGATATCATCCACAACCTGCAAATCGAACGGGTTACTTGTGGCAATCGTCACCAACTTACCCAAAGCACCGACAGGGAAAACGCGGTATTGCTCAACCACACGCTTAGGAACAACTTTTAGAATTTCATCGTCAAAGCGAATCGATTTCAAACTGATTATCGGAACATCTTCCTGAAGACTCATAAATTCAAGCACGGCTGATTCGGCGATGAGCCCCTGACTCATCAAATACTGAAAAATATTCTGCCCCATCTTGCGGCTTTTTGCGGCATGCTCCTCAAAGAGCTTTTCTGTCAGCCCCTGTCCCACCGCCCAGCTTCGAATGAGCTCATGAGCAATCATAAAACTAATCTCCGCCTTCTTGAGTCACGCGGAATACTTCTTCAAGTGAAGTATCACCGGCTAATGCTTTCGCGATTGCGGACTCTCTCAGGGAATTCATTCCTTCTTTTTTCGCGAGCGCTTTGAGTTCCTGCGCGGACGCATTCGCCATAATCGCTTTTAAAACCGTCGGGGTCATTTGAAAAATTTCAGTAATCACACTGCGCCCTTGATAACCCGAATTTCTGCAATGCGGACACCCCTTGGGTTTCCAAAATGTCCGCTGAGTCTCGGGATTCAAATTCAGCCGTTTAATTACTTCCGGCGTCAATTCATAAGAGTAACGACAACGAGAACAAAGCTTGCGAACAAGCCTTTGAGCGGAAATCATAATTACCGTCGAAGCGATCAAAAATGGCTCCAAACCTAAATTGACCATACGGATAATTGAGCTAACCGCATCATTGGTATGGAGTGTACTTAAAACCAAATGCCCCGTCATGGCCGCCTTAACGGCAATATCTAAAGTTTCAGCGTCGCGAATTTCACCAATCAAAACGACATCCGGGTCTTGACGTAAAATCGAACGCAGGGCCGCGGGAAAAGTAAGCCCTACTTTATCGCGAACATTAACTTGGTTGATGCCGTAAACCTGATACTCCACCGGGTCTTCAACTGTGGTGATATTGACATCCGGCTGATCTAAATATTTCAGAATTGAATAAAGCGTTGTGGTTTTGCCGCTGCCGGTCGGGCCGGTAACAAGAATCATTCCATGCGGTCTCTCAGCTGAATCCCGAATAATTTTTTGCTCGCGCTCCGTAAAACCAAGCTTGGAAATATCATGAGCTTGGTTGCTGGTATCCAAAATGCGCAGACATACTTTTTCGCCATGCGCGCTGGGTAAAATGGAAACGCGCATATCCGCTTCGCGACCGCGAAACTTAACTTTAAAACGGCTGTCTTGCGGAATGCGATGCTCAGCAATATTCAACTCACTCATAATTTTAATGCGCGAAACAATCGCTTCCGCGTACATTTTATGCGGCGTCGCGATTACCTCGAGCAACCCGTCAACGCGAGCGCGGACACGCACTTCATGCTCCCAAGGTTCAATAAAAATATCGCTGGCACGCCGCCGCAAACCTTCAATCACGATAGTATTCACCAGTTTCACAACTGGGGCGTGATGCGCCACCTCAATCATTTCAGCGGTATGCGCCGAGTCATCGATGTCGCCTGACTCTTGCTCCACCATTTTAGCCAACTCTTCCAAACTTGAATCCGTGGCTACCGCTTCGACTGCGGGTGATGGTTTTTCTCGAATCTGATAACGCGCTTGAATTTCAGCCAGCAACACATCCTTGGGCGCCGCGAGAACACGAATACGTCTTTTGGTTAAAAGCCGCAAAGCATCCTGAGCGGCTAAATTGAGCGGGTTCGCCATCGCCACCGTGACGGTTTCAAAATCTTGTGAAAGAGGAAGACAGTAAAGCTTTTGCGCAGACTCCACCTTAATTAACTCAATCAAATCAGGGTCTGAACTCTCCGCTTGAGGGTTGAAGAGCTGACATAAATACTTAGTTTGGTAAAACTCAAGCAAGCGTGCTTGATCCAATCGCCCGTCATCCAGCAGCAAATCAATTAAATGGCGTTTTTCCTTCCCCTGCTGTTTTGCCAAACATTCGGCCAAAACCTGTTCTGTGGCGACCTGCGCTTCTACCAGTAATGCTTTAAGATCTTTTTTGGGTGTACTCATATTAAATTTTGGAATAAACCTGATCGATCATTTTTTTAATTTCATCAGGAGTGGCAATAAACGTAAAAATCTTTTTTTTAATTAATGACTGCAGCGTATCGATCGGATTTCGATCCAGTGGATTTGCGACCGAGATATAAAAGAACTTTTCATCTCCGTCGAACGGAACAACAAGATATTTTTCACAGAAATTTCTTCCGACCCATTTCGCGGCATCCGGATTGTGCGAATATTTTGCCAAAGGAATATAGGGAATTTTAAGCTGCCTCCCAAGCGCGCTCGCGAGCTGACTCGCGTTAATAAATCCTTGCTGAATCAGAACTTCACCGATCGGCATGGCCATCGTTTTTTGTAATTCAAGCGCCTGATCCAGGTGGTCTTGTGTAATGAGACCATCCTCAATCAGAATTGACCCAATTCGGCGACGTTCGTGTGGTTTTGATGCCATAGCTATATTAAACTCCAAAAAAAGTATATATGCTTGTTTTTGAGTTTGCAAGCTATGAATTGCTATATATTTAAAAGTTGTTAATAATTGCAACTCTATACAGGTGAGCGATTTGTAGAAAAAGTAGAAATGAGCCCTATGCCCTAAAAAGAGGAAAGCTCGAGTTATTTAGCCGAAATAAGACGCCAAAGCTGTTCGAGTGCCTTCACAACTGCCTTGCGCTGAACCTGTTCGCGATTCCCCCAAAAGGAATGCTTCTGAACTTGGGCAAAGCCGTTTGCCGCAACCGCGATATAAACCAAACCAACAGGCTTCTTGACTGAACCTCCGCTGGGTCCCGCAACCCCGGTCACACCGATACCATAATCAGTCTCCCAAAAAGAGCAGGCTTGCAAAGCCAGCTCAGAAGCCACTTCGGCGGAAACCTCGCCGTGCTTTCGTAACGTGCCGGGAGAAACTTGGATTTTAATTTTGGCATTCGCATCGTAAACCGTCGCCGATCCGCGAAAGAAACGGCTCGCCCCGGCAACTTCGGTAAACGCATAAGCCAAACTGCCGCCCGTGCAGCTCTCTGAAACAGCGAGTGTCTTCTTCATTTTGACAAGACGCTCGCTTAATACTTGCGCCAAAGATTGATCGTCCCAACCATATACCCAAGGACCCAACCGCTGCGATATTTTGCGCTTCAAACGATTGAGAATCAATTTCGAATCGGAACGGATGCAAATCTGAGTTGCACCTTCTGAAGGATAAATTCCAAACTGAAAAGGAGCATCAAAAAAATCTGTCCCGAGTTTTTCCATAATTACCGGTTCAGAAATTCCGACAAAATTCGCAATCAACTTTCGATCCTCGCTTAAACCTTTAAACTTTTGCTTGAGCATCGGCGCGACATCGTGAATAAACATTTTTTGCAACTCAGTGGGAACTCCGGGCAGGACAACGATCAATTGACTTTCATTTTGAATTGAAAATCCCAACGCGATTCCAAACCGGTTAATTAAAGGCTTCGCGTTGGCCGGATAATAAGCTTCCCGTTTTGAAAGAGCGGGTATTTTCTTTCCCAGCTTTTTATAAATGGCGGTCATGGCTGCAAACTGAACACGGGATAATTCGAGAGAAACTGAAAAATATCGAGCGAGGGCTTCGCGGGTTAAGTCGTCCGGAGTGGGCCCCAACCCGCCCGTCACAATGACAAGATCGGATTGCTTTAGCTCACGTAAAGAACCGCAAATCAACTCAACGTCATCAGGACATGCCCGCTGATGGTGAACCTGAAATCCAAGAGATGTGAGCTGCCGGCCCAAAAAAGATGCGTTGGTATTGACTGTCCGTCCGGAAAGTAATTCATTGCCGATTGTCAGCAAAGCCGCAGTAGACCGAAGCTTCTTGGGTCGGGAAGCTAAACGGGAAGGAGCCATAAAACAACCGCGGCGTAAACACCGGCCATTAAATCATCGAGCATTATCCCCCAATAACCCGGACGGTTTTCGAGACGGCGAACCGGAAATGGTTTCCAAATATCAAAAAGACGAAAAAGAAAAAAACCGGCTGCTGCGGTCAGTAAACTATCAATTGGAACCAGCGCGAAAGTAACAAAAATTCCACAAACCTCATCCAAAACAAAAAAGGACGGGTCTTTGCCGAAATGGGCTTGAAAGCGGTCCCAGTATAAGTACGCAATCCAAGCGATCACAAAAAAAAGCCCCCAATACAAACCAAAATAATCTTTCACTGAAAAAGCCAGGATGACACCCACGATAGAACCCCAGGTTCCCGGAGCCTTGGGCAACAAACCAACGCCCGATGCCAAAACAAATTTGGCAAAAAAAACGGTCATGAAATGTTTTCGATTATTGATTAAAAACATCGCGCCTGAATACCAAGTCAATATTGCGGAAGCCAATGTGGCACCTTTCACCGCAAACGCAATCCATTTTCCCCAATCGCCTGAAAAAAGAACTAAACCATCCGTACGAAAAAGATAAAAAAAGCAAGCAGAGATCCAGAAAACCTGCATAACAAGCTTCCCTTTGCCTGCCAACTCCGCCCCCAAAGTAACTCCCGCGAGCCCCCACCCGGTGCGGCAAAAAGTTACCAAAACCTCGCGGATCAGCACCACGACAAAACTCCACTCCGGTATCACTCCGCGTGCCGCAAAAGCCCAAAGACAACCCAAAGTTAAAACTTTGTCAGCAAGCGGATCAAGCCATTTTCCAATATCGGACGCAACCGCAAGACGGCGCGCAAGCCATCCGTCAAAATAATCAGTGATCGCGGCCAAAGCAAAAACGACTGCGGCCCATGCGTGCAGTGTGGACGAAGCTGAAAGAATCATCGCAGGAACAACGAAACCGAGCAATGCGCGGATCAAACTCAAAAAATTGGGTAAATGTTTAATCATTTTTTATAAATTCAGCATGAAGATCGTACGGTTCGGCAGAAATAATTTTAGCCTCGCAAAAATTACCGAGAATAAGCGGTTTCGTACTTTTCACAATTACCGATCCATCAACCTCAGGCGCATCGCCATAGGAGCGACCTCGATAAACCCCTTTAACTCCGACTTCTTTTTCTTCTACTAAAACACGCACCGTTTTACCAACCCAACTCTCTTGATTCGCCAAGGCAATCTCCTGCTGAAGCGCCATAGCGCGGTGAAAACGCTCTTCTTTGACAGATTCTTCAACCTGGTTAGGTAATGTGGCGGAGTGAGAGGTCGCCTCATTTGAGTATTGAAAAATTCCAACCCTCTCAAATTGAACTTCCCGCATAAAATCCAACAACTGTTCAAAATCTTTTTCCGTCTCGCCAGGAAATCCCACAATAAATGTCGTGCGAATCACAAGGCCGGAAATTTCATCACGAAATTGCTTGATTAAATCACGCGTGCGCCGTTGCGTAATTCCGCGCCGCATTGCGGTTAGCATCGCATCACTGGCATGCTGCAAAGGCATATCTAAATAATGACAAAGCTTTTTTGAACGCGCCATGGCTTGAATTAATTTCTTATCCACGCAAGACGGATAAACATAAAGGAGTCTCAGCCATTCAAGCCCTTCCACCCCATCCACGGCTTGTAGGAGTTCAGGGAGTTGAAATTTCCCGGTTAAATCGCGGCCAAAAAAACTAGTGTCCTGTCCCGTCATAATCACTTCCCGCGCCCCCTCTTTCACCAAACGGTTAGCCTCGGCAACGACATCCTCAATTGTCCGGGAGCGGTGCTTGCCTCGAAAGCTAGGGATCGTACAAAAAGAGCAAATATGATCACAGCCTTCCGAAATTTTTAAATAACGGTAATGCCGGGGAGTCAACGCGACGCGCGCCTCACCCGAAGTCGATAAATAACCGGGCTCATTCATCGCGAATACTTTCTCACCCTCGGAAACCGATTGAAGCACAGAAGCCAGCTTGTCGTATTCCCCGGTACCGACAAACGCGTCTACCTCTTTAAATTCTTTTTGGAGCTCTTCCGGAAATTTTTGAACCATGCAGCCCAAAACAACAACGGACTTAATCTTACGGGCTTTTTTAAGCTTGAGTAACGAGCGGATATAATCGAGAGATTCCTTTTGCGCCGCCTCAATAAAAGAGCAAGTATTGAGCAAAACAACATCGCTTTCACCAATACTCGAGACAATTGAAAACTGTCCAGCGGGCACTTTCCCCAAAAGGACTTCGCTGTCGACTAAGGTTTTTGGGCACCCAAGCGAAACCATTCCAACCCTTAAATTTTTTCGAGGACTTTGTTTTTTTGTCATGGCGTATTTTAAACTGTTATCGGCTGATTAGCCACTTGAGCTTATAAAACAAAAACCCGCCTATTAAAGGCGGGCCTGCGGTTGCGCGCAACGCGCGCAGAGCCAAAGTAAATCGTGGCGGGAGTGACGGGACTTGAACCCGCGACCTTCTGCGTGACAGGCAGACGCTCTAAACCAGCTGAGCTACACCCCCAAAAAAGAACCGAAACCGCGTCGAGCCGCATCTGCGGCCGCGCAAAAAAAAGTACTGGTGGGCGTTTCAGGATTCGAACCTGAGACCCTCTGCTTGTAAGGCAGATGCTCTAACCAACTGAGCTAAACGCCCGGAAAAGTCTAGGTATTATATGGATTCGTAATGAGAAAACAAGCGCTTTCCCAACTATTTCCAGGCGTTGATTCGCTGAATTAAGTGGTGCAATCGAAAAAAATGACTGCGTGTAAAGTGAAAATAGATTCTCGGGTGACTGTGATAATGACCCGTTACCTGCTCCTCTTCAAACGGCTCAAGCACCTGGCGAATACTCCCCTTTGCGACAATATCTTTAAATTCGCGGTTTAATACCGCAAGCTCAGCCCGACCGAGCTTTTGCAGCAGACGAATGACAAGCTTATCTTTTACAAACCGCATAGAATGGTAAGTGCGATAGAAGTTACTGACATAGTCTGCGGCATCTTGAGGATCGTGAGTAAAGTAAATGAGATCCATATCTCTGGGATCGATCAATTTTTGACGCGCAAGTTGTTGCTTACAAAAATCCTTAAAACCTTGCCAATACTTGCTTTTCGGATGATCCAAACAAACAATCGGGCGTGGATCCGCTTTTCCGGTTTGAATCAAAGTCAACGTTTCAAAACCTTCATCATGAGTCCCGAATCCACCGGGGCACAACACCGTTGCATCTGACTCCCGCATAAACATGAGTTTGCGCGTAAAGAAATACTTAAAATTAATCAACTTTTTATCATCCTGCATCACGGGGTTCGCGTCTTGCTCAAAGGGCAGCCGGATGTTTAATCCAAAGCTATGACTGGTTCCGGCCCCTTCATTCCCCGCCTGCATCACGCCCGATGCTGCGCCTGTAATAACCATCCAACCCCGCTGAACAATCAAAGCGGCAAATTGCTTCGCTAAAACATAGTCTTTATTGTCGGGCTTAGTTCGTGCCGATCCAAAAATAGCAACTTTTCTAACTCCTCGAAATGGTTTGAAAGTTTTAAAGGAATATCGCATTTCTTTCAGAGCCGTGTTCATGATCTTAAGATCAGCACGCTCAAGACCATCTAAACTTGATTTGATTGCCGTAACGATCATTTCCTTGATCACATCAGCATTCACACCGGGCTCAGCATATTGCTTAACCAGAGCCTCAATATGACCGTCCGCGACTCGGTCACCAATATGATATTGATGTTTAGTAATCGAATCTGTTGTCTTTTTCATGCAACCACCTTAATTTTTAAAATCAAATCGCCTTTTTGTCCCGCACGGGAAACTTTCCCCAAACCTTTAAGCCGAAGCTTCATCCCATCTTTGGCGCCTTTTGGAATTTTCACCGCGATTGTTTTACCGTCTTTAGAACGGATTTTAACCGCGCCACCTTCTTTGGCTCGCTCAGCGGAAACTTTAAGCGTTGCTTGAGTATCATCATTCGCTTGAGATTCATGCTGGGCATGTCGCGCATGACGGCCCTGGGATCCAAAATCAAATTGAGCGCCCGCCCCGCCCCCACTGAAAAGCTCCTCGAAGATATCGGCAAATCCTGAATAAGACTGAGTGCGGTTTCCGCGGCGCCCACCCTGAGCACCATACGAGCGGAGTAAATCTTCAAAATCAAACCCTTCAGCACCGTGAAAGCCCCCGCCCCCGCGAGGATCAACACCGCCAAACTTTCTAAACTGATCAAACTCAGCACGACGCTTAGGATCGCTCAAGACATAATAAGCTTCAGAAATTTCTTTGAATTTTTCCTCCGCTTGCTTATTGCCTTTATTTTTGTCGGGATGGTATTGAATGGCAAGCTTGCGGTAATCTTTTTTGATTTGATC
>CAZLTL010000029.1:10524-18126 GCA_964562525.1 uncultured bacterium
GTAATAGTCTTTCGAATACTTCACTGTTTTTATTTAGCCTCTGCGTCTAACCGCACAACCGAAACCATGTTCTGCCGCTCTAATAAAACAGCGGCTTTAAAATTGCATTGTTCTCATTTAAACACCTAACAAAACGGCCGATTTTAAATTGTATTGCTCTCATTTAAAATCGGCCAAATGTATGGAGGTGGGGGGAATTGCACCCCCGTCCAAAAGAAAACCCAAACCGGGCACTCCATGCTCAGCGTGGCTTGTATCTGATCCCGGTCCGCCGTCACGCCGGCTGATCCGAAACGAACCCCCAAAGTCTTAGCCTAAAGATAGGAGGTACTTCTTTAAGCGCAGCCCACATAATTCGTCTTTAAAGCCCCGCAGGCGCGGACCTCAAGACGTCGCCGCTATTAAGCTGCGATTTGCAGAGCGAAAGGCGCAGGAGTCGTTACCGGACCCATTGCTCTTTCGTTCCAGCTGAGTTTGTCAGCATTTATATTTTGCCTAGTTTTTGAAAAGGACCCAGACTACCTTTGCATGCTCCCGAATAAGCGTCATTCTCCTGTCGAACCTAGTCACCCCCGCTTATCAATGGTAAGTATAGCATGCCGAAAGAAACACAACAATCAAGCGGGTTGACTAGCGAGCGCGTTTCATCGCCGCTTGGGCTTCGCGGTCCTGCATCCGTTTTTTAATGGCGTCTCTTTTATCATGCAGTTTTTTACCTTCGGCGAAAGCGATTTCAAGCTTAAAGCGCCCCTTCTTGAAATAGCCCTTAACAGGAATAACCGAAACGCCTTTTTTGCGTTCAACCCACTCTTTTAGTTTTTTGACTTCAGCTGCATTGAGTAAAAGTTTGCGGGTCCGAACGGGGTCAACAACTTCATGTCCCTGCTTCCGCGAGTAAGGCGAAATATGGCAATTGTAAAGCCATGGGGCTTCATTCCAAATGCGAAGAAAACTGTCTTGAAGATTAATACGCCCTTCACGAATAGCTTTCACTTCAGAACCGAGAAGGACAACCCCCGCTTCAAATCGCTCAAGTAAGTGAAAGTCGTGCCGAGCTTTGCGGTTTTCAATCGTCGGGCTGGCGGGCGCTTCTTCTTCTTTTTTCTTAGAGTTCTTCATGCGGTCTTTCGCGTACCCGAGCAAACAATGGGGTCAATCAAGATATATCGTCGAGGGAAACGATCTTAGGGACTTCGTTTGCAATTTTTTTGGATTCATTCAATTTGTAAGGAACCGCATCTAATCCCGAGTCATCCACAATCACGCGCGCCTGCTTCACAGGCTCAGTAAGAACAGACTGCTTAACCGAGCGGGGCGCCTGCTTTGGCATCAATGTCGGCGATAAACTTGGCTGAGTAGATTTTTTAGCGTTGTCCCGAGCTGTTTTCTGAGCTGCATTCAACGGCACCATTTCAAGGTTCCGCATTTGAATGTATCCTTTTTTGCTCTGCCCAATGCTTTCATTTAAAAAAACAAGTGTCACTTCGGTAATAGGAGTTGAAGTAGGTGAAAAGAACTCAATCTGTCGGCTCTCCCAATTAGGTTTAATTCCGGTTATTTCAAACCTGTGAATAATTTGCCCTTTCGATTTTAACTCAACATAAAAACGATCGGGATAACCTTCCTCGGGTTTTCGGCGAACATCAAATTTTAATCCGCCGTAATTCTGAGCATCAAGATCGCGCGTTAAGACATAAATCCCAACAAAGGAGTTCGACGGAAAAACGTCATACTCTGCTTCCAAATAAACTTCGCCTGAATCCTTATCTTCATAAAAATCACGTACCGTATACCCCACATCTTCGGTATAAAAAGTACCATGGTCAAAAACATACTCGAAAAAGTCCCCAGCCCGCTTGGAAAGATCCAACTGCATCGCCTCTTCAGCGGCTGTTTTCGTATTCATCTCATAAGTTTCACGCAAGAGCCCCCATTCTTGCTCAGAAACCTTGAGCGGAGCTTGAAGCGGCGCACTTGAAATCGCTACTTTTTCCAAAGCCCGAATCACAATCGGCTGGCTGTTTCCCGTATTCTCAATGTCCGGTCGAATGCTGCCTCGCAACACCCCAATCCAGGGCTCAGTATCGGTAAGTTGTACGCGGAAGGTGGAGTCCTGGACATCAAAAACTTTATCCTGAATCAAAAGCTTAAGAGCATTAATATTCTCACCCCTATAACGCGTTGTTCCCAAAAGCGCACCTTTATCAAGTCGAAAGCGGTAGGTTACGCGTTCTTTTCCAGAATAAGCGGGATCAACCTCAGCTGCTTCTTGCTTTAAGGATGAATTGGGTTTAAGACGCAAAACATAAAGCTCTTCAATTTGGATAACGGCTTCGCCTGTCGCGCCAACTTCAATCGTATCGCCCTCGGAAAGCTTTTTATTCTTTTCAAGTTTAACTTCCCCGTCTTTTCCGATCACTTTCACATTACCATAAAAGGAAGTGAGCAATGCGGGTGCGGGAGGCTGAGTGCTTTTCGACTCTGGCTTAGCAGGGGGAACCGCCGCAAGCGGCTCTATTTTAGGCGGTAAATCGACTTCTTTAAGATCTAACTCTTGCTCCAGCGGAAGGGCAACCGGCTCAGCAGCTTCAACAGTTTTACTATCTTCAAGCGGCGCAGCAATGGGCAAAGTCGCTCGCTCCTCTGAAACAGAGGGCTCGATTGAAACAGCCGTCGATGTTGCTTTTCCATTCGTCGCGAAAAAAGGAAGAGAAAGTATCCCCCCACCCAAAAGGACACCCACGACAATCACCCACGCAGGAACACCTGATTTTGGCTTTTCAATCTGCATCAAACTCGTCGCTTTGCTTTATTTATCGTTATCCTGCGCACGACCCAAATAATCACCTGTATCCGTATTCACCTTCACCAGAGTCCCCTCGTCAATAAACAAAGGCACATTCAGCTTCAGACCTGTTTCGCAGGTCACTGACTTCAGCGAATTCGAAACAGAATCGCCGCGAATGCCAGGAGGAGCCTCAACTACTTTCAAAACGACAGTCTTAGGAAGCTCCGGCAAAATGGCCTTATCGCCTTCAAAGTAAATACGGAGCTCCATATTTTCTTTCAAATAAAATTTTCCGTCGCCGATCATTTCATCGTTCAATGCAAATGAATCGTAGGTTTCCATTTCCATAAAATGCCAGCCATTGTCATCTTTATAAAGAAACTGGCAGTTCTTCGGCTCTAAAATAACGCGGTCAACATCATTATCCGGCGCAAACCGGTTTTGAAAAACACGCCCGCTTTTCAAACCCTTCATCGTCAACTGCATAAATGCGCGCAAGTTTCCGGGCGTCCGGTGCTGCGCTTCCGTTACGATGCAGATTTCATGGTTATACATAATTGCCGTGCCCTTGCGGACTTCATTTGCTTTCATTGTTTTCCCCTCGTATGCTGATCACAGATAAGATTCTTTCGCGGGTTTGATTTTCCCGTCTGTAAGAATAAAAATGATCTTGTTCTTTAAAAGTACACCAACCCGTATCCTGAATATGCTGCGACAAAATGCCGGAATCCACCAAACTTTTGCGAACATACCCGGCCAAATCAAAATAACCTTTTCCCTCGATTTTTGACGCTTGGTAAAAACCCGGAAACATGGATTCAAACTCCGAGCCGACTTCATAGCTCATCTGCCGAATGCAGGGTCCAAATCCAATAAAAATGTTTTCCGGACGCGAACCGAAATTTTGCTGAAAAGCCGATACCATTTTAGGCGCGATCCCATGTAACGCCCCTTTCCAACCTGAATGAGCAATCCCTACCGCGCGCTTCATGGGGTCGCAAAAGAATACAGGAAGACAATCCGCTGTCAAGATACCAATCGCAACGCCGGCACAATCCGTCATTAAACCATCAGCCATCATGGAGCCCGTTGACTCAGTTTCAGCCGTCACCCGCACAATATTCTCGCCATGAACTTGCTTAACCACAAACAGTTTTTCAGGATCAATCCCAAACGAAGCGACAAACGCGTCCCGTTTATCCGCAGTAGTACTGCGATCCGAAAAAACAGCTGTGAAATCATTTTCAAATTGCTCAAATAAACGAAAAGATGCCTTTCCGGGCTTAGACGCAAGAAGACTCATGGTTGAAAATTATCCTTTGAGAAAAGATTTTCGGCCGTCAGAAGATCTTCGCCTTTTTTCATTTCGGGGTCCGCGTGAAAGCGCTCACGAATCGCCCCTTTGTTCAAATAGTTATTGAGCGCTACCAAAATCATCCCCTGATCCAGAGCGAGATATTTACGTGCAACGACACCTGTTTCGGGATTTACCGCATCGTAGAATCCGTACTCACCGTAAACATCATAAAGCTCAACCAATTTGCGTATATTCTTCTCAACCGCCTCGGGCTCATACTCAACCGCGAGAATGCTGGCATGCGGGGTCACCGCACCGGCCTTGTAACCCTTCGAGCCAAACGGATGCGCGCCATATTCCGAATAGCCACCCTCAGGAACCGAAGAAGGACTCATGCCCCAAACCGGATACTTCATTTCTTCAAGCGCGTAACGAATTTGCCCTTGAACATGAGCCGCGTTATTTTTTCCAAGCCCTTCCGGAGCAAGCTCTTTCTCTTTCAAAATAAGCGTCGGCATCAAAGCTTCAAACGCGGATCCACCCCAGCTTGGTACATATTTCAAATCTTTCCATTGATAGTATCCGCCGGTATAAGAAAGGCCTAACGCTGTTTTTTCAACGCGCTCAACGGGTTTTTGCCCCTGCCAGTCGTAGGACTCCGGAAAAGTGTGCATTAACCCGCCGAACCAATGCTCCCGCGGAACATCCCCACGCGCGATCCCAATATAGCTACTAGCGCGCGGCTCAGAGTAAAAGACACCGTAATGATAATCGGAATAAACCTGCAAATGATCGTAATACCCGTGAAACATTTGTCGTTCAACAGGGTCATAAAAAAAAGAAAGATGGCCGCGTTCAATCAGCCGCGCCGCTTGATCTTTCACCTCATCAAAAGCATTTTTAACGACATAAAGCCCTGCGAGATACCAGCCACTATCCACAAGCGAGACAAGATAATTGGTCCGTTCCGCCGTCGTGGTATCGTAATAGTTATAAGGAAAACCACTGGAGTGATACTCGAGTTTATTTTCAAGCGTATTCAGCGTGGTTTTCAACTTCTCAATCGCCTGCTCTTTGGTAATAAACTTGAGATCATAGGCGGAAACAATGCACATTAAATAGACGCCGATATTCGTCACGTTCGTGTAATCGCCAATCCAAGCACCTTCAGCGAAGGCATTATCACCCTCCGGTGTAATCTGCACTGTATCAAGCGGGAGCCCATGCTCTTTATCGATAATGTTTTCGAAAAACTTCCAAGTATCAGCGGCAACTTCACGGAACAATGCATCGCGGTCTTCGGGAAAAACTTTTTTGACGACTGCCTTTTCAGGAAAACCCGGCAAGCGTGTACGCAGAAATTTTTGAAACTCAAAGCCTTCAATCCTTGTTTCTGTTTTTTCCTTTTTTCGCGGAGGAAAATCAACGGCGGTAGGTCCGGGGTTACCGGTTTTAACAAACCGGATATTATCGATATAAATTTTTCCGGTTTTCTTCGTAACCATGCGCTTATGAAAAGCAATAACCAGCTCATCTAAGTCTCTCCGGCTGATCGCGGGATTCTTCCAAGCTTCGGGATCAATAAAGTTAATGAGTCCGGTCATAGCATTCAAAGGAATACTGACCGTCTGCCAATCCGCAGTCACATGAACTTTCGCGGTTCCTTTAATGGTTTCGACTTGCCCGACTTTAACAACATAGGCATCACCGGCAGCATGCTCGGTTTTAGGTTTTGGCTTTTTAATTTCAATCTTAAAAAGTTCCGTAAACCCTTTCTCCGCGTCCCCCTTTACCTCGAATTGTAAGTGATCATAGTCGCTGGCATCAAAACCGCCTAACTTGGTCCAAAAACCATTCTGGGTGAACTCAGACGCAGCATCCGTACTGTAGCCTAAAGACAAAACTTGAGATTCTTGACCATCTTTGCCGACCATTTTAACAATCAAGGGGTCGGTATAGGAGTCATTCGCGTCGTCGGGGTTAAGATTCCATTCCCCACTTCCACCGCCCAGCTTATTGGTTAAATCATTAAGATCTCCTTCAAAATCAGCTATAAGCTTGGTTTTTGAAAGAGCGTCGGTAGCAACATCCGCAGCGGATGTAATTGAGACAGGAGAAGTTCCGGATTCTTCTGAATGGGTTACGGTTTGATTACCACAAGCCGCAAAAAAGAGCGCTAAAAAGAGAAACGCAAATCGATATCGAATAAGAGGGAAAAACATGAGCAAAAGTGTATCAGAAAGCGGGTTTTATATTCAACGAGAATTGCGCAGGACAGACATCGTCTGCTTACCCACAATTCCATCCACCGGTAAGCCATGATCACGCTGAAAGGCTTCAACAGCAGCTAAAGTCTGGTAAGAAAAGTCACCATCCGGGACGCCGGCATCATATCCGGCCGAAAGCAAAGCCCGCTGCATCATAAAAACTTCATCTCTGGCCCATAAACGCTGATTGGTTTGAATTGCTTTGGTCATCTTTGAGTTCGGATAACTGCAAAGCTTTTTAACATCCGCCCAAAAGTTCGTCCGGTTCCGGCTTCCAAGCAAACTCAAATAGACGTCTTTGTACTTCTCATTAACCCGACCCACAAAACAATAGCTGGAGCTGCGGGTGTAACCGGTTTTCCCAATCACGTCATACTTTTCACTCCAGAGCATCTTATTGTGGCTTTTGAGCGCAATGGTGCGCCCTGATAAGCTTCGTATTGAAACAGATTTTAGCTTGAGCGCTTGAACAATAAACGGATAACGCTCAGCCTCGCGCATAATCAACGCCAAATCATAAGCTGTGGAATACTGCCCTTTCGCGGGCAATCCATTAGGAGTTTTAAACTGAGTATTCTTAGCGCCAAGCGATCGAGAACGCTTATTCATCAAATTGCAAAACGCGGGCACGGATCCGGCAACTTCAATCGCCAAAGCCTCTGCAGCATCATTAGCCGATTTAAGCAAAATGGCGTAAATCAAATCGCGAACATAATAGCGCTCGCCGCCCTTTAAATATATCTTGGAAGGCTGAACGGGCTCCACCTTGCGAGAAACAACCACAACATCATTCAAACGGAGCTTATCCAAAACAACCATCGCGGTCATAATTTTGGTCGTGCTGGCCTGTGGACGTTTAATATGAGGCGATTTTGAAAAAATTGATTTTCCGCTAATTCCATCGATCAAAATAGCGGAGGGTGCAGTAACAAAAGAAGTTGTAGCGGAAAAAGCATTTTTCGCAGGCATCGCGAACGTGCCAACCCAACTGAAAACAAGTGTAATTGCTATGATTTTCTTATACATAATTATGTGCCTAATATATCGGACATTGGAGCAAAATCTTAACACTATGTCTCATTTAATTCCAGAGCCATTACAACTTCAAATATAGCGCAGGTACAGCTTCCCAACCACCGCACTTTTGGATATAATCCTCGCTCGCTTGTCATGGTGGACGTAGCTCAGCTGGTAGAGCCCCAGGTTGTGGTCCTGGTTGTCGCGGGTTCGATCCCCGTCGTTCACCCCAT
>CAZLTL010000030.1:0-15870 GCA_964562525.1 uncultured bacterium
AGGCGCACCCTTACCTTTCACCTCGGCGGCAAATTGCTCCGCCTCTTTAGTTAGATTATCCGCGAGATATCCGCTGGGGGAAATAAAAGTTTGGAAAGTATGCTTCAAAACTTTGGGGTCATGCGCCGGGACAACTGCCAAATCATATCCCAGCCATCGATACGGCACCGGCGGAGTCATCATCACCACTTTTTTGGCGCCCGTTTCAGCGGCAAAAAGATGCTGTAAGGGTGCGAGTGACGATCCGGCAGTAAAAATAAAATCCGCGTGAATTCTCTTTAAAATTTCCAACGAAGTCTCTTTAACAAATAAGCGGAGCATGTTCATGCGCCCGCGGATAAAAGGTAAAAGCAGCCACCCCAACACAAAAAACAACTTTGCATGCAAAGTCGAATGATACTCAACTTCGACTGTCTGCGTTTGAAAGGTAAGCCCTTTGCGGCCATGATACTCATCCAACTCCGACATGATCTGCGCCACAGCCTGACTTTGCTTGAAATGTCCCGGCTTTCTGTCAGACAAAATAACGATTTGGCGGCTCCAGGAATATTTCCAACGCTTATTTTGCCAAAGCCACTGACGCGGCGAACGACGGATATACTCTTCTAAGCGCGAAATATAAGTTTTAGCTTGGGTCTCAATCAAACGATCTTTGTTTTCATCTTGATCAGGCAAAGCGGTGTCGATACAAAGATAATGGCGGCGGTTATTTGTTCTCATCATAAAACAGGGCAACACCACCGCATTCGTGCGCACGGCTAAATCAAAAGCACCGGTCGGAACGCTTGTTACTTTTCCGAAAAATGGCAGCAAAATCCCTCCGGAACGGCCCGCGGACTCATCTCCCAACATACCGGTCACATGACCTGCTTTTAAAGCTTTCATAAGAAAGCGCATATTCATGCCGCGGCTTACCGCGACCGAACCGTGCACCTGTCTTTGCTGAATTAAAATCTCATTCAGCCTCGGAAATTTCTGGTCGCGCCCCAAAACATGAATCGGCCGACCGCGCAAGCCGGAGTAAATCTGCATCAACTCCCAGTTGCCGTAATGACCGGTAATCAGCACAACTCCGCGCCCTGAATTCAAAGCATTTTCAATCCGCTCCCAGCCTTCAATCTCTATCGTTCTGAGAATTTCTTCTTTGGTAAGCTGCTCAAAGGTGAGAACTTCTCCAAGATTGCGAGCCAAATGCCTAAACTGCGCTCTCAACTCGTTTCTGCGCTGATCTTCGCTTAATTGTCCGGCCAAAGCGATGCGCATACTCCAGTATCCGTCGCGCCTTTTCTTCGGCAGAAAAAAATAGGCACAGCGGCCGGCAAAGTCAAAGAGATGCCCCGTTGTTTCCAGAGGAACAAACTTCAACACGCGGATCAAACCACGCATCAATCCGGCGTAAAATTTATCTTTTTGTTCTGAATTCATACCTTTTGAAATTCGCCTGTTTGAATCAGCGCCGCTTGACTCCCGCCAAATTCAGAATCGCGTCATCCAAAATGTCTTCGCCCGACATAAATTGAACGCGTGTCGCAAGCACAAGCGGGTCCAAAGTTTCACTGAGCAATTTTTTACAGCGGTAAAAATCTTTTTCCGTGGTCACAATTTCTTCCGCGTCGGCCAAGTCACTTATTTTTTTAATCTCTTCGAGATCCTTCTTTTTAAATTCATAGTGATCGCGGTATTCAAAACTCCGCACCGGCTTTATTTTCGCGCGCTGCAGAATCAGCTGAAAAGTCCGCGGAGCACCGATTCCGGAAAAAGTAGTCACACGTTTCCCGCGCATCTTCTCAATTGAAACACGCAAATGGTCGCGTCCATGATAAAAAAAGAGAGGCTCAATGTAAGCTTGAACCAACTTCGCTTGCGGCGCCAACTCGGCTACTTTTTTACGCAAATCACGTAAATCCTGAATCTTTAAAAAATTAACATGCATCAGCACAACAATATGCGCGCGATCTAAGGCTTTTACAGGCTCACGCAAAATACCGCGCGGAATCAATCTTCCGTTACCGAAAGGATTCAGGGCGTTGATGGTAACGATTTCTAAATCACGTTCAATCGGCCAATGCTGCATGCCGTCATCAAGCACCCCCACATCCACGTGGTACTCTTTCAGCACTTCTTTGGCGGCTAGCACACGGTCTTTTCCCGATGCGATTAAAGCGCCTTCAAGGTGGTGCTTCATCTGCTCGACTTCATCATGGCTGTAGCCGCGTGACAAAATCAGCGGCGTTTTTTTTGTGGCAAGTACTTTACGCACAATCGCTTCCACAAGCGGCGTTTTTCCGGTTCCGCCCCAAGTTAAGTTTCCGACGCTAATCACGGGAAACGCGAGCCGCGCGCGGCTCTTGGGATTCTTCAAATACTGGTCGCGGTCTTTTTCATACCCCTTCCGGTAAACCCATTCCCCCACCGACAAAAGCGGTGTTAAAAGTTTGGTTCCCAAACTATCGGGAGCCGTTCCTTCCATAATATCTCTGGCTAATCCTTGAATACTCATTGTGCTGATCCTTTCTTATGATCTTTGAATCAATTCCATAACTCGTTGCGCCTGTTTCAGGCTGGCTCCGCGGTATTTTTTAACCGTGCTGCCGGCACACTGTCCGGCTTCCGATGCCAACCCGGGCTGATTAATAAATGCTTCCACTTTCTGAAAACAACTCGCTTCATCGGCAACGCAAAACGCACCGCCGGCCTCATCAAAAATCGCATAAATCTGCTTAAAGTTAAAAACATGCGGGCCATGCAAAACAGGCAAATCAAAAACCGCCGGCTCAATGGGGTTTTGTCCGCCATGCTCAACCCAGCTTCCGCCCATAAAAACAAAATTGCCAAGCGCGTAAATATTTTTAAGAATTCCGATTTGATCCACAACCAAAACATCCCAAGATTCAGACAAGTCAAACTGGCTCCATCGCTGAATAAAGAGTTTAAATTCCGCAAGTTCCTGTAATAAGCTTTCAGTTCTTTCAACATGCCGCGGCGCTAAAATAAGTCGCAAATTCGGATGCGCCAGCTGCAACCGTTTAAACACATTCAAAATCTTTTTCTCTTCGCCGGGATGCGTACTGCCCGCGATCCAAACCAAGTGATTTGAATTCAGCCCTAATTTTTCGCGGCGGAAATCTGCGGGAACAGAGGAAGGCACGGCGGTATCAAATTTAATATTGCCCATCTCTTCCACGCGCGCGGGACTGATGCCCAACCTTTCAAAGCGCATGGCATCCGCTTGCTCCTGTGCCAAAACCATTTCAATCTTCGAGAAAACCGCGCTCAGGAAAAAACGGAAGCGGCTGTATCCGCTCAGTGATTTTTCAGAAAGACGGGCATTGATAAGTGAAATCGGAATCTTTTTTTGGGCGGATCGCAAAATGAGATTAGGCCAAATTTCGGTTTCGACCAAAACCAAAGCCTCAGGTTTAACCGCATTGAGAAAGGCGTTCACACAGAATGAAAAATCGAAAGGCACATAGAAAGCGGTTAAATCTTCAGCCTCGGCTTGACGCGCCAGCTTTTGACCGGTGGGTGTGACTGTCGTCAAAACAAAATGAAAAGGGGCTTTGATTTCGCGCAAGGACTCAATCCATCGGCGCGCAACCATGGTTTCACCAACACTGACGGCATGAATCCATAAAACGCGCTTTCCCGCGAGCTTCGCCAATTTTTCCGGGGCGTAGCTTCCCCATCTCTCTGAAAAAAGAAGCTTCGGATCTTCACCGACACGGCGGCTCTTTAAAAAGAAAACCGGCGCATAAACCAGCGCGGGCAAAAAATAAAGCAAATCAAACAACAAAGACAACAAAATGCTTTTCCCTTATCTAGGGCAGCGGAATCGATTCAGAAAAGGTCAGATGCAAAGAGCAGACAAGCTTCTGCGGAAGCGTATAAGGAAATACGCTGAGCAAAGAAGCGCAGTCTACGATGCCGCAGATGACCTTTTATCAATCGATTATGCCCGAGGGTGAGCGGCAGCATACGCCTCTTTCAATCTCTTCGTCGTCACATGCGTATAAATCTGGGTCGTCGAAAGATTTTCGTGACCCAAAAGTTCCTGAACGCTGCGCAAATCAGCGCCACGGTCAAGCATGTGCGTTGCGAAAGAGTGACGGAGCATATGCGGGGAAACATCTTTGGCCAAAGCAATACGGCGCGTGTATTTCAAAATCATGCGCCGAATACTGCGGTCTGTCAGTCTCCCGCCCAACCTGTTTTTAAAAACCGGCTTTTCCAACGAATCACCGGCATCTCTCGGGGACTTAGTTTCGAAATAGTTTTTGATGGCGGTAATCGCGACACGCCCAACCGGAACAATGCGTTCTTTTTTTCCTTTTCCGCGTACTCGCAGCAATCCGCCGGACAAATCGACATCCGCCTGATTTAATCCGACCAATTCGCTGACGCGCAAACCGGAACTATAGAGCATTTCCATGATGGCTTTATCGCGTTTCTCTTCCCAGGACCCTTTTGAGGGAGCATCGAGAAGATTGGCCATTTCCTCCTGATTCAAAAAATCGGGAAGACGCTTATCGCGTTTGGGGGTTTGGATTCCGGCCGCAGGATTCGTTTGGATGACATTTTCGCGCGCGAGATACTTAAAGCAGGAACGAATGCACGCCAGCTTGCGCGCGATCGAGCTCTTGCTGTAGTTTTTATCTTTCAAAACTGCGAGGAAGGCGCGTACCTCGAGGTAGGTCACAGTCTCTAAAGACCGCGTTCCTAAAAACGCGAAAAACTCACGCAAATCAATCGCGTAATTTTTCAGCGTGTGCTCGGAATAGCCCTTCTCCGTTTTGAGAAACTGGAGAAAATTTTGCGCTCGTGTATCCACATTTCCTTTACCGGAAGAATCAACCATTCTGGTTATCCTCCTCCCACAAAACGAACTATTTCAACCTTATCTCCGGAATTCAAGGCAACTTGCCCCAAATCCTTTCGAGGGATGACCTTTTCATTGTGTTCAACCGCCACGGAACCGGATCGAATTTCAAGACTCTCAAGCAAAGCCGCAAGCGTTTTGACTTCCGTCACCGAACGCTTCTCTCCGTTTAAAAGAATCTCCATAAACCCAGCTCCCAGCAATTAAAACAACTCCAAGGCGAGATATTGTATCGGCAGTTTACAGAGATTGTAAACATGAGATTATCGGACGCAAAAAGATCAGAACTCAGAAATCAAAACTCAAAGCCGCGGATTAAAACTTTAGGGCTTTGATCTATGGTTCTGATCCCTGATCTTTGAACTCTAAGTTAGGAGATATTCTCCCACGGATCGCCCGGCGCGTCAGGCGGAGGGGTTTGAGGTTTATCTTTCTTGCTTTTGGGATTCATTTGATACCAGTTCTCGAGCTGGATAATTTGGGAATCCCGAATAGCTTCTTGCTCCGCTTGTTTAATCAAACGCTTTAGAACTCCTACGCGCATTCCAAACTTTTCAATGCAAAGCGTGGTCAGCAAACGAATCATAAGGCCGACGTGAATTTCAAGCTCTTGCGTCCGGGCTTCGAGCCCTTCTTTTTCTTTGCCTAAATCATGCAAAGTCTTTTTGAGCTTAGCAATCTCGGTGTAAACAGGCAGTGTATTGTCGAGAGTTTCGCGGGACTTCGCTTGCTTCGATTTAACAGATTTTTTTGCCATTTCTCACCTCGCTAAAAAGATAACACACAAATAACTTAAAGTTCAAAAGCTAAAGGTCAAAACCATAACCAAAAGCTAGCAAAGTATTTTAGCGGTTTTAAATTTTAATCAATTGTTCTGATCTCTGATTTTTGAGTCTTAAACGAAAAAAGCCGCGAACCCTTTCGGATTCGCGGCTTTTTCTTACGAGAAAGAAAAACTAAACGTAATTACGCCTCAACAACTTGAGTCTTTGCCCATGAATCTGCGAGACGGTTGCCCTTCACGCAAACCCAAACAAGCTCAAGCACATATCCCACAATCAAAACAACCGGGATAATCAAAAGAATGTTTCTCAATACGGCTTGTACCAAGCTCACTTTTTCTGAAGTCAAACTGATAAGTTTAAGCTTCATGATCAAGCGACCCGGAGCAACAACCGTGTCACGCACAATCAACCAAACGATGTTGGCTAAAATGAGGATAACCGAACGCACCGCTTCAGGAATCGCATTTCCAAGCACAACAAACAAAATACCAAGTACGATACCGATAACAACCGGCACGACAACAAAGTCAATTAAGCCCGCGACAATTCTTTTTCCTACCGGGGCAGATACGTGTTCTGACATAGAGAACTCCTTTCAATCAATTTAAAATAGCGCGAAACATCTCTGTCTCTTGAATAAGATTACAACCGAAAAGCTTTTTGGTCAAATATTATAAAAATTTTACCAAAGACATCCCTTCTTCATCAGTCAACACGCAATAACTGTCATCCTTATCAGCGTTTAAAAGTGTCCCTTTTCAACACAACTCGTAATAGCCGGCTAAATTTTTTCGAACTTTTCCCTCCACTTCAAGCTCCGTCATCACGCGCGCAAACTCATTCGGCGCCATACCGGAAAGCTCAAACAAACCTTCATAATCACGGTTCTGTCCCTTAAGCAAACGCACCACTTTCTCCTGATCCGCACTTTCCAAAACAGGGATTCCAATCTCAACTGCTGCCGTTTTCGGCGCAGCTTGGGGAACAAAATCAAATTCTCTTTCCCGTTGAGAGGGGCGACACTCTGACAAATGCGGACAATCAGCTAATGCTATCAAAATCTCTTCCGGTGATTCCACCAAGGCCGCTCCTTCGCGGATCAATCGATGGGTTCCGCGCGAAGTAATATGATGTACCGGCCCCGGCATTGCGAAAACTTCGCGCCCTTGCTCAAGCGCCTGATAGGCCGTGATCAATGAGCCGCTTCTCTCATGCGCCTCAACAACCAAGACGCCTAAAGACAACCCTGAAAGAATACGGTTACGTCTTGGAAAATGATAAGCCCGCGGTTCAGCACCCAGCGGATATTCGCTCAGGATCACGCCCTGCTCTGCAATGCGATGATAAAGCGCTTCATTTTCATCCGGATAAATCACATCGGTCCCGCAGCCCAGCACAGCCACCGTGCGGCCCGAGCCCTGCAAAGCCGCTTCATGCGCCGCTTGATCAATTCCCAATGCCAAACCCGACACAATCGTTAACCCCGCATCCGACAAAACGCGCGCGAACCTGCGCGCTTGCTCCATGCCATAAAAACTCGCGTGCCTCGCACCCACAACCGCGAAGGATAAATCATGTGTCATTTCTATTTTTCCGCGCGCGTAAAGAATCAGCGGCGCGTCATCAATCTGGCGCAAGAGCTCGGGATAACGATGATCCGATATTGGAACAAGTTCGGTCCTAAGCTTGTTTGCTTTTTCAATTTCTTTTTCAGGATTAAATTTTTCAAGCACTTGCTTGATTTCAACTTTGCCTTCACCTTCCCATTTCTCGATGATGGCTGCTAGCTTATGCTCATCGGCAATTTGCGCTAGCGCTTCTTTGCGTGAAGCCATTCCCATTTGACTGAGAATCATAGCCGCTCTGATTTCGTTGAAAGATATATTTGAATTCATGCTGATATTTTATATTAATAATATTTATTATGCAATATTTATATATTCAATGCTCCCGAAGTTGCCTTTTTAAAATAATTAGGCGATGGCTCTTCCCAATTCAGATTGATGTGTTATCTTCATTTTTAGATAGCAATAGGAGCTAAGCATGCTTTTCTTACTAAAAAAACTAGCAATTTGGATCATTGTTGCGGGACTAGCATTTGCAGGATTTGAAGTTAAAAGTCCCCACATCAAAAAAGACGCCATTCAACTTGTTGCTGCGCAAATTCTCGCGCATAGCATGCATGTCGAAGCGAAAGACTTAAAAGCCCGGTTAAACCCAAATGGGAATGGTGTATTTGTCCATACCAAGAAGAAAGATATGCGCGGAATTGAACGCAAAGCGCTTTGGCTTGTTTTTGAAAACGAAGTTTTTCCTCTCAACACCACCGCAAAGGAACTCACGCCTCATTTGAAGTGGCCGGAAGAAATTATTCCTGCCGGTTGGCAAATGACGGGATTGAATTTGTACTCCTTCCACAAACCAATGCAATTGATCTTCGGTTAACCATCTCCGAAAAAGTTCATCAGCTGCGTTACAAACTTCTCTCCCTTGTGCGGCGTATTTATATAATACGCCTCCGCGGTCGTTCGTTTATGCCTTGCTGCTGAATCTTTTTGGGAGATTTTAAAACACTTAAACCAAATAATAATTTCCTGATTAAAAAAATTACTCTACCTACCGCGTTCGCTTCGCGGATGCCTGGCATCCAAAGTCTTTTGAGCTAACTTTAATTTTAGGAGAATGAGAAGAGATTATTTTGTGCGGCGGGGACGCGGGGCAAACCGCTGAACTTTGGAAGTGGCAGAGCGCGGAGCATGGGATTGAATTCGCGCTTTAGATTCTTTAACGCGCTCGGTGAGGGGTGACGCAGAAAGAGTTGGCTTTGAAAGCTGGGGTTCTTTCATCGATTTTTCTGGTTCTTGTTTTTGGTCTTTTTTCTCTGTTCGATAATCCGCGGTCTGTCGTCTTTTGTCTATAGTCTGCGGTCTATTCACGTGGCTCGTGGGCCTTGGTTCGTAGCCCGCGCTTAACTCTTTCAGCGTCTGCAGCAACCCATCCAGATTGTGCTGCTTGGCTTCTGCCAAGACAGAAACTTTAAATTCTTTCAATGCCTGAGATGTTTGCGGCCCGATACTGACGACCTTATTTTGAATTTGCTGAACTTCTTTCGCACTCACACCTTTAAAAAAATTCTTGGCTCCAGAACCGCTTGTAAAAACGGCATAATCCAATGGCCCTTCCGCGAGAATCTCGGCGACCCGCGCTTCGCCTTCCGGGTCCGGTACCGTGTGATAAAGAATGATATCCGTCACTTGGGCGCCCGCTTGTTCCAGTTCAGTTTTCAAATCAAGCGGAGCAATATCCGCACGCGGCCATAAAAATTTTTGCCCGCGCACAAAATACTTCTCTTGTAACTCGTGCAAAAGTTCGCGGGAATGAAAATTCTGCGGCACTAAATCAGGCTCAAGGCCATAGGCGCGGAGAGCTTCCGTTGTTTTATCGCCGACCGCGGCAATTTTGCTTTTACCCAAAGCGCGGGCATCCAGCCCCAAACCTTTCAGTCTTGAAAAAAAATGCTCAACCGCGTGCACGCTGGTGAATAAAATCCACCCGAAACGGCTGATGCGTTCTTTGATTTCGCGGTCCAGCGGATCGGGATTGCGCGCGGGTTCAATCTTAATCATCGGAGCTTCGCATACCGTTGCCCCTTCAGCTTCCAGCATCGCGCGGAACGGACCCGCATCGACCGTGGCGCGCGTAATCAAAATCCGTTTCCCCGTCAAAATCTTCCGTTCAAACCAATTGAGGTTCTTTCGCAAAGACACAACTTCACCGATCACCGTCAGCGCCGGCGATTCAATTTTCTCCGACATGGCGCGCAGCGCAATATTTTGCAGTGTCCCTTCCACAACCCGCTGGCGCGCCAGAGTTCCCCATTCAATCACGCAAACAGGCGTAGATGAAGGCTTACCGCCTTGCACCAACTGGCGCGCGACTTCCGGCAAACTCTTGACACCCATAAAACAAACGAGCGTGGCCTGGAGCTGCGCTAATTTTTTCCAATCAACCGAAACGCTTTGCTTCTCCGGATTTTCATGCGCGGTCACAAACACCACTGCGGAAGCGAAACGCCGATCCGTAACCGGAATACCCGCAAATGCCGGAACCGAAAAACCGGCACTGACGCCGGAAATGATTTCAAAAGGAATATTATTTTTTTTAAGATACTCTGCTTCTTCACCGCCGCGTCCAAAAACAAACGGATCACCGCCCTTAAGGCGAACAACTCGCTTACCTTGTTTTGCGTATTCAACCATTTTATGGTTAATCGCGTCTTGATCCGGCGCCTTGCAATGGGAATTCTTGTGTCCCGGTTGCACCGTAGGCGCAGAGGAAAGATGTGGAAGTTTTCCGACAAAAACTTTTTCAGCTTGCTGCGCGTAATCCACAACAACCGGATGCACCAGTGCGTCATAGAGAACGACCTCTGCCTGCCTTAAAGCTTCATACCCACGCAAGGTCAGCAAGCCGGGATCACCCGGACCCGCACCCACTAAAAAAACAGTGCCTGTTTTTTTTGTACTTTGTAAATCGTAAGTCGTACTTTTCTGCGATGGACGCTTTACGTTGTACGATTTACGCTTCATCTGTCTCATGAAAAATCTCCGTCGCCATAAGCTTTATTCATTTTTTGTCCGGCCTTGGAACGGATTTCATCCAGAATCATTTTTCCGCCTGTTTCAAGAATGCGCCGGGCTAATTGCAAGCCCACTTCATCGGGATTGTCGGACTGTCCGACAAAATCCGCTTCCACCCACTGCGATTGATACGGCGAAAGCAAAACACCCGCAGCTTCCATGCGCGGCCCATTGATCCGCGTCCTGATTCCGCAAGGCAGCTGACATCCGCCTTCAAGCTCTAACAAAAAAACTCTTTCGGCCTGCAACTGTTTACCGCTTTCTTCGTGATGGATGGACCGCAGCAAATCAAGCACCGCCCGGTCTTGCCCCCGGCACTGCACCACAATCACGCCCTGCCCGGGTGCCGGATAAAACATTTTTTCTTCCAAAATCTCACTCACACTTTCCTGCAAGCCCAATCGTTTAATACCCGCATAAGCCAATAAAATTCCGTCACATTCCCGGTTCATGGCTTTTTTGATGCGGGTGTCCACATTGCCGCGAATATTCTCCACCTTCAGATGAGGATAAAAACGCAGCAGCTGCGTTTGACGGCGCAACGCGCTGGTTCCAACCACAGCCCCATCCTCTAAATCACTTAATTTTTTCCCGTCCGGATGAATGAAACAATCACGCGGATCTTCTCGCTCAAGAACCGCGCCGATCACAAGCCCCTCCGGCATTTTAGCGGCTAAGTCCTTGGCGCTATGCACGGCAATATCAACCTCGTTCATCAAAAGCGCGTCTTCGATTTCTTTGGTGAACATCCGCTTCGTCTCAAGCGGCACCGGATTTTTTTGACGAATCATGTCGCCTGAAGTTTTGATCACCACAATTTCAATATCCGCAAGCCCGGCATTTTTGCGTAAATACGCCTGAACAAGCTCCGCCTGATAAAGTGCCAATTTGCTACCGCGTGTCCCTATTTTTATCTTCATATATTTGAATTTATGCGCCGGTTGCGCTTTGCGCAGAGGCTCATTTAAGATTAAACAGCGAAGAAATCGCTTCCAGATAACGCTTCACGCCGCCGTTTTTTGAGGCTTCTTTGATGCGCTGATAAGGCTCATGCAAAATCTTAGATTTAATCCGATGTTGCGTTTCTCGTATCAATTGATGGTCCAAATCAGCGCGTCCTGCTAAACGTTCCAATTCCTGCGATAAAATTTTATCCAGATGCGTTTCAAGACGGTCCATCGCTGGGCGGGCGCGCAAGCTTTCAAGCCAGCTTTCAAACTCATGCATGGCCGCGGCGACAATTTTCTCCGCTTCCGCGATTTGCTTGCGCCGCAAATGCAGGTTCGCGTCCATTACGCTTTGTAAGTCATCCACATTGTAAAGATACACATCTTCCAATTCATGCACGCGCGGATCAATATCGCGCGGAACCGCGATATCAATTAAAAAAAGCGGCTTGCCGCGGCGCGCCGCAACCGCCTGGCGAACTTCCTCCAGTTTCAGAATGGGCTCGGAAGAAGAAGTCGAAGAAAGCACAATATCCACGCGCGCCAAATGCCCAAGCAGCTGCTCCATGGAAACCCAATCCGCGTCAAATTGCCGCGCAAGCGCATTGCCTGTTTCCTGATTTCGGCTCGCGACAAAAGCGGGAAGGGCTCCTGCGGTTCTTAAATTATCCAAAGCAAGCGCCGCCATTTCACCGGAACCAACGACCATGACCTTTTCGCCGTTTAAATTTCCGAATATTTTCTCGGCAAGTTCCACCGCGGCGGAAGGGACGCTAACAGCGCCCTCACTGATTCTCGTCTGCGCGCGCACGTCTTTCCCCGCCTTCAGGGACTTTTCAAACAAACGATAAAGCACCGAATGCACAGCACCCGCTTCATGCGCCTGACGAAAAGCGTTTTTAACTTGTCCCAAAATTTCATTCTCGCCAACGACCAAAGAATCGAGGCCGGCCGTCACGCGGAACAGATGTCGCAAGACTTCAATATTTCGATAATGATAAAAAGCATTCAAAGTATCAGGCTGCATTTTTCTTTGCCCCGTCCAATAATCACTCAGGAAGGATTGCCAGGCTTCTTCGCTTTCCGCTTCTCCGTAAAACTCGACGCGATTGCAGGTCGATAAGATGACACACTCCAAAACACCGGGCTGTTTTTTAATAAATTCAAAGGCGGGACCAAGCAATGATTCCGAGACATGGAGCTTTTCGCGTATTTCCACCGGACAGTTCTTATAGCTCACCCCTGACGCGAAGAAACTCACAAAGAAACCCTCAATGCTGTTGAGCGCAGCTCAGAGCAAAAAAAACACAGGAACCTCATAGCGATTCCTGAACGGTGTCCGGTTTTTCAGACAAAGCCGAACTATGTTTTCCGTTTAAATACCGACCGCCGACAAAACTCATAATCATAAAAATAAAAACAAGCAGACCTATAAAAGCGAGTTTGGACTTGCGGGTTTGCGCGCCAAATCTCAAGAAAATTAAAAAGCTGTAAAGAATCAATGTCATCAAAGTCAGCCATGTTTTGGGATCATTCAGCCAATAGTAACCGTACGTATCTTTCGCCCAAAACAACCCGACCGCAATCGCGCAGGCAAGCAAAGCGGCGCCCAGCGCCATAGGAACATAGGAAAGCGAATCCAACGCGTCAAGATTGGGTAATTTGTGATAAAAAGTTCCCGGATGTTTTTTCTTAAGCTCACGCTGTTGGATTAAATAAAGTAAAGCCGCTGTGAAAGAAAGCGTAAAAGCCGCGTAAGCAAAAAATGCAAAAATGATATGCAGCGCGAAATAGATCGAAACTTCAAGCTGATATGTAGCATCACCGGAATGCAGGACGGAAGCAAGATTCAGCACGAAAAGAACCGGCGCGAGAATCAGCCCAAATGACTGCGTTTGGAGCCGCATCAGGGGAATTAAATATAAAAATGCCAAAGCCCACGAAAAAAAAGCAATCACATGCGAAAAATTCAGAATCGGAAAAGAATATCCATGTTTCCAAGCTTCTAGCCCCAAAAAAATGGAAGCCCCTAAAAACCCGATGCGGATACAGGCAAACCCTTTGGACTCCCAGCGCGAATCCGGCTTAAAAAAAGAAACACCGTATAAAAACGACGCAAGCAAATAGAAAAATCCGCTAATGATCAAATTAAAATAAACTGCCGAAATCATATTACCCTGCCCTACTTGAGTCTTGAACCTTAAAATGCTCAGCAATAAAAATTTCAAACTCATCTTCCAACGTTAAACAAGGCACGGGCTTAAGCCGCGTGATTTGCTCAACGCGATCAAGCAGCTTTAAATCAAAGGGATCGCACATGGCGAGTTTAATCATGCCGTCTGTTACCTCTACCGGCACCACCCGATGCGCTGAAACAAAATCAAAAGTAAACATCCTTAAAACTTCACGGCTGGGACGCCATTTTTTCAAACTAAAATAAGGAACGTTCAAACGCTTCTCCAACATGCGCCCGACATCTTCACTTGAAACCAAATTCATACTAATTAAGCATTGTCCGAGTCTTTGACCGGTTTCAAAATGCTTCTTTAAAGCCATTTCCAACTGAACTTCCGTGATCAAACCTGCGCCGAGCAGAATTTGTCCAAGCGGATCAATGGCTTTGCGGTTCGGGTCGGGAATTTCTCTTTTAATAAACTCTTCGATGTCTTCCAGCTTAGGCGGCGGCGCTGAGCGGCGGTCGCGCAAATAATGGCTGCCGGGCTGGGTTTTTAAAAAAGATTTTACTTCCACGGCATCGCTCGCAACTTCAGCCAAGCTTTGATACGTGCGGTATAAATTGGTGCACGCGGCAACCGAGCAGGACATCAATGGCGTGTCTTCCATTTTTCCGGCGCGGTTCTTCGCCCGGATAAATCCGCGCTTCTGATCTTCCTCGCTGTAATAAGTCGGCATCACATGATCAAACGCGTCGATAAATTGGCGGGCGAATTTCTCTTCAAGCTCCACTGAGGTGACGGCAATAAAATCATCGCCGCCAATGTGCCCGACAAAACATTCGCCCTGCGAACTCAGCTCACGGCTCACCGCCGTTAAAAGCTTGGCGGTATGCCGTAACGCGTCATCTCCGCGGCGAAAGCCGTATCGGTCATTGAAGGATTTAAAGTGATTGATATCGATATAAATGACTGAAAATTTTTCGCCGCTTTTAATTTTCTTTTGCACCACTTTTTCAATCGCGTGATTTCCGGGTAAATAAGTCAGTGCATTCACTTCCACGCGTTCACGCACGCGCTCCACATTCATTTTGACACGCAGCTGCAGCAAAAGAGGATTGATCGGCTTGGTTAAAAAATCGTCATAGCCTTTTTCGGAAGAAAGCAAAAGCTCAGTCACCTGACTCTCCTGAACCATCAATATCAAAGGCACGGCTGTTAAATGCGGCTTCGCGCGGATGGTTTGAATGAGCGTTTGTCCCGCAATTAAATCCAAATCCCGGGAAATAAGAATTAAATCAAATGCCTCCCGGTCCAAAAGTTTCAGCGCGGCATCCGCTCTTTCGCAGCACATTACTTCGTAATGGCGCGACGCGAGACGCATCCGCATCATTTCACGCGTCGTCTCGTCTTTTTCAACGATCAAAATCCGGTTATCCGCAGACGCGGCGGAATTCGTCATTTGAAACTCTCTTCAGGAGCCGGAAAATGCAAGCTACGCACGTCATCGGCATATTCACGCGCGGCATCAGCAATTTCAGTTTCAAGATGAGTATATTCACGGACAAATCGGGGTTTGACGCTCGAACGAATCCCCAGCATGTCATGCACCACAAGCACTTGTCCATCCGTTTCCGGACCGGCACCGATCCCGATTGTAATCGCTTTCGTTTTGACCGTAATCATCTGCGCCAAATCGGCGGGCACACATTCCAGCACCATCGAAAACACTCCGAGGCGGTCCAGGATTTCGGCATCTTTTGAAATCAAATCCGCTTCACGTATTGTACGTCCCTGAACTTTAAAGTCTTTGGCGGTCGCGGCACTTTGGGGGGTCATGCCGATATGCCCCATAACGGGAATTTTTGCTTTTAAAATTGCGGCGACTTGTTTTTCAATCCGCTTACCGCCTTCCAGCTTCACGACATCCGCTCCGCCTTCTCTGATAAGCCGTTTGGCATTTTTGACGGCTTCGGCCGGCGTCCGGTAAGAGCGGTAAGGCATATCCGCGACCACAAGCGCATTCTTTGCGGCTCGCGCCACAGCCTGCGTGTGATAAACCATGTGATCCATGGTCACACCGCGTGTGTTGCCATCACCGCGCAAAACCATACCCAACGAGTCGCCGACCAAAAGAATATCAATACCCGCCTCATCCAAAATACGGGCGGTCGGAAAATCATAGGCGGTTAAAACCGCGATTTTTTCGCGGCGCTTCTTTTTAGCGAGCAGGATTTTTATTTTTTTCATTCCGAAACCGAAAATTTATTTTTTGTGGGAATGGCTTTGAATCAAATTAACCAAATTCTTAAAGAGAAGCGTGGTTGTCAAAGGCCCGACTCCACCCGGAACCGGCGTCACAAAACCAGCATTTTTGCAGTCTCCTTCAAAATCAACATAGCCGACAAGATTTCCGGCGACATCCATTGTGCCGACATCTAGGACCAC
>CAZLTL010000031.1:0-14969 GCA_964562525.1 uncultured bacterium
ATGGATTTAACCGAAGCGGTGAATTTAATTACAGCGGTTGTTTCGGTGCCGAAAGAAACGGCGTTTTCGAAACTGCCCGAGGATATGCCCGAGCATCTTAAAAAACGTTTTCTCGATTTAACGCATGGCGGCGGGAAAACACCGTCTTATGTTTTGGTTTATACCGATATGATTCATCAAAACTTGGCCGTAACCATGATCGCGCGTTGGAATTTTTCCAAAGCAAAGGCGGCTTTGTCCCGTAAAAAATCAGGTGCTAAAAGTTTGTTGGGCGGAGGCGGGGATCGTTATGCTGATGATTTCATTAATATGACGGACGGTGTTTTGAAATACATGCCGGCAACTGATTTAGTAAAAAGAGAAGGGGATATTTTATTTTTCGGAAACGGTTTGTCCGTCAATCTGAAAGAGAAAGACGCTTTGATTCATATTCCCGAAAAGAATGTCAAGAACCGTCCGGCTAGTCTTTTTTATATTGAGAATGGGGAAATGCTCGAGAAAGAATTTGAAGGCGAGCATTTGGATCTTTCTGTGCTTTTGATTCCGGCCGGAGAAGGGCATTTTCAGTCTGTGTTAGCGGATCCGCGTTTGATCCGTTCATTGATGTTTCGCCTTTATTATTTGAAAGGTGCGGGAGTGAAAAACTTTACTTTGTTTTCCGATCAAAGGAATCCTCTCAACGGGGATCAGGTGCTTGTTTTTAAGCTGAATTCTGATGTAACAACCCAAGTGCCCGGCCAACCGGAAATCTCAGTCTAGGAGTTGCCATGAAAGCCGATAATAGAAGTATGATTTTCTTTTTTAGGGCTCAATTCATTTGTGTGTTAGGTTTGACCTTGGCGTTGAGTTCGTCTCTTTATGGTGCGGAAGATGCCGCTCAGGAAAAAGGAGTGACGCATAACGGTATTGTTTTTAACATTGCCAAAGACCGTAAAATCGAAAAGATAGGCGGCCTTTATGAACCTGAAGGCATAGACAAGTATGTCGAACGTAAAATCGACGAAGTCAATGCTCGAATTGCTGTGTTGGAAGAGAAATTAAACGAGTCCAATAAAAAGCTCGACGATATATTAAAGAATTTGGCTAAGAACTCCGCGGCCTCAAAAGAGAATGAAATAAAAGCGTAATGAAGTCCGGTCTTATCTCCGCGATTGTCCTCAATTGGAACGGCAAAGAAGTTATCTTTGACTGTCTCGAAAGTCTTTTAGCCCAAGATTATACCCAGCGTGAAATTATCGTTGTGGATAATGGTTCCGTAGACGGTTCGCTTGAGATGGTGCGCGAGCGCTATCAGGGAAAAATCCGCCTGATTGAAAACGGCGTCAATCTTGGGTTTGCCGGCGGCTGCAATGTCGGGATTCGGGCCGCGGAAGGCGAGTTCATCGCGCTCATCAACAGCGATTCTTCGCTGAACCCCGATTGGATGACAAAGATGGTTCAGGGCATCCAACTTTCGCCCAAAGTGGGGATGTGTGCCTGCAAAATTTATTTTTGGAAGTATAAAGGCTATATTGAAAATATGGGGCAAACCATCTCCCGCGATGGTTTCGGACGTACGCGCGGGCGATTGGAAAAAGATGAGGGGCAATATGATAAACGCCGCGCTGTTTTTTGCCCCAGCGGATGCGCGGCTTTGTACCGCCGGAAAATGCTCGATGAATGCGGATTGTTTGATGAAAAATTTTTTGCGTACGCGGATGATATCGACATCGGGTTGCGCGGCCGTTTGATGGGGTATGTTTGTCACTGTATTTCGGGTGCGGTGGCTTATCACAGGTTGTCCGCGTCGTTTGGGTTGCTTTCGCCTCTCAAAGCGTTTCTCTTGGAAAGAAACCGCCTTTGGGTGGTCATTAAGTGTTATCCCTTACCGCATTTGCTGGCGTCGCCTTTTCACACTTTGGCGCGTTATTTTTATCACTTTATGGGGATTTTTCAAAAGAAGGGGCCGGCCGCTCAGTATGTTCAAAAAATTTCTGTTTTCAGTTTAGCTTGGATTATGATCAAGGTGTACGCTTCGACGGTTTGGCATTTACCGCATTTGCTCAAAGAGCGGCATGAGATTCAGTCACGCAGTAAAACAAAAACCCGGCAATTCGAACTCTGGATGAAACATTACGGTGTCAATTCGAAAGACACAGCGTTGAACGAGCTTTCTTTTCCCGATGCGGAGGGCGCAAAATGAAGCCCGGCCAGCGGGGCAGTATTTTAATTTTGGTGCTTTTCGCGTTGATGACTTTAAGTCTTTTGGCTTTTTCGGTCGGATATACCGTACGCCAAAAACTTCATACCGCATTCCGTTTTGAGACGCGGACTCAATTACGTTTGGCTGCTGACGCGGCAGCGGATCAGGCGGCTGTTTTTATACGTGAGAACCTCAGTAATCAAGCCGGGTATCATGCACGTAACCAACGTTGGTCGCAGGATGAAGGTTTGTGGAAAAAGGCAGCCATCGGAAAAGCAACTTACTTTGTCGTTGCGGATGGGGCGGCGGGGCAGGAAAACGCGCTTTACGGACTTAAAGATGAAGACCGAAAGATCAATATAAACCATGCTAAGCCGGAAGTGTTGCAGGGCTTATTCCAGTATGCTGGCCGGGTTGACCGTGAAGAAGCGCGCCGGATTGCCGCGGCCATACGCGATTGGCGCGATGAGGATACCGATCTTTCGGACGGCGGAGCGGAGAGCAAAGATTATATGCGCAAGACACCGCCGTATCAGGCCAAAAACGCGTTGTTTGACACTTTAGAGGAGCTGCATTGGGTTCAGGGTGTTACGCCGGAGCTATACGACAAGGTTGTGCCGTATTTGACTGTTTACGGCGCGAAGGTGAATTTAAACACCGCCCCCTCCGTCGTATTGTTAGCGATGGGAATTGATGACCGCACGGCGGGGAAAATTGCCGCTTATCGGGATGGTAAAGACGGAAGACCGGGAACTTCAGATGACGGCGTTTTTAACTCGCTTTCGGAAGCCAGCCAGGCATTAACGCGGGAACAGTTTTTGAGCGAAGAAGAAATTCAAAATTTAGATACGGCTTTGACACAGGGGTTTTCAGTCAGCTCAGCTTTTTTTACAATGAGCTTTTTAGGGAAATTAGAGCATCAGAAGCAAGTCTTGAACGCGGAAGTGGTTTTTAACAATCAAGGTAAGGTGTTGCGGTGGTCCGAAAAATTTTCCTAACGGTTTTTTGCGTTTTAGTCCTTTCAGTTTCATTGCGCGCGGCGCCGCAAGTGGCTCAACAAGCCGGCGATATCATTGAAGAGCTCAAACTTTTCTCCAAGGCTATGGGAGCGATTCATGAAGCTTATGTGGGCGATACTCAGCCGCGCAATTTAACTTATGAGGCCGTGAAGGGGATGCTAGCCGGCATCGGCGATCAATATGCTCAATTTTTTGATCCGGCCACTTATGAGCTGGTTCAAATGAGTATCAAAGGCGAGTATGCCGGAGTCGGCGTCATTTTGCAGATCATTGATCATTTTCCCGAGGTGATGTCAGTTCGTCCCGATGGAGCCGCTTTGAAAGCGGGTGTTTTAGTGGGTGACCGCATTTTGAAAGTGGATGGAGTTTCGGTTAAAGACAAAGAACTTCCCGAAGTCGCCAAGCTACTGCGCGGAGAAGCTCAGTCGGATGTCACTTTGACGCTTATGCGTAAGACTGTCAAAAAGCCGTTTGATCTTTTAATCAAGCGTGAGCGGATTGAAATCGATTCCGTCAAAGAGATTCGCATGCTCGCAACAACAGTTGGCTACATCCGCCTGGTTAGTTTTCAGGAGCATACAACCGAGCAGGTGCTGAAAGCTTTGACTTACCTTGAGAAGCAGGGAATGAAATCTTTAATCATTGACTTGCGGGATAATGAAGGCGGCCTGATGGAGCAAGCGGTTGATCTTGCGAGCGTTTTTCTTAAGAAAGACCAAAAGGTGGTCAGCGTTAAAAGTAAAATTCCGGAGCAGCAGAAAGAGCATCTCACAAATGGAAAATATCCGGTTCGTTCCGAAAATCTGTTGATCTTGGTAAATAAGAAGTCGGCCAGCGCATCTGAAATTTTCTCAGCTTGCTTACAGGATTATAAGCGTGCCCGGGTATTGGGGACCCAGACCTTTGGTAAGGCGTCGGTTCAGTCTGTGGTGCCGCTTGATGAAAAGACTGCTATGAAATTTACAACGGCAAGGTATATTAGTCCTCTAGGACGCGAGATTAACGGGGTCGGAATCACGCCGGATGAAATTGTGGAATACACTCCCGCGGATCCGATTGATGTTCAAATTGTCCTTGGTTTAAAATCTTTGGTTGAAAGTTAAAATAAAGTGAATTGAGAAGGGATGCTGACGTGAATCATAAAAAAGTAGGTTTAATATTAATTGCGGTTCTTTTTGTCGCTCAGTTGGGATTTGATTGGGGCGCTAAAAAAACAACGACCACCAAGACGGCTGCTTCGAATCCCGAGCCCCAGAAAACGGCCAGTGTTTCTTTGGGGCAAAATCCAACCATTTCACAGATGATGACGGCTTTGTCGCAAAATTTGGCGGTTTGGCCCTCGCTTTCAGCTGAAAATAAAAAACAATCCGTGGAAGCCGCGAAGCTTTTTTACCGCGATGCACAAAATACAGCGATTCTCCGTCCCGCGGAATTTTACGCGCAGCAAATTGATGATGGGCTGCGAGCCAACCCCGAAATGCGCAATGCGGACATCATGACTGTCTTGAGGATGATGGCTGTGGTTGAGTATGATTTTTACAACGGCCAAAACAAAGACGCCCTTGCCAAAGAAGTTTTAGGAGCGGAAGTTTTTGAGAGCTTGCGTTCGAGCCGATAAAGGTACTTTTTAAAAAGCCGCCTGCTTTGCAGGCGGCTTTTTTTATTGCTTGTCGTCGGTCTTTTTGCCGGCTGCGATTTTTCCAAAAGCTTCAAAAATAAATAAAATAGCCAAGCCGGAAGCGTGAATTAAAAGGCGTTCCATCGCGGTTTGAATTTGAAACACAATGTTGTGAGGGGATGTGTGGAGAACAATTAAGTAACCGAACAGAATCAAAAGCGTCATGCCTGCGAGATAGGCTGTCTTTTCTGGCAGAGCATGCCTCGCGGTAAGACCGACGATCAGTGCTGCTGAAAATAAAAACCAAAGACCATTCCAGCTGGAATAGCTGGTTAAATAAATTGCGAATCCCTTCAAAATTGTTTTTGTTTTTTCGAAGTCACCAAAAATAGATGAAATATAATCTCCGGCGCTTCTTCCTGATCCCAGGTAGTCCCCGTGCGGCGCGAGAACAGCTTTTAAAATAAGAACGCAAATTAAAGGCAAGCAGGCGCCGAGGGTGAGCGGAATAATATATTTTTTTGTTTCAACAAAGTTAAAAAGAGCCCGAAAATGCAGAGCAGCAAAAGCAATGCCAAACCAAATAAAGAAAAGCATGCCTTCGTTTTTTGACCATGCCGCGCAGCCCGCAAACCAACCCGCGAGTAAAAGTAAGGGGATTTGTTTTGTGCGGTGAGTCATAATTAAAAGCGAGGCGGAAGCCGTAATGAAATACGCTAAAGGAACATCGGCGTATTGGCTGATGCTCCAAAACGAGAGTGTGCCTACTGTCATGAAAAAAGCTCCACCCAAAAGACCGTTAATAAGCCGGGTTGAGACGCTTAAAAACCAGGCAATCCACAAAGCAAAAGAAATATAAAAAGAAAACGCCACGAGTGCCGGCCATATTTGAAGTTCTTTGCCTGTCCAAAACCATCCCCAGGCGACGGAGCCGGGAATCAGAAGTGGATAGTCGGGGTGCGCCCAATCCAGATCTGGCGCAAACATGTTTTGCCACTCTGCGGGGGAGCGGAAAAAAAACTTGGCTTTCACGTTCCAAAAGTAGAGCGCATCCCAGCCGCCGAAAATATTGCTGAGACTAACGGATTGATAAACCGAGCAAACCTTGATGAGTGAAAAAATGAATAAACAAAGCGCAGTGATACCGGCTATTTTTTCAAGCCGGCTCAGTGCTAGCCATTGCGCGTGGGTTTTTTTAAGCGAAGTTAAATAATCAAATTTTGAAGCGGAAACAATAGTAGTTGTGCTATTTAAAAAGATGTCGCGGATCAGATAACAGATGAGAGTTATGACGGAAATAAGCGCGATGAAAAAGCCCTGGCCTGGATGAATCAGATAAGCAAGAAAAAGCGCGACCGAGCAAATAGAAAAACCGGCCGGCAATGAAACGGCCGCCAAGAAAAGCGGTTTGTAGGGAATTTGAAGCCGACGTGTTATACGAAGGACAGCGGTTCCGCCGAGTAGGGCGATGAAGAGGAGCGGTGAAATCCAGATCATCCTTGAACCTGAACTGCGACGCCTTTTCCGTCGCCAAGCGGAGCCAGCATTCGGTAGCCGGATTCCTCCAGGCGCTTTTGGGCGATTTCATTGTTTGAACAAAAGACAATCGCAGCCCTTTCCTTGGTTTGGTGCGAAATAATGCGCGGAACCAAGTAGCTTTGCGCCGAATATAGTTTATCAATGTTGGGAACATAGGGGTTGAAGGGGAAATCAAGAATAAAGCTGACTTTTTCGTTTTTGGGCAATAAGGGCTCAAATAGGGAGAATTCGATTCCGGGAGCTATAAAAGGATCATTTCCGCGCAGGAGTGCATTCCAGACGGCCGGAGGCTGCTTGCCAAGCTTAATTTGAGGGGGAAATAAGGTTAGTCCGACTATGATAGCGAAAACCAAGCCCGCAAAGAGTTGCGCCTGTGTAAAAGACCGATTCGGCATGAATCCAATCGTGCTGTTGCAGTTTAGAGTATAATTAGCTAAAATTTAGATAGATTTAAAGCAATCATAGGCAAATTTTTTGAAAGATCAATTAAATTTGGAATTCAAAGGAGAGTTCAAAATGAAGTTTCAAGCCGTTTTTTTATTGGCAATGGTCGTTGCTCTGTCCGGGTTTACTTGGGGATCCGCTGAAAGCGAAAAAGCAACAGCAAAGAAAACTTCTCAGACGGTTAAAAAAGAACCTGTGAAAAAGGCGGCTCAAACAGTTTCGACTTATTCCAATTCAAATTATATCCCGGCTCCAACCATGGATAATCGTGCTTCCGCCGTGCGTGTGTTGACCGCAGGGGATGATGCGACGCGTAAAGCGCGTTTGGAAAGTTTGGCGCGTATTGCGAAATCTCTTTCCGCAGCAAAGCAAGCCCGCGAGAAAACAGCTTACCAATATTAATTTGGATTGATTAGGGCAGATAATTAAAAGGGAGGCTTTCAGGCCTCCCTTTTTTTTGCACACTGAAATCGGAAACCGTATCCGAGAAAGTTCAATGATATGCGGCTGGAAAACCAATCGAGCGGCAACGATCCTGATTCGATCAATGTTACCAGTCCCTTTTTCCCTCCGCTCGACGAATATCAAGCTTATTTAAAAAGAATTTGGAAGAATAGGTGGCTCACCAATAACGGTGAGCTGGTTGTTGAGCTGGAAAACGAACTCAAAACACTTTTTAAAGCCAAGCATGTTTTGTTCCTGAATAACGGAACCACCGCACTGCATATTGCGATTCAAGCCCTAGAGCTTACGGGGGAAATATTAACCACCCCATTTTCTTATGTGGCAACATCCGCAAGCATTGCGTGGATGAAAGCGCGCCCCGTTTTTGTTGATATTGATCCCCAAACGTTATGTCTTGATCCTGCATTGCTTGAAAAAAGGATCAACTCAAATACTTCCGCAATTTTGGCGACGCATGTTTATGGCAATCCCTGTGATATTCAGGCTGTCGAAAAAATTGCGAATAAGCATGGTCTCAAAGTGATTTATGACGCGGCTCATGCTTTTGGCGTCAATTATCGCGGCGCTTGTCTCATGAATGCCGGAGACATTTCCGTTGCCAGCTTCCACGCCACCAAAACATTTCATACAGGGGAGGGCGGCGCCATTATCACCCAAAGTGATGAGCTCGCGCATAAAGTGTCTTTTATTCGTAACGCGGGACATAAAGGCACGGAAGAATTTTGGGGATTGGGAATAAACGGAAAGAGTTCTGAGCTGCATGCGGCGATGGGGCTGTGTAACTTAAAATATGTTTCTGCGATTATTGAGCGTAAAAAAGAGGCGTCACTCCGGTATGACGAGCTTTTAAAGCAGGCGCCGCTTTCTAAACCGCGCATTCGTGAAAACACGGATTACAATTACGCGTATTATCCCGTTCTTTTTAAATCGGAAGAAGATTTGCTGCGTGTGCGATCGGCTTTGAATGCGGAGAAAATTTATCCGCGCCGCTACTTTTATCCGTCCTTGAGCAGTTTACCTTTTTTGAATCCGGCGGAAACTCCCGTTACGGACGGCGTAACTCGGAGAGTGCTTTGTTTACCGCTTTTTTATGATTTGAAAAATGCCGACATTGAACGGATCAGCCGGATTATTTTAAAGAATATATGAAATTTGAAATCGGCCAAAAAGCGGAGTCGGTTAAGGTCATTACTCAGGAGGATATCAAGCTGTTTGGAGTTCTTTCCGGGGATAAGAATCCTATTCACTTTGATTCCGAATATGCCAAGACTACGCCTTTTCAAAAGGTGATTGCTCCGGGACTTTATGTGGCTTCGTTTATTTCGGCGGTGTTAGCCAATCAATTGCCGGGTCCCGGCTCCATTTATTTATCGCAAGAAGTCCGGTTTATGTCCCCGGTTTTTATCGGCGATGCAATTACGACTCAAGTGGAAGTTCTTTCCGTCCGAAATGATAAAAACATTCTTGAGCTTTTGACGGTTTGTAAGAATCAGTCCGGTCAAGTCGTTCTTAAGGGCAAAGCGCTCGTCAAGGTTTAAAGGGAAAGATTATGGGCTTTTACACGCAGGCGGATTTAGCACGGTTTCGTTTTCGGAGTCTAGGCAAAGATGTCAAGATATCCGAGAAAGCATCGATTTACGGCGCGGAAAGAATCAGCATCGGAGATCATTCCCGGATTGACGATTTTTGCGTTTTATCGGCAGGTGATGAGGGGATTGAAATTGGCCGATATGTGCATATCGCTGTTTATTCCAGTTTAATAGGACAATCAAAAATCGTGATGAAAGATTTTGCCGGCTTGTCATCCCGTGTTTCGATCTACTCTTCGACGGATGACTATAGCGGGGAAGCGTTGACCAATCCGACAGTGCCGCCCGCATATTTAAAAATTATTTCGAAAGAAGTTATTTTGGAAAAACATGTGATTATCGGCGCGGGGACAATTATTCTGCCCGGATGCCGGCTTCAAGAAGGCTCGGCCGTGGGCGCTCAATCACTGCTGACGAAAGACTGCGAGCCATTTACAATTTATGCGGGTGTCCCGGCAAAGCGTATTAAAGCGCGTTCACGAAAGCTTTTGGAATTAGAAAAAAACTTTTTAGGTGAAACGAATGTCTGACGCGGCAGATTCCAACAAAACTATTTCATTTGTTATACCGGTTTACCGTAATGAAGGTTCACTCAAGCTTACTTATGAGGGGATTGTCCGCCTGTTTGAAGCGGAGTTAAAGACTTTCCTTTGTGAGTTTGTTTTTGTGGATGACGGCTCGGATGACGGTTCATTGAAAGAGCTATTACAGATGCGGGATGCAGACAAACGCGTTAAAGTTATTTCGTTTTCAAGAAATTTTGGACAAGTTGCCGCGGTGATTGCCGGATTTAAAGAAGCTTTGGGAGATTGGGTGGTCACGCTTTCCGCCGATTTACAGGACTCGCCGGAAATGTTGCTGAAAATGGTTGAGAGTTGGCAAGGCGGACATGAGGTGGTTGTCTGTTACCGGCAGGAGCGCGAGGACAGTTTTATCGCGCGCGCGAGTTCCAAGATTTTTTATGGTTTGATTTCCCGATCTCTTCCCAATATGCCTTCCGGCGGATTTGATTATGTCGGCGTCAGCCGCCGTGCCGTGGATGAACTTAACAAGATTGATGAACGGAATCGTTTTTTTCAGGGTGATTTATTGTGGCTGGGATACCCCACGGCGTTTATTCCTTACAAGAGAAAAAAAAGAACAATTGGGAAGTCGCAATGGAGTTTAAAAAAGAAGCTTAAATATTTTATCGATGGTCTGCTGAACACCTCCTATATGCCGATCCGGTATATGTCTCTGATGGGGATTATTACCGCATTTTTGGGGCTTCTCTATGCGGTTGTCATTATTGTCGGATACTTTTTTCAGCAAACGCCCTTTTCCGGCTGGGCACCGATCATGGTGGTGTTGCTTTTTTTAGGTGGCATGATTATGTTTATGCTGGGCGTTATCGGTGAATATATTTGGCGCATCTATGATGAAACGCGTGACCGCCCAATCTATATCGTGAAGGACCGTTTTTTTTGAGTCTCGATGTTGTTTGCCAAATCCAGCCTGAATGTCTCTGACCGCCTTTTTAAACTCAATCCGCGGTTTCTCCGAAAAACAATTCCAGCTTTGTTTTAATATTTTAGCCTCAGCCTCGCTGGTGTTGATGCTCTGGCTGAGCGGGGATTACGGCATTAGCTGGGATGAGTGGTTTGTCGGTAACGGCGGCGTCGTGGCGTTAAAATATATTTTGACGCTCGGGAAAGATCAAGAGGCGCTGAGTTTTTTGGGAATTGCCATGTACTACGGCCAATTCTTTTACGGTATTTCGGCCCTCATTTTCGGCCTGATGAAAGGGGATGTACTTCAATTTGCCGTTGAAGGCCTTCGCAATCCTCAAGACATTCTCGCTTTTTTTCGAATCAGTCATTTATTTAATGCCTTCCTGGGGTGGGTGGCGATGTTTTACGCCGCGCGGCTAGCCAGAGAATTGTCCTCTTGGCGCGGAGCTTGTATCGCTTTGATTTTAATTGTCTTGTCGCCGCGATTTTTCGGGCATTCCATGAATAATTCCAAAGACATTCCGTTTGCCGCGGCTTATCTCATGTCGCTTTATTACAGCATTAAATACATTGAGCAATTAGCTCGCCCTCGTTTGAGTACCGCTCTTTTTCTTATTATGGGGTTGGCGATGGCGATTGGAATACGCATCGGCGGCATTTTATTGTTTTGTTATTTTGGGTTGTTTGCAAGTTTGGCTTTTTTTTATGCGCTCCGAAAGAAGGAGGTTGGAAAAATAAAAAACGGTTTGCTGTTTCTTGTGCCGATATTTATTGCCGCGTATTTTTTAGGGCTTTTGTTTTGGCCGTATGGGCTTAGCTCGCCGTTTAAAAATCCTTTGCATACCTTACAAGTGATGTCGAATTACGACCTTTGGAAAGGGGTTGTTTTGTTTGAAGGGCGCCAAATTGAAGCATCGCAATTGCCTTGGTATTATTTATTTAAATGGATAGGGATTACGGCCCCTTTGCCTGTTTTGTTCGGATGTGTGCTTGGCTTTGCGGGGCTTTTTGCGGCGCGAAAGCAGCTTCATTGGCCCAAAGTGGCCGCGGTTCTTTTTGCTTTTGTCTTTCCGCTTGCCTACATCTTGATCAAAGACGCGATTGTCTATGATGAAATGCGCCATATCCTTTTCGTTTATCCTTTGATTGTTGTTTTTGCCGCGCTGGGCTGGGAAAAGCTCTTTGCTTTTTTAAACTCAAAAAATTTAAAAATAATTGCCGCGGCAGGGCTTATGCTTCTGCTCATTCAGCCGCTGAGCTGGGCTGTCCGAAATCATCCCAATCAATATGTTTATTTCAATCCGGCCGTTGGGGGAATAGACGGAGCTTTTGGTGATTATGAAACCGATTATTTTGGTAATTGCATCCGTGAGTCATCCGAATGGCTGATGGAGTATCATGAAAAAAATCACCCCTATCAGCCCTTAATTGTGCGGGCGGACGGCAGTTTGATGTCCAGTTATCCCTATTTGAAGAATAAGTTTTTTTCTTGGTATTTCCCATTTGGTTATCCGGTGGATTTTTTGAAAACAAATCCTTATGAACACATTGGTTATGCGCCTTATTTACTGGGGCCAACGGGATGGGATTACGCAATTCTCTTATCGCGTGGGTGGGAAAAAGAAGCCTTACAGAAAGCGTGGCCTCCGCCTGCCACAATTCATACCGTGAAAGCGGACAAGACCGTATTATGCTCGGTCATCAAAAATCCGGGATCGAAACTAAGTTAACTGGCAGTGGTTTTTTCGGCAGGCTGTTTTTTCATTAACACCGCGCAAAGAGGGACTTGATCGGCTTTGACGGCGTAAATCGTTTGCGGACCGGGCCAAGCGCCGCTTTGAATGTCTGCCGGATTTTTGAAACGCGCGAATTCAATGCTGAAATCCCATTCATTGGTTTCCGGATTGTGCGGAATATAATAGGAACCTAAGCCGCGGATGAGATAGGGCATCGATGAAATGGGTTCGCCGTCCGAGCGGATGATAATCGGCGCGGGCGCGTTATTTTTCTTAAATTCTTCCGCAAATCCTTCTGAAGCTTGCCTTAAACAATTGCCCCAATAATCCATTTCGTATTTTCCGTGCGCTCCGCGAACGCCGCCGACTAATGCATTGAAATACACGGTTTGATTAGGGTGGTTGCGAATCATCCACAACAGCGGATCAGCTAAAAGAATCAAAAGTAAAAGCGCTGCGGCAATTTTTTTATGAATTGTGCCGCAGTTTTGCAGTAGATGTTCCCAGGTCAAGGCGGCAACGATGATCAGAGGCGGATAAACAAAAAGAAAATGCCGCCAACTGTCATACACAATCGTCTTTGTGGCAATGGCCCAAATGACAGGGAAGAGACCGCAGAAAAGAACGAAATAAAGGATTTTAGGCTGCCAGATTTTTAAAACAGCTTTGTATGAGAAAACAAAAAGAATCAGGCTAAGGACAAAAAAAAGCGGATTCGAAATTAAAATCCATTTGGGCAGGTAATACCAGGGCGTTGTTCCGTTATGGTAAGTCAAACCTTCGAAAAGCAGTGTCCCTTCACTTCCTCCGAATGCGGAAAAGGCTTTAAACGCGTTAAAGGGATTGAGGAAGGGGTTCATCATTCCGTAAGGCCAAAAGACCAATCCGCCCAAATAGCCGATCAATGAAACCGGTACTAATATGTTAAGAAGCTTTGAAAAAGAAAAATCGTTTTTGAGGTTTAATTTGTCACCTAGCCAAATGATTCCGCAAAAAAGCCATACGTAAGCGAGCAGTAAAATTCCGCCGACTTTGATGTTAATCGCAACTGCGATTCCAATAGCGGTCCCCACAATCGTTGCGCGTGAAGGAGACGGAAGTTCTTGTAAGAGCCGGATCATAAAATACATAAAAACAGCCGCCGCCGCAGCGAACGGGATGTCTTTGGGGTTATTCATCGAATTTCCAAAAAACCGCGGAGATAGCAATAAGAATAAAAATGCCAAAGTTCCGGCGCGCCAGCCTGCGATTTTTCGAGTGGCGAGTCCGGTGAATAGAATCGCCGTAAAACCAAAAAGGGAATTAACGATATGCCTTACCGTGTGCCAATGTGGTGCGATGAGGTCTTGGTCTACGGGATAGTTTGTTACATTTTTTAAACTGTCAAAAATGAGCCCGTAAGCCGCGGCGGTGAGGGTGTCAAAGAGACCGCCGTAAAGGTACATTGTTTTTCCGAAGGTCAGAACCGTTTGATCTTGCCCCGCCGATAGCAGGAACTTTAAGACGAGCTTGCCGTAATGGCTTTGAATCCACTCATCCCAAATAATGCCATAGTCAAAGCTGAGAAAAACCATGCTGGCGAGTGTGCAAGATGCCAGGGAAAAGAATGCAATTTTCCAACGGCCTTCCCAAGAATAGGGGGCTGTATAAAAAAGATCTTTGATCAGGGTGTTTATAACTTTAAACATGCGCTATTATATCGGCACATCAGATAAGTTTTATCCTTTTTTGTCGATAATTTGATCTATGCCAAAACTTTCAATTATTATTCCGGCTTTCAATGAGGCTCCGACCATAAGGCGGTTGGTTGAAAAAATCCTTTCAGTTCCTTTTCAAGTCGACTATGAGGTTTTGATTATTGACGACCACAGTCAGGATCAAACGTCTTCGATTACCGATTCACTTGGAGTTGATTTTTCTGATCATGTTCGCGTTTTTCACAATGCGGTGAATCAAGGTAAAGGCTATAGTATTAAAAAAGGTTTTGAAAATGCTCGCGGTGAATACGCGATAGTTCAGGACGCTGATTTTGAATATGACCCTTTTGACATCCCTTTACTTTTGGAGCCTTTGTTGAAAGGTGATGCGGATGCTGTTTTTGGCAGCCGGTTTTTGAAAGCCGCTCATCCCTCCGGCATGGCTTGGCCGAACAAGATCGCCAACCAATGGCTTACGCTTTTTACTAATTTAGTTTTTGGAATGAGTTTGACCGATGTGTACTCCTGCTACAAACTGATCCCGCTTTCGTTCCTAAAATCATTTCAACTTGAATGCGATGGTTTTGAATCCGAAGCCGAGATTTTGGCAAAGCTCTTGTCGCGGTCGAAGCGCATTCGGGAAGTGCCTGTTTCTTATCAGGGCCGCACCGTAAAGCAAGGTAAGAAAATCAAATTCCAAGATTTCTTCTTAGCGATTCAGGCTTTGCTGAAGTACCGCACATGAATCTGCAGGCGAGTTTCCGCCGATTTTTGATACTTCTTTTTCTTCTGTTACCTGCTTCTGTTTCTTTTGCCGAATCTTTATCGATGCGTGAACTTCGCGTCACTGTTGCGGTGACGAAAGGATTTCAGTCACTGCCTGATTGGAAATCAAATTTCGAAAGGCGCGTTGCTTATGCGACGCGTATTTTTGAAAGTGAGTTTAAGTTGAAAATAAAAATTCGAAATTATGTCGGGTGGGAGCCTTCAAGCGAAACTGCTTCGATTGAAAACCTATTGGAAGAATTACGGGGAACGGTGCCGTCTGATGGATCTGATCTTGTGATTGGATTAGCGCATTTTTCTCAAATTCCAGACGACGCCAATATGCGTGATTTGCACAACTTAGGGCAAGCCCGTCCTTTTACCGGACACCTTGTTATACGCTATCCGGCCAACAAGCTTTACCG
>CAZLTL010000032.1:0-13784 GCA_964562525.1 uncultured bacterium
GGTTCGTACCGCCGTTTGGATGACCGGGTTGATCCGGTCCGCCAGGACCATTCGGAGGATTGCCTTGTCCGACGGCATCATCCAGCTTCTTTCTTTTTTCCTCGCGAATTTGCCTATTCTTCTCACGTTGCGATTGAACCCTTTTGCGCATTTGCGTTCCACGGCCCGCTCGATCCGGCGCCACCGCGCGCACTAAATCCACGTGCGGAGCCTGCCCGCGAGAAAAAGATAATTGTTTGCCCTCAACCACGCGAACGGCTTCGCCGCCCTGAAGCGATTGAATTTCAATCGCGGAAAATTTGTCCGTCTTTTCATCTTCAAAAGTAACAGCATCAAACTCGCCGGAATCAGCGGCATAAGTCACCTCAAAAGTTGTTCCGCGCACCGCAACCACAGCCGCCGGCGTGCTTACTTTCCAGGCACTGCCTTCCGCCAGCCCATCCACGGCGCTAAAAATAGACCCGTCTTCCAAGCGAATATCCGTGGGCTCAATGCTGACAAAAACCGCTTTGTTCTCAGCCGGTATTTTAATGACATTAAGTTTTTCATCATCAAAGCTAATCGTCAGGCTTGCTCCCTTTTCGGTGTAAACGGAATCCCCGGCTTCGATAATATCCCCTTCCTTCAGGCGAACCTGAATCGGGTTACCGGATTTGGTTAAAAAAGCCTTTCCCTCCACTTCGTCTACTACGGCCTTACCGTCACTGAGAGATTTTGCGGCCGCGGCCGCCTCTTGCTTCGCGCGCTCTTCCGGAGAAATATAATCGCCTTCCAAACTGACTAAAGCAAATAACGGGAAAGTAACAGCAAAGCCAAGCACAAAAAAGAGCATCGCTTTTATCTTTATGCGGTTGGATATGAATTTCATGATATTAGTTTTGAACATCGCTCAAAAATCAGGTGTACTCACAAATTTTCCCAGACTCCGTCATCTTGCAGATTTGCGTACTGCAATTCTGCCCCGCAGCATCGCAAGTTTTTTCGGTAAATTCTGCAATTGGTTCCGCCGCGCTCATTGCCTCTTCTTCAGAGGATGGGCGCTCTGTTAAAATTTCCGCGTAAAAATCCGCCGCTTCTTGAACCGCACTGAGATCTAGATTTTGTGGCACAGCCTCGTTTAGGGCTTGGCCCTTCTTTAAACCCAATGACCGGCCTTCACTGACCCGTATACTTTCAGCTCCGGTCAGTGATGAAATCTCAATCGTTGAATTTTTCCCATCATCAGGTACATCAATCGTCGCCGCAAAATAATCTCCGTTTGAAATACCGTAACGAACCATGAACACCGTTCCGCGCACGGCAGCAACCGCGACAGGTGTCGTCACCTTCCAAGAACTCCCTTTCGCAAGGCCGTCCACAATGTTGAACACCGCACCCGCCTCAATGCGAATGATAGTCGGTTCAATACTTTCAAAAACAACACGGCTTTCGGCAGGAATTCGAACCGCATTTTGAAGTCCATGATCAAATTGAATTGAAACAGCCGTGCCTTTACCTGACTGGACTGAATCTCCGACACTAATTTCATCTCCGGCCTTCAGTTTCTTTTCGATCGGACTGCCGTTTTTTATGATCACCGCATGCCCTTTTACGGCATAAACCTTTGCCTTTCCGTCATTCAAACTCGGGTCGATGCCTGAAAACCCGGCCGGAACCATCAGGAGCGACAGACAGAAAAAAAAATTTAGAATTCGTATTATCTTGGCTTGCATTAAAGCTAATACCCTTTTCACCATTAATATATAGCAATAGCTATCTTGTTAATATTGTAACATTCAAATTAATATATTCTAGCCCTTGTTTTATGCAAAATTACGGGGCATGCTTCTTATAGGTCTGAAGAAAGCGTCTTAGCATCGCACAAATGACCATGGTGGCTCAAAAGTGACCAGATGCTAGGCAAAAGCGAGTAACCGCGGAGACGTATTAGAAAATACGTCGCACAAGGAAGCGAGCTTTTAACGCCGCAGATGGATGCTTTTCAGCCGCCATATTGAAAAAAGGCAAACTGATTGTAAAGTCAGGACGCAAAGCCACGGGTGCTACTTCTTTTTGCTCTGGGCACGCCCAACCGCGAGGACGGTTGAGTTGAAAACCTAGAGTATGAATGTAAGGCATAGCCGGGTTACCAATGTTGACGAGATCTGCTCGTTGGAATGCGCCTGCATGCAGTTTGCCGGGAAGGAAAAATGTTCCGGAAACTTTGCGCGGTAATGATCATGGCGGCAATCGCAACGCAAGCCCCTGCTTTTGGGCAAGTCCAAAACTTGGCTCTTTTACGGCTTTCCCCTCTTCTGGAAAAAATTGATTCTCCAAAAAATTTGTCCAAGTTCATGCGTAAAAATTTTAAATTCGTCGAAGACCGCGATAATTTCGGCAAAGTTGATTATTGGCAAAGCCCGGAAGAAATGCTCCAACTCAAAAAAGGCGATTGTGAAGACTTTGCGTTGTTTGCGGACGCGGCACTCAAAGAATTGGGATTTGAAAGTGAGGTCGTGAGCATTTACGGTCCAAACCAATTTGCCCATACTGTCACGGCATTCAAGCAAGACGGAAAATGGCGTGTTTTCAATGATGGGAAACTCTATAAATATGACACAGATACGATTGAAGCAAGCATTTCAAAAATAAACGCGCAATGGAGTTGGGCAGCCTTCACGGAAAAAAGACAAAACCGAGGCTGGCTTAAAAAGATTTTCTACAATCCTTCCCACCTACCTCGGTCTTCAACTATTTAGTCTAAGAGCTCAAGCAAAGCGAAAAAAAATGTAGCTTTTCATTCCACGCCTGGCTCGGAAGCATTCTGAGTTGGTTCACAGTGATTTTCATCAACATGATGTTCATGATGGCCATGATTATCACGATCACTATGGTTATCATCATCCCCGCGCCCGCGATCATCATTCCACCTGTCATCGCGGTCACCATCTCGGTCACGGCGATTTCGGTCGTCTCGGTCATCATTCCCACGCCCGCGATCATCATTCCACCTGTCATCACGGTCATCACCTCGGTCACGGCGATTTCGGTCGTCTCGGTCATCATTCCCACGCCCGCGATCATCATTCCACCTGTCATCACGGTCATCACCTCGGTCACGGCGATTTCGGTCGTCTCGGTCATCATTCCACCTGTCATCGCGGTCACCCCGATCATGCCAATCTTCCCGATGTTTATGTTCTTTCAATTCGCATTTTTCTTCTTCGTTAGGATCATCAACGATCGGACCTTCTTCAACCGGAAGAGGAGCCTCAAGCGGCTGATCCTGCGAATCTTCGGTTAATATGCCTGTATCAGAAGGATCAAGATCAGGCTGTGAATTTTCTTCCGAATTCTCATTTCCACTCTCCGAATCATCTACCGGTTCATTTCCGGTCGGCGGAGCATAACCTTCCTCTTGAGTTTCACGTTCAAAAATTAACGCTTCGAAAAAGTTCAAAATTTCCTGCAAAGATTCGGGATCGAGATCTCCCACGAGATCTTGGCTCGGAGTCTGCCCCTGAGTCAAAGTAATCTCCTTGCCCTCCGGAACATCGGCATGCTGCGAACCCGCGATTTCCTGAATATCAATCGCGCTGGTTTTTCCGTCATCGGGAACATCCACCGTTGCCGCATAAAATGTTCCGTTAGCCGCTTGGTAACGCACGAGATAAAGTGTTCCGCGTACGGCCGCAACAGCCGCCGGAGTTGTTATTTTCCAACTGCCTCCCTGCGGCAAACCATTGACAGCACTGTAAATCGCGCCATTTTCAACACGAACATCCGTAGGCTCAATACTTTCAATCACAGCATGGGTATTCTCAGGAAGATGAATGGCATTCATGTAGCTATCATCAAAGGCAATCGAAACCGAAGATTTTTCCTCGGTTTGAATGGCATCACCCTTTTCTAAAACATCATTAAGGCGCAGCTTCTTTTCAACAGGCGAACCCGACTTGGTCCAGGTCACTTTCCCTTTAAGATCATAAACACGGGCTTTTTTATCTGTTTGCCCAAAAACCACTTTTGCAGCGGGCGAAACAGGAGGAAAAACAAAAGCTTCCGGAGCAGCAGGATGAGGAGCCACAGCCGCAGAACCCGTCGGAGGCGCTACGCCGCCAGCTTCAGCATTCAGCTGCATATCGATATCCATTTCGCGAGTTGATATCTGCGCGAACAACGAGCTTTGAAAAAGCATCAAGCTCGTGATAACCCCAACAATAAACCGCTTCATATTAAGTCCCTGCTTTTGCTTTGTCTCAGAAAACAGAGATCACGCTTAGATTTAGTTAACTTCCGTCTTAAAAAAAGCACCGTTTATCAGAAGATCAACCCCAGTTGTACTGCTCTTCATAATTGTATTCTTCCTTATATCCATACTCGGATTCATATGGCTCTTCAATAAACGGCTCAGGAGGAAGACCAATGTCATTGATCGGGTCCAGAGGTCCATTTCCGCCGCCTACAACACCAGGTCCGGCAGGATCTAAAGTATTGGTACCGGTCAAATCACCGCTGGTCGGAGGAGCCCCGCCTGAGTTTTCATTTTCTTCACGCAACTGTTTGAGCTCCTGAAAAAACTGTAAAATCTCCTGAACGGCTGCAGGATCTAAGTCAGAAACCATAGACATATCGGGATCTTCGCCGTCTTTAAAAGTAATTTCCTTTCCTTCCGGAACATTGGCACCGATATCTCCCGTTAACTCTTCAATGTCAATTGAACTGCTTTTGTCATCGTCTGGAACATTGACCGTCGCGGCATAAAATGTTCCATCTGTAAGCATAAAGCGCACAACATAGAGTGTTCCTCGCACAGCAGCAACTGCCACAGGCGTTGCAACCTTCCAAGTACTTCCCTGCGGCAAGCCATCAATCGCACTGTAAATCGATCCATTCTGAATCTTAATTTCAGTCGGCTCAATACTGACAACCAAAGCCTGAGAATTTTCAGGAATATGAACCGCATTTTTATAGTCCTCATCAAAGGTAATCGAAACAACTGCGCCCGAACCGGTTGTAATCGTATCGCCCGGACGGATCGTATCGCCCTTTTTAAGCTTCTTCTCAACCGGGCTGCCGGATTCAGAGCGTCTTACATCGCCTTGAATTTCATAAACACGAGCTTTACCGTCGGTTTGACCCAAAACAACCGTACCAGTTTGCATCGCGGCAGGCAGATAAGGATCAATAAATTTTTGCACTCCCGAAGCAGGAGCAATCGCAACAGCTTGAGAACCGGTAGGAGGGACAACGCCCGCCAAAGTGTTCGCATTCATTTTAAGATCAATATCCGCATCCGTCGCGGAAGATTGCGCAAATGCAATTGCAGGCATCATCAGCCATACAAAAATAAAAAACGTTGCTCTGTTGTACATAATCATCCCTCCTGGGATTGTTTTGTTAAGCGCTGCGACTGTATATAAACTGCAAACCACCGATATGGCGGTTATATTCGTAAATATCGTTATTATTTTCCGTATTGAAATAGTTATAGAAAAAACGCGCTGAAAGCGTTTTCGTAATTGCGTACGTTAAAGCGCCGTACAAATCCCAGTCCAAGTCTTCGCGACGTTTAGGATCTAACCGGGTTGTCGATTCAAAGTCGGGATAAAAGCGGTTTTCAAGCCCCGAAGAGACATCAATCGAAAAACGAGAAAGCTTCGGTACCGGGGTGTGATAGCCAAGACGAAAACTTGTACCCCAAGAATCAAAGTTGGACCCGCGGTTTTCAGAAGTGTTAAACTCACCGCGAAAAAAAACATACCGCTGAAAATCATGGTTATAGAAAAAGTGCGTAAACCCAATATCATTCTCAAAGCCATCGCGAGATGTCTTAGATGGCTCGCTTCCATCAGGACCATAATTGGAAACAGTCATGCGATCAAAAAAGATCGTTTGAGTTTGTTCCGTAAAACGCGTATCCGCTGATAAATTCCAACGATTGCGGTTGGAATAAAGATCTTTGTCCAAAAACCCGAGCAAGTACTCATATCTCGCACCAAGCACAACATCCTGGTCACCCATTTTAACGCGCTTGCGGGCATTAATTCCGAATTCTTCGGAATGATAATTAAACGCATTAAAGTTGTCATCATGCAAACTTTGACGAGCGGCATAAGTCAAATCAATGGCGGTGTCACGCTTGGAATACGCACGGTAACGAAGAGCCAAATCGCCGCTGTGGCGGCCCGCATCGCGGTCGCCCGAGACCGAAAGATTTTTGTCTTCCGGACGCAAAATAACATTGGAGTCCATCTCATATCCGTAGCGCGCCTGAATATACCACCGTTGGATTTTCTCCTGAGGGGTAGCGGAAGCGGAAAAACTAGGGCCCTGCATTTGCTGAATCGCGCTCTGTGCCCAGAATGCATACGGAGTCCCCTCGCCTTCTTGCGTCACAATCTTCCATTCACCGGAGGCCTCTTCATATTTGCCGCTGCGCGCGAGAGCTTGCCCGAGAAAATAACGCGTGGGAATATGCTGAGGATTCTTTTCAAGCAATGATTTAAAAATCACAATTGCTTCATCTGATTTTCCGAGACGATCCAAAGTCATGGCGCGATAACGCTGAATCAGCTCGTCTTTTGGGAAGCTTTGTTCTAGTTGGTTTAAAGCAACCAAAGCTTTCTCATAATCCCCCGCTTGAAAATAACGGCTGGCATCACTGCTTAAAAATTGATCGGGCGCAATTTCCTGTGACTCCGCCGTTCTCAAACCGGGGTCGACTTCAGCTGCTTGAGCCGACGGAATTGCCCAAGCGGACGACGTGCCGACAACAGTCAAAGCAAGAGCGGCAAAGATGCCAAGAAAAAAACGCTTACTTAAAAAAAAGAATTTCACGAAACCTCCGTTAACATGAGACCAAAATTAACAGACAAAAACCTTGTCTGCAAATTTAAGCAAAATTAAAACTAGCAGAACTAATCAAATAAAAACTTTAGCGGCTTGCCACAATCGCGGTTTCTTTACCATCAAATGTTGCCTGTTCAGCACCGTCGATCACCGTCGATTGACACCCGGAAAAAGCAGCAAGCAATAATATAAGTGCGGTGGGCAGCAAAATTAACTTTCTCATCGGCGGGATTATATATCAGGGGAGGAATTGAAGACAACAAGACTATTTCTTAACTGGCGCATTTTTAGCCGCGCGCAGACGGTCATAAAGCATAAGCGCCTTTAACCTCGCATCAGCGTGATTGACAATCGGCTGAGGATAGTTTTTACCAAGCTGAACTCCTGCCTTGACAAGCTCTTCCGAAGTCGCTTCCCAAGGGCGATGAATCCATTTATCGGGTAAACCAGCTATTTCAGGTACCCATTTGCGGACATAAGCGGCTTTTTCATCAAACTTTTCTCCCTGAGTAAAAGGGTTAAAAATGCGAAAATAAGGCGCGGCATCGGCACCGCAGCCGGCAACCCATTGCCACCCCAAAGTATTGTTCGCCAAATCCGCATCAACGAGCGTATCCCAAAACCATCGAGCACCTTCGATCCAGTGAATCAGCAAATCTTTGACCAGAAAAGAAGCCACGATCATCCGCACGCGGTTGTGCATCCAGCCCGTATGCCAAAGTTCGCGCATCCCCGCATCGACGATCGGGTAACCTGTTTGCCCTTTTTGCCAAGCCTTCAGTAATTTTGCGTCTTTTTTCCATTCAAACTCTTCAAACTCCGTTCGCAAAGGATGATCGGTGGTTTGAGGAAAATGGTAAAGTAAATGATAAGCAAATTCACGCCAGTAAATTTGGCGAATAAACCCTTCGGCTTGGCGAATCCAACCCACTGTTTTAGTCTTGGCAGATTTTTTTTGAACTTCATGCCAAATTCGGCGCGCGCTAATTTCACCGAAATGCAAATAAGGCGACATTCGAGAAGTTGCGCGGATCGAAGGTATATCTCGCCCATCCAAATAATTTGCCGCACCATCATTCAAGAAGAGCTCAAGTTCCGAACGTGCACTCATTTCCCCTGGCTTCCAACTGTCAGACATGCCTTCATACCATTTAATTTGAGGCATAAGGCCAAGCGATTCAATTGAAACCGGCTTCGGCCAAACCTCGGGAGCTTCTATTTGCTTGGGTTCAGATAGGGGTTCTGCGGGATTGCCGAGCGCAGCACATTTATTCCAATACGGCGTGAAAACTTTAAATGGCGTGCCTCCGCCTGTTTGAATCATCCACGGCTCATTCAATAAGCCAGCGTTAAAACTTTGCACGTCAACGCCCGCTTCCTTCAACACTTCTTTGATTTTTTTATCGCGCACGGTCACTGAGGGTTCATAACGCCGATTCCAATAAACTGCCGTTGCGCCGGTTTCCTTAATCAGTTTACTTAATTCGGCTAGCGAGTCTCCTTGGCGCAAAACAAGGCGGGATTTTTTAGATTCGAGCCGCTTGGAAAACTCTTGCAGAGATTGATGCAGCCACCAATGGCTGGCTGAACCATGATGCCACTTTCCTTCAGAATGAGGGTCATGAATATAAACCGGAATTACCGCGCCCTTTTTTAGAGCTTCAGTTAACGCAGGGTTGTCATCAAGACGGATATCAAGGCGAAACCAAACAATTGCTGTCTGGCCGGAAACTTTTTGGGTCATGCCTTGCGCGCAAGCCAGCGGAGCAATTGAGCGCCAAACTTGAGGTATTGATCACTGATCTCAACTTGAATGGAGCCCTCAACCGGCAAAACGACTCGCTTCTTGCCCCAATCGACCCACCCACCGCACCAGTGAGGGGCAAAATCAGTTGTGAATGCTGCGGACCGGATCGAATCATTTTCACTCACAGCAAGCAAAGGATATTCCGCACCGATGAATGTTTTGGAAGACGGCTGAAAAGCTCTCGCCGTTAAAAGAATCTTACTTTCTTTTTTTGGCTTCACTTGATTAAGCCCGATCAAAACAGGCGCATTCTTCAAATCCAGTTTATTTAAAATAGCATGCTTCTGTTTCGCAAAAGGATAAAGCCCCGAACCTAAATTAATGCGGTCGTCTTTTTTTTGGCATTCGACGGGAAGCAATTTTGCGATCTCTGATTTTTGCCAATTTCCGTAAGGTCCCGCGAAAGACCCCCATCCGCCGACCATTAGAAAACCCGTGCCGGACAGAATCTGATAAATCAGTTTTTGCTCAGATTTTTCAGGCAAGCACTCGTAGCCATAGTCGCTGAAAATAATTGCGTCATATTGATCTTCCGCGATTGCGGGATCAAGCTTCACTCCGGGATGAATATGCGTAACGTGTGCTCCGATAAATTTAATGATCGCAAGCAGGTAATTTGCCGGTCCGCCCGCCGGACTGTCGCCACAATACAAAATTTTCATGTAATTCCCTCAATTATTAAAGAGCATAGTAGCGAATCACGATTCTGTTGGCAATGGCTTCAAAATAATCAGGTTCTGCCGATAATAAGAACTCAAAAAAAACAAACTATGAAGACTCAAAAAAAGATCACTTACAGCCTGGTACTAATCCTATTAACAGGGGCATTGCCTGCCGCTTCGCAAACTCCTGAAATGGCAATTCACACCAAGTCGCCCGGACCAATCAGTATGGAGCCAGCGGTAGAAAAAAACGGCGTCCGCGTCGCTTTACGGTCCAGCATTCAAAAAAGAAACCAAATGCAGGTTTTGGTAAAAGTCAGTAACTTTAGTGAACAGCCTGTTTTAGTTTCGCCGGACGCGGTTGAAACCACGACTGAAGAAGGTTTTGTTATTTTGCCGTCCAACGGCATTAAAGCGTCACCCTCCGATGCCGAAATGGCGTGGTCACGAATTTCGAAAGCGGCAACACTCATCCCCTTCGCGGATCCTTATCAAATTATTTCTAAGACGCAAAAAGTTGCCGACTTCGCAAAAAAAAGCGGGCTGTGGGACCAAATTCAAAATAGCCAAAAGAAAAAGAGCTTTCAACTCAAGGAAGTCATTCTGCAGCCCGGCATGGCTACGCATGGGTTGATTGTTTATGACGCATCATCGTTGAATGCGTTTGAGTATAATCCGATGCTCCATATTAAAGTCATGATCAACGGCGAACCGTTTGAGTTTGTTTTTGACAGCACCCCTCTGAAGAAAACCTCAAATTATTAATCATGCCCGCATCCAAGACTGCTGAATCACCCCTTTACGAAATTGCGATCATGGGCGGCGGTATCGCCGGCGCGGGCATTGCCTTAGAGGCTTCAAATCAAAACCAAAAAGTGATCCTGTTTGAAAAAAATACTTTTGGTTCCGGAACCAGCAGCAAAAGTTCTAAACTAATTCATGGCGGATTGCGATATTTAGAAGTCGCTTGGTCCGCGCTATTAAAATTCAATTTATTCGAATTCTGGAAAAACTTCCGCTTTGTCTTTCTCGCATTACGCGAAACACATACCCTTGCTAGGCAATGGCCGGAATTAATTAAGGACATTGAACTTCTAATGCCTATTTACCGGAATCAGGGCCGCAGTAAATGGTCCATTTTCTTCGGCACTTGGCTTTACGGGTTTTTATCCCAATTAAGCGGCGGCCGGCATGCGACACGCTGTCTGACAAACGCGGATAAGGTCTTAGAACTCGAGCCAGGGCTATCCTCTAACGGGCTCTTGGGCGGCGTAATCGTTTGGGATCACATGACGGATGACCTAGCACTAGTTCATGCCGTCATTCAAAAAGCCAAGCAGTCAGGCGCGGAAGCACACGAAAACAATCCGGTTATTCGCTATCACCGCGACCGTCAAAGCGGTATTTTTGAAATTGAAACCACCTGTGGTTTTTTTTACGCACGGAAATTGATTAATGCAACCGGCGCTTGGGTTGATCAACTGCGCGCGCAGGGCACGGGACGCAAAAGTGAAATGATTATCCCGGTCGCCGGCGCGCATATCGAAACCAAACCATTTTGCCGTTACTCTTCCATTTTACAAGCTGAAGATGGAAGGCTCTTCTTCGTCATTAATCGCGGAAAAAGCGCGCGTATCGGGACCACCGAGCGCATTGAAAAAAATCCGGATCAGGTCGCCGTCACGCAAGATGAAATCACTTATCTCTTAAAAGGCGTTGAATCATTTTTCCCGAAATCAGGCCCGCGGGCGGAAGACATTTTAAGCGTCGATGCAGGTATTCGCCCGCTCGCAAAACCGGCCCGAACGGTTTCACTGAATCAAATTTCACGCGAACATGAATTTATCAAAGACGAGATGGGGTGCATTCATGTTTTGGGGGTCAAACTCACTGATCACAGACGCGCGGCAAGAGAATTACTTGAAAAGCTTCATTCCGATCCAGGTCATATCGGGTTTCAAAAAAAGTCTGAGAAGTAAATTCAGCGGATAATAATTAAACATCGCGCAATCTTTTTTCAGACTTATCGTTTTAAAATACGGCTCAACCAGAACTTGAAATTCCCGCACAGTCCATTCATGTAAATGGGTTTTATCAAAATGAAAGTCATGCAGTAAAAATTCACGATTGGCCGTGGAAAGCGCAATTTTCCCGCCCGGCTTTAAAACGCGTCGGCATTCCTTCAAAAACATATCCCAATCGAGTAAATGCTCAATCACATTGATTGAAATCAGTTTATCCACCGAACTATCCGGCAGCGGAATCGGCTTATCAAAATCATGGTCAAAAAACTGTATTCCCGGATATTTTTTTAAAGCTTCTTTCACCTCACGGTCATACCCTGCCGCGCGAGACGTATGCTTTGCCGCCTGCACGGTATAGTCGCCGACACCGCAGCCCAAATCAATGACAACATCATTCGGCTGAATTTGTAAAACTTTGAAAATCTGACGCATCTGAGGATCAGTCTCCGGAATACGACGATAGCGACGCGCGGAATAAAGATCCTGATGATAATTTTCGTAGGAAGGCTTTTCGGCCTGACCGCTGAATCCGCATTTACGGCATTGTGCCGGGCTTTGCCAAGAACGATCCGTTAGAAAAAACTGGGATCGTTTGCAGCGGGGACAAATCATAAAAATGCTCCTTCCGCGAACTTTTTGCTGAGCCATTTCAGGATGTCAATTTGAGTGACAATCCCGACGAGCCGACCTTCACTGGTCACAACCGGAACACACCCAAATTTTTCGCGCGCCATAATCTCAACTACCTGTGCAACCGTACCGCTTTGTAAAATCGTTATCGGATTGGGCGTCATGATATATTTCAAAATATATTGATTCAAAATACTGGGATCAATCACCCACCCTTCCTCATTCCGGCTGGGACGAGCGCACGAAAGCAAATCACGATAAGTAATCATCCCCACCGGCTTTTGCTCATCATTGACTACCGGAATATGCCGAATGCGGTGCAGGCGGATTTTCTCTTCAACGGAAGCCACGGTATCATAGTCATTCGCAAAGACCACTTTAGTTTGCATCACCTCAGCCAACGGAACGCTACGCACGGGGTGCCTCACTTGCTTCAATCGATGCCAATATCTTTTTAGCGTGTTCATGCTGCGGATTAATTCGCAAAACATTTCTCAAACTTTCTTTCGCCGCGGTTTGCTGATTTAAACCGACCTGTGCTAAGGCTAAACCCAAGTGACTTTCAGGATCATTCCAATTTTTAGCCAAAGCGAAACGAAACTCCGGCTCCGCCAAAGCATAACTGCCGGTAGACATATAGAGGCTTCCAATGTTGCGGTAAAACTGCGCTTTGAGCAAAGGCTGCTGAGTTAACTCGGCACCTTCACGAAAAACAGCCGCCGCATTGGGCAAATCGCCTTTTTGCGTCAATGCGGTCCCCAAATAACCGTATAAATCCGCGTTTTTCTTATCGCCCTGAACCGCTAAACTCAGTTCACGCGCAGCGGCATCCCATTGCTGAGCTTGAAAAAATGACATTCCCAATCTCTGATGACATTCCGTCGACGGTTCAATATCACAAGCAGCTTTGAAATGTTCGAAGGCTTGCTTTTGATTGCCCGCTCCGTAGTAAATGGTTCCCACTTCCAAATAAGTTTGGCTTAACGCGCGCACTTGATTCGCATTTCGCGGCATACGTCCCAGTTCGGCTAATGCAAGTTCATAATAACGCAAGGCTTCTTCAGTCTGTCCGAGCTTGTTGAGCGCCGCGCCTAAACTACTGAGTGCCACAACGGCTTTGGGATTTTCTTTAACGACACTTTGCAGCATATCCGCGGCATCTTGAATCTGCCCTTGCTTTAACTTGATGCGTGCCAAACCAATACGAACCTCATGGTCCCGCGGCTGAATCGAATCCGCACGAGACCAAGCATTCTGAGCTGCGAACATATTGCCCGTTTCAAAATACGACGTTCCCAACATTTTTAAACCTTCAAAAAGCATGGATTTTTGAGCCGGATGGGTCAAGCCTGAAACACCGCGACTAAGAGGCGGAAGAGCATTCGCAAACTGGCTCATTTTGAAATAAAGCGCTCCCAAGTGGTATCGTAGCTCTGAATTTTCCGGATTCAAGCTGACCGCCTTAGTCCAGCATTTCAAGGCATTTTCAGACTGCCCCAGCTGAAGGTAAAAAAGCCCCAAGGAAAAGTAGAAATCCCCGGAATCATTGCGCTGGGCCATTTTAATATAGGATTGAAGCAGCATTTCCAGAACGGGGCGCGGAAGCGACTCCGCGCCTTTCTGAAAATCAAGCGTCCGCGTCATTTTTATAATTTCACGGTTCACCGCCTCAAACTTCGACGGAAGCTGACGATCCACGACAGGCGCCATAATGCCGTTACGATCTCCCGTGTGAATAGCGCCAAAGACATGCCCAAGCTCATGCACTAAAACGGTGTCTTCTTGTACGCGGTAAAGCTTGTTGGCCGGCTAGCGTATAACAAGGTGTCC
>CAZLTL010000033.1:0-11693 GCA_964562525.1 uncultured bacterium
CCTCACGCTTCTCTTCAACTCTAACCGCAGCGAGATTAACAGTTACCGGATTCTCCTCAACTTCGCGAGATTCTAAATACGCTAAGACATCCCAATCCCGCGCTTCGGAGCGAGCATAACCTAGTGACTTAAAAAGCTCATTTTGGCTAGCAAAAATTCCAAACAAGCTTGGAATAGCTTTTGCATCTTTAAAATCGCGAATATTTCTACCGAGCTGCATGACAGCACGGGTTTTAAGAAAATAAGTTGTATCCCCTGTAACGGTTTCAGCTGCAAATGCCATCGGTTGCCCCGCATCAAACTCACGAAAACGAACATAAACGGAAAGCCCTTTCAATTCACCTGTCTGCCTAGCGCTTACCAATGCCGCTAATTTATAGCTCTGGCTCATGCGGTTGTATGGCATACCAGACTTAATTTCGCCTTCAATACGTTCCACCGCGGCTTTTGTTTCTGCATCATTCTTGGCATCAAAAGCTAACGTGTCAGGCATAATTCCAAATCCGCGGGAAGCCAAAGATGGTGTAGCAGGAAAGCTTCCGCCTTTCTGCTTTGTGGGATTATCCAAAAGCTCAAGAACAAGATCAGCTCCAACCTCAGCATTATCTAAAGCATCGAATCCGCCCATTTCTTTAACTTTTGCAATTAAAACCGGAATGTCGAGTGCATTCCCCACAGCTTGAGACTTATCATGATCATAGTGAATCATGTCATTAATACGTACAATACTCAGAACCTTGCCGCCCTGAGCGTAAAGTTCATCCGCAGGCGGCCGCGTCAAATAAGTCGCTGTCCCTGTGGAGTTAACAAAAAAGGCCTGACTGGGAAAGAACTTTTGCATGGTCGGATAACCATGTCCATTCACCAATTCACCCTTTGTTACTTCCTTAATGATGTCGGAGGCACCATCGACACCGAATCCTTTAAAAGTGGGCTGAACGGTAAAAAAGATGTTTTCGGATTTAAATCCGAAGAAATTATTTTCCTTAAGATAATCGACCGCTTCTTGAGAAACATCCTCGTTAACTAAAATACTCATCTTTTGAAACGTCATGGCTTTTTCAATTTCTGCGACAATCGTTTCTTCCGGCTGACCAGCAAAACGCTGGCGAGCCAAAGCTTCAACATTAGCTTTGCGCATTAAAAGAATACGAGCCCCCATCGGAAGGTCAAAATATTCCGGCGAATCCGCACGCATTTTTTCTAAAAGCTCTAACGATTGCGCAGAAACCGCATTCAACGCTTCTAAGTCTTTAGGCTCACGAGCTTGAAGCCTTGTTAAGACAGCCTTTTCCTCATCGGTTAAATTATTTAAATCATTAGCGCTCATTTTTTTAAGCACAGAAAAAACAAGAAAGAATTTCTGTGGGCTTAAAAGAAACATATTCCCTAAGCCCAAACGAGTCGCAGCACCAGCCGCAAAAAATTCCGGCACATCGGCACCTGATAAAACGAGATTTTCGGCAGCTTTAACTTCAGCTTCAGAGTACTGCTCAGCAACATTTTGAACATTTGCCTGCGTCAAAGTCTGATAGTCAAAGTCCGGCACATTCTGCTTGTACTCGTCAATCTGATTCTCAACCTTGTTGTACTCGGTAACCAGCTTGTCAATTTCAGTCGCTAACCCTTTGGCCTTTTCTTTATCTTGAGGAAAAACTTTTACATATTCACGGTAAAGTTCTTTCGCCTTGGGGTACTTCGCAAAAAAGTCCGGTAGACGAATTTCAGTCATGTAACGTACAAACTCTTCCGGCGATGAATAAGACTGAAGTAAGCGCGATTCCGAACGTTTTGCTGGCGGTTCTATTGTCCAATGAGCCTCCACAGTAACGGGCTCCGTAATATCAACAGTCGATCCCGAAACATACCGTCCTCCGCTATAGTACCCATCATGTTCTTGCCACTCTTGCCCAACAACTCGCGTCCCTTGCGCCGCTGGATGAAAAACAACCTCAAAATCACCGTATTGTGCCAATGTCTTAACTGCAGAACGTCGTAACTTTAGCGCATCTGCAAAGGAAATTTCAGGCTGCTTTTGCTCGATCATTTGCTGAACTGCAGCATTTAAGTCGTCTATCTTGGCTTTCAATTGAGAATAGAATGGGTTAGGTCCATATACTGGCTCACTACTTCCAACATCATAAAGATGCCCTCTATCCCCGGGTCCTCCCGACTGAAGGGAAGGCTCAAAACCCACAACAATATGCCCAGGAACATGACTAATAACTTCTTCCAGAAACGGCAGCCACAAAACACTGTCTTCCTCTAATAATACAGAATTGATAACAGCTGTCTCATTGGAGAGTTTGCTAGCAATCAGTTTAAGATTCCCTCCTGCTTTAATAAGGTCTCGCAGCTGTGTCTTGAATGAATTCAAATTATCGCTTTTTACATAAAGCTTTGCCGAGGAACCTCGCAAAGAGGGCGTATCTTCCGATAACTTTGCCAACGCAAAACTATAATCACCCAGTTCTATCAAAGCACTCCAAGCCAGAGAAGACACTGCGAACCTTTTATGGCCAACGAGCTCTCTCAGTTTATGAATAGAATATTGGCTACCATTTTGTTTAAGACGCTCGATCTTATTTTTTAGCATTATTTCTGCAAAGAAATTGTAAATCGCCGGAACAACATACATCAAAGCACCTATAACAACAGCTGATAGTGCCCAATCCCAAAAAAACTGATTCAATCCGCCCTGAGATTGAGCAAAAACAGCGGGCGCTAATCGAGATTCAGAGCGAGCATCAGTAGGCGCTGAGGCGGCAAAGTTCATCGATTGGTAATTTGCCTTCAGAACTCTTCCCAAATCTTCAAACGAAGCTTCGCCACCAATGACCCCGACGGCTTTGGCGGCGGCTAAAACTTGACTAGCAAAATTGTTCACGCCTGCCACACCTTGAATTACCGGCTGTCCTGCTTTGGGGGCGAACTCGAAGCTCACAATCCATGCATCCGATCCCGCAACCTTCGCAAGGCTATTCGCCCAAGCGTTAATCGACGATTCAGAAGCCCGATCCGGGAATCCACCTAACTCAACCGATCTCATCTCGGAGCGGGCAATTTTTTTAAGCTCATTAACATATGATTTAACCTCTTCAATTTCAGCAGGTTTATTTTGCTTAGGGTCTTTGAGATAGGCTTCCAATATTTGGATTGCCATTGAAGCAAATTGAGGGCTAAGCAACCCAACGCGATAAACCGCTTGCGCAGAATTAATCTTCGGAAATCGATTCATGCCATCTACTTTATCCGGAGGACTGGTCAAATATCCCCCTAACAAAATTAATATGCGCTTCTTATCATCAAGATCATATGAAGAATCTTGCACATAACCCAAAAGAGCTTGAACAGCAGTCAACCTCTTTCGACCAGTGCCATCACGGTCTTCACTTTCTTTGACAATTTGCATTTGGCGTTCGATTTCAGCAATTCGTTCCTTTTTTCTTTCCAACCCAATTTGCTCTGAAATTTGCACTAAAATAGCTCGTCCCCCAGCAGATAGCTGATCTAATGAAGAAGCAGATCCAACTGATTGAATCGCCCATGAATAAGGCCCCATCAATGCTGGCCAATTGGAGTCTCGTTTTGCTGGATCAATCGTTGTGCGCCCCTTTTCCCAACCAGCAATTGGAAAAAGATATGCCAAAACGTTTGTGTTAACGATTAAGCTGGGATCATGACTTTCATAAATTTGCACAATTTCTTCTAATGCACGGACACGGATCTCAACTTCAACCTCTCTAAACCTTGCCATACCTGAGGACATAGCACCCGCTGCAACCTCAGCAAAAAAATCTGCAAGATGCGGATAAAAAGGAGATGTTTTTGCAGATTCTATTGCTTTGAGTTTCTCCTCCAAAAGAGCAGCTCTCGCTTCGATAGCTTTTTTACTATTTCCAGTAAAAGCTGGCTTTCGCAAAATAGCATTCGTTAAATCCTTTTTTACTAAATTCAATTCAGCTAGCTGAGCAGGGGCTAACGGCGCCAATGCTTTTTTCGCGGGGGCAACGATCGGTGCAGGCGTTGAAGGGGCTGCGGGAGCTTGCGCAAAAGCCGGTCCCGCAGATACCGTAGCCGTCATTCCAACAGCGGCATACTTCATCTGCCAACTCTGACTTAAACGCCCCCAAAGATTTTTGGGAAGCAAGCGAGCAAAAAACTGACCCAAAAGCGATGCGCCACGACTATGTGCCGTAACCTGAGGGGGATAAATGGTTGAAGCTGTGATTTCCGCACTGTTCGGTGTAGCTACTGATTTCGGAGCAGATGCCCATATCTGCATGACATCCAAATAGTTTTGGCGACCCTGCACGTCAATTGTTGTAAGCTTGGGAGTCATCAGCGCATAGCTATAACCGCGTTCTTCAAAATACTTCGCAAAAGGTCCTGAGTGAAAACCACCGGTCACAACCGCGACTTTGTCCGCACCAGTTGCGTCGATCTGCGCTTCAATGCGCTCCAGCATTTTCGTATCGCGCAAACGTGCACCTTCGTAAAAGCGAACGGCTTTATCGTAAAGCGCGTTCAACTCATTGGAATTTATAAAGGTAATTTCCTTTGCGCGTGCATTTCCATTAATACTCTTCAACTTTTCAACAATTTGAGAAGGCTGAATATCTAAAGAAGAAAGACTGTCAAAATCAGCCGGCAAAAGCTCAAGCGCAAAAAGCTTCTTCAGCAAGCGATAATCCTTTAAAACAGAAACTAAGGCTTTTGCATTTTGCGTTTCAGCAAGTTTATCGGCAATTTTATCTTCGATACGGGTAATTTCATCGCTTAAAGTTTCAATTTGAAGCTGGCTTTTAAGCATCAAAAGTCCGCAAAAAGCAGCTACAGAAGAATAGCGGTCATAGTTAAAATTGTCCGGCAAAGACCGTACAAGAGATTCAAATAATGCGGATGTTTCCGGGTCAGGTAACTTTGCGCTCAAGTCTTTTAAATTAAGCAGCTTTTCAACCTCGGTGTAAATTTCCTGCGAAAGAGACGGTTGAACCGCCTTTAAAAAATCTTCTTTTTGTTTTTTAAACGACGCTGCATCAATTTTCTTTTCAAGCTTTTCAATCGTAAAAACACGCGTCAACATCGGCCACAATAGCTGCCATGACGCATCCGCAAGATTGATACCGGCATATTTTTCAGCCGCCAACTTGAGCTGCTGCAAATAAATATCAAACGGAACATCTCCGGTTTCTTTTCTTTCGATTTGCTTGAGAAATGAGCGCGCGTCGCTGGAAAGATAAAGTGCTGCCAACCGTTCAATCCCCTGTTCGAGATCGGACAAAAATTGGCTACTGGAATCACGGGCACTGATAACTGCCGCAAAATCCTGCAAGTTCTGCTCATAGGCAGCTTCATCTTCAATCCCCAACCCTCGAGCCTTGCCCGAGTTTAAAAGAAAAACCTCCGGACCGCTTATAACAGAATGACGCACAAAGGCATCTACCGCTTCAAGCGTCGTCTTTCGATCTTCAGGAAAAAAGTTGATAATTTCGGGGTTAAGCGGCTGCGAAGCACCTTCCATCAAAAGGGTTTCAACACCGTAGTTTTTCTCCAAATGCGTCAGCAAAAATTCTATTTGCTTTTCAGCTTGATATTGGCCATGCGCGGTTTGAATATGGAAAATGGTTTTGCCGCTTCCGGGAATGAGTTTATCAATCGTCGCAACATTACTTGGAACGCTAATTTGCATCGCTTGATCAAGACGCAAAGTATCCGGAAGAGACACTTCGGGCGTTGAAACCGAAAAAGCAGGCGCAGCGATCGCAACTTGTGTAAACGCAACACAAAACGCGGTTGCGGTTGCTGCAATCTTATGCAATCTGCTTTTTTTAATGTTCATTCAATGAGTCTCCCGTTTAAAAAAGAAAAGAAAATTCCCGTAAAATGTGAACCAATTTTAATAGATGTCCGAAGTGTAACAGGCGTATTTCATGTTTGCAAGCCAACAAACCGCACTTTTTATCCATAACTCAATCAAAATGAATGAGTTACATTAACCAATAGCCGAATTTGATCGAATAAGTTAATAAATGATAAAAGCTTTTAGATTAGACACCCCCTCTTCCAAAGAGCCGATTCCCAATGGAATAGAGGCTTATAATCCTCTTCTCGTAGGCGCAGTTCCACTCTATAATTTGCGCCATGCCAAACCACATTCATCCAACAGCTTTGATCGGAAAAAATGTAAGCCTCGGTGATAACAATGAAATCGGGCCGAATGCCGTCATCGCAAGCGGCGTTAAAATCGGTTCCAGCAATAAAATTCTTCACGGTGTCACTCTCGCGCACGGAACCGAGATTGGTGACTTTAACACTTTTCACATGCACGCCGTGATTGGGCATGAACCACAGGATTTAAGCTTTAAAAACGAGCCCTCTTTTACCCGCATTGGAAATAAAAATACTTTTCGTGAATTTACCTCCGTTCATCGCGGCACGGCAGCGGGATCCGCAACCGTTATCGGCAATGAAAACTATGTGATGGCCTATTGCCATATCGCGCACAATTGCGTTCTTGGAAATAATATTATTATGGTCAATCAGGCTTCGCTGACGGGACATTGCATCGTCGAAGACCGCGCGTTTCTCTCCGGCATGACCGGATTCCATCAATTCTCACGCATCGGAACCTTAGCGATGGTTTCCGCGCTTTCTGCGTTCAACAAAGACATTCCACCGTATGTTATTTGCGGCGGTCGGCCAGGCGCGGCACAGGGACTCAATGTTGTCGGTATGCGCCGCGCGGGAATTAAGCCCGAAATTCGCGCTGAAATTAAAAAGGCTTACAAAATTCTTTACCGCTCGGGGCTCAATGTTTCAAATGCATTGGAACAAATCAAAAAAGAATGCTCAAGCGCAGAAGTAAAACATTTCGTGGAGTTTATCGAAAACTCGAAGCGCGGAATCATTCGAGGTCAGACCAAAGACTACAGACTACAGACCGCAGACCAAGACGAAGAAGCCGAAATCCTTTAATATTCAGCCGAAGAGCCTTTTCCACACAATCTTCCCCTCTCCACAAGCTTCATTGGGAAAAATCTGCTCAAAAAGCATTAGATGCGAGGCATGCGCAAGCGACCGCGGAGGCGTATGAAACAATACACCGCACAAGGAAGCGCTTCGCAGAACGAAGCAGATGAGGTTTTTTCAGCAGATTTTTAAACTTTGCCGAGGACTAAGATCGAGTTCTTACCACCGAAACCAAAGGAGTTTTTCAAAACTTTGCGAATTTTTGCGGGCCTTGCTTCATGCGGAACATAATCCAAATCGCACTCAGGATCTTTGGAAGAATAATTACGCGTTGGCGGAATAATCTGTTTATCCATCGCGAGAATCGCGGCAATCGTTTCTACTGCTCCGGCAGCTCCGATTAAATGCCCGATCATCGACTTCGTTGAGCTGATGGGAATTTTGTATGCCTGCTCACCGAATACTTTTTTGATAATCAAAGTTTCGGTTTTATCATTCAGCGGCGTCGAAGTTCCGTGTGCGTTAATATAATCAATTCCATCCAATTCTGTACGCGCAGTATCGAGAGCCATGCGCATCGCGCGCGCCGCCTGTTTCCCTTCCGGGTCCGGGGCCGTCATATGATAAGCATCGCAAGTCATGCCTGCGCCTAAAATTTCAGCATAAATATGCGCGCCACGAGCTTTCGCGTGTTCATATTCTTCAAGCACAAACATTCCGGCACCTTCACCCAAAACAAATCCGTCACGATCCATACTAAAAGGGCGTGAAGCGGTTTCGGGTGATTCATTGCGCGTTGACATAGCGCGAGCAACGCAGAATGCCGCTAAAATTCCAGGAAAAATCGAAGCTTCAGCGCCGCCCATCAAAAGCGCGTCAAGCTTTCCGGAACGAATCGATTCAAAGGCATATCCCATCGCGTCGGATGCAGACGAACATGCTGTCGAAATGGAAAAACTGGGTCCGGTCAAACCAAGTTCGATGGAAACATTACCCGCGCAAGCGTCGGGAAAACCGGCCAATGCGGTAAAAGGATTAATGCGCATCGGCCCTTTATTCATCAAGGTCGTATGCTGATCAAGAATATATCCATGTCCCGCCATCGCGGTTCCGATGACAACGCCGACGCGGTCAGGTCCAATTTTTTGAAAATCAATACCCGAATCCTGAACCGCCATTTTGGAAGCCGCAACCGCAAACTGAGACGTGCGGTCCATGCGCTTCATCTGCTTTACATGGATATACGCGGAAGGATCAAAATTTTTAATTTCACCGGCGAAGCGAGTTGTAAATTCGGTTGGGTCAAACGCGGTAATCAGAGAAATGCCATTACGGGCATTGACAAGCCCATCCCAAAAAGCTTCTTTCCCCGTCCCGATAGAAGAAAGGACGCCGAGTCCTGTAACAACGACTCGGCGTCCACTCGAAGAGTTCATGGTGTAATCATTCGCGGTTGGGGTTTTGTTTGAGCCTTTGCGCAAAACGCAACTGGCAAAACAAAACAGCCCACAGCAAAAATTACTTCAGCGCGAGGCTGATTTTGCGTCCCGCTTGATCCACATTCAATACCGTGCAATTCACGGATTGACCGGGTTTAAAACGAGATTCAACATCGGCTTGTGTCTTCGCATCCGGAATTTCAGAAATATGCACAAGTCCTTCAAGTCCGCCGTCGATCTCGACAAATAAGCCGAAATTCACAATGCGGGAAACTTTACCTGTCACTTGATTTCCGGCGAGCAAATCCTTTGTCAAATCATTCCAAGGATCGATGCTCATCTGTTTGAGGCCGAGCGAGATTTTCTGCGCTTCAACATCAACCGAAAGAACCATCAATTCAAGCTCGTCTCCCTTTTTAACAAAGTCAGCGGCTTTTTGAATTTTCTGAGTCCACGACATATCGGATACATGGAGCAATCCGTCGATTCCGTCCTGAAGTTCGATGAAAGCGCCATAATCCACAAGATTACGAACTTTACCCTTCACGCGGTCACCAACATTGTATTTATCCTGGGCTTTTTTCCACGGATTTTCCTGAGTCTGCTTCGCGCCCAAAGAAATCTTACGATTGTCTTTGTCGAGACTCAATATAACAACATCAAGCACATCGCCCACTTTGAGGATTTCACTCGGATGCGCAACGCGCTTCGTCCAGCTGAGTTCGCTGATGTGAACCAAGCCTTCAATGCCCGGCTCAAGTTCAACGAAAGCACCGTAAGGAAGAATGTTTACGACACGGCCGCGAACCTGGTTTCCAATGGAATACTTATCGTCAACAGCAACCCAAGGATCCTTGGATTTCTGCTTAAGACCGAGAGAAACTTTATTCTTTTCGCGGTCGATACCGATGACAACCACTTCGATTTCATCGCCAACCTTCACCATTTCGGAAGGATGCGAAATGCGGCCCCAGCACATATCCGTGATATGCAGCAATCCGTCAAGATCGCCCAAGTCAACAAACACACCAAAGTCGGTGATATTCTTCGCTTTACCCTTCACAACATCGTTCACAGCGAGCTTGCTCAAACGGTCGGTGCGAAGAACGCTGCGTTCCTTCTCAAGAAAATCTTTGCGGGAAACAACGATGTTTTTGCGCTTGTGATTGATTTTGACGATCACAAATTTGCTGCGGAGACCGAGCAACGCGTCCACATTGCGAACCGGACGCACGTCAAGAAGCGAAGCAGGCAAGAAAGCATCCATACCCACATCCACCATAAGACCGCCGCGAACTTTGCGGGAAATACGGCCGTCAACAATCGTCCCTTCCTGCGCTGTGGAAAGAATTTCATTCCAAGTGCGCTGGCGATCCGCTTTGCGCTTGGAAACAACGGACAAACCGTTTTTATCGTCAAACGATTCAAACAAAACTTCAACTTCAGAACCGATTACGGCTTCTTCAGGAGAAGAAAATTCATTAATATCTAAAAGACCTTCGGCTTTAAATCCGATATCAACCATCACTTGGTTGTTTTTAACGGCAACGATCGTGCCTTTAACTAAAGAGCCCTCTGCAAGGCTGCTTGTGGATGCTTCGAAAAGTTCTGCGAATGTAGCTGTGGACATGTTAATTACTTTCTCCTGTTGAAGAGCTCCGTCTGTTCGCTTTAAGAACAGCAAATCGAAACGGTTTAACTCTATGAACCCGGACCATCCGGATTCTAATGTTAACGATAACAAAAAATCACAAAACCTACGGCTTTGCGTGAGGGGGAATTATAGGCGAAAAGGCAAGCGGGGCAAGCGTTATCTTAGAGTCGAGCGACGGCTTGCCGCGCGCTTAAGAAGATTTACGAGACGGGCAGGATTCTTAGATTTTAAAGCAGCCTCAAATTGATCAAGATTGCTATTAAATGATCTAACTGCCTTGAGAACCTCTCGCTTATTTTGCTGAAAAATGGGCGCCCAAACTGAGGCGTCTCCCTCAGCCAACCGAGTCGTATCTTTAAATCCGGCACCGGCAATCGCGTAAGCCTCAGCAGTGGGTGTTTGAGCTAAACAAACTGAAAGCAAATGGGACAAATGACTGATTTGAGCTACAAGGGCATTATGCTCAGACGGTGGCAGCACTCTCACTTCTCGCGAAATTTTTTTCCAGAAAAAACAAACGGTATCAAAACCCGCTTTACTTTTCTTGCCCGTAATCAGCGTCAAACCATTTTCGTATAAATTGGGACGCGCCGCTTCAATTCCCCGCTCATGCGAACCGACCATCGGGTGGGCGCCGGTAAACTGCACGAAGTTCCATTTCTTTTTATGCGTCGCTTTCAAATAATCCGCATCAGATGCCTGAACACTTCCGATATCGGTCACCACCACGGGGCGAGCGACAAGACGGTCAATTTCTTTTAAATAACGCGGGATTAAATCAACCGGTGTGCAAAGCACAACCAAATCAGCTCTGTCTAAAGCGGATTTCAACTGGGCATCAAGAAATCCGGCATGAATCCATTTCTTACGCAGGGCGGTTTTTAATGTTAGATCACGGCGGGCAACACCCACAACTTCACAGGAAGGAAATTTTTTTCGAATCGCGGCGGCAAGGGATCCGCCCATTAAGCCTAATCCGATAATAACAATTTTTTTAAACGCGGGAGGATTCAACGCTTCAGCCCTAAAAATTTGACCAAACGCTTAATAAACAGTCGGTTTTGCTTCGGCAGACCGATGGTAACGCGAATCCAGTCATCAAAACCATAAGCATCCATCGCGCGCACAATAATTCCCTTTTTCAAAAAAGATTTGCAAAGCTCGCGGCCATTTTGATTCACCTTAACCAAAATAAAATTGGCTTGGCTCGGCAAATGCTCAAGGCCGAGCTTGTCAAAAGTATCCGCTAGAAACTTGCGGCCTTGAAATGTGACGTCACGCGTCTTTTTCCGGAATGCTTTATCCTGAATCGCACCCTTGGCGGCTGCTTGCGCGACCATATTCACGTTAAAAGGCTGGCGAATTTTGTGTAAATAACCGATCAATTTAGCTGACGCACATGCATAGCCAATTCGGACACCTGCCAAACCATAAGCTTTAGAAAAAGTCCGGAACAACAAAACATTCGGAGAGCCACCGCGAATCAAATCAAGAATATCCGGAAAATCCTTGGCATCCACAAAATCAAAATAAGCTTCATCAAAGCAAACCACAACTCGCTTAGGAACACGTTTTAAAAACCGCTCCACTTCGCGGCGGCGGACATAAGTTCCCGTCGGATTATTGGG
>CAZLTL010000033.1:11793-13693 GCA_964562525.1 uncultured bacterium
TCGCGGGCAAGCGCATGCAAAACTTCGTGGCATCCGCCTTCGGGATAAAGAAAACAATCTTTCAGAACGCGCTGCATTTCTTTCAATGCAAGCGGAGAAACACCCAAAGGGTTCTCGTTTGAAGCTAGTTTGACGATTTGCTTGAGGCCAAGCTCACGCTGAACTTCCTTGATCGGCTTACCCGGCTCATAAGGATGAATAGCCTCAATGTTTTTTTTGAAAGCGGGCTCGGTAGACATCATAAAACACCTTAAGCTGAGCGTCCGCTTCCCGCCGCGGGAAAGGACCCTAAAATTTTTACGAAACGGGCATGTTTTTCGACTTCCGTAAGCATGCGGCGCACGCGCGGATTTTCGACATGTCCTTCGAAATCGATAAAGAAATAATATTCCCAAGCTTTTTTCTTAGATGGACGAGATTCAATTTTACTCATATTCACTTTGTACTTCATAAACGGCGCGATCACCTCATGCAAAGCGCCGACCTTATCTTTGACAGAAACCAAAATAGAAGTCTTATCATCCCCCGTTTGTCCCGGAACAGTTTTACTCACCACTAAAAACCGGGTTACATTCTCAGAGAAATCTTGAATGTTCTTGGCGATCACCGGAAGCCCGTAAAGTTTCGACGCAAGCGCGGAACCGATCGCCGCGGAACCTTTTTCATTTTTGACTTTTTGCGCGGCTGCGGCCGACGAAGCCGTTGGAATGAGCTCGGCGCCATGCAAATGTCTTTCAATCCACATGCGACATTGGCCAAAAACTTCCGACTTCGAGTAAACTCTTTTAATTTTCTCGATGGGCGTCTTGGCCATGAGCTGATGCGAAATACCAAAGTAAATTTCAGAACAAATTTTCAAATCTGAATCGATCAATAAATCCAAGGCATGTGTGACGGCTCCATCAATCGAGTTTTCAATCGGAATCACGCCATAATCAGAAACGCCCTGCTCCACATCACGAAACACCTCACGAAAACTTTCCGCGGGAGAATAAGCAACACTCGCGCCAAACTTAGAAAGCGAAGCTAAATGGGTATATGTCGCTTCAGGTCCTAGGTATGAAATTTGAATCGGTTTTTCAAGCGCAATGGCCGCCGACATAATCTCGCGATAAATGGCTTTCAGCGCTGTCGGAGAAAGCAATCCCTTGGCGGCACGTTTTTCTAAATTCTGGAAAATTTGCTTTTCGCGGGAGGGCGAATAAACCGGGCTGCCTTTTTTGGATTTTTCATGACCGATCGCAAGCACATGACGCATACGCTGATCCAGCAAATCAAGAATGCGTGAATCAATTTGATCGATATGTTTACGAATACCTTGCAGCTTTTTTTTACTCATGACTTATCCGCAATCGATTAAGAAAAACAAACGAAGGGGCTTGTCACCATGAGCAAGCCCGAAGGGCATTTTAGCACCCGACACGGCTTCGGCAAAACTATTCTTGCGGCGGCGTTATTTCGGCAGACGGAACTTCAGGCTGAGTAGCCGGCACTTCGGTTTGAAAATCAACCTTCGTACTGACAGATTCAATTTCACTAGTGATTTCAGCGAGCATTTTCTCGCGCTCACGCTTTTCAGCTTCATGGTCAATCGCTTTGACGGGATCCCCAGATTGTTCCGCGGCTTGCTCTGCGGGCGCAACTTCAACAATCTTGGCAGTGGAAAGAAGCTCGTCCTTCTTGACCGATTTTGAAACTAAATCACGGATTTCGTCAATGTTCGGCAAATCGGTTAAATCTTTGAGACCAAAATGTTCCAAAAATTTATCGGTTGTTCCATAAAGAAAAGGCCGTCCCGGAACTTCTTTTTTGCCGACAATTTTCACAAAGTCCTTTTCCATCAAAGTCGACATCACGCCGCTTGTATCAACACCTCGCAACTCTTCAATTTCTGCGCGCG
>CAZLTL010000034.1:0-13513 GCA_964562525.1 uncultured bacterium
TCATGATAACCCATTCTTCCGAATCAAGCCGCGCCGGCTTATTCAGGATGTGATCCGGAATCCCGATTTTTCCGACATCATGCAGCAAGAGGCCGGCAGATAAAATGTCTTTGTAGCGGCCGGCCATATCAAGGCCGAGCTCGCGTCCCGTAATTATCCCCAACCGCTCCACTTGCCCGATATGCCCGAAAGTATAAGGATCTTTCGCGTAAACCTGCTGAGCTAAGGAGCGGATAATTTCGTAATACCGTTTTTGCTCACGCGTTCTCAAACTTTCAATTTCGCGCAGCTGACTTTCCAGCTGTTTATTGCGGTCAATTAAATTCTGATGATATTCCGCTGTTTTAACAGCCATGGAACAATCCTGCACCAAAGTCTGAAAAAAACTGACCTCGCGCGCATCGAAACTCTCCCCTCCGCGTTTCGCGCCCAAAATAAGCATTCCAAGCAGGTCGCTTTTGTAATAAGCCGGAATGACAGCTTGAGCTTTGAGCATTTGCATGGCTTTTAAAACAACCTGCAGTGCACGCGCGGATTCAGAGCGGGCTTTTTGTGCTTTTTCAATTTGCTCTTCAAGTTCGCTGCGCAGCAAATAGTCCTTGGACATTTTGACCGGACGACGAGCCTTAGAAAACCAGGAGATCAGCGGATGCTCGCGATCAAATTTGACAAAACCGGAAGGAATTTTTTGGCGCCCCTTGGAGTCGGCAAAAGCGTAACGGGAACGGCTTTCTTCCCAAATAACAATAGAGGTGTGGTCTAGCTGAAAGTTTTTATCGATAAACCGCGTGGTCATTTTCAGAAGGCGGCTCGGCTTTTTCAGCCGAACCATCATCTTCGCGACATCACGCAGTACTCGTTCGTAATCCATGCCCACCCGTAACTTTGACTAGAAAATTGTAGTGACCTTAAACAAGCCCGCTCAATTTTTCCTGAACATCGTTTTCAAGATATTCGAGACTCAGAGGCTTGGTAATATAATTATCCGCGCCTAAACGCATAGACTCTTCAATCTTTTCCTGCGTCTCAACCGCGGTGACCATAATCACCTTCACCTTGGGGTTTTCCTCTTTCAAAACCTTCAGCGCCTTCAGCCCGTCCATTTCAGGCATCTGAATATCAAGCAAAATAATATGAGGGCCGAATTTGCGGGCCTTCTCGATCGCCTGAACGCCGGAGTGAGCCACTTCCACCAAAAACTGGCGGTCCTCAAAAAACGATTTAAGAAAGTCACAGATTTCTTCTTCGTCATCCACCACAAGTAATTTCTTTTGCATAATTTTATTTCCTTTCCGATACCGTTTCGGTTAAACCGTCAAATTTTTGAGTTTCCATAACAACTTGTTCCGCGGGCTTATTCAGCGGCAATTGGATTTGAAACATCAATCCTTTTCCCGGCTGGCTTTCCGCCCTCACGCTGCCGCCGTAGCGGTGCACAATATGCTTCACCGTAAACAATCCCAAACCCAAGGCTTCGTGGCGCGTTTTGAAAAAAGGATCAAAAATTTGTTCCACTAATTCCGGCGCAATACCTTGTCCGCTGTCCGTCACCAAAATTTCGACCGCTTCCGTATTGTGCGCCGGTTGAATTTGAATCCGAACCCATCCGTGCGAGCCGAGCATTTCCACCGCGTTCAAGAGCAGCCCAGTAAACATTTCATGCATATCGCCCGGACTGGCGAAAAAGCGGACCGACTCTTCGGCGTCCACAATCACTTCGATTTGCTTCAACGCGGCTTGATAACGCAAAAGTTCCGCCGCATCCAGGGCGCATTGCTTTAACTGCAAATCCCTCGGAGCGGAATGAGAGTCACGCACGGAAGCCAAGACCTTCCGTATAATATCGGCAGCCCGCTTCGATTGCTGAATAATGACCTGCAAAGTTTCTTCCACCTGCTTTTCCCAATCGGCTCCCTCTTTCTTGAAAAGCAATACTTGTGCCTTTCCTGAAATAATTGCCAAAGGATTATGAATTTCATGCGCCAAGCCTTCCGCAAGCTGCGATACCGCCTTCAGCTTCGAAGACTGAAACCGTTGAGATTGGGCATCTTGAAGTTCTCCGTTAAATTGGGTCAAATGCTCAACCTGAAGCGCATTGTTCAGTGAAATAGCTACACGTGAAGCAAACTTACGAAAAGATTTAAAATCAGCCTGCTCAAAGACGCGATCCGGTGACTCCGAACCAAAAGAAAGAAAGCCCAGTAGTTGGCCCTTAAAAGTAAACGGCAAAACCCATCCGCCCTGTATAAAGCGGAATTCCTCTTCGAGGCTCGTGGCATCCTGCCACCGGACCGATTTAAGCAACACATTACGGATCAAAGTATGCTCGCCGTTTTTTTTCAAAATCTCACCGAGCAGTCCATGTACGGAAAGCTTCGCTTTTCGTAAATCAGAAGCGGACCAACCATAAGCTGAAACGGCTTCAAACACATCCGCTTCTTTACGCAACACAAAAAAAGCGGAAGACCTTAAATGAAAAGACTCGGCAAACGAGTTCACCACCAAATTGGCCAATTCACGCAGGTTCAAAACGGAAAGCAGCTCTTCAGACAATTCTTCCAGCACCAAATGCGAGTAACATTCGCGGCGCATCACATAATCGCGCAAAACATGCTTCGCGGCGCGGTCCGCGGGCTTAAGCAAAAGCGCGGCCGCAATTGAAAAAAATGCCGCAACGCCATAAAGTGAAAAACGAATTTCTTCCGGGACAACCAGCCATTTCAAATCAACCAACGTATTGAGACAAAGGACGCTTAAAAGAAAAAAAGCCGTTCCCACCATGGCCTTTCGGATGAGAACGGCTTGAGTCGTACGAAGGTGAAAAGACATCTTAACGCTCTTCTCCTTTACCGGGTTCTTGGTCTTGTCCGGCAAGCGCATCCGAGCATCTTCCGCAAATATCGGGATGCTCCGGGTTTCCGCCCAACTCTTCATGATAAGACCAGCAGCGCACGCATTTGCTTCCTCCCGCATGAGCAACCGCGACTTGTAGCGGGGTCTCGCGCCCGAGACTTTTCCAATTCACCTGCACCGGCTCACCTTCCCAGCCTTCGGATTTCACCGTAACACGGGAAACGACCAAAACACGCGGAAGATATTTAGCGTATTTTTTAAGCATGGCTTGCAAATTCGCATCACTTGAATACAAACGCAGTTCAGCTTCCAGATTAGCGGATATCATTTTTGCTTCGCGAACGGCCTCAAGAAAAGGCGCGGCAACATCTCGCAATTCGCGAATCCAATCCCAATCCGTCTTATCTTCAGTATCCGTGGCGAGCGCCGCGGGCCAAGCACTTTCATGCACCGAAATCGACTCATCCGTCGGATAAACACGCCATGCTTCATCCGCGGTAAAAACCAAAATTGGCGCGATCAATTTCACAATCGTCCCATAAATTTCATGAAGCGCAGTTTGAGCCGAACGGCGAATCCATGAATTGGGTGAATTAACATAAAGCGTATCTTTTAAAACATCAAAGTAATAAGCACTGAGTTCCGTGACGCAAAAATGATAAATCTCGCGATAAACCTGATTAAATTGAAAGCTGGAATAAGCCTCGGTCACGCGGCCGGAAAGCTCCCTCAACCGACCCAAAGCCCAGCGGTCCAGCGGATGCATCTCTTCTTCCGCCACCGCATGCTGCGCCACTTTAAAATCATTTAAATTCGCAAGCATGTAACGCATGGTGTTTCTGATTTTGCGATAAGCATCCGCAAGCTGTTTGAGCATGTCATAAGACAATCTCACATCAAATTGATAATCACAGGACGAAACCCATAAACGCAAAATATCCGCGCCGTATTCCTGAATAACTTTTTGCGGAACCACAACGTTGCCGGCGGATTTTGACATTTTACGGCCTTCGCCGTCCATGACAAATCCATGCGTCAGAACCGCTTTGAAAGGAGCTTCTCCGGAAAGTCCCATAGCCACGGTGAGTGAGCTTTGAAACCAGCCGCGATGCTGGTCGGAGCCTTCTAAATAGAGATCAGCGGGATAATGCAATTCCGGATCTTCGCGCAAAACCGCATGATGACTCGAGCCGGAATCAAACCAAACATCCAAAATATCTTTTTCGAGCCGAAGATTTTTTGAGCCGCAAGAAGCACAAACCGCGCCTTCGCCTAGAAAATAACTCGGCGACAGCTCGAACCAAGCATCCGCGCCTTTTTCTTGAAACGAATCCAAAACCCGTTTCTTAAATCCGGGGGTCATATGCGGCGCGTCACAGTCTTCGCAGACAGCGAGCGGAATCGGCACCCCCCAAAGTCTTTGGCGCGACAAACACCATTCCGGCCGGGTTTCAAGCATTCCGCCGATGCGGTTGACTCCCCAATCCGGCGTAAACTTAATTTCTCCGTAAACGGCATGCAGCATTTTTTTGCGCAAATCATCATGATCGATTTTCATGAACCACTGGGGCGTCGCACGCACAATCACGGGCGTTTTGGAGCGCCAGCAATACGGATAAGAGTGTTCGTGATTTTCAACTTTAAGCAAAATGTGCGACTGCTCAAGATATTGAATAATCGTTTCATTCGCTTGAAAAACACCCGCACCTTTGACTTTCAAATCACCAAAATCATCCGTAAAACGTCCGCGATGATCGACGGGAGATAAAATCTCGAGATTATTCTTTAAATGTCCGTAAACATAATCTTCTTCGCCATGTCCCGGGGCGATATGAACCAGTCCTGTTCCCTCAGCATCGGAAACATAATCCGCAAGAATGACTTTCCCGTCTCGCTCGATAAAAGGATGCTGATATTCCGGAAACATTTTCTGCAACGCGTCTCCTTTGAGCGTGCGCACGCATTGATAATCCACCCAGCCCATTTTGCTTTTGAGTTTTTCTTCCAAAGACTTAGCGAAGATAAAAATACCGGTACCCGGAAATACATAAATCCCATATTCCATATCAGCGTTAGCGGCAACACCGACGTTTGCCGGCAAAGTCCAAGGCGTTGTTGTCCAAATCAAAAAAGATAAAGGCAGTTTCGGATCCGCGCCGCAATCCTGCAAAAACTTTAGCTGCTTCGATCCTAATTCACGCACCGGAAATTTGACAAAAATCGCTTTGGATACTTTGTCCTGATACTCCAGCTCCGCTTCGGCAAGCGCGGTTTCGCAACCAGTTGACCAATAAACAGGTTTTTCGCCGCGGAAAATAAATTCTTTTTCGTAGAGAGTAAAAAAAGCGTCGGCGATTTTAGCCTGATAGCCGAAATTCATCGTGAGATAAGGATGATCCCAATCTCCAAAAATTCCGAGACGCTTGAACTCTTCTTTTTGAATCGCGATATATTTCAAGGCATATTGACGCGCCTGCTTGCGGAATTCAGCGGGATTTACCTCATCTTTGCTTTTACCCAGCTCTTTCAAACATTGAACTTCAATCGGAAGACCGTGGCAATCCCAGCCCGGGACATATTTAGCATCAAACCCGCGCATGGTTTCAAATTTCACGATGATGTCTTTTAAAACTTTGTTCAGCGCGTGTCCGATATGAATTTGCCCATTCGCGTAAGGCGGGCCGTCATGCAAAACATACTTCGGCTGCCCTGCGGACTTTTTGCGAATACGCTCATAAAGCTTCTCCGTCTGCCAGGCGGAAAGCATTCCGGGTTCACGCTGCGCGAGTCCCGCTTTCATCGCAAAAGGAGTGTCCGGCAAATTTAACGTATCTTTATAATTTTTTTTTGGAGTTTCCATAATTAAGCAGCGCTCTTTAAAAATTGTCGAATCAATTTGTCTAACTTGGGGCCGGCTTCATTCGCAACCTTGATAATTTCTTTGATATCAACCGGATGCAAATTCGCGGGATCACACAAATCAGTCACCACGCTCAAACCCAGCACTTTCATACCCGCGTGTACCGCCGCAATCACTTCCGGAACTGTGGACATCCCCACTAAGTCGGCGCCCCAACTGCGAATCATGCGGTATTCCGCGCGTGTTTCCAAATTAGGCCCCGCAATCGCCAAATAAACACCTTCATGTAAAGGTATCTTTAAGGATTTCGCCGCTTTGGTCACGGCTTCAAGATAGTCCTTAGCGTAAGGCTCGGACATATCCGGAAATCGCGGACCAACACGCTCATCGTTGGGTCCGATTAACGGGTTAACGCCTAAAAAGTTAATATGGTCTTCAATGGCCACTAAATCACCGCGTCCATAAGAAAGATTTAACCCGCCGGAAGCATTGGTCACTATCAAAGAATGCGCACCAAGAAATTTGCAAACACGAATTGGAAAGACCACTTCCGCCGCCGAATACCCTTCGTACAAATGAAAACGGCCTTCAAGCATTGCCACTTTGCGGCCTTCCAGCTCACCCAGCACCAATTGCCCTTTATGAGACTGAACCGTGGTAGCGGGAAAATGCGGAAGCTTGCCGTAGTCAAAAACAGCAATCGGCTTGACCTGCTTAGCTAAGCTGCCAAGCCCCGTACCTAAAACACAGCAAAAGTCAGGTTCAAACTTCGTTTTTTTGCGTATGACGCGTACGCAATCATCAATTTGCTTAAGCACCTGAGGTGAATGGATTTGATTCGGTTTTGCAGGCATAAGATTAGGTTCCGAAATACTGGACACCCATCATGATAATACGAAGTAAGATATTTTTAATGACGTGCAAAACAACCACGGCGACCAATGGAGTAAAGTCAAAAGTCCCGATGGTCAAAGGCAAGCGGCGGAAAGGTTTAAGCACCGGCTCCGAGGCCTGCCCCAAAAGTTGCACATACGGATGATAAGGGCTGAGAACCCATGTGAGCACAGCTTGAATAATGATGATCCACATCAATACCGTGACAACGCCCTGTACGATAAAAGCTAACCCGTTAAGAATTTCTCCAAGAATGAACAAAATAGCTCCTTAAAACAGAAAGTTATTTAGCTCCGCTAAGCTGACGACTGCGCCGCACAGCAGCTTGCAATGCTTCAAAAAAAGTTTTGGGAAACTTGCGGTATTTTAGCACAGTTAATGCCGCATCCGTAGTTCCCTTTTTCGAAGTGACACGCTCGCGTAAAACAGAAGGCGCATCCGCGCTCGCCGCCGCAAGTTTTCCTGCGCCCAGCGCGGTTTGAACGGCAAGTTCACGGGCGGAACGCGGATCAATACCACTTTTTTCCGCGAATGCCTGCAGCAATTCCATCATCAAAAAGAAATAGGCCGGACCGCTGCCGCTCACTGCGGTGACAGCATCAAAATGTTTTTCATTCAGCTCCGCCACACTGCCGCAAGCTTCGAACAGATTTCTCGCTACCTTTAAAGCAGATTTATTTTTGGAATAAATGGCAGTCACCGATGCCCCGACCTGCGCGCCCAAATTCGGCATAGCCCTTACCACCACCGCTCGGCCCAGCTGTTTTTGCAACCCGGCAACCGGCACACCCGCAAGAATTGAAATAACTATTTTCTTGGAGTTTAAATACGGACGAATCGCGGCTGCCGTATCAGCGAAATCTTGCGGCTTAACCGCCAAAAGAATGATGCCGGCTTTTTGAACCACTTCCACAGCATCTTGTGCAAAATGACAGCGGTTCTTTTTGCAAAAGAGGCGAACCTTATCGGTCATTTTATCCGCAACCCAAACATCCGACCCAAGGCACACTTTGCTTTTCAGCGCGCTCTCCAAAATCGCGGACCCCATATTGCCGCAACCGATCAATCCGATTTTCTTTGAATTACTCATAATTCATCCTTCTCTCGCATGTCTGATTTAAATTAAACAACCTGCGGCCTATGCCCAAAAATCGCGGTTCCAATTCGCACCAAAGTCGCACCCTCCTGAACCGCAATCTTATAATCACCGGACATCCCCATCGACAAATGCTGCCAAGCATGTTGCGGAAATTTCTCTTTCCATTTTTTAAATAAAGTATACGCCGACTTAAAAACAGCACGAATAGCGCTTTGATCTTCTGTTAACGGCGCCATAGTCATGAGCCCCTTTATTTTAACAGCGGATGAAAAATCATACTCCCCTAAAAATTGCTCCGCTTCTTCCGGAGAAAAACCGGCTTTCGATGCTTCTCCGCTGACATTCAGCTGCAAAAGACATTCCACACTGTCTAAATTTATTTTCCGGGCTTCGCTCGCGATTTTTTCAAATAGCTCAACGCGATCAAGTGAATGAATTAAAGCCGTCTTCCCAACGATCATTTTCACTTTATTAGTTTGCAATCTGCCGATCATATGCCAGCGGATATCCGCCGGCAGCTCCGGCCTTTTCTCCAAGAGCTCCTGCACCTTGTTTTCGCCAAATTGCCTCAGCCCTAAATCATAGGCTTGACGGATAACCGACGCATCAAAGGTCTTAGTCACCGCAATCAATTCAACTTCAGATGCGGAACGCCCCGAAGACTCGCAAGCATGAATGATGTTTTCCTGAATCTCGGTCAAAGCCGATTGAATGGAATGACTCATTTCAAACCGGTGATGCCGCCGGGGTGGCTGAACCGGAAGGAGTCACTGCCGCTGTGGCCTCAGGCTCAGTCAGTTTTTTAATTGCGTCCAGATGATTGGCTTTATCCAAAGCGTCCAACAATTCCAAAATCTCAATTATTTTTGTTTGATCAATTAAAAATAAATTTTTATCGTTTTCACGGCGGGCATAATAAGCGGTTTTTAAAGGCTCTTCGTCACCGATAAAAATTGTTTCATTTTGACTTCCTGATCGGATCATAATCCGGTCGCCGATCATATCCACCTTAGAACTCAACTTCGTCTGATCCTCGGCAGCAATAAAGTCTTTGGCATAAAGCCGGGATAAAATTTGAATCACCGCCGCCATTTGGTCCGGCTCAACAGCCTTGCCAAGCAAGTCAAGCGGCTCCATCCAATACCACGCGCCATTTTTCAGCACCCACTCAAAAGATCTTTCCCCCAACGCGATTGTAATTTTATCCATCTTAGGCAAAGGCGTTAAAAACACGCGCTTTTCGCGCATTTCATAAACAGTCTTCCGAAAAGCATCTTTCACGGCATTCGGCAGCGTAAAATAAGCCTGCTTATCATCCCATCGCGCAAAAAAAACATCTCCCAGCGGAGCCGCTTTCCCTAGATAGAGAAAGTGGCGTTCTTGTCCGGCCGTTGTTCCGACACCGATTTTCATTTCCGGTTCTTTAAGACCGTATTCATCCCAATCCGCTTCGGGGCGAAGGAGCTTCTGGTTCATGGCCATTTTTACCATTCCGGCCATTCCCTGAGCCATAGACTGATCCGCTAAGGCTCTTGCCGGATAAACTAGATTCCATTCGGAATTCTGATACTCAAGCCAAAACGCCTCTTCTTTTGCCATGTCCTGAACCTGAAGAAAATTAATCTTTTCGTCCGGCTTCAACTCCAGCCCTTTTTCTTCCACCTGAACCGTAAACTCTTCGTTGGTTTTTTGGACTTCCGCGACTTTCTGCGCCTGTTTTTTATTCTGAGAAACATAAATTCCCAAAACAATCAAAAATAAAAGAATAAAGAAAAGTGTGTGCTTAAATTTCATCGGATAATACTCATGCCGTTCGTGAGCGGATAATCAAATAAAGCCCCACCGGAATAAAAATAGCCAAAGGGTAAAAGACTAAAACTAAAACAAGCAAACCTTGCTTTTCAAACTCTTTCAACAGAAGCGGCTTAAAAGGCGAGCGCCGGGCGTGAACATGAATAAAACGGCTGTCCCGGCCGGCCCATTTTAAAATCTCCATCGAAAAATCTAAATTCTGCGCGAGTGGCAAATAGCCATTGGTCATAAAATCGCTGTCGCCGACAATGATCATTCTCCCGCCGTCGTTCTTTTTGGTTTCAACCGCAACCGCAATCGGAAGCGGTCCCGCGACATCCTGCTTCACATCAAAACTGGACTTCCCTTCTTCTAAAAGGGCCAAGTCTGATTCCGCCCAACTTCCGTCCCCCGTCAACGCCAAAGGTGAAACCTCCAAATGGGAGGGAATATCCACAGATGGCTGCACGGTTCTCACAACGGGGAAAAAAGTCGGTTCTTGCAAACGCTTCACGGCCTCATGCTTGGTGTAATTCATAACCACCGGCATCAGAAAGTCCCCGCCGACAATCCGGCTCGTTTTATCGACCAAGACATTTTCGCCGATCTTGACTCCGAACGAAGCGAAAAAATCCATAAACTTACGCCCGGCACCCAAATCCATCGGATCAATCAAAAACACTAAACTTTTTCCTTTATTAAAAGCCTGTTTCAATTTTTCAAACTCGTCCGGCTGGAATTCCTGATGCGGCCCGGCAACCACCGTCACAGAACAAGAATCCGGAACTCCATCGCGCGCCACAACAATCGGATAAACACTCACTTCCCCGTTTTGCAAATTTTTCGCCAGGGCAGCTCCCCCGTTGCGCTCCGTGCTTTCCAGCGCCACTTCCTGGTGGCCCGCAGTAAAGCAAAGGTCGAGCTTGCGGGGATGTGCAATGCGGAAAAGCGCATTAGTAAAAACCTCTTCGGTGAAAAAATAAGTGCGCTCTTCATGATCACCCGAACGGATTAATGTCGTGTAATTCTGATCAACCTTATATTTTTCTGCGAGCTTGGGGCGGCGCACCGGATCGTAAATATTAAACTCAAAACGAGGATGCTCGGCTTGAACTTGTTTCAGAAAAAGCGTCAAACCTTCGCGCGCGGGATCATCCTTGGGATAAAACGTAATCACCTCGATGGGCTTGGACTCGAGCTGTTTCAGAACACGAATTGTTTCATCCGGCAAAGAATGGACTTTTTCACGGGTAATGTCATAGGACAAATTCATCGGCCGCAATACCAAATAAGCCATCACGACCGTCGCCGCCAATAGAACCGTTACAACCAAAAATTGAAAGCGATACCAAAGCTGCTTCATAGTCTCCCTGCCGTAAAAAACCGATCAAAAAGCTTTAGCTGCAAGGCAGAAGCGAGCGACCGCGGAGGCGTATGGCGCCAATACGCCGCACAAGGGAGCGAAGCTTGTAACGCAGCAGATAAGCTTTTAGGACGGTTTTTCATGAGCTCTTCCAATTGCGGGTGGAAATGGACATCACCGACATCGTTAAAAAGAAAAAAGTCGCCAGCACGAAATAAGCCGCGTGCTGCAAATGCAGCTGCCCCATCGTAAAGTAACGGTAATGATCCAAGGGCGAAAGCTCCTGAAAGAACTGCGCCAACCAGCCGTCAGAAACCTTAGAAGCCCACTCTAAAACCCAAAAAATCAAAAAAATACCAAAAGTAGACACTGCGGAAAGGACGGGACTCTTGGTTAAAGTTGAAATAAAAAATCCCAGCGACAAATAAGCCAGCCCCAAAACCCAAAACCCGACGAATGCCAGAAAAACAACGCGCCAATCAAATCCCGCCCCCGCTAATTGCGCAATCAGCCCATATCCCAAAAGCGGCACGCACAAAAGTTCGAACATCCACACTTGCCCAAGAAATTTACCCAAAACAATCTCACGGTCGGAGAGCGGATAAGTAAAAAGCAGTTCCAAAGTTTGATCACGGCGCTCCTCGGCGAACCCCCGCATGGTTAAAATCGGCGCGATAAAAATGAGCAGCGTTGAAAGGTTCATGAAAAAAGAACCAAAAATATAGTCGGTTTGATTGACTCCCGCTTCGATAAGTTGCTGATTCATCTGGCCCATCGACATTTTGGCATATCCAAGCATCAACAAAGAAAAGAACAAGCCAGAAACCAAAAAGAAAAACAGGGTTACAAACACACCTTGCCAAGTATGAAAATAGGACGAAAATTCTTTGCGTGCTAAATAAAAAATATTCTTCATACGTCTTCAGCTACCTTTTGATTAGGATTTTGCTCAAAAAAGCTCAGCCACAAGGCGCGGATGAGCAGATGAGGAGGCGTATTAAGAAATACGCCGCACGAAAACTGCGAGTCCGTAACGCAGCGGATGACTTTTTTCAGCGAAATCATTTCAAAAGCCTCAGGAAAATTTCTTCAAGGGTCAACTGTTCACGTTTGATCTCCAAAACGGAAATCCCCTGTTTTGACAATTTCTCAGTAATAACATTCCGAAACTCAAGCTGAGAAGGCGCACGGCAAGTCAAAACAACCTGCTCGCTTTCGGTGACAACAAAGTGAATGTCTTTCAGTCCCGCGATACTTTCAAGCACATGCACGGCCTCGGTTGTTTTGTTGCGCCCCAGAATAGTGATCTGAATTTGGAAATCTTCAGCTAAATGCGCTTCCAGCTCCTCAACCGTTCCGCTGGCGAGCACACGTCCCTGATCCAGCATCACCACACGGCTGCAAAGCATGCTCACTTCCGGCAAAATATGCGTTGAAAAAAGCACGGCTCGATCCTGTTTCAAGCTATGAATCAAAGCACGAATATCCGAAATTTGTTTCGGGTCTAAACCGGAGGTGGGTTCATCCAAAACAAGCAGTTTGGGCTCGCCAAGCAAAGCCTGCGCCAAACCGACGCGCTGTTTAAACCCTTTGGACAATCTTCCGATAAGGCGTTTTTGAACATCGCCTAAACCGCATTGCTCGATTTTTTCTTTGACCGCTTTCCCTCGGCTTAAAAATCCAACCCCTTTCACCGCCGCGACAAAATTTAAATATTCAACGACACGCATATCACCATAAAGGCTGACTGTTTCCGGCAAATAGCCGATCATGCGCTTCGCTGTTTTTGGGTCCTGCTGTATGTCCACTCCATCAATCAGAATGCGTCCCGATGAAGGCGGAAAAAATCCGCATATCATGCGCATGGCGGTGGTTTTTCCCGCGCCGTTAGGTCCAAGAAAACCTACGATTTCTCCGGAAGAAATGGAAAGCGTTAATTTATTGACCGCGGAACGTGAAGCAAACTTTTTTGAAACATCTTCGACTTGAAGAATTTGCGTCATGATCAGGAAAGCAGTTTTACGCGCGCGAATTTGCGCTTGCCGTTTTGAAGAATCACGGGACGGGATAAATCTAAAACCAATTTCGCGTCCGTAACCTTCTGCTGATCTACTTTCACAGCGCCGGCTTCCAACGCGCGTCGCGCCTCTGATTTTGACGGCACAAGCTCACAATGCGCAAGCAAACTAAGTATATCCATTCCGGCTGAAACCTGAAACTCAGGCATCTCATCGGGCAAACCTTTGTTTTTAAAAATCTCGTTAAACTCGGTATGCGCTTGCTTCGCGGCTTCCGCAGAGTGAAAAAGCTCAACCATGCGTTCCCCTAGGCGGGCTTTGATATCACGCGGATTGGCACCCGATTTAAGCTCAACCGCGACCGCTTCGACATCCGGTTTGGGCAATGCGCTCAGATAACGGTAATAACGTTCTATCAGGTTATCGGGAATCGACATGATCTTTCCAAACATCTCTTTCGGGCTATCTTTGACACCGATATGATTCCCAAGCGACTTAGACATTTTCTGAGTGCCGTCCGTTCCCTCAATAATCGGCAAAGTCATCACGATTTGCTGCGGCTGGCCTTCGCGGTTTTGCAATTCGCGACCAACCAAAAGGTTGAAAGTTTGATCCGTACCGCCGATTTCAATATC
>CAZLTL010000035.1:0-7500 GCA_964562525.1 uncultured bacterium
ACCGGATATTGGATGAGCTGAAAGAAAATGGAAATGGCGATATTTTAGAGTCCCATGTCCGTGAACTTTTGGGCCATACTCCCCTGGAAGTTTTTGCCGGCGCGACATTAGGCGTGCTCATGACCCTTCTTATTTGCACTTAAATGAAAAATAAAAACCTCATCTTTGCGCTCATCTTGCTTTTGCTAAGTTCAGCTAGCTGGGCACAGCAAGCCACGAACGACAGTTCCGCATCATCGCAAACAACATCATCCGCTTTCGCTAAAAAAATGAAAGCAATCGAAGCATTGGCAGCAGAAAAAAAATGGAGCGACGTTCAACAAAAAGGACGCAAATTATTAAAAGATGCGCCTACATCCAAAGAGAAGTTGGCGCTTTCTAAGTTGTTGCGCGATGCGCGCTATGAACTTCTGTATGTTAAAACAAAAACAGATACCAGTGAATGGTATGAGGTGCAGTCGGGAGACTCGCTCGGCAAAATTGCAAAAAAATATAAAACGACGGTCGCTTTCATTAAAAAAGCCAATGGCTTGAAAAAGAATGTGATTCGTCCGGGAATGAAGCTGAAAGTAGAAAATGTTCCCTTTTCAATTGAAGTTTCGATTAAGAAAAATGTACTTTGGCTCAAGCAGGGCACTTATGACGTCAAAAAGTACCGAGTTTCTACAGGTGAAAAAGGAAATACGCCCACAGGTAGTTTTAAAGTTGCCAATAAGGTGGAAAACCCAACTTGGTATTATGAGGATCAGGTCATCCCGCCGGGAGATCCTAAAAACGGCCTTGGAACGAGGTGGCTGGGGTTTGACTTGAAGGGATATGGGATTCACGGTACGATTGAGCCCGAAAAAATAGGGCAACCCGCTTCGCTCGGGTGCGTGCGCCTTCGCAATCAAGATGTCGAAGAAATTTTTGATCTTGTGCCGATTGGCACGCCGGTTGTGATTCGTAAGCAATAATATTTCATGGATTGATGAGGGGATTTATGCAAAAGAAAACGCGCGATTTATTTGATGTTTGCCTTCCTTTTGAAAAGCCGATTATTGAGTTGGAGAAAAAAATTCTCGAGCTCAAAGAATCGTCGAGCTCTGAAGTTGATTTTTCATCTGAAGTGAAAAGCTTAGAGAAAAAACTCGAAAAATCAATTCACGAAACTTTTCAAGACTTAACCCCTTGGCAGCGCGTTCAAGTGGCTCGACATCCCTTGCGGCCTTACACCCTTGATTATATCGGCCATCTCATCACCGATTTTTTTGAGATTCACGGGGACCGTCGCTTCAGCGATGACGCCGCGATTATTGCTGGAATCGGCCGCTGGAAAGGCGGCGCTCCGATTTGTGTGATCGGGCATCAAAAGGGTCGCGATACAAAACAAAATTTAGAGCGCAGTTTTGGAAGCGCACATCCCGAAGGTTATCGCAAGGCTTTGCGCGTGATGCAGCTTGCGGAAAAAGGCAATATGCCCGTGCTGTGTTTGATTGATACCCCCGGCGCGTTTCCTGGCGTGGGCGCCGAAGAGCGCGGGCAGTCGGAAGCGATTGCGGTTAATTTGCGCGAAATGGGTGAAGTGCGCGTTCCGATTATTGCGGTTGTAATCGGTGAAGGCGGTAGCGGCGGTGCTTTAGGTATTGGTGTCGGCGATGAAATTGGCGTGATGGAAAACGCTTACTACTCTGTTATTTCTCCCGAGGGCTGCGCGGCTATCTTGTGGAAAGAAAGCGGACGGGTTTCCGATGCCGCGGAAGCGCTTAAACTTACCGCCAAAGATTTATTGAAGCTGGGTTTAATTGATGAATCCATTCCGGAGCCTTTGGGCGGAGCCCATCGTGACTATGGCGCTGCGGCGGAAAACCTCGGGAAATTTGTGGATGCCGCAGTTGCGAAGCTTCAAAAACTTTCGCACAAAGAATTGCTCGAACATCGTTATCAAAAGTTCAGAAAGATGGGCGTCTTCTCTGAGGTTGGTGCCTAATCTCTTTTCTTTTACATAAGTTCGCTCTTAAAAGGACCTTCGAAGGAAGGTCCTTTTTTATTTAAAATAACCCTCCTTTTTCCATTCAGAAATCCATTCGAATAGCCGTCTCTACGTAGTTTTAAGTGCTTTTTTGCAGAAATAAATATTTTTTACTAAAAAAATAAAAAATATTTTTACCCAATAAACACTACTAATAGTATGTCAAAGCTTATATGGCAACAATTGATAGGCGGTGATAAAAATAGTTAAAAAAAGAGTTTGACCAGCATTAAAATTATTTATAGCATAACTTACATAATGTACTTTACATTTTGTAAAAATAGAATGCTGGTTGTGGTGGCGGTGATGTTGAGCGCGTTTATCGGATGTGCGCGTAAGAATAATTCATCGGTTGTTTTAAAGTCGGAACTCTTATCGCCGCTTGATCAGGCTCGGCTCAGTTATGAGCACGGAGAGTATTACAAATCCCGCCTTCAGGTTCAGGAGCTTTTGAATCAAGACCCCGAAAACACCGCCGCGCAGCAGCTCATGGCGGATGTGCTTGATAAAGAAATTGAACGTCAGAAAGAAGCCGTCGCGGGAATCCGGCAGGAAGCTTCCAAAAGCGAATCCGAAACCCTCAATGACGCAAATCAAATCGAAGTGAAAAATTGGCTTGAGCGCAGCCGTACTTTACTGCGTCAGCGTCAATATGACCTCGCTCTTTTTGCTGCTGAAAAAGTTTTTATTTATGAGCCGAATAACCGCGAAGCGTCCTTTTTAATTGACGACATTAAAGGGGAAGCGATTAAGAACGGGAAATCGGAGAGTTTGTTCTTGAGCAAGATGTATCAGGAAGAAATCGGAGAGCGCGTCAAAAAATACCGCAATGAGGCGCAGGCATTGGCCAGCGACAACAAAGACGAACAGGCTAAGTTTACTTTGCAAAAAATTTTGCTGTTGGAGCCGGAAGATCCGGAAGCCCTCAGCCTTATGAAAAGCTTACAAAGCAAAGAGGTTCGCGCATGAAAAGAGAAAAGCTCTTTAAGATCGGCGAAGTGATGCAGTACTCCGGGCTTTCCCGGCAAACCCTGCACAACTATACGGTCGCGGGATTAATCGATGAAGCGCGCCGCACGCTTTCCGGTCACCGGCTTTACGGTGAAGAGGTTTTTGACCGCCTTGAGCACATCAAGATGCTGCAGGAAAAAAATTACACTTTGACTCAAATTAAAAAAATTCTCGAACAACAAACTAAAACGGCTTAACAACCCAAGGAGGGCTGTTTCTATGGAACAAAATGAAGTGAAAATGTGGAAGCGTTACAAACGGACGAAGAGCCTTGAGCAGCGCGAAGAAATTATTAAGAAGTATTTGTACTTAGTTAAGTATGTTGCCGGACGCGTCGCGATCGGTCTTCCTCCGAATGTTGACTTTAATGATCTCGTTAGTTACGGCATTTTGGGTTTGCTTGACGCGATCAATAAGTATGACGTTTCGCAGGGGAATAAGTTCGAGACGTATGCTGTTTCGCGTATTCGCGGATCCATTATGGACGAATTGCGCAAATTGGATTGGGCGCCGCGTCTCTTGCGCAAGAAGGCGCGTGAAATTGACCGCAAGTGCAAAGAGCTTGAAGAAAAATACGGCCGCAGCGCGACAGATGATGAAGTTGCGACCGCGCTGAATATTTCGCAAGCCGAGCTGAATTCGGTTTATAGCGATCTCAACTCCACAACTTTTCTCTCCTTGGATGAGGTTTGGCAGAATGATGACGGCAACAAACCTATTTCTCGTTTGCAAACCGTTGAAGATTGCTTGATCACGAATCAGTTTCATTATCTCCAGCAGGCAGAAGTGAAAGCGATTTTGGCGCAAGCGATCAATCAGCTTCCCGAAAAAGAAAAGCTGGTTGTGGTGCTTTACTATTACGAGAACTTAACGCTGCGTGAAATCGGCGAAATCCTGGATGTTTCGGAGTCCCGGGTGTGCCAGATTCACACCAAAGTCGTGACCCGGATGCGTGCCGGCTTGATGAAAAAAGGCGGACCTGTAGCTCTTGAAATGTCAGCGTAACCAAGGGAGATTTTAAAAAAAGAGAGAAGTTGCTTCAGGTTTTCTGGGCCCTAGCCGATGATCTTAGGGAAGCCGCAAGGTCTTCTATTGTCATCATTTTTACTAAGGGGCTGGCGTGAGAACGAAGTTTAAAATCGAACCGCCGAGAGCGGCGTTGCCGACGAGAAGTTCTGTTGATCGCGAAGTGAAAAAATATTTGGATATGATTCCGCATGAGCCCGAGCCGAACTTGGGGCGTGTCTTCGAGATTAAGCAAGAGATTCGAAAAGGGAGATATCCCACGCAGGATATGATTAATGAAGCGGCGCATCATCTCGCTGTTCGTTTAGCCCGCGGCGAAAGAACCTTCTTAGACTAATCCTTTGAGGCTAAAGCTTAAAACGGCAGTCCAAAGTTCAAAACGAATCGAGCGGTTAAAAAGTTTTAGTTTGAATTTTTAACCTTTAACTTCTGACCTAAGCTGCGCGATCTCAACCCAATTTTTCACCGCATCCAGCTCCATGAATTTTTTCCAAACAATTCCATCCCGCATAAAATTTTCAATCATCAGGATGATAATTCCCTGATCGATTCCAAGATACTCGTCCGGATAAAATTTCTTATCAATGTTGAAAGCCCCTATAAATCCATGTTCTTTATAAATTTTCTTGCCGAGACGAAGATAGAAAAATTTAATCGCGTCCAGCGATTCTTTGGGTGTAAATACCAATGACCCGATCGCGCCGTGCGGCGCAATCGTTCCATCCTGAATTCCTTCCCCGGGTTTACCGCCATAGGCTTTGTATCCGCCCGGTCCGATCGAAGCGGAGAGACCCCAGGAGTAGGTGTTGTAGCTTTTATATTTATCTTTATATTCGATGGAATATTCGCGGTTTGCCAAAGTGGCTTGAACAGAATTTTCGAAATAATTAATGCCCGCATCGTTTAAGTTTTTAAAATCAATAAAGGCATGCGCGTATTGATAAGTAAACAGGCTGCCCGAATGGGAGTAAATCACTTTTCTGCCTTTGTATTCGTCTTCATTGCGGAACCAGGCATTCCAAACCGCTTTCGGAACCGCGTGATTCGGTGCGCCTAACGCAAGCGCTTGTAAAATTAAAAGCTCGTTATAAGAATCCCAGTAGTAAGGCAAGAATCCGCTTTCCGGCGTCCAGCCCATGCAAATAAGTTCGGAGTTATTGAGCATCCACTTCCAGTTCACGCGCGCGTAAATTCGTTTCGCGCGCGTTTCAATCTCCGTGCCGGGATAGTATTGGGCGGCTGTCATTGCGCCGGCAATGAGCAGTGCCGTGTCAATCGAAGAAGCTTCCGATTTCCAAACGCGTTTTCCCGTGCGCATATCAAGGAAATGATAAAAGAAACCATTTTTATGCTCGGCTTTGAGCTCCAGCGCCGTGAGCGTTTTGATTAGTTTTGATTTGGCAAAGTCATGGGTGAGCCATCCGCGGTCGGCACCGATAGCGAGGGCTGCCAAACCGAAGCCTGTGGCCGCGATGGAAGCGGGCGATCCCTGCCGAGAATGATCTTTTACCAGCCCTGTTGCGGGATCAGAATGCCGCAGGAAATATTTCAGGGTATCGCGTTCAATCTTTTCAAGCAGCTTGATTTCAGCCGGTTTAAGCTCGTAGGCAAAAAGGAGCGAAGATTGTAGAAAAAAAAGGAAGGCAAGGCTCAGCGCGATAAAGCGGTTTTTAAACCGAATCATGCGTTTGAGTGTTCTCGAGCTCCTTTTGAATCAAAGCAATTGCCTCTTGAGGAGGTTTTTCACGAGCCCATTTTTTTATTTTTGCGAAACGCGTATCCAGCGCGGTATAGGTCGCGTTCATTTGCTCGGCTAGCGGGTGCGCTTCATCCCATTTTCTCAAAAAAATTCGCGCTTTGTAATTTCCATTTTCAACGTCGCGACCGATTCGAAGCATGTGATAAATCGGCCCAGCGGTTTTATGCGAAATGTAAATGGTTCCCCAAGCTATAAAAAAAAGCAGAAGCAGAATTTTGACGGAAATGTTGCGATTGGCTTTATTTAAAATTTCTTTGAAGATCTCACGTTGGCGTGACCCGAGTTTTTCTGCCGAGCGGAATACGGAGATGACATTGTTTGGGGCTGTGTTTTGACGGACTTCCTCGTACTGAACCATCCGTGTCGCGGTAATAAGATCTTCCTGTACTTTCTGATCGGTGAACGAAGACATGATATCCGACCAAATTCCCACATAAAGCGAGAAGAAAGATACCCCACAGACGATTACCAGCGGCAAACTGACATAAAGCATGTAGCGCAGCTGGAAGGGTTTGTTGATGAAAAATTGTCGACGCCGATTTTGTGTGGTTTTATTCATGGGCACATCATAAAAAAATAAAAATCGTATGTCAAAAACAACTTGCGATATAATTCTGCGTCGAAAAAAGGTATTGGGAAAAGCGGTGCCTCTTTCGGTTTGTTTTTTTGATTTAATTCACAGGGGACTTATTTTATGTGCGGAATTGTAGGTTATACCGGGCCCAGACCGGCTCTGCCTGTTTTGATTCAGGGCTTAGAACAGCTTGAGTATCGCGGCTATGACTCCGCTGGCGTTGCCTGCATTAACGGCAAATCGCATTTTTTTATTGCCAAAGAAAAAGGTAAGCTTGCTGAGCTCAAAAAAACGTTGAGCGAAAAAAAAGTAGGTTCCGGATGCGGCATTGGTCATACGCGCTGGGCGACTCATGGCGAGCCTTCGCGCGCGAACGCTCACCCTCATTTAGATTCACACGGCAAGGTGGTGCTGGTTCATAACGGGATTGTTGAAAATTACGCCGATATCCGCAAACAGCTCACGAAGAAAAAAGTTCGTTTTCTTTCTCAGACTGATACGGAGTCCGCAACGCAGCTGATTGGCGATTGGTATCACCGCCTTAAAGACCCTTTGCGCGCCTTTCGCGAGGCGATTTTGCGCATGCATGGCTATTTTGCCTTCGTCACTTTGTTTAAAGATGATCCCGAGGCTGTTTACGTCTTTAAACGTTCGAATCCGCTTGTTATCGGTCTGGGGGAAGGCGAAAATTTTATTGCGAGTGATGTCACCGCGTTATTGGCTTATACCCGCAAAGTTATTTTTTTGGAAGATGATGATTTGGCGGTCGTGCGGCCCGAAGGTGTGGTTATTTATAATCTAAAAACCGGCAAAACTGTTGAACGTAAGCAAACGATTGTGAATTGGGATTTTACCCAAGCGCGCAAGCAGGGTTACCCGCATTTTATGCTCAAAGAAATTTATGAGCAGCCCCAAGCTTTAGCCGAAATCCTTAGCAAAATTTTAGGCGTGAAGGATGAAATTGCTTTCGAGACTTTGTCCTTTAGCGCGCTTAAGCGGCTGAAAAAAATCAAAAAAATTTCAATTGTGAGCTGCGGCACCGCGCATCACGCAGGCCTTGTCGGAAGCGTGATGCTTGAAGCCTGGGCCCGCGTACCTTGTCGCGTACAGGTCTCGAGC
>CAZLTL010000036.1:0-12227 GCA_964562525.1 uncultured bacterium
GGTAGTCATGTACTGATAAGGACGACCCCATGGGTCGTCCTGTTTTTTTTTAAGATAGGGCCCGTTCCAGTTTTCCGGCAAAGGCTGCGTGCCCGGCTTCGTCAACAAACTTTGCAAGCCCTGCTCTGTTGATGGAAAAAAACCATTGTCCAACTCATAAAGCTTCAAAGCAGACGGGATATTCACCTGAACATCCGCTTTAGCGGTCGCGACACGCGCCTGATCTGAGCGACCGACTAACCTCGGTAAGACCATCGCGGAAAGAGTACTGATAATAATTACCACAAGTAAAATTTCAATCAGAGTAAAGCCGCTTCGCGTCGATTTTTTGTTTTTCATAACTATCCTTTTAATTAAGAAATTGCCGCATTCATACTGAATATCGGCAGCAATACCGCAATCACAATCAGTCCAAGAAAAGCGCCTACACCTAAAATAAGCAACGGTTCAAGCAGCTTGGTAACCACCTCAACATATTCCTGAAGCTCTTGTTCGTACCAATCCGCAATATCATTCAAAGACTCTTGAAGACGCCCCGAAGACTCTCCGGCGCGGACAAGCTGAGTGACAAAAACAGGTATTCCCTTCAAATTGCTCAATGACTCGCTGAAAGTACCGCCCTCTTTTAACCCATTAACGCATTTTTGAAGATCTCGCCGCAAAGATTGGTTGGTCACAACCGGCAGTGTTGTTTGGAGCGCTTTCAAAAGAGGAATTCCGCTTTCCAAAAGCAGACTCATCGTCCTTGAAAAACGGGAAAACTGGGAATACTTGATTAGTTTTCCAATCTTGGGAATGGATAAATAAAATCGGTGCCATCCTATCTGCCGCTCGTTGTTTTGAATAGATTGCGTAAACATCCAACCCAATACGGCGACTCCGCCCACAATAAACATCCAGCTTTGTTCGGCAATTTGGCTGGAACGGATCAAAACTCGCGTCATCCAGGGCAATTCTTGCCCTAAACTGAGAAAAAAATCGCTGAATTTAGGCAGCACAAAGCAGAGCATAAATATAACCGCCGCAATCCCCGCAACAAGCACAAACGCCGGATAAGCCAATGCACCGCGAACACGCGCGGCAATTTTCTCCTGGGCTTCGCGATGCGCGGCAACCCGTTTCAACGCGACATCCAAATGCCCCACCATTTCGCCGGCTTCCATCAAAGCCACATCAAAGGTGGAAAAATAATCGGGATAAAGGAGAAGCGTTTGCGAAAAAGAATTTCCTTCGGAAATATGAGCCTTCATTTCGGAAATAATTTTTTTTAAAGCAGGGTGCTCAACCTGATCATCGGTCAAGGTTAAGGCTTGCAGCAAAGGAATTCCCGATTGAAGCATTCGCGCGAGCTGTTTATAAAAACGCGTGACTGGATGACCGGCACGACCGCCGTCTCGCTTTCGAACAGAAGTATCGGTACCGGCGGAAGCAGGCTGGTCCAAAATGGGTTTACTGTCTTTTTTTTCGCGAATATCAACAACCACAAACCCCATATCGTTCACCTTGGCAATCACCTCTTCCTCGGAAGCGGCCTCCAGCACACCCTCCTGCACTTCTTTGGAACTCTTCTTAGCGCGATAATAATATTGCTTCATGAAACACTCCCATGCGACTCACAAAACTTTTCAATCCGCATGCGGTCGTGACTATTAATCACTAAAAACAAAACTGCGATCTGAAAAACAAAACGGCTGCCCTCTTCCGTCGGCCGCATAGCTCGGTTAGCACGCAAAACGCGCCCGATACAATGCACCGGCTTCTCTCCGTCTGTCAGATGGATATGCAAATCCAAAACCGTTCCGGCATCAATCGCGTCATTGACGCTCATCTCAACTTCATTGCCGGCACTCGGACCCAAACTTGAAGCCTCAGACGAGTATAAAAGCCCGCCCGCGCTCAAATTCTGAGCTTCCCCTTCCCAATCTTTATCAGCGATCAAATCCCTTAAAGCCGTGAACTGGGGATGCTGCGCGCTTGATTCAATAACCCGATAGGTAACCGAGAGCTGGGTTTGAATGCGTTTATATTTCCGGCGCATATCCGCTTCCGAATCAGACTCTTTGCCCGGTTTATTTTTTTCAGGGCTACTGCCGGCAGAAGCATGACTCGCCGGCAAATAAACCGCACTCACTTCGCCGGCCGACTCGTTTTTCCAGACTGCTTCCGCATGATCCGCCGGTGCGATACGCATAATTTCTTCGGGAGTTGTCACACCCTGAAGAACCTTCTTAAAACCATCTTGGCGAAGGGATTGCATGCCTCCTCGCATGGCATTTTTCTTAATCTCGCCCGCGGGTGCCCCATCCATAATCATCTTACGGATTTCATCGTTAATAATCAGCAGCTCATGAATCGCTTTTCGTCCTGAGTAACCTGTCATATTGCAATGGTCACACCCTTTGCCCTGATAAGTTTTGATTTCATCCGGCGCATGAAGCCCCAAACTAGCGGCCAGCACTTTCTTAATACCCTCATCCAAATCACGCCGTTCGATTTTGCAATGCGGACAAATCACCCGCACAAGTCTCTGCGCGATAAAAGCAATCACGCTCGACGCGATTAAATATTTTTCGACTCCGATATCTCCGAGCCGGGTAATCCCGCTCGCGGCATCATTCGTATGCAAAGTCGAAAGAATTAAATGCCCGGTTAAAGCCGCGCGGATAGCAATGTCCGCTGTTTCCAAATCACGCACCTCTCCAACCATCAGCACATCAGGATCATGGCGCAAAATACTTCTTAGACCCTCAGAAAATGTTAACCCGACATCCGTTGCAACCTGAATCTGGCTGACTCCCTCGAGCTCATACTCAACCGGATCCTCAATGGTAATAATTTTGCGGCCCTCCGAGTTGAGCGCGGTTAGACAGCCATACAGCGTCGTGCTTTTACCGCTTCCGGTAGGTCCGGTTGCGAAAATAATACCGTTCGGCTTATCCAATAACTCTTTAATTTGACTAAGATGCTGAGGCTCAAATCCCAGGCCATCCAGAGTCCATGTGTTTTTTCCGGACAAAAGACGAATCACGATACTTTCGCCATGGGCTGTGGGAATGCACGAAATACGCAAATCCAGATTCTGGTCCTGCGTTTTGACGCGCATTTTCCCGTCTTGCGGCAAACGCTTTTCAACCACATTTAAATTCGCCATAATTTTAATGCGAGATTGAATCGAATTAAAAAACTGCCGCATTTCAGGCGGAACAGGTGCTTCGTGCAAAACCCCGTCAATCCGGTAACGAATGCGCACTTTGCCGCGATAAGGCTCAAGATGAATGTCGCTCGCCCGTTTTTTAAAAGCATCGAGGATAATCTGATTCACCAACCGTGAAATGGAGGCGGTATCGCCTTCACCTTGTTCGATATCTTCAACATGATGCGTCGAAGCGGGTCCTTGGGCGGGTGCGGATTCCGCCGTCTGAGTCACAATCTTATTCACCATATCCGCGCCGAGACCGTAATGCTTGTTCAGCATCTCCTCAATATCTCTTTCGGGAGCAAATCCGACCGAAACATCAATGCCGATACCGAAACGGATTTCATCCAGCACGGAGGTATCGGGAACCTGGGAAAATGCGACCGCAATTTTACCGTCTTGAATTTTGTATGGGAAAAACTTGTAGTACCAAGCGATTTTAACCGGCACTTTTTGTTGCGCTTTCGGATCTACCGGCATCTTTTTAATTGAGACAACCGGAATTCCGGTTTGCTTGGTCAAAACTTCAAACAGCACCTGATCCGAAAGACCGGAAAGCTCGGATAAAATACGCCAAAAAGATTTTTTTCCGGTCTCCGCGGATTTGAGCGCCCGGTCAAGCACTTCAATCGAAACTTCGCCCGAAGAAGCAAATACCTTATATGTAGCTTTATCGCTGGGAGAAATCATGCTTATTTCATTTTTTTCTGGGGCGCACGCCCAATTAAATAAAAATCTTGCGCGCTCAGCTTATCATAAACTCCGCTAATGATCGCCTCACAATCATCAATAGCTTCCGATGTTTTAACAAACTCCCCTTTTTTTCCCGTGAACGCTTCGCCCACTGTAAAAGGCTGAGTCATAAAATTAATGATTTTTTCAGCGCGTTTATAATCAATTTGATCATCTTTGGGTAATTCTTCCACACCGACAACTTGGACGATTCTTTTGAGTGAATTATGCTTTGCGAAAAGATACAGCATTTTTTGACTTAAGTCATACTGCCGCTGTCCAACAATGCGCGCATCTAAATTGGTGCAAGAGCTGCGCAACGCGTCAATCGCAGGATAAAAACCACGCTGTGCCAAATCACGCGATAATGCCAAAGCTCCGTCCAAACAGCTAAAAATGGAAACCACAGACGGATCTGTCATATCGTCCGCGGGAACGTAAACGGCTTGAAGCGACGTAATGGAACCGCGTCCGGGTATCGAACGAATACGTTCCTGAACCGCGTTCACCTCCGACTGAAGTGTGGGCTGATAACCGGATTCACCCGGCACGCGTCCAAGCAGAGCGGCAATTTCCATTCCGCCCTGAATAAAACGAAAAACATTGTCCATAAAGAGCAAAACGTCTTTATTTTGCTCGGCAAGTTCTTCTGCCAAAGTAATCCCGGTATTCACGCATTCAAAACGCGCTCCGGGCGGCTCATTCATCTGTCCAAACACCAACTTAACTCGGTGCAAAAGATGATTTTCTTTCAACTCATAAAAAAGATCATTTCCTTCACGAATACGCTCACCGATGCCGACAAAGACACAAGCTCCGTCATATTTTTTAACAATGTTATTAATCAACTCCAAAATGACGACACTTTTACCGCAGCCCGCGCCTCCGAGAATCCCCGTTTTTCCGCCCTTGCAAAGCGGGTAAAGCAAATCCATAAATTTAATGCCGGTTTCAAGTACTTCCGGTTTTAAACTAAATTTACTTTTGATGTTAAATACTTCCGCGCGCGGCGGACGGCGCGTCACTCGAAAATCAACTCCGCTGAATTCACCCAAATTATCAATCGGATCGCCGAACACATTGATAATTCGCCCAAACAATTCATCCCCCGTCCGGATATTGACGGATTTGCGCGTGTTTAAAACTTTTGTGTTTAATTGAAGGTTAAGCGTATCCGAAAGCGAAATACAGCGCACGTCGTTCTTACTTAAATGCTCCGCAACCTCAATCACAATTTTACGCTTGTCAAATCCTTGACCGATTAAAACGTCATAGGCCAAAGGCATATCTTCCGTACGCTCAAATCGGATATCCACAATCGGTCCGCGCACACCAATTACGCGGCCATAACAAGGAGCCGGTTCCGCCGGTTTCGGGGGTATTGCAATCTGAGGTAAAACTTCCGCCGCTGCGCCGGGTTTATCTGAAAATAAAGGACTAGAATCCATATTTATTGCACCTGCTTCGCTTTCGCGCGCGCTTTTGATTTTGTCATATTGGTCGAAGTCACAACGCCGCGCATCGCGGCATTCAACTCTTCGCGTCCGGCTTTCCTGAAATTAAGAATTACTTTTTTCTTTTCACCAGCCAAACTTTCAATAGATGACTCCAGCTGTGTCGCTTTCGCCGCGGCTTCAACAATTTGCAGATCATTAATCAGCTCATAAAGCCGAGCGTGAACCCAAGCTGAAACCAAACTCAAAACGATGTCAGGTAAGGGTGTTTCAATAATCAAATCTTTTTTCCCAGAAACATGCTTCTTCAAAATCCCGGGATTTTGCTTTTGATGCTCCTCCGTCACAGCATGCAAAGGAAGCAACGTCACCACTTGCGGCTTTAAAACTCCGAGACCTTTGGCCCAAACATAAGTAACAATTACTTTCCCTGTTTGCCCGGTTCGGACGCGGTCAATCAAATAATCACGAATTTCATTCGCAATTTCATTGCGATCACCATCCGCCGGCATCAAGAATGTTTTTTCAATGCGCATCCCCATACTGCGGCACTTATCCGCGCCTTTTTGTCCGATGCATATTAAACGAGCCGCAGAGCTTTTTGAATATTCTTCATGTGCGAGCGAACTCACCCGGCCATTCAGCTGAGACATGAACCCCTGTTCAGAAGTCAAAACCACAATATCAACTCCGAGGTGACGGTTGCGCAGCAAAGGAAAATCGGTCACCGCGTCTTCCAGCAGCTCAAAGAAATTAAAAAAAATATCAATTAACTTTTGATAATTGATTTTATTTGCGGCATAAACAAAAAAGCGGTTGGAAGAAACATCTTTCAGAACAGTCAAGATCTCCAGCAAGGAGCTGACATCTTCAAGTTCAACTTTAAGCCGCGCGGCCTTACCCATGTGTGCCCTTTAATGCTTAATAATGCGATTGAATTTTTTCGGACGAGTCCTTGATCAAGTTCGTGATGGATCCATCTAACACCAAGGAGCCAAATTGAACCACGATCCCGGCAACCAAATCCTTATCCAAAACTTCCGAAAAAGTAATGACGCGGTTCAGCTTCGCCGCGAGTAAAGCGTTAATCTTCTCAACTTCATCTTTTTTTAAGGTAAACGGAGAGCGCACCACAAAAACAGCGTCCGCACCCGCCGCCGCGGATAAATCCATGTCCTTCGCCTTTTGCACAAACTCGGAAACCAACTCCGCATGCAAAGCGGCCGACAAATTCTCGTTGAGCGCTTTTTTGACAACTTCGGCAGCAAAAGCAATTGTCTTTTTGGTAACTTGCGATTCAATTTCTTTGGCCATGTCTTCCCTTGAAGCCTGTGCCTTCGCAATAATTTCTTCCGCCTGAGCCCGAGCCAGCTTCAACACTTCATCTTCCCTTTTTCTTGCTTCCGCGGCGGCTTCCGCCTGAAACTTTGCGGCCATCGAATCTATTTCGGCACGCTTGGTTAGCATCTCCTTTTCAATCTCATCATTCCTTTTTTGAAGTTCAATCTGCTTCTGCAGCAACTCCTCATGCACCGATCCCAACCGCTGAATGGCGCTATTCGTATCCCCATGAAATATTTTTTTAAGAAAATAAATAACCGCTCCAAACACGATCACCTGGAGAACAATAAATTGAAACAGCATCATAACAGTGAATTCCTCTCCGCTATTGGGGCCCTAAAACATGAAAAACAACAATCAAAGCCAAAATGGCCGTGGCTTCGGTAAAAACAAGCATGAGAATAACTCCGGTATAAATTTTAGGCGCAGCGGAGGGGTTTCTCCCTAACGCCTTGATACTTGCCGCCCCGAGCACGGCAATTACCGCCGCGGGACCTAAAACAGTACAGATCACAATTAAAATTAAAGCAATATTTTGTCCCATTAAGACCAAGCCTTGATTTCTCGATCAAACCCTTTTTGCATTTCCGCCACAATCGTACACTCATTATCCCGAAACATCACCACCCCTCCCTTTACCGGGAGAGACTCATTTCCTTCAATATTAATGTCACTCGAAGCCAAAGAAGCCAAAAGCGGCGCATGATAGGGGAGCAATTCAAACTCGCCATCCGTTCCGCGCAAATAAACCGATCCGACCTCTCCCTGAAAAACAATTCCTGCCGTGCTCACAACCTGCAAAGGGAATTTATTTTTTGCCATATCCGTTTTTATTCATTTTGCGCCATTGCCGCTTTTTTAGCGTCGTCCACCCGCTTCACAACGTCGACGACATAAGGCTCCACGATTTTTTTAATTCGGCCTTTAATATCATTATCCAAATCCTTCTTGGCTCGTATCTCACTTCGAAGCAGAGGGTCTATTTTATCAACATAAGCGTCTATTCCGTTCAAGAATTCAGGCACATGCTGAGGCTCCAACGCTTTTAAAATGCCAATATCCTTGGAGTAAAAAATAATAATATCGGTTTCAAGCGAAACGGGTTTCCCCGCAGCCTGCATCAAAAGAGCCGACAGAACTTTTCCATTCCGCAGGGCTTCGCGAGTTTCATCGGAACTGCCGGATTGAAGTTTACTCATGCGGACCAGCTCTTTGTACTGAATAAATTCCATACGCAAGGACTTGGTCACGGCTTTGGTGCCCTTCCATTGAACGCGGCTACCCACGCGGGAAACAGACAATCCAACATCCACGGCCGGACGAAAATTTTCGTTAAATAATTGCGCGTTCAGCGAAAGCTGCCCGTCGGTCATAGAAACAAGATTCGTAGGAACATAGGCGGTCATATCACTTTCTAACAACTGCACTACCGGTAAGAAAGTCATTGATCCTCCGCCATGCTTTTGGTCAAGCTGGGCAGCTCGCTCAATCATGCGAGAGTGAAGATAAAAAATATCTCCGGGATAAGAATCGCGTCCGGGAGGAATCTCCATCAAAAGTGATAACTCACGATAGGCCCACGCATGCGTTGTAAAATCATCAAAAAAAACAAAAACATCCTTCCCCTTATGCATAAAATATTCACCCAACGCACACGCCGCATAAGGCGCTAAATATTGTAATCCGGGCGAAGAAGATGCCGATGCCAAGAGCACCATCGTATAATCGAAACAGTTTTTTTCTTTAAAGATATCAATGACGCGCCCCATCGCAGATTTAGTTTTTCCGATTCCGCAATAAATGCAAATAACATCTTTTCCCTTTTGATTCACGATAATGTCGGTTCCGATCGTCGTTTTCCCCGTCATCTTATCGCCCAAAACCAGAGATCGCTGTCCTTTACCGAGCGGAAGCATGGTATCAATCAGCTTTACGCCCGTTTCGAAAGAGCGGCTCAAACCCTCACGGTCCATAATGGCAGGCGCCTCGTTGAAATAAGGAATCCGCGTTTCAAAAGCAATTGGGCCCAGCCCATCCAAAGAATCGCCCAATGGATTCAAAATGCGGCCGATCGTGTTCGGCCCCACCGGCATATTAAAAGCCTCCATCGTCGCGATAACTTGGCAGCCCGGGCTGATAGGCTGATCTTCTTTAACTATCAAAACTTGCGCCACTTCGAGGTCAAAACCCATGATAATGCCCTCGGCCCCCTTACCCAGCTTCACCAATTGGCCTAAAAAGCAATTATGAAACCCAATCACTTTGGCAATACAGCCGCTAACCGCTTTGACGGTGCCATACTCTTTATATTTCAGATCGCTCATGGCTTCGGCTCCGCAGACTCAGGCTTTTTGGGATTATCTTTTTTAGGCGTTGACCACTTATTATCCTTGAGACGCTTGAGCCACACACCGTAAAAAATGACCGTAATCACTGCCAGAAAAAGAACCACTCCGAGGAAAAACCACCAATAAATTGATTTTTGCGGCTGATTTCCCATCGCGGCAAGCACGCGATTCTTCACGTCCAGAATCTTGCGAATCATTCTCTGGGCAATTGATTTTTTTTCATCGCGCGGCATCAGTGCCACTTCGGAAAGCATATCCTGAAGTTCTTTAAACTTTCTTTTCGCGAATTTCTCACGCTGCTGATTCAAAACAAACGCGCGCATGCGGTCTTGAATATCGCCTCCGGACTCAACTTCCGACTGTAACGCGGTAATTGCTGACAAAGACTCGCCGATACTCTCACCTGTTTTTTGCGCAAAAGCTTCATAAGGACTTTTTTCAAATAAAGCGACAAGCTTTTGAGCTTCACCGCGAAGATAATCCAGCTCCGGCTGAGGAATGTACCAAACATCGCGAAGCATCACGTCATACTGGCGAGTTTCTTTCGGCCCCAGTGTATCCATCATTTGAAGCACGTAAACACGCGCTTCTTCATCAAAAACAACTGAAAAATCCCCTTTATCCAAAATATCGGATTCCTTAATGTCGCGCGGCAATGGGCTGCGGACTTGCAATGACTTTTCCTCTTCGGATGGGTTTTCAGCGTTTATTTTAAATTTAATTTGGCGTACGCCAAGCTTCGTATCACTTTCAAGCTTGCGCATCGCTTCCAGAGATAAAGCATTCTGCTTGAGGTCTTCCAGCTGCTTGACATGAATACGGAAAAGATCAATCCTTTGCATAACACCCAACGACTGCGACTGATTTTGTTCGATTTGCGAAAGTGTCTCTTCTGCTTTCTCATAGAGCAGCTGCCCTGTCGCAGCGAACTTTGTTTTCTTGAGTGCCGCTAAACTCTGCTTGAGCTGATTCCGGGTTTCTTCCAGCTGCTCAGGGGAAATCGTCCAAACATTACGCACTTTGATCTCAATCGTTTGGGTTTCCTGAGGTTTTAACTCGACTTCTTTTTTGAGAAGGTAGGACTTTTTCTCGGCATCATAGGTAATTTCCAACCCCTCACGATCAAAAACATCTTCCGGTGTGACTTCAGGGGGCAGGTATTGCGCCACCGTTGTCTTAAGGCTTTGGCTGGCGGAAGGGTTCACCGCTAAAATTTTGATCTTAACGGTCTCATCTTCACAAAAAAGACTGGGGCCAAACGTAAAAAATGAACACAAACATAAAAGGACCAAGAACGTCTTGCTGAATCCGATATAAAAAAATCGATGAAGCATGACCACCCTAATTAAGTATTAAATTAAGAAAAATACCGCTTCTTTATTAACGGCAATATCGGGAAAATTTTGATGCAAATCTACTCTACGCTACAAGCCCCTTACTCACCCGCTTCGAGCCAAGACTGAACAATCGCAACCGCCGGCTGATCATCCGCCTCGGCGTACTGGTCTTGAGCATCCGTCGCCTGCTTGATGGCCTTGATATAGTTCTTCACTTCTTCCAGCTTGTCTTGCACCAAGCCCATACTTTCGGCGTTTGCCTTACTTAACTTCTTAATATCCTTACCGACAAAGTTTAATTTCTTGGCTTGGTTATTCGCAAGGTCAATAAGGCGATTCAATACTTCCGCGGTCTTCTTCCCATTATCCTGCGTATCTTTTGCGATATCAATCGAAAGGTCCTGAACAGCCTTAATCAATTTCTCCATTTCACCGACTTCCTCAAACAACGTCTTGGAGGAGTCCGCTCCGCCGATTTTATCCTGAAGCGCTTTGACTGTTTCTAAGATGGTGAACGCGGTGCCTTCGACGGACTGGGCAGTGGTATAAGTTGTGCTGACATTACCCGCCACCGTATTCACCCCCGTCCAATTCACACCTGCCGCGCTTAAATTCGCAATACCTGCCCAATTAATACCAGCCATCGTCTGATTGCTAAAATCCGTCCAATTCGCCCCACGGCCCGTCATAACAGCAAAATCATCCCAATTAATTCCGCTCACGGTCATCACTCCTAAATCAGACCAATTGACCCCCGCTTTGCTCAAAGTTTCAATATCGTCCCAGTTCACGCCGGCATCTGACAGCACTCTTATGGAGTTCCAATTTACGCCGGCACGAGATAACTCATCAATACCATCCCAATTGACACCTGACGCAGCCAAACTCGAAATACTGTCCCAATTCACGCCCGCCGCAGCTAAAATCGAGATATTGTCCCAATTGACGTTTGCACCGGCCATGTCGGAAATGTTATTCCAATTCACGCCGGCCTCAGCCACACGAGAAAGACCATTCCAATTCACGCCCGCCGTTGATAATCCTTCGATTTCAAGCCAGTTGATTCCCGAGTTTGCCATCGATGCAATATCGCCCCAATTAACACCCGCGCTGCTGAGTTGTTCGATTCCATCCCAATTAAGACCGGACTGCGAAAGCGAAGCAATATCCGTCCAGTTAACCCCGGAGACCGACATATTCTGAATTAATTCCCAATTCACGTTCGCGGTAGTAAGAGAGGTTAAGTCTTCCCAGTTCACGCCTGCCGCGCTTAATCGAGAAATATCTTCCCAGTTCACGCCTGCGGTTGAAAAACTTTGGAAGCCTTCCCAGTTAATTCCGGTTTTGGACATTCTCGTCAAATCAACCCAGTTCACGCCGGCACGCGTTGAGGATCGAAGATCCGCCCAGTTAATACCAGAAAGCGAAGACACATTCAAATCCTGCCAGTTAATTCCGGCACGGGTAATTACATTGATATCTGACCAGTTTATTCTAGCGCGCGTCTGAACACTCATGTCTGCCCAGTTGACGCGAGCGCGGGACATTTCTGTAAGATCACTCCAATTCACACCTCTTTCAGTCAACTCCTTAAGGTCAGACCAGTTGATGCGGGCACGAGTTTGAACTTGCAAATCGCTCCAGTTCATACCAATTCGAGAAAGTAATCGCAAGTCTTCCCAATTCACATTCGTATTAGAAAGCGCTTCAAGGTCATCCCAGTTTACATTCGTTGCTGAAAGCGCCTCAATGTCATCCCAATTCACATTCGTGAGCGACAATGACTCGATATCATCCCAATTCACACCTGTCTTCGATA
>CAZLTL010000037.1:0-10945 GCA_964562525.1 uncultured bacterium
GGTCGGAATGGGATGCCTGCTTGGCTTTTTTCTGAAGTTCGATTTTAAAAATCCAGGGTGCAAACTCTTTTTTGGTCGTAATTTCATAGCCGCCCGCGACTTCCACTAAATCAAAAGGACGGTTTGTTTCTTGATATTCTTTTTGAATTTGAGCGGCATAGTCCTTGATCACTCCGGGAGTGAGCGACTTGGCGACTTTGCGGATCTCAGCCGGGGTAATCGGCTTGGAGGAAGCAAAAATCAAAGCTTCGATTACTTGTTTTGCACGCACCGGATCCTCAAGGTCGGATTCCGACAATTGCTGAGTATCAACACCATTCAGGCGTTCCGCGTCCAACTGTTCGGAAACAGCGGCAGCCTCAAGCTGTTCAGTGATTTGCTCGTCCAATTCACGCCTAAGCGCTTTGAGTTTCTGTTCTTTCTCTTTTTCTTTAACAGCATCCGCTTTTGACATGATCATCCCCTATTTGCTTAAACCGCATCGGCCGGAGCCGGAACGGAAAACTGAAATTCATTTTGTTCGCGCTTTTCCAAAACAATATCTTCAAACTGTGAGTCTTGCTTTACCACCGCAATTTTCATGCGGACAATCTCAAGCAAAGCCAGAAATGTCGCAATTAACTCATTCTTAGTCCAACGTTCTGAAAACAAATCAAAGAAACGCACAGTGTTTCGGTGCGTGAAAAGATTTTTGATATTTGTGATCTTATCTTCGATTGAAACCACCTGCTCATAAACTTCATGCATGGCTTCACGGCCGTGATGAGTTAAAACCTTCTGAAATGCTGCGAGCAAATCATAAAAATTGGCGCTAAAAGTATCGATGCCGACATCTTCCGCGCTCAAATCGGAAAGATAGTAATCCGTAATTTGGCGGGTAAAAACTTTACCGCGCTCCGTCTGCAAAAATCCAAGTTCTCGCGCGGCTTCTTTGAACGCTTGATACTCCAAAAGCTTTCTAACTAATTCGCTGCGCGGATCTTGACCGGAATCATCTTCTTCCTGAATTACTTCCTGCGGCAAAAGCATTTTGGATTTAATGTGAATTAAAGTCGCGGCCATGACAATAAACTCTCCCGCAACCTCAAGGTCTAAACTTTTCAAAGTTTCAAGATAATCTAAATATTGGCGAGTAATAACGGTGATAGGGATATTGTAAATATCCATTTCATTCTTCTTAATCAAATCAAGCAGTAAGTCGAGCGGACCGTCATAAATCTCCAACTTCACATGAAGAGCTGTCGATCGCTCAGTAGGAAGGAATGCAATCGGCTCCACAGGCTGAGCGGCAACCGTATCAACGGTTTCGGTCGCCGGAACAAGAGGCAACTCACCTGAGGCTTCACCCACGGGCTTGCTTATATTTTCATCAGACATATCAGGCATGACGCACTAAATCCAGTAGGTTGAATGATTGAACCCCACAAAGTATGGCTATTGTAGGAATCCCTCCGCTTACTGTCAATCAAGGAATCAGCCCTAATTCGGGATATTTTAGGCTAATTCGTAACCTGAGCGGCGCAAAGCCTTCCGCATCCTTTCCAGCACTTGAGGACGCGACGCGCCTTCCGTCAAATGATCCAAACAGAGCCCAGCCAGCCCGCGGCGGTTTTTAATTTTAAACACCTTCACTTGCGCAACTTTTATTTTCTTGAGTTTCTTAGAAGCCATAATTCCCTCCTTGATTTTCATTTCTTTATCGGCACAACACTCTATTCCGTGAATAGAATTACTTCGCAAAGACAATTCACCCATGTTATATTTTCACATGAATCTTTTTTCGAGATTAGACCTCAAACCGCAGATTCAAACCGCGCTCAAAATCATCGGGCTGATTTTTATTTATTTACTGCTCTGGACTTTACTCGTCTTTAAGCAAGGCCCCGCGCAAAAAGCTTTGAAATGGTTCACGGAGCCTTGTAAGTCAAAATTAACCGCTGAAATTGAAAAGCGCAGTTGCCCGCACCCTTTGCTTCAAATTATTTTTAACTTTTGGTAATCCATGGGTCATTTAACACGTAGCTACTATCGGGTGCCGGCGAAAATTGAAGCAAAGCTTTCCGATTCAACCGGGAAAGAGTGGGCGGTTATAATCCGCAACCTCAGTTATGGAGGGTTTTTAGTCCAATGCCCGGAAGAGCTGAAAAAAGGCAGCATTTTGAGAATTGATTTCACCTTGCCGGGTTTTTTAATCCCATTCAACATCCCGGTTCAAGTCGTCGGCGATTATGGCAACACCGAATCTTCCGCGTCAAAAAAAGCACAAACAGGCCTCAAAATTTTGGAATATACGGAGAAGTGGCATCAAAAAATTCCCGCTTGGATCGAAGACCAGGTTCATGCCCGGTCTTTAAGAAAAAAAACCTGCTTCATGCTCACCCTAACCGGAATCGGATTTGCGGTCAAGGCTGCAGCTACGGCCTGCGGCAATCAGTTGTTTTACGGCATGATTTCAAGATTTGAACTTTGGGGAATTCTGCGCTGGACGGCGAAAGTTCTTTCGGATCCCCGATTGAGTCTACTCTTGGCTTGCCTTTGCTGCTATTGCGGCTGGACCATCTTAAAACCAAGCGCAAACCGGCGTTTCTTAAATTGGCTTTTTGCCGTCATGATCGCAGGAACCCTTATTTTCCGCGTCTTGGTTAAAACTCAACTTCTTTGGGGTGGAAAATCTCAGCAGATTATTTTTGCGATGGATTATTTGATGGCAATTTTAGCCTGTGCGAGTTTGCTGCTTATGCTTCAAGCAGAAAAATTCTTCCGCCATTACGACTCGTTGCGCGACCGCGAAATGATAGCTCCGCCTTTTTTTTCAAAGACTTAGTCCGCTTAAAAATTAAGTCCGGACGGATTCAAGCTTGAATGACTTCGCGAACTTCGGGGACTAGCTCTTTCAGCATGGACTCAACGCCCACTTTGAGAGTCATGGTCGAACTGGGGCAAGAAGAACAAGCACCTTGTAAGTGCAAACGGACGACACCGTCCTGATAACTATCAAAAATAATATCGCCGCCGTCACGCGCAACCGCGGGGCGAATACGCTCATCAAGCACCTCAATGATTTTACGGACAATATCCGATTCATTCGCGGCAACAGAAGGATCAACCTCAGTTAAAACTACCGCGGGCTCTCCTGATTCCAACTGAGCGCGAATGACTTCCGTTGCGCCGGAAATAATTTTAGCCCAGCTCTTTACATCCGCCGCACGCGTAATCGTCACAAATTCACGGCCAATAAAAACTTCAGCAATATTTCCGAGCGCGAATAACTTTTGAGCCAGAGGTGACGTAGCGGCTTTTTCCACAGAAGCAAAAAAAGCGGTTCCATTCTCAAGAAACTCACGATTCGTATTAAATTTGAGCGAGTTAGGATTCGGGGTGAATTCGGTTAAAACCGTAACAGGCTCGGTCATATCAAGCTCCTACCGGTAAAGATTGAAGCGCGGCTATTCCCTTACGATGGCAAAAATCACCGAAACGTTCGCCTGATTGGCGCTCTGACTTATAAAGCTCAAACACCGGCTTCAATCGTTTAGCAAGATCAACACCCAAAACTTTTTCTTGGAAAGTTTGATTCAAACGATTCCCCAAATGGCTGCCTGCCAGATAAATATTGTAAGTTCCAGCCGTTTTGCCGACAAAACCAATTTCCGAAGTATAAGGCCGCGCACAACCATTCGGGCAACCCGTCATACGAATACTGATTTTTTCTTCGCCCAAACCAAGCGACTTCAAGTTTGCGTCGATTTCATCCAAAACAGCAGGGATGGAACGTTCTGACTCGCTAATCGCAAGACCGCAAGTCGGCAACGCAGGACAAGCGATGGAATGCTTATGCACTGTCCCCCAAGACTCAGGAAGCTTAACACCATGCGATGTCAAAATTTGTTCAACTTGAGCCTTCTGATCGGCCGTGAATCCAGAAAGAAGAATATCCTGTTCGGGGGTCAAAACCACATTGCATTTCCACTTTTCAACGATCGTGCGCAGAGCTGTGCGCAGCTTAAATGCGCCCTCGTCTTTAACCCGGCCATTTTGCACAAAAACGCCGAGAAACCACTTTCCGTCACCCTGATCATGCCAGCCGTGATAATGTTCAATTTCTTTAAAAGTAAACGGATGAATATCTTCCGTTTTTTTGCCGAAACGTTTTTCAACTTCTTCACGGAATTTAGCTTCGCCTAAGCGGTCAATCGTATACTTCAGGCGGGCATTTTTACGGTCGGCGCGATTCCCTAAATCTCTCTGGGCAATCACGACTGCTTTAGTGATATCGAGCAAGTCTTCCGGCTTCACGAAACAAAGCGGAGTTGCGACACGCGGATAAGTCGTCGCTACGCCATGAGTCATACCCATTCCGCCACCGACTAAAATGTTAAAACCGGTCAGCTTATCATTGATAATTTCAGGGACGATACCGATGTCATGTGCGTAAACATCCACACTGTTATCGCCCGGAAAAGCCATGGCGATTTTAAATTTGCGCGGCAAATAAGTGCGCCCATAAATGGGTTCTACTTTTTCTGGTTCCAACGCCGACAAATCAACTTTTTCTCCATCCAGCCAAAGCTCGGCATAAGTGCCGCTTTTCCAAAGAAACTGATCTGAAACCTTTTGGGTGTAATCCAGCAATCCATGCTTTTGATATTTGAGAAAGGGTGCCGCCGGCGCCATCACATTGCGTACCACATCACCACAAGCACCAATCGTCGTTACCTTAACGCGGTTTAAAGCCTGCAAAAGCCCTTTGATGTTTTTCTTTAAAACACCGTGAAATTGAATTCCCTGACGGTCCGTGATACGGAACTGGCCCAAACCAAATTCATCGGCAATTTTGTCATGCGCAAGATACTGCTCGGCATTCAAAAAGCCGCCCGGAACCTTGGACCGGATCATCATGCTATAGGATTTGCCTTTGCCTTCCTTAATCAGGCGGGCACGGTCATCACGGTTGTCTTGCTCGTAAAAGCCGTGAAACTTGATCAGCTGGAGCTCATCGGAGCTGAAATGATCCACATCCTTGGCCATGGTGTCAGCCAAAGCGCCTTTGAGGTAAAGACTCTCTGTCTTGATTTTTTCGTTAATGGATAACTTTTTCTCTTCAGTCATAAGGACGAGAATTATAGCAGACTCCAAAGGATAAACAACAGACTCAAAACCTCAATTTTAGCCCTTAGAGTAAGAATCCCCGGTACGCCACAAGACGCACCGGGGATGAAATGAATTTAACTTAGCCTAAATCTAAAAAATGTCAGATTCGAGCCAGCGGTACTTACCTTCCAGAGTATTCTGCGCAACCTTATAAACAAACTTATCACGGTTGAAGAAAAGCCCGGAAAACTGCTTTTTGATTCGTCCGCGAGCATGCAGACAAAATAAATCCGCTAATTCGAGAGCACCATCATCCGACGGATTTTGCTGATACAAATAAACCGCGCGGGATAATGCACACGACATCGAGAAAAGATCTGTCCCCACGTTCACAAGTTTAGCCAGCAAATGCTGCTTTCCTTCCAAATTAGTCTGATAAATCATCATGGCATGAAACAGATTACGCGCCAGTTTTTTAGCCGTACAGCCAATAAACTTAAAATGCGGTACTAATCGCGAAGGCACACCTTCGGGAACAGCACTGCCGGGTAAATACTGCTTCGGATACCAAACCGCGTAAAAGACAAACGCTTTGAAGAAATTTCCGATGCGTTTAAAAAAACTCACGCGCGGACCGATCACCGACATAATATTGCGCACATGCATATCCATCGCTTCACGCGCGATAAACAAGCGCATGATCTGGCTCGTGCCTTCGATGATGGTATTAATACGCGCATCGCGCATCACTCGCTCCACCGCCCATGGCTTTTCTCCGCGAGCTTTCAATGAGCGTGCTGTTTCATAGCCGCGTCCGCCACGAATCTGCACCGCGCCGTCCACAATTTTCCAAGAAGCTTCCGTCGTAGCAAGTTTTGCCATCGCCGCTTCAAGACGAATATCCGTCTCTTTTTTATCAGCCATTACCGAGGCAATTTCAGAAACTGATTCCATCGCAAAAATTGTTGAAGTCATCGCCGCAATCTTGGACGCAACGGCTTCATGCTTACCGATTTTGGAACCCCATTGCACGCGCTCATTGGACCATTCAATCACCGACTGCAAACAATACTTCGACGCTCCGGTTACCGCAGCCGGCATCGTTAAGCGTCCGGTATTAAGCGTCGTCAAAGCGATTTTCAATCCGTGTCCTTCCCCGCCAATAATATTCTCAACCGGAACTTTGACATTATTAAAACGCAAAAGGCCGTTTTGAATCCCCTTCAGCCCCATAAATTCGCAACGATGAACATTTTCAACGCCGCCCATGGATCTTTCCACGATAAAAGCCGTGATTTGCTGGCGCGGTTTTCCGTGAACGATTTTGGCTGGAGTTTGTGCCATCACCACCATAATGTCCGCACGAATACCGTTTGTGCACCACAACTTTTCACCGTTGATAATAAAATGTTTTCCGTCCGGTGTTGGCTCAGCTTTCGTCGTCATTTTTGCGGGATCACTGCCTACATCAGGTTCAGTTAAGGCAAAAGCGGAAATGGAGCCCGTTGCGAAACGCGGCAAAAATTTTTGCTTTTGCTCCTCAGTTCCGAAAACAATCAAAGGCTGAGGAACGCCGATGGATTGATGCGCCGAAAGATAAACCGCTGTAGACGCACAATAGCTGGCGACAAAATGCAACACGCGGTTGTAATTGACCTGCGTCAAACCTAGCCCGCCGTATTTTTTCGGAATTTTAATCGCGAAAGCTCCGCAATCGGAAAGCGCCTTCAAAGCTTCTTCGGAAATAATGCCGGTACGATCCACTTCATCCGGATCGATGTGTTTTTTTAGAACTTCGCGAATAGTCGAAATGGCCGCATCACCGATTTTTTTATCATCAGTATTTTGAGCGGGATAAGGCATCAATAAGTTCCATGCCATACGCCCTTTAAAAATCTCAGCGGCAAAGCTGGGGTGCGTCCAATCGCTTTGGCGCGCGGATTCGGCTAAATCTAACGCTTTGCGTTTACCTTCACTGAAATTCTTATTATCTGAAATATCCATACTCACCCCTCATTTTTATAAAAATAACAAAAGAGACCTAAGCAATTATCGGCAAGTTAAGTCGCTTCCTAAAGAAATGTAACTGACTATCGAAACATGGGCAAGCTCAGGCTCTTGAAGGCGCCCGCTCTTCTTCGCAATAAGAAGACCGATGCGGAATATAACCTAAATGAACATCGTAACAAGCATTGGAGCAAAATGTGAGGCCGGTGCGCTTAGCACGGCAAGTGCTGACGGAACAAAGATAGTAAGCCGCATTAAAAGCAATTTCCTTTTTACAGCTATTGCACTTCTTCCAGTAGTCTTTGCCTTCAACCCGTTCGGGAATTTCGTTCATCGCGTTCTCTCTTTCACTCTAAAGACTGCCTGAACTTACGCGTTAAAGCAAATCAGGCACGCATGAGGAAAAACCAAAAAACCAGCGCGATCACAATTCGATAAACTCCGAAAGCCGCAAAGCTGTGCTTTTGAATCAGGCTTAGAAAAGTTTTGATACAAATCAGCGCAACAACAAACGAGGCAATAAATCCCACCGCCAAGACCCCGAATTGATCTTTTGAAAAAGTATCCGCATTTTTAAGAATGTCCAACCCCGTTGCGGCTGCCAATGTCGGCACGGCCAGAAGAAAAGAAAACTCAACAGCGGTCTTACGGCCAACCCCCAGCAAAACACCGCTGATAATCGTCGCCGCAGACCTTGAAACACCGGGAATCACAGCAAGAGCCTGACATAAACCGATTAAAAGAGCTTGGCGATAAGTCATTTTCTCGACACCCACTTCGCTTTTCTGTGCAGAATTCCCCCATTTCTCAAAAAGGATAAGCACAATCCCTCCGAGAAAAAGAGCCGCAAGAACAATATTCAAATCATCCATAAAGTATTTTTTGATAACTTTATAGAGAACAAACCCAACCACCGCAGTAGGAATAAATCCGCAAAAAATTCGCTTAAGCTCTTCCCAATTACGCAAAAAGGACCGCCAATATAAAACCAAGACCGAAAGAATTGCACCGGATTGAATCGCAATTTGAAAGCTTTTCAAAAATTCAGTCTGAGGTAACCCTAAAACATGCGCGGTAAGAATCAAATGTGCCGTGGAGGAAATCGGTAGAAACTCGGAGAACCCTTCAACAACGCCAAAAATCAACGCTTGAAGCAGTGTCATGCTTTCCAATTAAAGACAACCTTTCATATTCCGCTTATCAAGCTCATTCACTAAATCACGAATCGACTCAGTTTCCGATTTGGGGCAAACGAGAAAAACGTCGCCTGCATCCACAATCACCATATCTTTAACGCCGACTAACGCAACCGGTTTCCCCTGCGTGCGGACAAAATTACCCTGACTACGGACAGCCACAACATTCCCCTGAAACACGTTTCCATCGCGATCTTGCTTCAAAAGCTTAGCAAGCGTGGACCAGCTTCCCACATCATTCCAATCAACTGAAACCGGAATGCTCAGAATTTTACCTTTGAGATGCTCCATCAAACCATAATCAATCGAGATCGATTCCACACGGCTGAATAATTCAGCAAGTTTTTTACCGCTGATATTTTCATCTACAATTTTTCGCAAAATGATAACGGATGTGGGTAAATACTTTTCAGCGCATTTCACAAGCTCATCCGCACGCCAAACAAAAATACCGGCATTCCATAAAAATTTACCCGACCTTAAATAAGCGACTGCTTTTTTCGCGTCCGGTTTTTCGTGAAACTGCTTTAACTGATAAACAGGCAGCCCGCTTTGATTCGCCTTCTTGGATTGTAATTCGAGATAACCATATCCGGTGTGCGGGCTATCAGGCTGAATTCCAAGCGTCACTGGCTGACCGGTTTTTTGAGCTACGGAATAAGCGGCTTGAAGGGCTTTCTCAAATTGTTTAGGCTTACCGATAAAATGATCCGACGGTAAAATCGCAATCACCGCGTCAGGATCTTTTTTTAGCAACCTTAAAGCTGCCCAAACCGCGCAAGGTGCGGTATTGCGCCCCATCGGCTCACCCACAACTTGCGATTTAGAAATTTTTAAATGCTTAGCAACCCAATCCGCTTTCGATGCTTGAGTAAAAACTTCTAATCGATCCTTAGGAACAAGTTTGCGGATGCGACTACAAGTTTCCTCAATCAGAGTTTCTTTGCCCCAAAGCTTAAGAAACTGTTTTGGCAAAGCTTTGCGGCTAGCGGGCCAAAAACGGGTACCGGATCCGCCCGCCATAATTAGGGCGTAATTCATTCCCTCTCCACGGCTTGAATCACAAGCTTAATTTCTTTTTCCATCCAGGATTGGATTGCCTGCGCACGAGAGCTTGAAACCGCTTCAAAGCGAGTCACAAGCACAGGCTGAGTATTCGATGCACGCACGAGTCCCCAACCATCAGCCCATTCCGCGCGCACTCCGTCGATCTCCACGATTTTAAAAGCGCCGATCGGCGGTGAAGTCATGGTCATCAAACTGAAACGGTGCCGGATTTCTTCAATGACACGGAATTTAATACTGTCCGCGCAATCCACTCGCAGCTCCGGTGTCGAAAACATCTTGGGATAATCCGCCAAAAGCTCAGAAACTTTTTTTCCTGTTTTATCCATAATCTCCAATATGCGGCAAGCGGAGTAAATCGCGTCATCAAATCCAAACCAGCGATCTTTGAAAAAAATATGCCCGCTCATTTCACCGGCTAACTCCGCGCCCGTTTCTTTCATCTTGGCTTTCACGAGCGAATGACCTGTTTTCCACATCAAAGGTTTTGCACCGGCTTTCGCCATCAAATCAAAAGCCGCCTTGGAACATTTCACATCGCCGATAATTACAGCGCCGGGTTTGCGCTCGACAATTTCGCGTGCATAAATCAAAGTCAGCTGATCGCCAAAAACAACCTCACCTTTTTCATCAATCACACCAATCCGGTCGGAGTCTCCGTCAAACGCCATACCGATATCCGCTTTCTCAGCTAAAACTGTTTTCTGTAAATCACGCAAGTTTTTCAGCTCGGAAGGATCCGGATGATGATCAGGAAAAGTCGAATCTAAATTTTCATAAAGCGTCGTCACGTTGTGGCCTAGTACCGCGATCAGCTTCGGCAAAACCGCGCCGCCCATACCATGACCGGTATCAAGAATCACATTCAGCTTTTTCTTAAACGTAAAAAGTGAGCAAACATATTTCTGATATTTTTCAATCAAGGCGGAATCTTCTTTAACGCTACCGACGCCGTCTTTAAAGTTTTTGGCAAGAATACGGTCTTTTAAACCCTGGATTTGAGCTCCGTAAAAAGGAGCGCCTGAAAGTTGAATTTTAAGGCCGTTGAATTCGGGTGGGTTATGGGAACCTGTCACACAAATTCCGGCATCCAAAGGATAGGTTTCAACCGCAAAATAAACCAAAGGCGTGGGAACACAGCCATGCATCACGACACGCATGCCCGATTCCATCAAACCGTGGATAAGCGCCTTGGCAATACGCGGCGAACTCTCGCGGTGATCATGCCCCACCCCAACCTGCGATTTTCCGTTTTCGGCAAGATAGGAACCAAAGGCTCGTCCGATTTTGTGGACGGTATCATCCGTGAGTTCGGTTTCAGCTAAACCGCGAATGTCGTATTCTCTGAAAATATGAGTGGCTAACATGCGCATCATGTTAAGGCAAAGCCTTAAAAACTCAAAGTGCAAAGTTCAAAAGTCAAAACCATAACTTAAAACTATCAAACTAACCCCATAAAATTTCAACTAAAAATATTTTGCACACTAACTTTTTGAATTCAGCATAGATTCAAGCACTACGGCAACACCCGTCAATCCTTCAATAAGGCTTTAGATACAAGGCGCGCGCGAGTGCCTGAGGAGGCG
>CAZLTL010000038.1:0-10011 GCA_964562525.1 uncultured bacterium
AGTGCCCTGTTCCAAAGTCGGAGTCATTGAATGCTCCCACAACGGAGTTCGCTTCAATGTTCTTATAGGTGTATCCAACTTCCCACTCGCCTTTGCTTTTTGCTTTACCAAGCGCCAAGCCAAGAGCCCAAGCCATGTTTTCACCGCCGGCAGAGTTAGCAGGCGCGCCTTCCGCAGCGTTAATCGCCCAGTCAAACGAAGGTCTGACAGGAATGCCCATTACAGGAATATTCAACTCATTGTAAACCTCAAGAACATTAAATCCACCCGCATCCAGAACAGCTGCAGATCCCGTGCTGTTGGTATTGCCGCGAGCCAAAGTTCCAAAGTTGGACGCAATCGCATAATCATTATAGCTGTACCATGAGGCTGCCGAGGTCAATCCCAATGGCTTTTCAAACCCCGCAACCTTGAACTTGGGATTCACACCAATTTGGAACGCATACAGCTCAGCATTCGCACTTGCCGCAGCGGGTGTCGGGTCAGAACTTGTTTCTTCATCCAAAATAAACTGTCCTGCGGTAAACCACCCCGTCATCTTGACGTCTTCGGTATCAAGGATGCGAAAATCAACCGATTCATAAATACCTTCTGGTGTAACGTCACGATCCCAAACCATATCCGAAGAACCTTTTTCGAAAGGATTCTTAAATTTACCAGCGGTAATATCCAACTGTTCGACCGGACCTTTTTTCGCCCAATTCGGCGTGTAGGTTGCATAAGCCTTATCAAACTGAACTGACTTATAAGTAAAAAGACCATCCAATGTCGTGTTTGTCGAAGTAGGATCTGTCGTTCCGCCTGAAGCGATACCAACTCCTGCTTTCCACTCATCATTAAATTTTTTCTCAAGTCCCAAACGCATACGGAAACGGAAACGGTTTTGTGAATCGTTTTCAGCAGTTGTTCCATTCGTGTAGTCAAATGCTTCATAACGAAGACGAAGGTCTCCGGTAAACTTCAAGTCTTTGAACGTACCATAATCTTTACCAAGCTGTTTTTCAAACATGGCTTTGATTTTCTGCTCTTCTTTTTGTGGGTCGACGGGACCGGCAATATTCGCCGAAGCACCACGACCTTCCAGAGAAGCGATTTTCGCGTTTTGCGAATTGATCGTCTGCTGCATGGAAGACATCTGCTGCTGCAGTTGCTCAACGAGCTTGGTTACGTCCGCGCTTTGCGCGAAAACAGTTGAAGTAAGGCTGAAAACCGTCGCGAGCGCGAGGCTTAAAGCTTTGAAGATCGAGTTCTTTTTCATTGAGCTTACCTTTTGTTGTAAAGGTTTAAAAAATTGAAACTGTTTGAACGGGCGAATAATAGAAAACCAATGTCAAAACCAAATGATGAACAAGTAAGGTGTGTGTAAAGAAACTTACGCTGAACGCGCTATTTGACGAGCAGCCAAGAGCATAGGAAGGACAAGGTCCATCGACCAAATTATATTGGGTTTAAAATTTAAGCTAAAAATAGCCGGACTCAACAAGGCTTCAAGCAACATCGCTGCTGGAATAGACTGAGCATCCTTGAGCACCATCAAGTTGGCAACCGTAGCTCGCGCGCGCCGAACGGCATTCTCACTCGAACCCAAAAAGGCGAAGCTTTTTTTCATATCCGGATTTTCCCGGACTTGCGCCGCAGTGAGCTCCTGGATCATCTCTCCCAAAGTCGGTCCGAAACGAAGTCTGAGCGTGCCAAGCTGACTGCCGCCGATAGCCCGCTTTGCTTTTTCAAACTGACCGGCGTCCGTAAATAAAATTTCAATTTTAAATTGAGAATCTCCAAGGCTTTTTAGATAAGGCAGCATAGAGCGACCTACCGCTAAATTCCCCTCCACAAAAAGCACGCTCTGGGGATTCGCATCCGCCGCGATATAACCTTCAGGAACATCCGTTGTCCCTTTAAGAATTTCAGCTTGAAAATCAGCTGCCCAAGCTTGACGCATTATCACTTCCGAATAGCTTTGAACTTTTTCAGCGGCAAAGCTCGCGTGAGCGGGAAGAATCCCTGAAAAAACAAGCAATGCCGCGACCGCGGCACCGGTTCTGACCAGCTGTGTCAGTGTGCGCATTTCGGATCGGCGCACAGGCCCTTCAACCGGATACTTATGCACAGGCGATTCAATCCCTCTAAAATCACGCTGCTTCAAAATCTCTTCTAAAGAAACATAGCCGGCCTTGCGTAAACTTTCGACTCCGCCTCGCACATTTACTTTTTTGCCTTCACTTAAATTTTTAGCCGCGTTCACTAAACGATTGGTCTGCTCCGTTGTGGTCATACGAGTTGGAAAAATCGGCATGCTCCGAAACTCCATTCCTTTTAAAAACGATCTCCCCGACTCATCAACAAACAAGTCTGTATTAAATCCGAGATGCGTTTGTTCGAAACCGCGAAGGCGGTCAATACCCCATGATCCCCGCATACCATAAACAATAGCCTCAAAAGTCTCCTGCCCACTGCGCATAGGAGCAGAAGCCATCAACAAATTTTTTAACCTGACAGAGGGTTTGTTCCCGTTCAACCCGAATGTCGTCACATCATCATCTTGTGTTTCAAGGGTATCTGAATCAGATGCTCTTTTTGCGGTATTTTGTTCAGGAACCTTTGCGTGGGATAAATTCAAACGAGCCAAAGGTTCCACATCACGCACGTCGCTGAATTCGCCCTGATCTACAATCCCATGGATACTCAAATTCAATCCGGAATCTTGAACTTGCTTTAAAATTTCGAAGTAAAGTTCACTGTAAACCTTTGCGGCGTCGATTCGCTCCTGATCCACACGAGTCTTGCCGTCATGAGAAACCTTCGCGCGATATCCGGCATAACTCACCAAAAGATCCTTAACCTCACCCTTCGATTTACTCTCAGCCATAATCAGCGGCACCCAAAAATCAAGCACCTCATCAAACTGAAAAACGGGATTCGCCTGTAAGGTTGTCTTAAAAAAATTAGCCAGCTTTGAAGTTAAATTTTGAAATGCCTTTTGTCTTTCTAAGTTTTTAAATTGCAAGGCAATATCCCCGGTAAAAACAGGAATCAGGGTATCAGGCGTAATTTCAACTCCCTTTCTCTGCTTATAAAGATGCTGGAGCTTTTCAAATGAATCTACCTTTTCAAAAAAACCTTTGATCTTTGTCAGCTTCTTATCCGAAAAAATCGGAACTCCGAAACGGCCGACCACTTCGCGAGCCGGAAGTTCGGTCACGGCAAAAGTAATATCACCGGGCAAATGACTGCGCAGGCGGTTTAAGTTATAGGTGTCGGTTTTAAAGCGAAACTGAGCCGGCGTTTTAACTTCACGCATACTGATCGCAGCGCGAGCCAAGGCGAGCGCACCGGTGGTCACCGCATTTCCGCGGCGGTCATTGATACCCGTCGGAGAAAGAAAAATAGATCCTGCGGTCAAATTGGAAATATCCAAGTCAGGACCATAGGCTTCAAGAACAATCAACTTCATCCGATCAACACTGGGCAATTGAGGATTATCCTTGCGAAGCTCATTGTCCATCTGAGCTTGATCGGTAAAAGCTCCCAAAGCCGGCACACCATTTCCACCGCTCACTCCCGCGACCCCAATCACAGCGACAGGAACCTTATATCCATATTTTTCCTGTATCAAACTTTTAATCACAGGGCGTAAAGCATCCGCGTCTTCCTGATTGACGGTTACAACCACTGCATCAAACCCGGGTGTTTTTTGCAAGGCATCCAACTCCCCCACTAAATCTTCAATTTTTAACGGCTGTTTCTCCGCCTCAATCTTTCTTCCAACATTTGTATCGGCCTGTTTTTCTTCAAGCAATTGATACTGTCCGGAGCTGTCTGCATTTAGAAAAATAACCTTCTTGGAGAAAGGAGCTCCGGGCAATAGCTCGCCCCGAACCTCTTTCATTCTTACTTGTAAATCATGCCCCTCATCCGCATCATCTAAATTTATTTTTGTCAGCTTATGCCTCGCCGAGAACGCGGTTAAAATTCCTTCCTGTTTTTTGGCGTCTGCTTTTGATACAAAAACAACCACAGCGGCAATTTCTGAATCATCCTGCCACTCGCGCCACTGCGATACTGTGATGGTGGGCGAATTTACAGTTTCGTCAACGACCGAAGGAATCACCTTACCTGTCTCTGTTAAATCTTCTGAGACTGTCGTTGAAGAAGCCGAGACTATGGGTGTGCTTGATAAAAGAAGGCTGCGCCATCCCGCTGTTGAGTGACGCTGGGGCGCAACTTGCTCTGCATCCAAAATGGGATCTTCTCCAACCACGGGCGCCTGCGGTGCAGGCAAACGAACCGATTCTCCCAACGATTCTTTACGCGGTGCAGGCTGAGTTGCCGCAACCGAAATCGGCCGAGCCGACAAAACAGGCGCCGGTGATTCAGCTCGGGGCTTAATTTCCATCAATCCTTCCACGCGGGAAAGATGATCGAGAAATTCTTCTGCCTGAACATCATGCAAATTAGCCAGATTTGCGTAAAGATGCGACAAGTAAGTGAATGCGCTAAAGAGCATAATCGCGTTCAAGAAAAACAACGGCAAAACAACCGCAGTCACTCCCGCACTGCCAATCATGGGAAACAAAACAAAAACCAAATTCAGCTGGCCCAAAATCGCGGGAATACTTCCCAACGCGGCCACAAAGTTAAAAATGCGCGTCGCAAGCTTTCGATCACCCGCAATGGTCGCGTTATCGGGTGACTTCCCCCAAGGTTCACGCGGATTATATCTAGCTTGAATCATTTGACTGATTTGCTCAGAGTTTGCAGCCCCGGCTGAATCTCCGATTTGATCTGAAATTTTTTCATATTCCCCAACCAACATACTCAGGGAGCGGCGGATTTTATTTGAAGCTTGGTCCATCGCGTAAATCTTCCGAACCGGGGGCCAAACGCGCTGCTGAAACCGGTAAGCCTTGAGACGTAATTTTTGAATTTCCGAATTCGCGATATTGGGTTCAACCGCATTATAAGATTCATTTTCTTTCAGATTTTTCAATTGAAAAAGAATATACGAAAAGATAACAAGCCGATGAGATCTGTCTTTCAAGAAGCGATATATCTTTTCTTGATCCTGAGTTACTTTCTCTTGTTCGCTCAGTTGTTTAAGCGTCAAATAACTAAGCGAGGTCAACGCGTAAATTAAAATCCGGTCACGCTGGCGGTCGTCATGGCGAAACCCCTTAAAATTTTCAAGGCGCATGCTCAAATTAGGCCAATTAAAAATATCACGTGCCAATTCAAAAATCCGCGCGTAATCAGGGTGAGGAGAAGCAAGTAAATCACTCCATTCTTTCAGTCCAAGCACAACCCGGTTCTTACCCTCGCCGTCTTTCACCACCCCGGATTGAAGAATCTCTTCATCAAAGTCTTTTTTCCATGAGGGCAAACTGTCATAAAACTGAACAGCCTCCCCCCTTTGCATCGCTTTTACTTTTCTCGCTCTCACGATCGCCTGGCGAAAAAATAGCCATGAAAAAATACCCAACACAAAAAGCCCGGTCAGATTTTTGGCATAGCTAAAAATAGTCCACACAAAACCCGCCTGATGCCCCGAAGCGGAGGGACTAATCACCTTTCCCGTCCAACCGGCTTGATAATGCGCCTCCGCAAGCTCACCTATTTTTTTCGCTTCAGCCGCATCGTTCACATGCTTCGCTAATTCACCCTTGATCGCGGCAGCAGCTTCTGCCTCGGAAGCAATCTCAAATAATGGGTTTTCAGCAAACGAATCCGGCTGCAGTAAAGTGCGCAGCACAGAAAGCTGATTCATAACACCCTCGGGCCGAATTTCTCCGACCATCGCTCCAGATTGACTCAGAAGCGGGTACTGCTCCGCTGCTGTATTTAAAGATCGCCGCACCAATTCTTCCAATGCTTGCTTTCGAACAAACTGCCCGGAGAGTGCCGCCATTTTTTGCGCTTCGAGAGAAGCCGGTTTTTCACCGCGGACGAGTTTTCCTAAATCAGCGGGATCATTCACCAGTATGAGCAGCAGCCTCAACAAAGAGTTGGTCTGTTTATTATGGAGTGGATAAACATCGCCCAAATACAGTCGAAGCAAAGTCTCAAAAACAATTTGGCGAGCAGGGGCGAGCGAGCGCTGAGTTTCAGAATCTTTCGTTTCTTTTTCTAAAATCATTATTTCTGAACTCAAATCCGCCAAAAATCTTGCGAGCCCGTAATTCTTCAAGGCGGAAGAAGCAAGCGATACATCGGGCTGCCGCGCAAACCACTGCGCAAAAACCAACGGCCCTTGTTCCGTATTTTGCAGTATAGAAACAGCCGTTTGCTTTAAATGACCTGACATCCGCGAACTCAAAACCCAAGTCAAAAGTTCTAAATCACCGCGGGATGCAGCCGCGCGCATAGCTTGCTCCTGCTGCTCAATCGAAAGCACATCCAGCTCCCCAAGAGTAACCGGTCGAGTTCCAAGTACCCCTTTAAGCAAAACAACCGACCGAGCTGCTCGAGTTGTGGGCATTGAAACTTTTTCCGCTGTTTGAGGATCAATCAAAGATGCTATCGAGGGGGGCAGAACGGCTTCTCCACCGATGGGTCCATCACGCAGTAACCGCTGATCGTTCAACAAAGAATTCCGGTAAACCAATTCCTGAAGAATCGAATCTTGATCCAGCCAAGTCAAGGCATGCTCAGGGTCGCGGCCGGCCAGCATCTTTCCCCAATAAGCCGAATTATGGATCGCTCCAATTTGCTCATTCGCGCGATTGCGCCAAATCATTTCAAAAACGCCTCCCGACAACCCACTTATCTCGGGTGAAGAACTGGTCTGAAGATTGGCAGCAAATTGTAAGAGCTCGGAAGTGTTCCAAAACTGCGAATCAAGAACACGCCTTGATCCGCGATCATTTAATCCGCGTTCCGCCGCCAACACTGAAAAAACGCTTTCAGAAATTTTCCGCAAGGATTCATCCGCGCGCGATTGAACACCCAATTTAGCGAGACCCAGTTCAATTTCTTTGCCTCCGGAAACGAGAGCAGTCGCCACAGCGTCATAAAGAGCGCGGGAACGAGCCCAATCGCCCTTTTTCTGAGCGGAATCAAAAGCACGCATAACTTCTGCCCACTCGCCGCGCTCACGCAAAAGCAGCTTCACGGTTTCATAAACCAAGCTAAGATGTTTTGACTCAAGCAGCGGCTGATAATCTTCCGCGCCGAACCCACTTTGATGCTGCTTAAATAATTGATGCGCCTGAAGCGGGTCCGCGTCAGATGCGATCAAATCCGCCAGAGTCGATACTCGAGCCGGCTGCTGTGACCCTTTTACGATAGCAGCCCCCGACCCAACCGCCCCAGAAAACTCGATGTCACCTGACATCAATCCGCCCTGGGCAAAAGAAGAGGGTTGGTGCGCCTGCGCTAAAAGGCTGAACAAAAGTGCCGGTGAAAATCCGTCCCGGCTCACTAAAGCGCTCCAATCAAGTTCTGTCGAATCAACCGGTACATCAAACTCAGCCACAAAATTTTTGCGTCCGTAAACATGCGCTTTATCTTCAGCGGAAACAGACTGAATTTTTCCGGTTATTTTTCGCCCATCCGCAAGACGAACCTCGACAGGGTCCCCCTCTGCAAGTTTCTCAGCATTTCCGGCAATAGCCGCTTTAAGCAAAACACGGCGGGTCTGAACCCATGCGGCAGATTCGCCTGCATTCATCGGAAATCCCGCCGCAAGCTCGGGTGATATTTCCAGCATTCCGCTTGCCGAGCTCATTAAGCTGCGCTGATTTTCAAGCCTAGAAGCAACAATACCGGCAATCTCCGCATCTTGGGTGAACTGACTAATCTGCTGCTGAGTAAAAACTCCGGTATTGGCAATCGACGGCAAAATACTTTCTGCCGACTTGCCCAGAAAATCAGATTCTTTGATAAAAAAATCAAACAACGCGGACCGTTTAAATGAAATAGAAGCGACTTTACTTCCTTCTTGAACAAATCCCGCTTCAACCTTGGGTTGAAGTTGAGGCGAACCAAAATCAGGCATCGCAACCGCAAGCCGATCCCGCAGAAGTAAGGCGACTCCGGCTGAAACTTCGGCGCCGGAAGCATCTCGAATTAAAATCTCCGCGGGTTCTCCGCTTGAAACCGACGCGCTATTCCCCTCTTTTTCAAGCCAAACTTGATATTCCGTCTCAGATCCAAAATCAATCGGCTGATCCACGGCCGCAGTCAATTCAACCAAAACACTGCCTTCGGATCCGCGTGCGTCAAGTTCAATTACGCGCGGACGAGAAATCAAAACTCCTTTTTGACCGGCAATTTCTATTTTAATTGTCGCTCCAAGCAGCTGTCTTAAAGGAACATGAACTTGGACCTTGGCAACTCGGGTTGAAACCATCTCCACAGAGGACTGATTGACACCGTAAGTACCCGGCTGCTTTTGAATGACTTTAAACTGAGCGCTTTCAGTCAAAGCCATAGCTGCGACAACCCGTTCAAAGCGGTCCAACTCTAGCCCTTTTTCAAACAGAATTTTAAAACGCGGTAAAAGTTCGGACAGTTTTGCTCCACCGGATTTCAAATGAGTGTAAGCCTTTAAATCAGCTTCAAACTCTCTCCGCAAATGGTCATATCGCAGCTGCCCTTCTGAACTTAGCTTGACCTGCCCGCTTGGATCTACGGTCACAATTTCAGGAAGTTTTAAATTCATCAAATCCGGCTTTTCTCCCGCAGCGGAAGACATATGAATCTTGCCTTTTTCTTCCCAGATGCGCGAAACCCCCTCAGCTGAAGTTCGAATAGCAACTCCCGGCGCGCCTGAACCCAGCGGAGCCTGCTGTGCCCAAGCGGAAAAAGACATGCTTAAGAAAACAATAATCCGAACTATCCATAATCGGGCTTTACCCACCCGCGCGCGAACCTCAGAACGTTTAGGGAGAACCGGCAAAGCTGCGGGCGCAAAGCCTTCCGGAAAAAAACCCGAAAACAAAACTGGATTCATCCAGTTTTGCGAACCTGCGCTCTGATCTTCCAGTCCTGCGGTTGTCCAAACAACCGCCGCTCCGCTCATTTGTGCGCGTGTCTCCAACACACGCAACTGAGCCTGAACAAAGCGTTTTAAAAGCGTGAGCATATCTAAGTCATAATCAGCGGCAAGCAAGCCTCGCGTGCGCCACGCCAGCTGTTCTTCATAAACTTGTTTTTGCCAACGCGCGTGTGAATTTTGAGCCGCAGAAAACTTAGACGCCTCAACCCCGACCAACGCCTTTAACTCTTGCGTTAAAGTCTGCGCTTGAACACGCTCGGATTCAGCCATGACTTGCGCTCGGGCAACATCCGGGTTGGATGAAATTTTTCCGGACTCGAGCCCTAATTCTTGACGCGTCTTATCCGGCTTCGCGGGTCCGCGTCTAAAAATGAAGCTAAGAATTCCGCGACGCTTCTCCGCTTTTGCGCTTTGTTCAAATGCTTCTGTTTGCGCCTGCGATGCCTGAACGCTCAAAACCCGACCGGCGCGATTTTGCGCGGCGGCAACCAGCTTTGCTTGCTCTTTCTCGGATGCGTCTAACCACGCTCGAACAGGCACCGGCACAACGGCGGCATCAACGTTAAAATCCGCGCCCAAGAGCATCTTTAAACCTTCACGCGCTTGAGTGATTTCCACCTGAAGCTGTCCCTGCGCATCCTTAGCTTCATTCAAAAAACTGCTGACATTGTTAAGCTGTTCATCCGTCGCTGATTTTGACGCGGCGAGCACGCGAACTTGATTCTCAGCTTGGGACAAATGCTTAACGTAAGCTTCCAAAACCTTAATTTTTGATTCAGCGGATTTAAGCATCAAGATCAAACGCGCGGCTTCGCCCGCAAGCTGGGTCTTTTTCCACTGATAACTCATTTCAGCGGCACGGATTGAAGCAGCATCCGCTTGATTCAGCACAGGGTTGACTAAAATTTCATCCAGCAAAAATCCGATCGTCTTCATGACTAATGACAAGCCACCGTCTCAAATCTCAAGAACATCACCCGCCATACCAGAAATCCTGCCTCCGACTGCCAAACCGC
>CAZLTL010000039.1:0-9212 GCA_964562525.1 uncultured bacterium
ATCAGTAGCGACGATCGTCGTAACCGCCACGGCCACCACGGTCTCCGCCGCGATCACCGCCGCCGAAACCACCGCGTCCGCCACGATCACCACCGCGGTCTCCGCCGAAATCGCGTCCGCCGCCGGTGCGCTCAGTCTGCTCGCGAGCTTCAGAAACCATCAGCTTGCGGCCCATAAAATCTTGGCCATTGAGTTCCAACGCTTTTTCAGCGGACTCACTGTTTTCGAAACGAACAAATGCGAACCCCTTCGAACGTCCTGAAAAACGGTCACGCACAACGCTGGCTTCAACCAGATTGCCATATTTGGAGAAGGCACCTTTGATGTCTTCATCCGTTGCTTGCCAGGACAAATTTCCCACATATAACTTCGCGTTCATAGAACTTATCTTACCTCATTGGTTAAAGCCGCAGTCTGTCGGCGGTGAAGCTTCCGTCAGCGGCTTGCATTTTGCGAGAGAACGATTCGATTGGAAGGTTCGAAAGAGAAACCATACCAGACCCGACGAACTCTCTGCTTCGCTCCTATCCACCTGGATATTTGCGAAACAAGATTGTCATACAGCTTCTCAACAGGCTCACGACTGTTTCCAAGCTGTTTTCGCCTTACTACTCGATTGAGGGCTTTGTACGCTTACCGTTACCGGTCCGCTTAAAACTCTCCCAGCTCAAAGCTTCTCAAAGAAGCCAAGTACTGGGGGACTAGGATTCGAACCTAGACAAAAAGCTCCAGAGGCTCTTGTGCTACCATTACACCATCCCCCAACGGAATGGTTCGACGAAGGCGGTATTATAGGAGGAAATAAAGAAAGGGCAAAGAAAAAATACGCCCCAAAAAGCAGTCGCGAACTAACAACCGCAAGCTTGAACTAGAATTAAAGAACTCCCTCAATTTCCTGAGCAATCAGCTCAAAAGCCTTAGAAGGATCTTTTGCCTGAGTGATGGGACGTCCGATTACAAGATAATCTGCGCCTTCGCGAATCGCCTGCGCGGGCGTATAAACTCGCTTTTGGTCATTCAAATCGGCCGTCAACGGCCGAACTCCCGGTGTTACAACACGAAATTTTTTATCAACCGCTTTGCGAATTAATTTCACCTCAAGCGGTGAAGCCACAACTCCGGACAAACCAGCCTTCTCCGCCAATTTTGCTAAATGCAAAACCTGAGATGGAATCGGGTGTCCAATCCGTAATTCCTTATCCAAAACCTTTTGATCATGACTGGTCAAAATGGTCACGGCAATAAGCTCAGCTTTCTTATTCACCGCATTTTCTTGAAACGCTTCGCCTGCTCTTTGCATCATTTCAAAACCGCCCAAGGCATGCACATTCAAAATATCAATTTCATGTCGGCAAGCGGTTGCCACCGACTTTGCAACTGTGTTCGGAATATCATGCAGTTTGAGATCGAGAAAAACGCGCGCGCCGGTCTTCTTGACCAGCTCCACAACTTTCCAGCCATGGCTGATAAAAAGCTCCAAGCCAACTTTGTAATAAACAGCCTGGCCGTCCAACTGTTTCAACGTTTTTTTAACATCTTTTAATTCCGAAAAGTCTAAAGCCAGAATAATCTTTGCAGCAGCTTGATTCAGCTTACCCATTGACGCACCCCTTAGCCTGAAGAAGTTCTCCGGAAGCAGAAATAAAACTGCTCCGCAATTCACTTAAGCTTTGAATACCTTGCTCACGACAAAAAATTTCAAGTCCCTTAACAATTTCCATCGTTGCATTAGGCGTCACAAAATTCGAGGTCCCAACAGCCATCAAATCCGCACCGACAATCAAAAACTCAACCGCGTCTTTCCAATCACGAATTCCTCCCGAAGCAATGATGGGGCAATTAAACGCCTTCTTGCAGTCATAAACATATCGCAACGCCACAGGCTTAATTGCTGGACCACTCAACCCGCCAGAGTCGCGATGAATGCGGGATCGGCGCTTATAAATATCCACAACCATGCCACGCAAAGTATTAATCAAACTGAGACCATCCGCGCCATACCGCAAAGCATTGCCGGCAATTTCAACAACATCACCGAGTTCAGGCGAAAGCTTAGCCATCATCACAACATCCGTCTGATCACGAATAGCTTTAATAATATCGATAATCGTTTGCTGCTTTTTTACAAAACTGGCTCCGCCCTTTTCCACATTGGGGCAGGATAGATTTACTTCAAGCATCGCAAAATCTTTTTTCACCGCATCCAATTTTTTAGCCATTAAGGAAAACTCGTCTGTGGTTTCAGCCGCAATGCTGATCACCCACGGCGTTTTCTGCTTCCGGATTTTCGGTATTTTATTTTCCAAAAACTCATCAAGACCTTTATTCTGCAAACCAATCGCATTGATCATCCCGGATGCTGTTTCGCAAATACGCGGCATGGGATTGCCCGGACGCGCATTTAAAGTAACCGTTTTCGCGATCACCGCACCGAGCTTGTCATAATCAATAAAAGATTCCATCTCCGTGGTCGTGCCAAAAGTACCCGACGCCACTGTAATTGGATTTTTAAATGTGAGGTGCTTAATCTTTGTCGTAAGATCAACTTTTTTGGCGGCCGTTTTTCTCATACGCCCGCCTCCACGATATCGTCAAAGGCAAAAACTGGGCCTTGCGTACAAGACGGCACCCAGCCTTCATGCGTTTTGACCATGCACCCGAGGCAAACACCAACCCCGCAGCCCATGGTTTTATCCAGCGAAGCTTCGCCTGGAATTTCGTATTTTTTGGCTAATGCCATCACGGCATTCATCATGGGCATAGGGCCGCAAGTTTGGATAAAAATGTTTTCGGCGCCTTCTTTTTCAATAATATCTTCAAGCAATAATGTCACCCGCCCTTTGACACCGTAAGAGCCATCATCGGTTGAAAAAAGCACTTTGGCTTTCACTTTCGCCAATTCTTTTTTAGGCATGACTTCCTGTTTGGACTTGGTGCCGATCAACAAATAATCTGATTTGTTTTTTTCCGAAAAGAAAACAAGCGGAGGAACCCCGACGCCGCCCGCGACAAGCACACGTTTCTTGCGCGGTATTTTCACTGAGAAAGGATTTCCCAAAGGCCCCATCGCTTGCACGGTTTCGCCTTTTTTCTTTTTGGATAAAATCGAAGTGCCATAACCTAAAATTTCATAGAGAACTTCGATGCGATCAGTAGCGGCACGATAATAACTGAAAGGACGTCGCAGAAAAGGGTCGCTCTTATCACCGATTTGCATCATTAAAAAATGGCCGGGCTTAACGCCTTGCGCCAATTTTTTAGAACGAAAAGTCAGCTTAAAATATTTTTCGTTAATTTTTTTGTTTTCGAGGATGACTACCGCCTCGTCGTATGATTTCACAGACATGATCAAACGCGCGCAGTCATGCGGCGGCATTCCTCGTGGTAGTAACTGATCGGGTTGACTTCCAGCTGCGCTCCGCGCACGGCTTGCAGACCAAAGACAGCAGCTTTCGCCATGCGAATCGTCGTGATGCAAGGCACCTTAAACGAAACCGCCAACGAGCGGATTTTAGCTTCATCCAGCATCGGACCTTTCCCATTGGGGGTATTTATAATCAAATCAATTTTCTGCTCACGAATCAACTCGGCCGCGTTGGGACTTCCATCGCTTAACTTCTTCAGTTCTTCAACTGCGACGCCATGCTCTCGTAAAACTGCCGCCGTTCCTCTGGTTGAGAAAACTCGATAACCTAACTTTTCAAAACCCTGGGCAATGTCAATGATCGCAACCTTGTCTGTGTCTTTCACGCTAATGAACACATTCCCTTTTTCCGGAATGTGCGACATGGACGCTTCCTGGGATTTATAAAACGCGCGTGCGAAATCACGGTCAATACCCATCACTTCTCCAGTCGATTTCATTTCGGGTGAAAGAATAATATCCACGCCCGGAAACTTAACAAAAGGAAAAACAGATTCTTTAACCGTCACATACGGCGGATAAATCTCGGTGGTATAGCCAAGTTGTTCAAGCGTATCGCCCACCATTATTTTTGCGGCAAGCTTCGCAAGAGGAACACCGATGGTTTTACTTACAAAAGGCATGGAACGCGATGCGCGCGGATTCACTTCCAAGCAATATACCTGATCACGCACAACCGCATACTGAACATTCATGAGCCCCTTAACATTCAATTCCTTAGCAAGCTCTTTGGTCTTTTGCGTAATTTCCTGCACGACCATCGGCGAAAGCGAATAAGGCGGAATAACGGAAGCTGAATCACCGGAATGAATTCCCGCTTCTTCAATATGCTCCATCACCGCACCGACAACGCTGATTTTTCCGTCAGAAATTAAATCCACATCCGATTCTGTCGCGCTCTCCAAAAACTTGTCGATCAAGATAGGATGATTATCGCTGGCTTCAACCGCCTGCTTCATAAACTTCTTGAGTTGGGCTTCGTCATAAGCGATTTCCATCGCACGACCACCCAAAACGAAGGACGGACGAACCACAACGGGATATCCGATTTCTTTGGCAACAACACAAGCTTCAGCAAAGCTCGTCGCAATTCCGTTAGCCGGCTGACGTAATCCGATTTTTTGAAGCAATTGCTTAAAAAGATCGCGGTCTTCAGCGCGTTCAATCGACTCTACGGAAGTTCCCAAAATTTTAACTCCATTATCCGCTAAACCACGCGCTAGATTAAGCGGCGTTTGTCCGCCTAATTGCGGAATAACACCAATCGGCTGTTCTTTTTCATAAATATTAAGGACATCTTCCAACGTTAACGGCTCAAAATAAAGTTTATCTGCCGTGTCATAGTCGGTGCTAACGGTTTCCGGGTTGGAATTCACCATGATAGTTTCATACCCTTTTTCTTTAAGCGCCAAAACCGCGTGTACACAGCAATAGTCAAACTCAATTCCCTGCCCGATGCGATTTGGTCCGCCTCCCAAAATCATCACTTTCTTTTTATTGGAAACCACAACTTCATCTTCATCCTGATAGGTCGAATAAAAGTAAGGCGTGAAAGCCTGAAATTCCGCAGCGCAGGTATCCACCAGCTTATAAACCGGGATGATTTTTTCCGCTTTACGCATTGCGCGGACTTCGTTCTCTTTTTTGCCCCACAAAAACGCCAACTGGCGATCAGAAAAACCGTATTTCTTGGCCTTACGCAAAAGTGTTTTGCGTTGAGAGTCTTTGGCGTCGATCAATTCTTTTTCCAAATCAATAATCTGTTTGAGCTGATGCAAAAACCACGGATCAATGAAGGATGCATCAAAAATCTCTTCTACGGTTGCACCCACAAGAAAAGCATACTTCAAATTAAAGGGACGGCCATCGCGCGGCACTTTGATTTCATCCAGAAGTTTTTTCTTAAGCACTGCGTCTTTGGGAGCCGTTTGGCAAAACTCAAGATAGGCTTCACGAGTATTAAGCGCCAGATCAAAAACTTTGTCTTTTCCGTCCGCCCCCAAACCAAAGCGTTTGGTTTCAAGCGAGCGCAGTCCTTTTTGGAAAGCTTCCTTAAAAGTGCTGCCAATCGACATCACTTCCCCAACCGATTTCATCTGTGAAGAAAGCCGACTGTCGACACCTTCGAATTTCTCAAAAGCAAAACGCGGAATTTTAACAACGCAATAATCAATCGAGGGCTCAAATGAGGCCGGGGTGTACTTTGTAATATCGTTGGGAATTTCATCGAGCGTCAAACCCACGGCCAGCTTGGCGGAGAACTTCGCGATCGGAAATCCCGTAGCCTTAGACGCCAGCGCGGAAGAACGCGAAACACGCGGATTCATTTCAATAATGGTCATACGGCCGTCTTTGGGATTCACCGCGAATTGAACATTCGAACCGCCAGTTTCAACACCGATTTCTGTCATCACGGCTTTCGCCGCGTCGCGCATGCGCTGATATTCTTTATCGGTTAAAGTTTGTGATGGCGCCACAGTAATCGAATCGCCTGTGTGAACGCCCATCGGATCAAAGTTTTCGATTGAGCAGATCACAACAAAGTTGTCTTTGGTGTCGCGCATGACTTCGAGCTCATACTCTTTCCAGCCAAAAATAGATTCTTCGACAAGCACTTGATGGATAGGGCTGTAATCAATCCCGGTCTTTGCAACCTTGCGCAACTCTTCCTCATTGGCACAAATACCGCTGCCCGAACCTCCAAGGGTAAAACTGGCTCGCACAATCACCGGATATCCGATCTTATTCGCAACCTTAACCGCGTCTTCAACTGATGTCGCGAATTGGCTGACGGGCAAATCGAGACCTATTTTCTGCATTGCTTTTTTAAAGAGCTCGCGGTCTTCGGCTTTTTTGATCGCATCATACTTCGCGCCGATCATCTCAACGCCGTATTTCTTAAAAATGCCCTTTTCATAGGCTTCCACCGCCAAATTAAGTCCGGTTTGTCCACCCATAGTCGGAAGCACGGCATCGGGGCGTTCTTTCGCGATCACTTTTTCAAGAAACTCGACAGTCAAAGGTTCAATATAAACCGCATCCGCCATTTCAGGATCGGTCATAATGGTCGCGGGATTGGAGTTAATCAAAATAACTTGATAGCCCTCTTCCTTAAGCGACTTAATTGCTTGCACACCCGAATAATCAAACTCGCAAGCTTGTCCGATAATGATCGGTCCGGATCCGATTAGCAGTATTTTCTTAATGTCTGTTCTCTTTGGCATATTTGTTTCCTACCCGTTCACTGAAAACGCATTATCTGCTACGTTGCGCATCGCTTCCTTTGTGCGGCGTATACTCCGTATACGCCTCCGCAGTCGCTTCCGCGCGCCTTGCATCTAACGCGTTTTGAGCGAACTTTTATAAATTAAAATTACTTCGCGTGTTCCGCGACCAGGTCATAGAACCGCTCAAAAAGGTAATGACTATCATGCGGACCGGGCGAATTTTCAGGATGATACTGAACCGAAAAAAGAGGATGCTTTTTATGGCTCAATCCCTCTAAGGTTTTGTCATTCAAATTGATATGCGTTACTTCGACTTCACCTTTAGGCAAAGTATCCACATCCACGACAAAGCCATGATTTTGGGAAGTAATCTCAATTTTTTTAGTCGTTAAATCCATCACAGGATGATTGCCTCCGCGATGACCGAACTTCAATTTCGAAGTTGTCGCACCCAAAGCCAACCCGATCATTTGGTGTCCCAAACAAATTCCGAAAAGTGGAACCTTGCCGATTAGTTTTTTAACGGTCGCAACCAAATAAGTAACTGCCGCCGGATCTCCGGGACCATTCGAAAGAAAAACACCGTCCGGCTTCATTTTCAAAATTTCTTCCGCCGAAGTGCTGGCCGGAACCACCTTTACTTTAAATCCATGACGATTGAGCAAACGCAAAATATTGTATTTAATTCCGCTGTCAATCGCGACAACCTGGTACTTCTGCGGATTTTTCTTTCCCCATTCAAACCCGACAGGCATGGTTTCGTTAAAATCATACATTTTCGCGCAGCTCACTTCGCGCACCAAATCAACGCCGACAATACTCGGGGCGTCTTTGGCCTTTTGAACCAATTTCTTGGGGTCAGATTCCTTAGTGGTTAGAATACCTTTTTTGGCACCATGCGTTCGCAAATGCTTCACTAATTTACGAGTGTCAATCCCCTGAATTCCGGGCATATTGTTGCGCTTCAAATAATCATGCAAAGATTCCTGCGAGCGATAATTACTGACCACGGGGCTCAACTCACGCACCACAAACCCCTCCGCCCAAGGGCGATGGGACTCGGCGTCTTCAGAATTAATTCCATAATTTCCGATATGCGGGTTGGTCATGACGACAATCTGCCCCTTATAAGAAGGGTCGGTCAAAATTTCCTGATAGCCCGTCATCGAGGTATTGAAAACCACTTCACCGAAGATTTCGGTTTCCGCGCCAAAGCCTTCGCCTTCAAAAACTAATCCGTCTTCTAATGCTAAAAATGCTTTCATATTTATTTCCTGTAATTCCATAGGTGTCAGACACCTATTCATGTATTACTTCAGTAAGTCGTAATGGTAACCGTTTACAAAATTATGCAACACACGCCCTTTAAATTTGCGGCCAAAAAAACAAGAGTTTTTAGATTTCGAGCGAATATGCTTCGGCTCAAAAGTCCATTCATGATTCAAATCCGCCAAAACAAAATTGGCAAGTTCACCTTCGCCCAGCTTGCCAAACTTGGGCTTTCCGATAATTTCGCTCGGGCGCAAACTCATTTTTCTTATTATTTCAGCTAACGGAACTTTATGTCCGTGATATAAAATCGTCATCACCGCGCCGAAGTAAGAGCTCAATCCAACCACTCCATCTGGCGCCACTTCGACATCCATGTCTTTCTCTTCCGCCGCGTGCGGAGAATGATCCGACCCGATCACATCAATTGTTCCGTCTTTCAAACCTTCCAAAATCGCTTTTTGATCTTCGACACTACGCAAAGGCGGACTCATTTTAAAATTCGTGTCATAGGTCACAAAATCATCTTCCGTCATCATTAAATGATGCGGTGTTACCTGAGCCGTAACATGAATGCCCTCCTGCTTCGCTTCGCGAATATATTCCACCGCTCTTTTGGTAGATACACTCATTAAGTGCAACCGGCATCCAGTTAGTCGAGCCAGCTCCAAATCTCTCGCAATCGCAATATCTTCAGCCGACCCGGGGCGTCCTTTCAAACCCAACCGTGTCGAAACTACACTTTCATTCATCACCCCTGCCGCGCTCAGCCGAGCGTCTTCCGCCTGCGACATCACCGTTAAATCATAAGTTGCGGCATATTCATATGCCCGACGTGCAACGCCTGAGTCTTGAAGCCAATTCGATCCATCCGTTACCGCAACGGCTCCGGCAATTTTCATTTCGGAAATTTCGGCAATTTTTTGTCCGGCAATCGCCTGAGTGAGCGCGCCCGCAGGAAAAATATTGAAATCACTCAAAGCGCCGCGGTCGATTTGATATTTTACGATCTGCTCATTATCACAAGCCGGTTTGGTATTCGGCATGGTGACGCAACCGGCAAACCCGCCCGCAATCGCCTCTTGAACTCCGCTTTCAATTGTTTCCTTGTTCTCAAATCCAGGATCACGAAAATGAACCTGAAGATCAATAAAACCGGGAAAAAGATACAAGCCCTTCGCGTCAAAAATATCCGCATCAGCCGGAGCGTCTACTTTTTTGCCCCATTTCTGGACCTTACCGTTTTTAATATAAAGTTCTAAAACCTCGTTGATCCGATGAAAAGGATCCAC
>CAZLTL010000040.1:0-8051 GCA_964562525.1 uncultured bacterium
AAACCGAAAATTTATTTTTTGTGGGAATGGCTTAGAATCAAATTAACCAAATTCTTAAAGAGAAGCGTGGTTGTCAAAGTCCCGACTCCACCCGGAACCGGCGTTACAAAACCAGCATTTTTGCAGGCGCCTTCAAAATCAACATCGCCGACAAGTTTTCCGGCGACTTCCGTTGTGCCGACATCCACGACCACCGCGCCGGGCTTAACCCACTCGCCTTTCACAAGACCGGGCTTGCCGACTGCGGCAAAAATAAAATCACTTTCAGAAACAAATTTCTGTAAATCAGCCGGTGTCGTACCTGCATTCGCAATCGTTGTCGTCATGCGTTCTTCTCCTAAGAGAATCGCCAACGGGCGGCCCACAATCGCGCTTTGCCCGATCACCAACGCACGTTTACCAAGCAAAGGAATATTCGTTGATTTCGCCAACAAATAAGCGGAATAAGCCGTTGGCGGAACCGAAACACGGCGGCGCATCACAATCAGCCCCAAGGTGGAAGGATGAATTCCCTCAACGTCTTTTTTGGGATCAAGTGCGTCAATCACGCGCGTGGATGAATAAGCCGCAGGCAAAGGCATAGAAAGAAAAATCCCATGAATAAACGGATCTTCGGAATATTCACGAATTTTCATAATCAGCGAACCTTCATCCGGAACCTCTTCACAGGGAGTTTTTAAATATTCAATCCCAAGCTTGGCGGCCAATTTCTCCTGAGCGCCCATATACCACTCTGCTGAGGGATCTTTTTTGGTTTCAATCACCGCGAGACAAATCCGACCCGGTGCCTGCACCACAAATTCACGGATTTCATTCTGCATTTGAACGGCAAGTGTTTTGCCTTCAAGCAATTTCGCATTCACAGATAAACTCATGAATATTTTCCTTTTTTATAGTGAACTATTTTAAAAACAATTAAGACGATGCCGCGCCCGTAATGCCAAAATTCAAACGGGTCTTCGCCAAAATTTCTTCGGCCTTGTTTTTCTGTGCTTCATCTTTGATATAAACCACATTAATATGCGCTGTGTGATAGGCCCCTTGAAAAGCCGCGCGCAAAAGCTGCTGCGCCACAATCAAATCGTTTTTAATCGCACCTTTCACAAGCCCCGCCAGTTTCCCGTTTAAATCCAGCGCCTGCGCAATTTCATGCGCCAGTTCCGCTTGCATATGAAAAGCTTTCAGCAATAACTGATCCATCTCCGCATCCGTTGCCTTTTTTGTATAACCGCCCATCACCTCGTCGTAAACGCGCGGATCAGCAGAAACAATTTCCATGGCTTGTTTTTTGACCACTTCCACTTCATCAACAATCTTTTGAAGCTGAACTCTCTTTTTTTCTTCTTCTGACTTTTCTTCGGAGGATAAATCCGGTTTGATTTTCCTTTTAAGTGTAATTCGAGCCACCATTTGAATGAGTCCCAAACCTAAAGCCGCGGCATAAGCGGAAACACTCCCGCCGCCGGGAATCGGGGCATCACTGGCAAGTTCATCAAGGTATTTTTGCAAAGTGAGAGCGGAATAATCTTTCATAAAAACACTCCTTAAAAAACTCTTATAAGAAAGGGGCATTTTAGCACAATTAGACTGCAGACCAAAGACTACAGACTGAAGGCAAAAAACCGAAAGATCAGGGGGTGAAAGCTGTCGGACAAAGGCCAGAGCGAAAGAACAAGGTGCCGTCGAACGAAGCTTGAAACTTAATTTTTCTTGAGCTCTGCAGCTAAGTGCCCAACGGTCTCTTTCGCTGAGCCAAAAAGCATCATGGTCTTCGGATTATAGAAAAGCTCGTTTTCAACGCCGGCAAAACCGGTAGCAAGACCGCGCTTCATGAAAATAATCTGCTTTGCCTTATCCACTTCAATCACGGGCATACCAAAAATCGGACTGCCGGGATTGGTCTTCGCGGCCGGATTCACAACGTCATTCGCGCCGATCACAATCACGATATCTACTTGCGGCATTTCGGGATTGATTTCATCCATTTCAATCAAATTGTCATACGGGATATCCGCTTCCGCCAAAAGTACATTCATGTGGCCGGGCATACGTCCCGCAACCGGATGAATCGCGAACTTAACATCAATGTCGCGCTTGGTGAGCAAATCAAAAAGTTCGCGCACTTTATGCTGTGCCTGCGCAACCGCCATACCGTATCCAGGAACAATGACGACTTTCTGAGCTTCTTTTAAATATTCGGCCGCTTCTTCAGCGGAAACTTCGCGGTGAATCTTTTCGCCCACTTCACCCGCCGCGGCTTTCTGAACCTGGCCGAAGGCACCAAAGAGAACATTCGTAAACGAACGATTCATGGCTTTACACATGATAATCGAAAGAATCAATCCGCTGGCACCATCCAAAGCGCCGGCAATAATCAAAAGATGGTTGTTTAAAACGAAACCCATCGCCACCGCCGAAAGACCGGCATAGGAATTCAAAAGCGAAATCACAGTCGGCATATCCGCGCCACCGATCGGAAGCACGAGCATGATCCCGAATAAAAGCGCGAGCGCTACTACGGCGATAAAAGCCCAGCTCTGCGTCGGATCAATCACAAGCCAAATACCGCAAATAATTGCCGCGGCTAAAACGGAAAGGTTGACGAAATTTTGTCCCGGATAAGTAATCGGACGGCCGGAAATCACTTCCTGAAGTTTCAACGCGGCAATAATACTTCCGGTAAAAGTTACGCCCCCGAGTAAGACCTCAAACACAATCGCCCCGGTCACAAACGGCGTTGTTTCTCCATGCGAGAAAACAAAAAACTTACCAACACCCACCAAAGTCGCGGCCAAAGCACCGAAGGCATGTGAAAGCGCGGTTCTTTGCGGCACCGCCGTAATGGGAACCGCGGCAAGAGGAATTCCCACCAAAGTTCCAAGCACCATCGCGACCGCGATCCAGGTAAAACGATCTACGCTTGGGCTGATTAAAGTTCCGCCCACGGCGAGCACCATCGCAGCGATACCGCAGAACACGCCTTTGCGCGCGGCCACGGGCGTATTCATCAAACGCAGAGAAAGAATGAACAAAGCTCCTGCAACGATATAAGTTAATTGGGTAATCATTTTTTACCCGCTTCTTCTTTGCGTTTCTTGAACATCTTGAGCATACGGTCCGTAATCAAGAATCCCGAAACAATGTTAGTCATTGAACAAAATACCGCGACTGAGCCCAGGATTGTTCCCAAAGTGCTGGGGTGCTCCGCAGAACCGGCAACGATAATCGCACCGACAATGCAAATCGCGCTGATTGCGTTCGTCAGCGACATCAAAGGCGTGTGCAAAAGAGGAGAAACTTTTTTAATCACATCCAGTCCGACAAAAGCGGACAGCATAAACACCATCAATCCGCTGATAAAAAATTCGTTCATTTCATTAACCCCTTCACTCTTTCATTCACGACCTGGCCGCCATGCGCGACGCAAGCGCCCTTCAAAATATCATCATTGAAATCAAGATTGAGTTTGCCTTCTTTCACAAGCAATCCGAGCAGCGAAAGAATATTGCGCGAATAAAGCTGGCTAGCATGCACCGGCATTGACGAGGGTAAATTCACCGGACCGACAATGCGCACACCGTTTAAATCGACGGTTTCACCGGCTTTCGAACCTTCCACATTGCCGCCCTGCTCGGCGGCCATATCCACCACAACTGAGCCGGGACGCATCCGCGCCACAACATCCTTCATCACAAGCACCGGCGCTTTTTTGCCCGGGACTTGCGCGGTGGTAATCACAATGTCAGAAACGGCCACGGTATCAGCCAAAGCCTCTTGCAGTTTTTTCTTCGTCTCTTCGCTGACCTCTTTCGCGTAGCCACCCGCGGCATTCGCGTCGACTTCAACTTTAGCTTCGATAAACTTCGCGCCCAAACTCTGAACTTGCTCTTTCACTTCAGGGCGAATGTCAAACGCGCTCACAACGGCCCCCAAACGGCGGGCTGTCGCAATGGCCTGCAAGCCCGCAACGCCGACACCGATCACAAGCACTTTCGCGGGAGGAACCGTGCCTGCGGCAGTCGTTAACATGGGAAAATATTTACCGATTGAAGTCGCGGCAGCCAAGACCGCCTTATACCCTCCGATACTTGCCTGAGAAGAAAGCGCGTCCATACTCTGGGCACGGCTGGTACGCGGAATCAATTCCATACTAAAAGCGGTGACGCCTTTTTTTGCGATTTCTGCGCTAATGGAAGGATCAGCCAAAGGATTTAAGAAACCGATATAAACTGAACCTGACTTTAACTTAGCAATCTCCGCCGCGGAAGGAGCACCCACTTTGGCGAGAATATCAGAGGAATAAACATCCGCAACAACGGAAGCACCGGCCTTTTGATAGTCCGCATCGGGGAAAAAAGCCTTTTCACCAGCGCCTTTTTCGATCTGAACTTGAAAACCCGCCTTAATTAGTTTTACAACGGTTTCAGGAACAATCGCAACCCGGTTTTCTCCGGCAATCGACTCTTTGGGAATACCAATAATCATTTAATCAATCCTTACAATTTTGTAAATAAGACATGGAAAGGAAATAATAAACAGCTTGGTCATTAAGTCAAGCTTTGAATCGATCAAACCCGCTTGTGCACTTGTTTTACGGCTAAAAGCTTTCCATTCTAAAGCCCTTGTCCGCAAGGTAGGGTTTACCCCTATTGTTTTGTTTTTGCTCAGGTTTATGCTTGGACCTGAAACAGCAAAGTTATTTTCGGGATCTTTTAATTCACCTTGGGAGGTTAGAATGAAATCAGTTCTTCAAGTTTTTTCACTCGCACTTGCGCTTATCATCAGTTTATCAGGCTGCGGCAGTACAAAATATGCCCGCGACCTCAACGGCATGAGCTCACCCGACGGTCAAGTGGTTTCGCACTTGAGCACATCGAATATCGCGCTGCACTTACTCGTGGGCAAAGAACCGCTCGCGGGAGATGCCAGCCTTGCGAAAACCGTGGCTGATTTTACTGCGGCAGCTAAAGCTGAAGGCGCGACCAAAGTACGAATCGTTCAATCCAACTCCACTTCGTGGTGGTTTGTGTTCTTTCCGTTCTCTCTATTGATTACGCCTGTGACAAGCAATGTCACCGGTGAAGCGATCAAGTAATTTTTTGCGGAAGTAATCTCCGCAAGGAAGAGCCGGTATCGGGTTTATCTCGATGCCGGCTTTTTTGTTTTCGGCTTTTCGATCGGAATAACAGTAACAGGAATTAAGCCCCGTTTGGGCGTCCATATTTTCCGGTAAGCGGCCTTCGTCAGATCAATTTCGCGCTTCAATCTTTTCGCGGGACCGCGGTCATTCACGCGGCAAACAACCCACTTTCCGTTAAACCCGTTAATCACTAAGAGCTTTTCATGAAAAGGAAAATGCCAGGTCGCGCAAGTGTCCGCGCCGTCATCAAACTTTTCGTTATTCGCGGTACGTTCATTAATCGCGGGGTCTGTTTCGCTGTACCAAGAAGCAATTCCAAACCGCATGCGCGAAGTATCCATATCCGGAAAGCGGGCTTTTAAATCATTGGTGTAATGTGAACACACTACAAAAAGATTAATCAAAACGATGAGCCAAGCCAGGCGCCAAATCCATTTTTTTGCGTAGGGAGTCAGCATCAAACCAGTTCCGCGCAGTCATTTTCAAAAAAATCAATATCCGTACCATTGACCCGCACGCGCTCCTGCCGAATCACTTCGCGGTATTTTTCGCGCAAAACTATCAACGCGTCACGATACACCTGATAAATCCAAACATCAGCCACACGATCAATGTCTTGCAATTCATAAATTTTCGCGGCCTTGGTGTAAGCTTGCCCAAACAATCTTTCAAAGCGCACGGGATCCGAAGATTTCTTGGCTTCGTCTTTCAGAAAATCTTCGGTTTTTTTGATGTTTTTAATCAGCCGTTTCAAATCGCCCTTGACCATATCACGGCAAACTTGAATACGCTGCTTCTGCAGTTTTTCAATTGCGGGCAAAGGCTTAGCCTCAACTTCCAAAGCGCAAACCAATAGCAGCGGAACAATCCATAAAACACTTCTTTTAAGCATGGCGGTATTTTAAACGAACTTGCGTCATCCGTAGCGATAAAAATCCGCGGGAACGCATTCAAACGGTTCTGCTAGAATACGCGCATGGACAAAGCTTTAATCAGTGTCATCATTCCGTCTTACAATCGTGCCCCCATTCTGGAAAGAGCCATTCAGTCGGTGCTCATTCAAAAAGGACCGCCGTTTGAAATTATTGTCGTCGATGACGGCTCAACTGATGAAACCGAAAAAGTAGTTCACAATCTTTTCCGCCTGGCGGGCAATACCCGGCCTCTGCCTTTAAAATTTGTCGCACAAGAAAATCGCGGTGTCTCGGCCGCGCGCAATACCGGTATTTATCATTCCAAAGGCGAATGGCTCGCGTTTCTCGATTCTGACGACGAATGGCTTCCCGGCAAACTCGAGGCGCAAATGCGTTTTTTTGAAACCCATCCTGAATATCAAATTTGCCAAACCGATGAAATCTGGATCCGCAATGGCGTACGCGTTAACAAAATGAAAAAGCATGAAAAAAAAGGCGGCTGGATTTTTAACGAATGCCTGCCTCTTTGCGCGGTCAGTCCTTCCGCCGTCATGATGCATCGTTCACTTTTCGATGAAGTCGGTCTTTTCCGCGAAGATTACCCCGCTTGTGAAGACTATGAGCTTTGGCTTCGCATTGCACCTCGCTATGCCATCGGCCTCATTCCGGAACCCTATCTTAAAAAATACGGCGGACACGAAGATCAGCTCTCGCATCAGTACGAAGCCATGGACCGCTTCCGCGTGAAGGCACTTTCCGAAGTCATTGCTTCCGGAATTTTAAACGCAGAGCAAAAACAAGCCGCACAAGCCATGCTGGATGAAAAGCTGCATATTTTGAAGCTTGGCGCTGAAAAACGCGGAGAAACGTTGCCTGACATCAAAAACCTTTTCGATAAATTGAAACCATGAAGTTATTTCAACCTTCCAAAATCTACATTGAAAAAGGCTGTGAAAAACTACCGCTTGTAAAAGATATTCTGAAGCGCTTTCCGAAAGTCCCTTCCGAAAGTGCCGAGCACGCGAGTGATGTTTATGAAAAAATCAAAACCGCTAAAGATCCTTGGGTGCATGGCAAAAAAATGATTTTCTTGGCACGCGATCAGGGGCGCTCATTCAAACCTTTTCCCGAAGCCGAAGATTATTTTTCATGTGATTATCATTCTCTCCATTTGCAGGAAGGCTGCGACATGGAATGCAGCTATTGCATTCTGCAAAGCTATCTCACGAATCCGCTGCTGATGATTTACGCGAACATGGATGAAATCCTCGACAATCTGCAGGCTTTTCTGAATCGACATCCGAAAAAGCTCTTCCGTGTCGGAACCGGGCACTTATCCGATTCTCTTTCGCTAGATCACATCACGCATACCAGCAAAACTTTGATTCCATTTTTCGCAAAACAAAAAAATGCCGTTTTGGAACTCAAAACTAAGAGCAACAACATCGACAATCTGCTCGAACTCGACCCCAACGGCAAAGTGATTGTGTCATGGTCGATTAACGCGGGGCCGATTCAAAAAGAAGAAGAACATAAGTGCGCCACAATCGCGGAAAGACTTGAAGCTGCATCTAAAATCGCCGCTTTGCCAGGCTACCGCGTTGGTTTCCACTTTGATCCGATGATTGATTTTGAAGATTGGGAAAAAGAATATGAAGCGACAGTTAAAAAAATTGCAGCCGCTGTGCCTGCCAAAAAAATCGCTTGGATTTCTATTGGTTCTTTGCGCATGATGCCTGACTTAAAAAAGAAAATGCAGGAACGTTTTCCCAAATCCAAACTCCCCTATGGTGAATGGATCAATGGCATGGACGGTAAATTACGCTATTTCAAACATCGCCGACTCGAGCTTTACAAAGGCTTGGCAGGCATACTTGAAAAACATCTACCCGGCGTCACATCTTATTTAATTATGGAATCGCCTGAAGTTTGGCGCCGAGTTTATGGCAAGGAATTTACGAAAAAATCTATTTGCAACATGCTCGATACCGCAGGGG
>CAZLTL010000041.1:0-7461 GCA_964562525.1 uncultured bacterium
ATGTCCGCATGGTGTTGTAATTCGCTGAAAAAGCTTCGTCTGCGTTGTTGCATGCGCGCTCGCTTGTGCGGCGTAGGTTTCTACTACGCCTTCGCACTCACTTCCATGCGCCTAGCATCCAAAGCTTTTTGATCGAATTAAGAAAATAGGTTGAAGTCCATCCCGAACCCGGTTCGGGAAATCAATTATAAGGCTTGAGCCAGAAAGAGAAACACCCGGAGTTCGGCGAAGCGGATCTCCGGGTGTTAGTGTGGTTAACTAAAAAGTAAGCTTCTGAATTCTCGCGATCGCTTCGATTACATTCTCGCGGAATCCAAAAGCGCTTAAACGGAAATAGTTTTCACCATGAGGGCCGAAGCCTGCACCCGGAGTTCCCACAACATTCGCTTTGTTTAGAAGCAAATCAAAAAACTCCCATGAACCCATTTTGTTGGGAGTTTTAAGCCAAACATAAGGAGCATGAATGCCGCCAAAAGCTTCGATTCCAGTAGCCTTGAGTCCTTCACGGATTAAGCGTGCATTTTCCATGTAGTATTGGATAATTTCCTTAACTTCTTTTTTGCCTTGCTCGCTGTAGACCGCTTCGGCGCCTCGCTGGATCGGATAAGAAACGCCATTGAATTTGGTTGCATGGCGGCGATTCCAAAGCGCATGAACTGAAACTTTCTCGCCTTTTTCATTTTTAGCGAATAAATCTTTAGGAATGACAGTAAAAGCGCAACGCGTTCCTGTGAATCCGGCTGTTTTTGAGAAGCTGCGGAATTCAATTGCAACCTCGCGCGCACCATCGATTTCAAAAATAGAGTGCGGCAAAGATGAATCCGAAATAAAGGCCTCATAAGCGGCGTCGTAAAGGATGATGGCGTCGTTCTGCTTTGCAAATTTTACCCAACCCTCAAGGTCTTTTTTATCAAGAACCGTGCCGGTAGGGTTAGCGGGGGAGCAAAGATAAATCAGATCTACTTTTTCTTTCGGAAAAGCAGGCTTGAAATTGTTTTCCGCTGTAGCAGGCATGTAAACAAAACCTTCGTACTTTCCATCTTTGAATGCGCCGCTGCGTCCTGCCATGACATTCGTATCTACGTAGACGGGATAAACGGGATCGACAACCGCAATTTTTGAGTCGAGGCTGAAAATTTCCTGAATGTTTCCGCAATCGCATTTAGAGCCGTCCGAAACAAAAATTTCATCCGCGTCGACTTTTGCGCCGCGCGCGTGAAAGTCATTTTTTGCGATTGCGTCGCGTAAAAAGTCATAACCCTGTTCCGGGCCGTATCCGCGAAAAGTTTTTGGATCGCCCATTTCATCCGCGGCTTTTTTAATGGCGTCACGAATCGAGGCGGGAAGCGGAAGAACAACATCGCCGATACCCAGCCGAATAATCTTAGCTTGTGGGTTTTGGGCAGAGAACTCTTTTACTCGCCGTCCAATTTCCGGAAAAAGATACCCAGCCTGAAGTTTTTGGTAGTTGGAGTTAATTTTTGCCATGATTGCTTTCTCCGATTTGTAATATTTAGATAAAAACGAGCTGAATTATAAACAGGCTTTAAATTGCGACCTAGTTTTTTTTTGAGTGGTTCAAATCATGAAAGCTGAAGGAAGTGAAGAGGCAACTAAATACTATTACCTATTCAGGCAATTCATGTGTGCCTAAGCTATACAGTAAGGGCATGTTTGTGTCGAAGTAAATAAAAGTAACTCTTGATGTTTTATATTAAAAAATATTGATAAAACATTCTATTTATTTCAAAATATAGCTAATTAAATCAAAAAAATCATTTTGATATGGAAAAAATAAAACGATTTATTCTAAATTTGGGTCGGCTAAGACGCTTTCTTAAGCGGTTGCGTCTTGAGCCGGTTCATCTTTTTTTGCCGTCGATGCTTGCCGTTATTGCTGCTTTATTTGAAGCTGGAACTTTTGCCTTATTGATTCCCACTATCAAAGGTATTATTGGGATGGATTTTGAGTTTGTGTACTCCATCAAGTGGGTTGGGTCGGTCGTTTCAGCTTTCCCGCAAGTCTTTTCAAATCGGAATGGAGCCATATTTTGTTTGCTTATTACCCTCGTTCTTTTTTCGGCAATATTCAAGAGCCTTTTTTCTTATTTATCGGCACTGATTGTGACGAAGCAGGTGCGCCAGTTTGCCCACGAGCTTCGCTGCCTTATTTTTGGTACTTATTTAGAATTTAAGAAGTCATATCTCGATAAAACAAGCATAGGGCATTTGCATAATATTTTGATTGGGGATACAGAGCGTGTTGCTCTCGAATTTCGCTCAATGCAGATCGTTATTTACAATGTGACAGTGTTATTTGCGTATGCTTTCGTTTTGACGCAAATTTCATGGAAGCTTACTTTAGTTGCAATTGTTAGTTTACCGATTCTTTTTTTTATTTTTAATCAATTGATTTCTCAGATTAAATCTAGCTCTCAAGTGTTTAGTCAGAATTTTGCTTTACTAGGAAAAAAAATATCGAATTCTTTATCCTGTTTGCCGCTGGTTAAAGCTTTTGCGATGGAAAATAATGAGAAGGATTGGTTTCAAGGTGCAAGTCATAGGGTTCGTGAGCAGCAAGTAGAGATGGATAAGCGAATTCTTTTAATTGCGCCCGTTCAAGAGGTTTTTTTTCTTGTGGTAATTCTTCTTTTGACGGTGTTTATGGCTTATCTTGTGATTCGTCTCAAAGAAGGAGATGTTTCCTCGTTTCTTGTTTTTTTTGTGGTTTTTAGAAGAGCAGCAACTAGCTTGAGTATTCTAACTTCGTTTCAAGCGAGCATATCTTCTATTGTGGGCATTCTAGACCAAATCGCTTGCTTGCTTCGTGATCATCAAATTTATAGCGAGAAAAAATCAGGAAAACAGCTGAGTCAATTAAAACAAGGAATTAAGATTAAAAACTTAACTTTTCGATATGCTGATCGAGAGGTTCTTAAAGACGTTAGCTTTGATGTTGATAAGGGGAAAATGGTCGCTTTAGTTGGTAGAACGGGCTCAGGGAAGTCGACCCTTGTTCAGCTTATGATGAGGTTTTATGATCCGCCAATAAACGCGATTTATGTTGATGGTGAAGATCTCTCCGATTTGGACGTTTTTTCGTGGAGAAGGCAAATCGCTTACATTTCTCAAGATAATTATTTTTTTGATGCTCCGCTTGAGGTTAATTTAAATTACGGTTCTGGTCAAAAGCACTCCGAAAAGGATATTTTGGCAGTTTTAGAAAAAGCTCAGCTGGGAGATTTGATTCGCAAATTGCCGCATGGAATTAAAACAGAAATCGGTGAAAGAGGAGTTCGGCTTTCAGGGGGGGAAAAGCAGCGGCTTGCGATTGCTCGGGCTATGTTGAAAAATCCAGAGATATTAATTTTAGATGAAGCTACCAGTGCTTTGGACTCTCAGACAGAGAAGCTTGTGCAGGGTGCTATTGATGAGGTTGTTAAAGGGCGAACAACTATCGTGATCGCCCACCGTCTGACAACCGTTCAAAATGCGGATTTTATTGTTGTGTTGGATGGGGGACGGCAAGTCGAGTCGGGAAGTTTTGCTTCGCTTATGGAAAACAATGGGCATTTTAAAAAGTATTGGATTACTCAGGCTAATGTGTTGCCAAGTTAATGTTGCGAAAAATAGGATTGCATTCTTCATTAGTCGTATAGCAGAGCTGGTTGAGTGAGAGTATGCGTGTTATCCACATTGTCCTAGGGCGTGCTAACCCGAATCGAATGAACGGAGTCAACCGAGTTGTGCATGAGCTTGCGAGCACGCAAGTTAAGCAAGGGTATCAGGTTGAGGTGTGGGGGCTCACGCGATCAAAAAGCAAAGATCACCTGATTAGAAAATACTCCTTGAAAGTTTTTAGAAAACATTATTTTAGTTTAGACGAGAACCTGAAGAGCTCGATCGCTAAGTGTGGTTCAATTCCAGATGTTGTATTCCATATTCATGGCGGATTTATTTATGATTTTTTTCTCGTTTCAAAACTTCTTAATAAATTTTGTATTAAATATATTTTTACTTCCCACGGCTGCTATAACGAAGAAGCTGTTAAAAAAAACTTTATTTTAAAGTGGCTTTTTTTTTTATTTTTCGAGAGGTTTATTTTGAAATCGGCGTGGAAAGTTCATTTTTTAAATTCACAAGAGAGCCGGCTGAGCTGTTTCCCTGAAATAGTCGCAAACAAAATAGTCATTCCTAACGGAATTGATTTAGAAGTATTTCATTTTCAAACAAGGCAAACAGAAAATAAAAAGCCAGTTGTTTTTGGATACGTTGGTCGTTTAGATGTGAAGCATAAGGGATTAGATATTTTATTGGAAGGATTTAGGGCTTATATAGCCGAAGGCGGTGAGGGATTTCTTTGGCTCGTTGGTGGCGGGCAAGATCAAAATCAGCTTGAAAAGCTTGCGGCTCGGTATGATTTAGGTAAACGAGTTCAGTTTTTGGGAGCCAAGTTTGGAAAAGAGAAAATTGATTTAATGACAAGGATGGACGCATTTGTTCATTCTTCTCGATATGAAGGTTTTCCGATGGCGCCGATTGAAGCTGCTGCGCTTGGTATCCCCTTGATTGTATCCAAGGAGACTCATTTGAATGCGTATGTGCAATCATTTAAGTGTGGTGTCGTTTTGCAAGAGAATAACGGAGTTTGCCTTAGCCGGGCCTTCCATCAAATAGATGAATTGTATTCACAAGGCGCGCTTCTAGATATAGGTCGAAATGCAAGATTGATGTGCGAGCGGGAATTTGATTGGGAACAGATTTCACGAAAGCTATTGGCGAATGAAAAAAACTAAGTGGGCGTTATTTTGGTTGTCGTTGATATTGTTTATCCGCTGGGTTAGCTTTTTTACGATTGGAGGCGATGGTGCGTATTCCGCAAATCTAAAATTAGTTCTGCGTCTCGTTGTTGATGTTCTTATGGTTTTGGTTTCGGTTGGAATCAAAAATCCGTTATGTAAGATTCAGTTTAGTTCACAAATGCCAGTTTATCTTTACATGGTTTTTTTGATTCAGGGCGCTATTTCATTAACTTACACATCATCATTTGCCGTATCTTCGATGCAGTTAATGATGTACGTCGAAAGCTTTCTTTTTTCTTATCTTTTTGTCAGAAAAGTTTTGACCTATGAGATTATCGATGTGCATTTTTTTTATAAAATTATTTTTACCTCTATTGGTTTGATAGGGGTGATTTTCTTTGCCGGGACATTTATCGCTCCCGATTTGTTTTTCCGCTTTACTTATACGGATAATGCCAATCGTTTGGGGGGGTACTTGATGAACCCAAATCAAATGGGGCTTATCTTAGTGGTGCTAGTTCTTGTTTCAATAAGCTTAATTGATTTAAGAAAGGTGATTAAACATTTTTTGTACTATGCAGCCATTCTTATGGGGCTTTATTGCGTTTATTTAACCGGTTCTCGATCTGCTGCAATCGCATTTTTGGTTTCTTTTCTTTGCTTGCTTTACTTAAAGGGGTGGGGGTATAAAAAAATACTGTATGTGAGCTGTTTCGTTACCATTCTTGTTTTGATCCCCGTCTATTTGCAAGATTTATATTCTAAAGGTATTTCAATTATGACGCGTGGTGATCAAGTAGACGATGTTCTAACACTCACGGGACGACTACCCTTTTGGGCAGACTTAATTCAGGACGCTATTCCAAAAGAGTTTATGTTTGGGTATGGGTTTCAAAGGATTTTTTATACAGATTTTTACTTTAGTAAGCATTCGTACGCTGCTGAGATGGCGCATAACTCATATTTGCAGCTTTTTTTGAGTCTTGGGTTTATCGGTTTTATTACCGGTGTGGCTTTAATAGTATATTGTGTTTACGCGACTATTCGACGGCCCAACGATCCGAAAAAAAAGTTAGCCCTCATTCTTTCTTTGCCTGCCTGCATCAACTCTTTAACGGAGTTTGGTATTTTTGGGCTGTATAACTTTGGCGTTTTGCTTTTTCAAGTTTTTATTATTTATTTGAGCTTTCGCGCAATTCCAAGAGAGCGCGAAAGAGCATTTGTTCGCTCGCCTGAGAAGACACCAATCAATGATCATTTGTTCAGAGAAAAAACATGAGCGGTGATTTGAAAAGAAATAAAGAAGAGTTTGCCAGCGAGCTATTTGCTCGCTTGAGTAAAGCAAAATATGCAATTTTGAAATGTGTAAGTGGTGATATTGGCTCGATAGGTGTCAACTCTGATATTGATCTGGCGGTTGATCGGGAGGCATCTGTGTTGGTGCGCGCTTTTGCCCGCGAGCATAGGTTTGTTCGTGTTTATCGTGAATATAGCTCTTCATTTATGACAACAATCTATCTCTCATTTTTAGATTATTCTTTTCTTGAGATTGATTTGATACATGATTTTATTAGAAAGGATTTGAGGTATTTGCGCTGCAGTGAATTACTTGACCGCGCAAGGCCGAATTCGCGAGGCTTAATCATTCCGAGCGTTGAATATCAATTTCTTTATGTCAGTCTTTTTTATTTTCTTAACAATGTCAAAATTGATCAAAAGTATGTCGATTATTTTTCTTCGATGCCGCTTGAAGTTAAGGAGAATATTTTAAATTTTATTTTGAATAAATATGGAATGGATAGGCTCTCTTGGGATGATTTGGTGGTGGGGGATGTTTCTTTACGCCGTTCTTTTAAGCGAATCGTAGTGCGGCAAAATTGTTTATTCGAGCGGATTCAAAACACTTGGTTTTATTTGCTTGACGTGATTCGAAATATTTCAAAATCAAGACTGGTTACTTTTAGCGGGGTGGACGGCGCGGGCAAGTCAACACTTATTGAGTGTTTTTCGAATATATTAAAGTCAAAGTATCGAAGAGATGTTGTCCTGCTTAGGCATCGCCCGTCAATTGTTCCAATTCTTAGCGCTTTTAGGTATGGCAAAGAAAAGGCCGAAAAAATATCTGCTGAAAGACTTCCTCGGATGGGCGGAAACAAATCTGTCATATCTTCCTTGCTGAGATTTGCTTACTACTTGTTTGATTATCTGATTGGACAATGGATTATTTTCTTTAAACATGCTTTGCATGGTCGCATTATCATCTATGATCGATATTATTTTGATTTTATTTGTGATCCGCAGCGCAGCAATATTAAAGTCAGCAATTGGCTTGCAAGAGCTTTTTATGTATTCATTTTTAAGCCAGATATGAGTTTTTTCCTTAAGGCTCCAGCGGAGGTTGTCTGGCAGAGAAAAAAAGAGCTCGATGTGTCAGTAATTAATGAGTTGAATTTAAAATATGAAAACTTGTTCTCTTCTTTTTCAAGCGATTATCAAAAATACAGAGTTTTAGAAAATATCGATAAAGCAGCAACTCTCGAAAAAATTGAATCTGCTTATGTTCAGATCATGTGGCTTGTAGAAAGGCTTGGATCTTGAGAACAATTTCAGTTACCGCTTATGATGTTGATCCCTATAAAGGATCAAACTGTGCCACCGG
>CAZLTL010000042.1:0-7058 GCA_964562525.1 uncultured bacterium
CGGCGGCTTGGTTTTCATCTTGCGCGGCTAAAATACGGGCAAGCCAATACGATTCCTGCAAATGCTGAGTCCCGCCGTCAGCCACAACCCTTCTCTGACCCAAGCCTAAAATAAAGTAGCCTGGCGGCCACCAGCTGTTAATAATCGCGTCAGGCTCCGTTTTGGTGCGGATATCTTCCATGGCACCATACCAGGCGTCATCCATAATGGGCTTTGACGGAGAAATAATATGCGCCGTAATAATCGGCAAAGGCAGGAAAACCAGCGCAATTAAAATCCGACAAAAAACAAACACCCTCCGCGCCTGATCTTGCAAAAGCGGGAAACGAACAAGCCTTTCGTGCAGCTTATCTTGAATGGCTCCTATTCCAAATGCAACCCAAGTCGCGAGCGCGATCACAAACAAAATACCGAATCTTTCCGTTTGCAAAGGCATCAAAAAAAGCGGGATAGAAAAACAAAATAAAAAAATCCACTGAAAAAATAAGTCCTGCTTGCGACCTTGCCAGGCGCTAACCCCCGCGAAAAAAAGACCGCATACGGCAATGCTGAAGGTAATGTAATTTCCCGATAAAAAAATCAATTTTCTAATGGATATCCCGCGTGCTTCCCCCACCGTCAAAAAGATATTTGGCCAAACATCGGAATCGGAAAGTGAAAATTTCATTAAAATTTCCCATCCCTGCCGAACTGAATCCCATAAGCCGGAAGGCGTCAAAAAAAGCCCAAGAAAAATCAGCGAGAATAGCCCATAACGCCACAAAAAACGCAAATACAGGGCACAGGCCGGGGCATAAAACTTGCCCAAAATTCGCACACCTAAATAACCTGCTATCGCGGCCGCGGGAACCATCACAAAAATAAAGGGCCATCCTGTCCAAAAAAGACTGTAAAGGCCGGTTAAAAATCCGCTTAGCGCGGCAAAGCGCCCCAATTTATTGGGGCTCTTAATCCCCTTGAGCGATGATGCAAGAATAAGGAAAGGGAAAATATAATTGTAAGGATCGGTGTCATACCAGCCATATCCGCTACGCTGAACAAAAATCGGTGAGAGAACCAAGGCTAACGATCCGACCCAAGTTTGAAAGGCATTAAATCCTAAAACCCTGGCAAAAATAAAAAAAGCCCCGACGGCAAAAACCGTCAGCACCAAAGGCACCCAACACAGGGCTTCCATCCAATTCATTCCGGGTGAAAACAAACGGACGACCGTGCCTATCATTCGCCCGACATAAGGATGCCATGTGATGGAAGTCCAATATCCGTAAGGCGCATGCATTAACGGGTGGTAATATTTCCCGCCCCCGGTCTGTTCAGAAAGCTTGCCGGTTTCAATTAACTTTTGAGTGAGGTAATAATAGTAATAGGGATCGGCTTCCAGCAAATAGCGGCGGCCTGAAAGACGCGGCAGCTGATCTTTCATGCTTCGCAAAGTTTCTTCAACACTGCGGTCATAATTCGCGCGGTCCGCTTCAATCATTCTTCGCGCTTGATCACGTGCCATTTTCACTTTATCATCAGCCGAAGCTTGCGGCATGGTCACGGCGAGTTCCTGCTGAACCTGGTCAACAATTACCTTTTCAACGTAAAGGGATGCCAAAAGTTTATCGGGACGAGGCGAACTATCGTGATGCAACAAATAGGTTCTAAAAAAAAGACCCAAGCCCGTTGAAACAACGAAAGCCAACACCCAGGGGATTGATTGCTTAAACTGAATGCTCTTCATACTATTTAATTAATGATGCCATCTAAGATTTTAGTCATTATTCCCGCTTATAACGAATCCGCTTCCATCGGAAAACTGATTCATGAAATCTGTGCCGCTGCGCCGTCAACGGACATTCTTGTCATCAATGATCATTCCCGCGACCATACCGCCGCCGCGGCGGCTCAAGCCGGCGCCCAAGTCGTGACCCTGCCCTTTAATTTAGGCATCGGCGGCGCGGTTCAAACCGGCTACAAAATCGCCGCTTCACAAAATTACGACATCGCCATTCAGCTGGACGGTGACGGTCAGCATGACCCGCGTTTTATTCCGGACCTTATCCGGCCCTTAATCGAGAATCAATTGGATTTCTGTATCGGCAGCCGCTTCCTGATTCATGACCGCTCTTTTAAGTCCACTTTCCTCCGTCGCATCGGCATCGGCTTCTTCCGCGGCTTATTGCGCGTCATGACCGGATTGAACTTAACCGACCCGACTTCAGGTTTTCGCGCCTGCAACCGCAACATGATAGCAAAATTCGCGGCTTATTACCCCGTTGATTTTCCCGAACCCGAAGCGCTCAAAATGGCAAAAAGACTGCGCGCGCGCATCGGAGAAATTCCGGTGCAAATGCGTGAACGGCAAGGCGGCGTTTCATCGATCCGTTATTTTGCGACGCTCTATTATATGCTCAAGGTCACATTGGCAATTTTGATCGACGCGCTTAAACCAAGGAGTACTCCCCATGCCGATTAAATATTTTATTTTGATCATCACCGTAATGATTTTAGCGGCGGTCGTAGATTCCATTCGCCGTGAAAAAATGACATTTAAATACGCAGCTAATTGGTTTTTAGGGGGCATCGCGGCAATCATTTTCGCGCTGAATGAACAATGGATCTTCAAACTCTCTCAATGGGCGGGATTCAGCTTGCCGAGTAATTTTATTTTTTTTCTGTTGCTCGTCTTTGTTATCTTTCTAAGCCTGCGCATGACTCTTTTCATCAACGAGCAAAACTCGCGCGCCGAAGCTTTGGCCCAAGCGGTGGCAAAACTGGAAAATGAAATCAGTCAGCTAAAAAAGAACGGGAAATAAGCGGCAAGAGAACTCTAAGTACCTTCTTCGGGTAAAGGCACGACTTTTCCTTTTAAAACCACCTCAAACGGTGACCTGCCGCTTGCAGATGCGGTATCCGGTGTTGCAGAAGCCTCCGGTGCCGGCTCGACCGCAGCAGGTGCGACAGAATCGCCCGGCGGAGAAATCTGCGTAATCGCCTGTTCGAGTGTGGATGCTAAATCGTCCCGCTGAAGCGCGCGCAGCTGGGATACAGCGGTAAGTGCCATATGCGGCTTTCCAAGCTGAATATATGCCATCCCCGTTCCATACTGAGCTTCCGCAAAATCCGGAAATTGCTCCAATGTTTTTGCGAAATATCCGATGGCCTCATTGGGATCCTGTCCCTGCATCAGTGTAAACCAGCCCAATCCAAAATAGGCTTTATAGAAAGCAGGATCGATTTCGATCGTCTTCTTAAAATACTCCACGGCTTTAGAGTTTTCAGACCCGGAACTCGCATAGGCACTCGCGATATTAAAATAGGCTTCCGCAAATAGCGGATCGAGTTTGACCGCCTGCTCAAAAGAACCGACCGCACTCGAAACCGACACCCCCTGCTTCAAGTAGCATAAGCCGATTAGATTATAAATGCGCGCCTGAGCAGCGGGACCATGCCCGTCATCCAGCGCTTTCTGAAAATGTTCAATCGCCGAGTCAAATTGATTTTCTTGAAAATAAGTCACGGCCCGGTCATAGTTTGACTTTTGAACGTTGAGCTCCGCATCTGCGGCCAACAAAGAAGATGTCAAGCAAACCATCAGCGTCATTATCATGCCGACGAAAATGAATTTAGCTCGGCACATTGAATTCATCCTCTTCATTTGATGTTGACTCCGTTGTCACATCCGGTAAAACCATAGTGGGAACTTCTCGCGGCATTAAAGCGGCCCCGTCTTTTTCGACAGGAATTAAATAACGGGCAATATCTAAAGTTGCCTTGAGCACATCCGCACCCTTGGATTTAGGCGCAAAAGAGTACTTTGAAATTTGAAATAAATAGTCGGATTGCTCCAGATCCTGCATGAACGCCAAAAGATTGGTCAGCGTCCCCTCACAATCCAAGCTTGTTTTGTAAACTTTAAACTGCGGCTTTACTTCCGTATCCCCCGGCCGTATGTCTTTCACCGTAATCGTGTGGGTTTGAGCCGTGTTTTCAATTTTATTAAGCAAGGTCGCGATAATTTCTTCGGAGCTGCGGTCGGAGTCATCGAGATAATTGCTGGATTTGACATACTCTTCAACAATTCGCTCCTTAAATGAAAGGATTCTTCGGTCGCGGCGAATTTCATCCCGAGTCGTTTCAATTTGCACGTCAATCTCATTGATTTTTTGAAGAATGGGGCCAAGCACAAGCCCCTGCATGACCGCGAAAAAAACAAAAAAAGCCGCCGCAAACCCAAGAATCTTCTCGGTTTTGGTGCGCTTGCTCAAAAACTCGCCGACATTAAACTTTGATGCTGCCATTTTGTCCCCTTAATAAGACGCTTGGGCGACTTGCTTTATTCTTACTTTTTTGCGCTGTCTATCCCGGCTTTTTCCGCTTCCCACTTCTCCGCGGCGGAGCTCTCGGGCAGGATGCACTCCACTTCGAAATCCGCGACATCACGCGTGCCTTCACGGCGCGTCTTGGTCTGCGTGGCTTTCACGCTCAAATAACGGTTTGATGACTCAAGCCGGTTAACCAGCGCGAAAACTTGCGACATGGATTCGGCTGTCCCGCCCAAAATAATTTTTCCGCTTACGTCATAATCGAGGCGTGACAGATAAGTCGACTCCCCTAAAAACTCCGTAATTTCATCAAACGCGGAGAGTCCCTTCCCGCGGGTTTTAAGAATCTTTCGCACAACCCGGTTTTTAGTGGAAATCTTTTCCAAAGTCCTGGCCTGACTGAAGGTTTCTTTTCCGGCTTGCTCGATTTTTTCCATGCGGGAGTTTTTAAAATAAATTTTGGTATAAAGAAACAGACTCAAGACGATAAAAAGCGTCATAATCGTAACGCCTAAACTTGTTAATTCACGGCTGTCATCACGAAAACGGCGCTTCAGCCTTATCTCTTTGGGAATAAGATCCATTTGCGGCTGATCCGCGGCTCCGAGCACCATCATCAATTCCGAAAAAGACGACAACTTGAATTCTTCCAACTTGTCCGCACTTTTGGAATTCATTTGAAACCGCTCCCTTAAATCGAATGATTTAACCGCGGTTTCAAATTTTTGAAAAACGGGACACTGCGAAACAATCTCCGTCTGAAGTTTTAAATCATTGCCGGCAAAACCGGTAACAATCAAATGCTTGATGGGCTTTCCTAAGCCCTGATCTAAATACGCGGCAAGTGATTTATTCAGCTCGCTGATCAGCCCACTCAGCGCTAAATCACGATCAGCTCGAAAATGCTCCGCGCCAATCGGCAAACTGCGCACAAAAACCATCTGCTTATGATCCATCACGGTAAAATCTGACGCGTCCTCCCCCATCGACAAACCGCCGACCGCGACAAAATCAGGCCAACCCCAATCCTTGGCCCAATGATGATAATGAATTGCCATCGCTTCGGAGCTGACGCGGATTTGCACCGAAATGCCTAAATCCTCAAAAATACGGCAATACCGATCCACTAAAGTCCGATTCACAATGACCAATAAAACACTCGTATAATGCTGGGTCGGCGTTTCCATGCAGAGAAAATCAATGACAATCTCATCGCGGGAATACGGCGTAAAGCGGCCGGCCTGCAAATCAATAATTTTTGAAATTTCTTCGCGTTCGGTGGATGGAATTTCAACGTTTTTTGATATAAAAAGTTTGGAAGGAATGACACAAGTCACTTTTTTTGCAGAAATGCGATTTTTCTTAAAATACTCCAAAATTTCTTTTAAAATCTCAGCGTCTGATCCTTGCTGAAGTTTCTGAAGATAAACATCCTGAATGACCATCTTACCGGATTGATTTTGTCCCCGTAAAATTTTGATGCGGTTATTTGAAAAATCAACCGCGACCAAATCTCCGCTTTTCCCGCTAAAAATCATACGGTTTCATCCTCAGATTCAAAACACTCCCCTTCGGCCGGCAAACTAATGACGCGGACTTCTTTCGTTACTCCGCCGGAACGGGAATCCATCAAGATTTTTACAGCACCCGGAAAGCAGGTATCTTTCCATCGGCTTGTCCAGACCGAGGAGGAGCCCTGCTTGCGGCGTCCATCATACTCAAAACGCAGCTCAGATACCGCTTCTAAAACCATCTTCACTTCAAACGCTTTACTTTGGCTATTAAGCATTTTCTCATAATACGTCACTTCCTTTTGAACCGCTTTTTGGGCGGGAACATAACGATAGCGGACCATCGCCGGAATTTTTCGCGCGGCCTCTTGCGTTTGAGCGCTCCGCGGCGGCAGCATCAAAGTATGAAACTCCAATAAATCCGGCTGCCCATTAAGCGCCATTTTTCCATAGATAAACGCATTCCTCAACTCCGAACGCAAGTTTTCAAAAAAAAACTCTTCTTCTCCCTGCGCGCCTTCATGGACCGTCGCCTGCCATAAACGGATTCCCTGAGCAAAAGTGACAAAAACAGCTCCTCCTAAAATTGAAACAATCAGCATGGAGACCAAGAGCTCAACCAAAGTGAAGCCGCCGGCAGTTTTATTTGGGTTCATTGGGAAGCCGCGCATAAAACGCACGCGTTAAACCTTTCTCACGTCCTGAATTCAGCCATTTGACCGCAAGCCGCACCTCATAAAGGAAATCCGAACCGCGCACACCTACCGACTGGAGCTCATAAGGAAATGTTTCCTTTCCCTCAAGCAGCACGCCTTCTTCACGAGCCGGCGGCCGCGACCTTTCAGCCCATGCCAAGCTTTTGACTTCCCAAATCTTTTTCTCAACGGCCTGATCCGCACGAGCGCGGGTATTCGCGTAATCCGCGGCCGTGAGCGATCGAAGCAAAGTTTGATTGATTAAAACCAGTCCGGTCGAAAGGATAACCACACTCAAAAGCACTTCAATCAGCGAGAACCCCGATTGCCAGCAACTAATCCTGAGCTTACCAATTCGCGACATCATCATCCGTTTTTTTGGGGTCAGCCGACTTTCCCATCGAAAACAAATCATAATCATGCGGCCGGTTCACGCCGGGAGACAGGTACTGATAAGGACGCCCCCATGGGTCGACCGGTTTTTTTTCAAGATAGGGCCCGTTCCAGTTTTCCGGCAAAGGCTGCGTGCCCGGCTTCGTCAA
>CAZLTL010000043.1:0-2061 GCA_964562525.1 uncultured bacterium
TTTGTCGGATTTGGCGAGAATTTCCGACTGCCGCGCTTGCAGTTCTTCATGCGAAAGTTTCTTCATAATTGCTTAGGAAAATCTTTTTTCATCTTGGTTTCTGGGAAATCCTGATAGTCAGGCCGACTGACATACTTTTGATAAGCCCGATGATAAATAAACTCCGGCAAAACTTTCCAAATTTGCGCAATCCACCACCATCTTCCAGGAATGTACGCGATTTTCTTTTTCTCTTGAATCGCCTTCACAATATCTTTCGCGGCTCTTTCGGCCGAAACCACCCAGAAGGCTCCAGGCCGTCCGGCAATCATTTGGGTTTGAATAAATCCCGGACGCAAGTCGGTAATATGAATTTTGGTTCGGTAATAACGCTGTCGCAAACCTTCCATATAATTTGCCATGAAAGCTTTCGAGGCATTGTAAACCGGCGCACGTCCGGTGCCTCGCAAAGCAGCAATGGAAGAAATGCCTGCCAAATGGCCATGCCCCTGATTCTCAAAATAATGGCAAGCCACGTGGCACATTGCTTGGAACCCTATAATATTAACGCGCACTCCTTCGATTTCAGGCGCCCAATCCAATTTGGGATTAATCGGCAAAATACCAGCATTCACGATCATCAGATCTAACCCGCCCATGACCTCAATTAATTCGCGCACGGTTTCCATCGCAGTCTCAGGCCCTCGCAAATCAAGCCCGCGTAAATGGACACGGCTCCCAGCACCCAATTCTTTTCGAATTTGATCCAAAGATTCGGGATGACGGCCGGTGATGGCAATTTCCCAGCCCTGGCGATGAAGCTCGAATGCAAGTGCACGTCCGATTCCCGTGCTTGTTCCGATGATAATGGCTTTTGGCATGCGCTATTGAAACAAAAAAAACCGCCGAGTGCAACCTCGGCGGTTTTTAAATTTGAATTCGGAAACGGTTAAAAAAAGGCAGTAAATTCTCTCCGCTCAATAAGTGCCGTGCGGATCATACTTGTGATCACCTTGAAACTGCATATCTTCAATCTGTTTTTGTCCTAATTCTTTTTTGAAATCTTCACCCGGGTCTAAGTCGGGCGTACTATCTGCAAACGGGGACTCACCCACTTCCGATTTATCATCCTCTTGCGACTCAGATTCTTGAGATTCCTCAGAAGATTCGCTTTTTTCGGCTTCACTTTTCGCGTCTTCTTCCGCCTTTTCCTGCTCGGACTGCAATTGCTGAAAAAACTTTTGTATCTCCGCAACCGCTTCAGGGCTTAAATCTTTTACGATGTCACCGCTGGGTGTTTCACCTTCACGCAGAGTAATTTCTTTCCCTTCGGGAACATTCGCTAAACCATCCCTTTCAATCAGCTGAATATCAATCGCTGAATTCCTCCCATCATCGGGAACATCCACAGTTGCCGCATAAAATTCGCCGGTTGCCGTTTCAAAACGAACCAAATAAACCGTTCCGCGTACCGCAGCCACAGCTACAGGCGTTGTGACTTTCCAAGTACTACCCTGCGGAAGACCTTCAACAGCATTGAAAACAGATCCGTTCTCTAATTTGATATCCGTAGGCTCAATACTGTTAAAAACAGCCCGGCTTGACTCAGGAATATGCACGGCATTTTTCTTTAAATAATCAAACGTGATTGAAACAGAAGACTTTTCTTTTGTGTAAATCGCGTCGCCCACTTGAACTAAATCGCCCACTTTCAACTTACTTTCAACAGGGCTTCCCTGGCGCGTAATCATCGCCTTTCCGTCAATTTGATAAACGCGCCCTTTTTGATCGCTGAGTGAATTCCCTTGTTCCGCATTGACTTTCTCGCCGGTTTTCATTTGTGCGTCAATCAATGCATCGCGAGAGGTGCCTGCAATAACACTCTGCGCAAAAAAAGCCAGCGCCACTAAATTCAAAACTATAACTTTCATTGTCATATCTTCTCCTATTCTAATCATCATTATTTGCAGACGTATTTGTTGAATCTCCCGATTCTTCGGTCGAACTCTCAACTTCTTGTAAATCAATTGTTTCATCAGGCACTAACTCGGGCTGGCTCTCCATAATCGGCGACTCAGTCAA
>CAZLTL010000043.1:2161-3575 GCA_964562525.1 uncultured bacterium
GAATTGGCTGCGTCGCTCTCTTCACCCTGCTCAGCATCATCGTCTTGACCACCATTGTCTTGATTGGATGAATCGTCGGAGCTGTCGCCATTTTCATTGGTTTCTTCAGTCGTCTCGCTTTCAATTTCATCAGACGCTGCTTGCTCAATGATCTCTTCAATTATTTCTTGCTCATCAGTAAGCTGTTCAAAAAATTGCTGAATTTCAGCAATTGCCTCAGGGCTCAAATCTTGAACCATTTCAGAGCTGGGTGTTTCTCCCTCGCGCAAGGTAATTTCTTTACCTTCCGGAACATAGGCTTCGCCATCTTTATCAATTAATTGAATTTCAATCGCTGAGGTTTTCCCGTCATCGGGCACATCGACCGTCGCAGCATAAAATTCTCCTGTAGCCGTTTCGAAGCGAACCAAATAAACCGTTCCACGCACCGCCGCCACAGCCACCGGAGTCGTAACCTTCCAAACACTGCCTTCCGCCAAACCACCTACTGCGTTAAAAACAGACCCGTTTTCGAGTTTAATATCATTCGGCTCAATGCTATTAAATACCACGCGGCTTTCTGCAGGAATATGCACTGCATTTTTCTTCAAATAATCAAAAGCAATTGAAACTGAGGCATTTTTTTCGGTGTAAATAGCGTCACCTGCTTTGACTACCGTACCGGCTTTAACTTCAACCTCAATGGGGCTGCCTTGCTTTGTGATTACAGCTCGCCCCTGCACTTTATAAACATGCGCCCGTCCATCGGTTAAAGTTTTTCCTTCCTTTGAGTTAACTTTTTCACTTTTTCTCACCTGGATATCAATCAAGGAATCTCGAGAGTCCGCAGCAAAGGCGACCGGAGCGCAAAACAGGAAAATCAACACCAAAATGCTTCCAACAAGATTCATTTTATTTTCCTTTAGTTTTCAACGTCTAACCGGATTTAGTTGCGCTTAGCGGGAGCGGGTCTAGGTGCTGAGCGCTTAGGCGGTTTCACCGCATCCTTTTGCAAACTGCTAATCTTACCACCTGCAGGATTATCCTTTTTTTGCACCCTAGGCACAAGCCCATTTGCAGAAACCACCGGCCGTCTCTCCTGATTCATCGGCTGCTGAGGCATTTCCTTCACCGCCGCTACTCCGGGAGTTTGAGGCGAAAAGGCAGGGGCCGAAAGCTCACTCGAAGGCATCGGCTTTCTTCGAATAAATGCGGACGAACCTTCACCGGATGCCTGCGGCAACGGAGTGACCTCAGAATTGTTTTTTTCTAATTTTTCGGTCGGCAAACCATCCGGAAGCGTTCCGTTCTCATCGTTCATCCGCTCTCGCGGAAAAAGCTTTCCATCTTGGCGCCCCGTCTCTAAGCCCGAGCCGGTCCGGTTCGTACCGCCGTTTGGATGACCGGGTTGATCCGGTCCGCCAGGACCATTCGG
>CAZLTL010000044.1:0-3338 GCA_964562525.1 uncultured bacterium
CGATAATGCACGGGCTAAATCCTCATCGATAAGCGCCAGTTTTTCTGCCGCGATTGCGAACATTTGCGCTGAGCGCGTATTCGCTTCAATTTCCGCCAAAACAGGATTCATATTTCCGGTCTGCATCATATGGGTTAATTCATGATCCAATGCTATCGCTAAACGATAAAGAAGCATTTTATTTTGAGGAAGTTCAAAACTTGCTTCGCTTTGAAGTAAGTTGATAAAGTGTTCGCGATTCATAAAAATCTGTTTGGTTGATTTTTGAAAGTATGCGATTTGCCCACCACCCAAATGGGTATCCGAGTTAGGATCACTCCAAACAAAACCATTGAACTGATTGATCCATTTAACCCCAAACTCATCCACCAAGATGTCGCGAACCGCATCTTCTAGCCGCGATTCACTGCGAACAACGGCATCCGAAGCAACAGTTTTATCTTCATTGGAAGATACATTATCCTCGGCAGCATCCGTTCTTCCGATTAGATCTGCTCTTTCTGCAACATCGACCTTTATTGGATCTACGTTTTTAATTGTTTTTTCGGGTATAGAAACTGTAGCCGTAGTCAACATACTAAAAAGAGTTTTGCCATGCCCGGCTAAATCTTGAAGAAAATTGGACGCTTCCGCGACTTTGACCAAGTCACCCTGCTCAGCACCCTCAATAATTCCCTTCAACCAAGCAATTTCGTCGTCGCCAATGTTTTTCTCGCCAGTCGAACGCGCAGCTGCGGAGTTAATTTTTTCGTCTAGCAAGATGCGAGCACGGATTAAGTCACCAGCTGCAATCGATTCTAAAATCGGAATCACAAAACCAAGCACCGAGAATCGGAAATAATCGTAAACAGGCTTAAAGCCCTCTGCCGGATCAGAGAACGAAAAGACATCGGGACGACTTGCAATCCGCTTATAGTAGTTTGCTTTCTTTGAAGATTGAATTGCTCCGGAATGATTCCCCATTAAACGATGCTTCAACCGGAAGGCGTCTTCTATCTCACCCGCAGCGCCCAAAACCTGGGTTAGCATCGTGGAAGCAGTATACTCAGCTAGCCAGTCACGGAACATCGCGCCATGGTCATCCGATCCTGGATTGTAATCCTGACGAGCGCCGCGTGTAATCAGCTTAAAGACTGATTTTTTTTCTTCAAAGGTGTACTCATCTCCAAATTCATTCATCTGCCGCATGACATCATCAATTCGATATTCAATCGCTTCATGAGTGATCAATGATTGCAAATGCCGTTTAGCTAATTGCCGGGCATGTTGAGGAGATGTAAATTGAGCTGTTCTACGCAAATCACGCATTAAGTATGCCGCGACAAATACCTTCCCCCCTTTAACACTTGCTTCGGAATCAGCAAACAAATCAATTTCAATCTCTGAATTTAATTCCAACGTTTGAATCAATTTGTCAAAATAAAGTTTCCGCTCATCATCCCAACCGAACGAATCCCGCTTTGCCTTCCAAACAGCAATCATTTCCTCGCGGGCTTCTTTAATTAAACTTAAATCGTCCGCGTCAAACCCTAAAAATCCGTAAATATCCGAGCGCGACACACCAAACTTACTAATAATTGCCTCAAAGTTTTCTGTAACCAAAGTAGTCTGCGATTCCTCTTCGCGATTCTTACGAATACGATCACGCCGCAGAACCTCAACAGCAATAGCCACTTGAATTTTCGTCTGAATCTCCGCGCGCTTAACCTCATCATCACCGCCCAGCAATCGGGCTATGAAATCAACGCGCCCATCCGTCACCTGACTTTCCAAGTTAAGCCTCTTAAGCTCCTTCCCAAGTGTAGACTTAGGATCCTGCTTCGCATCCACCAAAGCCTGAACAACATCTTGATCCTTGAATCGAAGCTCAGCTAAAGAAACAGCTTGTCCTGTTAACTTTTCATCAAAAGACTGAATCACGCGGTATTCACCATTATGATGGTTTTTATAAACAACCAAAACCCGCGACACCCCACCCATCACCCCCTTCAAGCTAAACCCTTTAACTTCCAAGGTAACCGTGTCCACTTCTCTAGAATTCATGCTGTTCCGTCCAACATCGAGTGTCTTAAGAATCAACTGCCCGTTTAAGTCCACTTGTGGTACTTGAAAATGAAAGCCTTGCGCATCAACGGTAACCGTACTGCCGATCTGCTTAAGTGCGTGTTCAAACTCAGGCACCGTAACTTTTTTATTCACATACACATCAATAATTTTTCCGGCAGATTGACCACTTTGCTGAATCACATACGTAATGTCTCCATCTTGATACTCATAAACTGTTGTCTGCGCCACATGCGCTTTACGAACGCCCAATTTCGCAACTTTACCGGCCTTAACTTCAAAAGATTTGTTCTCTGTTTTAAATTCGAGTAATTCCTGATTCAAGACTGAACGCAGTTCCTTCCTCTCCGCCGCTTGAATATTCTGACGGTTGGCTCGATGCCAATCACGCAACGCTTGATCCACTTGCTTCACGGAAAGCTCTCCGCTATTGAAGCGATAAAGAATTTCTTCGTATTGTGCTTTTTCATGCTGAATATTCTACTTATCTATAATTGCGCGCAAACGTTTATTCAAAAGTGCCGGGCTAAACAGGGCCGACACATAAAAATGTGAATCAATAAAATGATCAAAACGCGAAACTGAAAACCAAGCGGTAAACAGGCTTAAGCTAAAAGGAAGCCAAGCACTCGTTAACAATGCGGTTCCGGAAAAAATAGGCAACAATCCAATCACAAACGGAAGCCCAAAGAACATAATGGCAAAAGTCGCCGCAAAGAGAATCGAGCGTTGTGGAGTCAAATTGAGCGACTTATAAATCTCAGACACAACGGCACCTAAAATCAAAAACTCTGCTTTTAAATAGTGTCCTAAATTTTCCAAATTAAACTTTAAACGAGACTTTCCATAATCCATGGATAGAGCCAAGCGTTCAAAATGCTTCTGACTCTCAGCATCATTCGTCAACTCATATACGCGGACTTGATGGCGCTCCGCAGCTTCGTCACCGGCAGAAAGAGCCAGCCGAACAAATTGGTCGCGTCCACCCAACTTTGCTCTCAACGGCTTGGAGTTCTTCAATGCTTTCCAAGCTTGCGCGACAGACCGAACAGCAGATTCGTATGAGTATTTATAATTTTGCAATGAAGAGTCGATACCTAAGAAGAAGCGTGCAGTCTGCAGATCATCATCCGCCCCCATCACTTTTACATAGCGTTCAATGGTTGACTCACGGGTTCCATTAAAAATAGTAGCCGCACTCTTAAATTCATACTAAGCACGTTTGGCTTTGGGATGATTTTGAGTAACTTGGAGGCGCCATTTGCGATAGAAAT
>CAZLTL010000045.1:0-3277 GCA_964562525.1 uncultured bacterium
CATCCATAAAATATTTTTTGATGACCTTATAGAGAACAAATCCAACAAGCGCTGTTGGAATAAAGCCACAAAAAATGCGCTTTAACTCTTCCCAATTACGCAGAAAAGACCGCCAATACAAAACCACGACAGAAAGAATCGCTCCGGATTGAATGGCAATTTGAAAGCTTTTTAAAAATTCAGTTTGAGGAAGCCCCAAAACATGTGCGGTAAGAATTAAATGGGCTGTGGAAGAAATCGGTAAAAACTCGGAGAAGCCTTCGACAATGCCAAAGATGAGCGCATGAAATAAAGTCAAATTTTCCAATTAAAGATATTCCTTCATTCCCCGTTTATCCAGCTCTCCCACCAAATCACGAATCGACTCCGTTTCTGATTTAGGACATACAAGTATCACATCGCCCGCATCCACAACCACCACATCTTTCACGCCGACAAGTGCGATTGGTTTGTTTTGCGAACGGACAAAATTACCGCTGCTGCGCACAGCAACGACATTCCCCTGTAAAACATTGCCTTGGGAATCTTGTTTAATGAGCTTGGCTAGTGTGGACCAACTGCCGACATCATTCCAACCGACAGATACGGGAATACTTAAAATCTTACCTTTGAGATGCTCCATCAAACCATAGTCGATCGATATCGATTCGACACGGCTGAATAATTCAGCCAGTTTTTTACCGCTAATCTTTTCATTTACGATTTTGCGCAAAACCTTAACCGATGCCGGCAAATATTTTTCTGAGCATTTCACCAGCTCATCCGCGCGCCAAACAAAAATGCCCGCGTTCCACAAAAACTTCCCGGACTTTAAATAAGCCATCGCCTTTTTCGCGTCCGGTTTTTCGTGAAATTGTTTCAATTGATAAACAGACAATCCGTTTTGGGTGGATATTTTAGACTGTAATTCCAGATAACCATACCCGGTATGCGGGCTATCAGGCTGAATCCCAAGTGTTACTGGCTGTCCGGTTTTTTGCGCCACACCATAAGCAGCTTTGAGGGCTTTTTCAAATTGTTTGGGCTTACCGATGAAATGATCCGACGGTAAAATCGCAATCACCGCGTCAGGATCTTTTTTAAGCAACCGTAAAGCCGCCCAAATCGCGCAAGGTGCGGTATTGCGCCCCATCGGCTCGCCCACGACTTGCGACTGGGAAATTTTTAAATGTTTAGCAACCCACCCGGCCTTAGAAGCCTGAGTAAAAACCTCAAGGCGATCTTTGGGAACAAGCTTACGGATACGGCTACAAGTTTCCTCAATCAGAGTTTCTTTACCCCAAAGTTTAAGAAACTGCTTAGGCAAAGCTTTGCGGCTTGCAGGCCAAAAGCGCGTTCCGGATCCGCCGGCCATGATTAAGGCGTAATTCATTCACGCTCCACGGCTTGAATCACAAGCTTAATTTCTTTTTCCATCCAGGATTGGATTGCCTGTGCGCGCGCGCTTGAAACTGCTTCGAAGCGAGTCACAAGCACCGGCTGAGTATTCGAAGCGCGAACGAGCCCCCAGCCATCCGACCATTCCGCGCGCACGCCATCGATCTCAACGATTTTAAAAGCACCGATCGGCGGTGAAGCCATGGTCATCAAGCTGAAACGGTGCCGGATTCCTTCAATAACACGGAACTTGATACTGTCCGCGCAATCCACTCGCAACTCAGGCGTCGAAAACATCTTGGGATAATCCGCCAAAAGCTCGGAAACTTTTTTTCCGGTTTTATCCATGATTTCTAAAATACGGCAAGCCGAGTAAATCGCGTCATCAAATCCAAACCAGCGGTCCTTAAAAAAGATGTGCCCGCTCATTTCACCGGCCAACTCCGCGCCTGTCTCTTTCATCTTAGCTTTGACCAGCGAATGGCCCGTTTTCCACATCAACGGTTTCGCGCCTGCCTTGGCCATCAAATCAAAAGCGGCTTTCGAACATTTCACATCGCCGATAATGACTGCGCCGGGTTTGCGCTCGACAATTTCGCGCGCGTAGATTAAGGTTAACTGGTCGCCGAAAACAACTTCTCCTTTTTCATCGATGACGCCGATGCGATCAGAGTCTCCGTCAAACGCCATACCGATATCTGCTTTCTGAGCTAAAACTGTTTTCTGTAAATCACGCAAGTTTTTCAGCTCGGAAGGATCGGGATGATGATCAGGAAAAGTCGAATCTAAATTTTCATAAAGCGTCGTCACGTTGTGGCCTAGTACCGCGATCAGCTTCGGCAAAACCGCGCCGCCCATACCATGACCGGTATCAAGAATCACATTCAGCTTTTTCTTAAACGTAAAAAGTGAGCAAACATATTTCTGATATTTTTCAATCAAGGCGGAATCTTCTTTAACGCTACCGACGCCGTCTTTAAAGTTTTTGGCAAGAATACGGTCTTTTAAACCTTGGATTTGAGCACCATAAAACGGAGCACCTAAAAGCTGAATTTTAAGGCCATTAAATTCGGGCGGATTGTGAGAGCCGGTCACGCAAATCCCCGCGTCCAAAGAGTAAGTTTCAACGGCAAAATAAACCAAAGGCGTAGGAACACAGCCATGCATGACAACGCGCATGCCTGATTCCATTAAACCGTGGATAAGAGCCTTCGCGATGCGCGGAGAACTGTCGCGATGGTCATGGCCGACACCGACTTGGGTCTTTTTATTTTCAATTAAATAAGACCCGAAGGCGCGGCCGATTTTATGGACGGTATCGTCAGTAAGCTCCGTCTCGGCTAATCCGCGAATGTCGTATTCTCTGAAAATATGAGTGGCTAACATGCGCATAATTTACGGCAAAAGCTTTGAGAAGTCACTCACAAACCTTGCATCAAAAAGTAGTTACGCACTTTTTTAAAATCACGGCAGGACTAATGGCGCCTTTCGCTCAATTTCTCGCTGGACGCTCGGTTTCGCTTCAGGTCGGCCACTCGCCTCTCACAAAGACTTTAAAAAAAACCCGACATTGAGTCAGGTTTGATTTTTTTAAAGCTTCACTATTTTATCGAGGCTCACCTCAAGCCCTCCATCCAAGCCCATTCATTTAAAAACGGCTCAGATGCTAGGCGAATTCGAACGACCGCGGAGGCGTATATGAAATACGCCGCACAAGGGAGTGAAGTATTCAACGACGCAGATGAGCCGTTTTTAAATGAATGCGCACGGCAGGACTTGAACCTGCATGCCTTGCGGCGCTACCACCTCAAAGTAGTGCGTCTGCCAATTTCGCCACGTGCGCATGATGCAATTTAAAAAATTGCGAAAAGAAAACGAGGTCTAAGAAAAAGTCCGGAGC
>CAZLTL010000046.1:0-2233 GCA_964562525.1 uncultured bacterium
CTTCATCGACCGGTCCGGGAAGGCGCAGACTCCGCGAAAATGAACCATAGCTGCGCTCTTGTGTGTAATAACTCCCGGTTTGCTCCTGATTGATCGTTTCGCGTTGACCTTGAACTGTCAGGATTTCACCACGTACCGTGATATCGATTTTATCTTTATCAAGTCCGGGCATGTCAACTTGCACAACATAAGCATTGTTCTTTTCTTCCATGTCCACTAAAGGCATAGCATCAATTCCCATGTGTTGATTCATTTGAGTCATCATGCTAGGCAAATTTGCCATAAATCCGCCCATCATTTGATTCATGCTTTCTTGCATATCATCAAACATCGACCAGGGATCTTGATAATACGTCGAAGCCCTTGGCTGTTGCGAAACTTGAATGATGGCATTGCGAGGTCTCGGCCCAGCAGAGGAGCTTAGATGCTGAGCATCTCTATGCATGACACTAGGTTTTACAGCTTCGTCTTCTTTTTTGTTTAAAAAATAAAGGAACCCAGCAGTTTGGCTGATAAGTAAAATCGCTAGTAAGACACTGACAACCGCCAGCCAATTTATTTTTTTTTCTTGAGTTGTTTCTGACATAAATCACCTCAATATAAATTGAGCCGCGCCAGGCAAAATGCCCGGCGCGGTTCTCTGAGCTTAATCGATTTTGACATCGATTTTCTTTGTCTTTTCTTTTGCGGTTTTAGGTAGCACTACCTCCAAAACACCGTTTTTATAAGTGGCACGAACCTTCTCCGACTCAATTTCAACCGGAAGCGTAAAGGCGCGCGCGAAACTTCCGTAGCGACGCTCAGAGTAGTGATAGCCCTTCTTTTCCGATTGGGTCTCTTCTTTGCGTTCGCCGCGCAGAATAAAGCGGTTGCCTTCGACGGTGATGTCAAAGTCTTCCCGTTTCATTCCCGGAAGGTCGGCATGGACAATGTATTCATTGTCCTTTTCCGTAACCTCAACATCCGGATCAACTGAGCGCTTCCAGCCTTGATTTGTTGCCGGAGTGGATGCAAAGAAACGATCCAAATCAGTTTGGAAGTCCTTCAAAACTTCAAAGGGGTCAAAGGCTTCTTTTCGTCGTTGAATTAAATTCATAAAGTACCTCCTTAATTTTGTTTTTAATGCTTTTGTAATAAGGGATTCAATCTGTATGCCATTTTTTATAGAGGGAGAATTATTTGGATGGATGCGACATTTGTAAAAAAATGACACATTTTGTTTCAAGTTTTCACATTGCCTGGGGATGACTTTGGGTTTTTTATGCTAGGATTTGTTTATGGAAAAACCCGAACGCCTTTTTTTAGGATTGCATTTAGACCCTCTTTTTAAAGATGAAATAACTGTTTGCGCAGAAAAGTTGATGGGTTTGTATCCTGATCAAAAATGGGTCAACCTCAGGCACTTTCATTTCACGATTCACTTTTTGGGAGATACAACACCTATTCAGAAAGACGCCGTTATGCGGATTGCGCGTAATGTTGCTTCTCAAACAAACCCCTTTGAAGTGGGATTGGAAGGTATGGGAGCTTTTCCAAGCTTGATTAAGCCGCGCGTTATTTGGGTTGGCGCTTCTTTGGAATGCAGAGCAAGCCTCCTCGATTTGTATGGCAAGGTGACGCAACCGCTGATTGCGCAGGGCTTTCCTGTTGAGCATGAAAGCTTTACTCCTCACGCGACTCTTTTTCGTGTTCGTGCGGATAGCCCTATTCAATGGGATCCTGAAGTTTTTCAATTCCCCAAAACTCCGTTGCGGATCGTTGATCGGCTGACTTTGTTTAAAAGCACCTTAACCGAATGGGGTTCTGAATATGTGCCTATTGATTACTATCCGCTTGGAGAATAGACAGTAAAAGCCTTTTTTGAACATGCGACTTGTTTTATTTTTAGAATCCTTATTCCTGAATTCGGAGTCCTGCTCTATACTTTGTGTATGAGCGACCCTTTTAACGGCGAAGAAATCCAGTTTCCGGTTGTTTGCCATTTCAAAATTATTGCTGACAATATGCCTGGTGTTCGCACCATGCTTGAAAAAAAGATGCAGGATTTAGGCGTTGTGAACCCCTTGTCCGAAGGAACTCATTCCTCTGGAAACAAGTATGTGACGTATAACCTTGAAGTCAAAGTCGCGAGCAAAGAATATATGCATCAGCTGGATCATGCCATTCGTACCACCAAGCATGTCCGCATGGTGTTGTAATTCGCTGAAAAAGCTTCGTCTGCGTTGTTGCATGC
>CAZLTL010000047.1:0-2143 GCA_964562525.1 uncultured bacterium
GATTGTCTTGGTTATTCGACGAAACACTCATAATTAAGAATGACTTTTCCACATCGAGGTCAATTCCCCCGTTGACGGCTGAAAGGGACTGCGACACAATTTCATTGGTACTCATATCGGTTTGACCGCGCAGAACTCGCTTGATCTGAAAAGCATTCGCATCTTTGACCCCAAACATTTCCTGAATCATGCGGTGCATCGGATCAGGTAAAAAGCGAGTTGCGTCATAAGGCACGCCGAATGTCACAACCGAAAGCACAACGGTGTAAACGACAAAATTCTTGAGCAAGCGTTCAAGCACGCTTTCTTTTTTTGCTTCCATCCGAATTGGATTGGCGCTTTTTTGACTCATCTTAATCCTTGGAAATCAACTTTCCGGCAACGCTATTTTTAACCAAGTGAACCGAGGTCGCCATTCTTCCTGTCCGGATTTCCTTACCTTCGTCATCTAACTTATAAGTCTCTTTAAATTCAACTTTAACGAGGTCACCATTTTGAATATCCAGAAAATTCTTATAACCTTTAAGTCTAATTTTCTCATCAACGGGAATCACTGCTTCAAAAAGCTGATTCCCGTCCTGTTTATACTGCACACTCAAATTCGCCCGCGTCTTTCCCATAATTTCGCCTTCCATCGTCTTCATGCGAAATGCGTCTTCTTTCACGGGCTCAGCGCCATAACCTGAAACCGAAATCAACGCGAACGAAGCGATAAGCAGATATTTCAAAAATGATTTTTTCATTATTTACTCCCCACAAAGTGAAAAGTGCGGGTCTCTCCGCTTGCCATTTGCTGATTGATGACGCCGCGCATCTGACCATTCACCCATTCACCGCGCCAAGCGACAATGTCGCCTGCCGGCCCGGTTTGCATCGTTTCCCAAATAATCACTCCGTCTTCGTTGCTGGTGAGAGTGTAAAACGTCGGCTGAAAGCCTTTCGCCGCCATATTTTTGGAAACAACTTGATCATCCGAAAAACGGATTTTGTCGTATTCAACGGCTTGAACATTTTTTTTATCCGTGGGAATCATTTTCACTTCCCACTCTGTACCATTCAATGCTATCGGAGTGGTCGGCGGAACCGGTGTCGAAGGAGTGACTTTCTCAGCAACAACGGCAGCAGATACAGATTCGTTATTTGACACAGCTGCAGGTTTTTGAATTAAAAACAAACCCACGGCGATTGCCAAAACAGGCAAAGCTAAAAAGCTAAGATTCCACATTTTGCTGCCCGTCTTAAAGACTGCACCTTGAATCGCCGCGGCTGGAACGGCGGCCGCAACCTGAGCTTCAGGCTTCGCATCATGTGCAGCAGCGGCTTCTTTCATTTCCGTGCGCACTTTTTGAATAAATGCAGGAGAACCAATTACGGCATCCTTTAGCTGCTGCTGCATGCCGGCGAACTCCGCTTCGGATAACGGCAAGCTTAACTGCTGAAAATGATTGTCAGTTGAAAACTGATTCATAGACGCGATTTCACGAATCTCTTTCGCCAAAAGTCCTGTCACTAATTCTCCGCCAGCAAAACGCGCGTAAGCCAATGCACTTGTTGAAAAACTTTCTGCTTGCGGAGACAAGCTGTGAACAAAGCGAATAAGTCTGGGGAGATAAGTTTCTTTTTCTGCCAGCACCGTATGAAAACGGCCTTTGAAAAGCGGACCATTGGCTCCATAGCGTCCATTGTAATATTTCGAGTAGCGTGAAGTTAAATCGCGCATAATCTCCGAAATGGTTGCCGTGCCATAAGGCTCGATAATGAGATTAACTTTGTCAGATAAAAGAGAATAAGAATAAAGATGAAATTGATGTTTGCTTTGATACTGTGTAAGAAAATCCAAATAAGCCTGATGATCTTCGGCATCGCGAAACAATGAACGGTCATGCGCCCCCTGTTGCGTAACGTAATAAAGAACCCCGTTTAAATGAACACGCGGCATCCTAGGCATATACCCTCCGGATTGCGGAACACTTTAAACCCACTAAATGACGGCTTATATATAACGTATAAGCAGCACCAAAACCGCTAAAGTGCCTGGCACTTTCACCTAGAGACAAAAAGAAACGAAGCAAAAACGCTGATTTAAGACCAAAGTGCCTGGCACTTTGACTTGGGCACAAAAAAAATGTCACAGCTTGGCACA
>CAZLTL010000048.1:0-1930 GCA_964562525.1 uncultured bacterium
GCATCAATTAATTTTAAATGGTGCCAATTGAATTGATAGTCAGGCTTTACAAACCGTATAAAGTCCTGAAATGATTCACGGGCGATTGATGCCTTTAGTTGGGCAATTACCGATATATCTACCGCGCTACTCATTGTCCTTTGTTCCTGCCTTTTCAAGGAGTGCAAGCGCCTTACGCTTTTCCTCAATTGTCAGATTATCCAGGTTTATATTTTGAGTGACCTCTCCGGTGTGTTCGGTGGTTTGTTTGGCTTTGCCCTCCAACCTGTCATTAATCTTTTCCCATGCTTGCAGGTCGCCTTTTATGGCCTTTGAAATGATCTGCAAATCCATAAGCTCGGCAACAGTAAACATTTCATCTTCTTTGGTAATTGGGTTTTTGCCGTTGATGCTCAGATCAAGAAACCGCGCCATGCGCGTCTTTGCGTTTGGCACGCCCTTTGGCCTGCCTTTTTGATTGCCACTTTGGCCAGGCTCGAAACTCTTTAATTTTCCCCCGTTTTTTCCCTGTTGTTCCATATCACACTGTTTTCACACTGTTTTTATTTCGGATTATACGGCTCCCCGTTGCGCTTGATTTCAAGTGATGTGTCAAGCCTTGCCATTCTATTGACTATGACCTGGCAGTATTTCGGGTCGATTTCCATGCCGTAACACTTACGGTTTAGTTGGTGGGCTGCTACCATTGTGGTGCCGGAGCCGAGAAATGAATCGGTTATAATGTCCAATTCCTTACTGCTGTTTTTTACAAGGATAGAAATAAGCCCTACTGGCTTCATTGTCGGGTGCAAGTCGCTTTTTTGCGGCTTCGCAAAATCAATTACAGAAGTTTGGAACCCGCCATAAAAATCATGCGTCCCCTTCTTTTTCCAGCCAAAAAAAATAGGTTCGTGTTTGTAGTTGTAATCACTTCGCCCTAAAACATGGTTATTTTTAACCCAGATTAAACAGTGCTTAAGTAAAAAAACCTTGTCAATCATCATCATCATCATCATCAAATCTCCGCCCTGAGCTGAAAAAATATAGTAACTCGATTTGTTGCCCATAAAGTCACACATGCAAGAAAACGAGTTAAACCAAAGTTCTGCGCTGTCTGACACCGACAACCCGTCGTTTTCTATTGGTTTTTGAATGCGATTTCCCCTGGAAATCGCATTCAAAAACGCATTCTTTTCGCTATATTTTACTCCGTATGGCGGGTCTGTGATATAAAGATTGGAAAGTTCGCCGCACATCAACCGTGCAACATCTTCCTTGCTGGTGCTATCCCCACACAGCAGCCTATGCGGCCCGATTTCAAACAAGTCGCCCAGCTTAATATCAGTCACAACCTCCTCAATCGCGGGTGCCTCAAAATCATCCTCTTTGGCTTCGCTGTTTAGCGCGTTGTTCAGAATGCCGCCCTCACCATCCATGCCATCGCCCCCAAAAACAAATTCCGGCACGCCGAACTCTCGGAACTCCGGAACATCAAAATCCCATTGGTTTGCCAGTATATCCGAATCCCATTCCCCAAATTGCCCGTTTGCAATAATGGTCGCCGCGTCGGCTTTTTCTTTCGGCCAATTGACTTCGCGGTACAAATACCGCTGCCCGCTTGGCGTTTCTATAAACCCTCGCGCCGTGGTGCCATCGCCTTGCGCCGGGTCGTAGCGCTCCAAAATGGTCAGCTTCGATTTTTGCCGCTTAAACTCGGCGGTGCGTTGGTGGCCGGATACGATGGCCTCACATTCCGGGTTAGCGTTGTACACAACCCCGGAAAGGTCGCCGTATTCATTCAGGTATTCCGACAATTTTTCCTGCCGGTCTTTTTTGATCCGGCGCGGGTTTGCCTTGTTTGGTTTTATGTCTGTCAGGGACTTTACTGGCATCGTATTTTTCCTTTACTTTTACCCTTAAAAACTTACAATGAGCAAGTTAAAGTACTGTA
>CAZLTL010000049.1:0-1554 GCA_964562525.1 uncultured bacterium
ATCAAAAGCCCTCAGTCGAAAGATTGGGGGCTTTTTATTTTGAACACATTCTCAGCCCGCGCTTCCTCAGATAAAAAATGGTTTAAAACTAAGTCGTCCGTAAAAGTAGAGGAAAAATGCGCCCGGGCCGATTCGAACGGCCGACCCTCTGCTTAGAAGGCAGATGCTCTATCCACCTGAGCTACGGGCGCGAAATGAAATGGAAATAAGGATAATATAGAAAAGAAGCGCGGAAATCACTCAAAAATCAAATCAGGCGGCACAAACTCCGAACGCAGCCCGTCTACCCTAAAATCAAAAACCCCAAAAACCGATTTTCTTTTTAGCCGGTGCTGACTGATTAGCTGGAGAAGAAGAAGTCTTCGCAGGCGTCGAAGCTGCTGCGTTTGTCGCGGACATATTTTCTTGTCCGGCAACTACGCCTGCGCCGGTTGAACCTGTCGCGCCATCCGATAAGGATACTTGCTTTTCGTCCTTAGAAATCTCAGGCAAAAGCGGAAGATAATTTACGGATTTAGGGACCTTTGTTGACTTTGGAAGTTTGTAAAACTGGACTGTCCCTTGCGACGTTTGAAGCTCGTATGGCTTCAAATGTTTAGGTAACTCATAACCTTGACCTACTTTTGCAAGGTCCGCTCCAGGAATAACGGGCACATATTGATTCCCGCGATAACCATCTATCTTCCCCTGCTGATTCTTGATTTGCTCAACGGTCTTCAAAGCTTCGGGTAAATAAGCCTTTTCCGCGTTTGCCGCCATCGAAAAACAAGTCAGAGCGAGAGCAAATACAAAAAAAGTTCGAAATAAATACGAGTTCATAGGTTACATCCTTTCATGGAGCAATTCGTTGAACAGTTATCGACCAACCTCTGGCAAAATTAAGCGGCAACTTCTATCTTGCGCTTTGCGTTCATTTCATTAACTAAAGCCAGCACAGCTTTATTCTGCAACAATTCTTCCATAATATATCGGTCAGCTCCGGTCTGAACACCGAGAAAATCTTTCAAGAAACTTTCGACACCAATCCAAGCCGCAAGCTGAGCCAATTGTTGCTTGTCCGACAACCCATTCATGTCGGTCATAACAAAATATTTAAATTCTTTAACGACATCCGCCGTAGGCATCAACGCCCCTAACCCATCAACCTTGTTAATGTCGCTGAGCAAATAAACCGGAACAGTATGCTGACGGTTAACTTGCGCTAATGCAGCCTGAATATCACGCAGAACGTCTTGCGCTGTCTCGTTTTCACCGATTGAAACCTGAATTACAGACGCATCGTTACCAACAAAACTCTTAATCGTGCCGTCAGAGCCAACAACAGCAACGCGAGCAAGTAATTTACTGAAAGCCTCTTGAGCCAAGAGAGCCTCATGTCGGCCGATCAGCACTCCTTCTAATTTCTTGAAATCATCAGCCGTTAAACCAAATTCACTGGCATAAAAACGACGCTTTTCACCTAAAATATCAACGAGCGCCAAACGAACACTCGCTTCATACGATAATGCACGGGCTAAATCCTCATCGATAAGCGCCAGTTTTTCTGCCGCGATT